>JAKPTB010000058.1 GCA_029555205.1 Bacillota bacterium
GGACAATATCGCCCTGCCCCTGACCCTCAATAACAGGAAGCCGGAAGAAATTTTGCGCAAAGTCCGGGAGTTGACGGAGCTTTTTGGCATCGACGACCAGCTGGACAAATACCCCTACCAGCTTTCGGGCGGGCAGAAGCAAAGAGCAGCTGTCTGCCGGGCCCTGGTCAACGACCCCAAAATTTTGTTTGCCGACGAGCCCACCGGGGCGCTGGATTCCAAAGCAGCCTCCGAACTTCTGGCTTGTTTTCAGAATGTCAGGAACAAATACGGGACCACAGTGGTGATGGTGACCCATGACGCCACTGCCGCCAGTTATTGTGACCGGGTTTTGTTCCTGAAGGACGGGATGATCAGCGGCAAATTGGAAACAAACGGCAATAGCGAAGAGTTCTTTAAAAAGATTCTAAACATGGTAGCCTTGCTGGGAGGCGAAAGGGATTGAACGTCTTTAATATCTCCTGGCTGTTATTTAAGAACAACCTGAAGCTTTATAAATTTTATTTAGGGGTACTGAGCCTGGCAACGGTCATCTATTATAATTTTTTGGCGGTGAACTACAACCCGTATCTTAAGGTTCTAGGTGAACAGTATGTCTTTGCCCAGGTAGCCAGTACCATGTGCAGTCTAGTCCTGTTTTTGACCATGCTGTCTTTTATGTTCCATGCCAATAGTTTTTTCTACAAACTGCGTTACAAGGAAATTGGGACCTATCTGCTGATGGGGGTCCCCGTCGGTAAAATCGGCCTAATCTTTGCTGTGGAAAGCATCCTGCTGGGGGCAACGGCCGTGGTCACCGGCCTGCCTGCCGGCATTCTGTTTTCCAAACTCTTTTTTATGCTGCTGGCCAAAGCGATGATCCTGGAAATTCAGATCCCATTTTATATCCCCCTCAAGGCCATCGGCTGGCTGCTCCTGATCCTGGCTGTGATCATTCTGGTGATGGGCTTGAAGAATTACTGGATGGTGCGCAGAAGTAAGCTGATCGAGATCCTGAATACGGCCAGGCAAGAACAAAGCCTGCCGAGAATTAGATGGGTGCGCGGCCTGTTGGGTGTGGCCTGTATCCTTACAGCTTATTATCTGGCCTTAAATATTTTTACCCTGCCCTTTGATTTGCCCCTGAACTATGTGGAGACTTCCGTACTGATCCTGCTCCTGGTCTGCACCGGCACCTATTTTTTCTTCGGCAGCTTTCTGGCGATTATCCTCAACGGGCTGATTCAGAATAAAAAAGCCATCTATAAAGGATCCAGGCTGGTAAGCTTCAGCAATACCCTGTTCCGGTTGAGAACCCATTACAGGAGCCTGGCTTTGACGGCTATCCTGTGTGCGGCTACCTTTGCCGCTTTCAGCGGGAGCCTGGCTCTTAAATATTACGCCTTCACCAATGCTGCTGTGGAAGCGCCTTTCAGCATCACCTATATCAATCAGGATGAGGAAACGGTTAAAAGGATTAAAGCACTGATTGAGGAGTCCGGGCACCGGATTCTTGCCGAACATGATACTCATTTTATCAGGGGTGAGGTTTCCTATCAGGGCGTCAGTGGCCGGCGGACGCAAGACTGTCTGGTTACAAGTTATTCCGAGGTGCAAAAATCATTAAAGCTGACCCGGCCGGAAAATTATCAGGAAATCCTGACGGAGATCGAACCTTCGGAGCAGGAAACAGTAAGCATCTTACACTCCAATCTGGTTTTTTCGGGTATCAGCTATGTGGGAGACAAAATAACTATTCAGGGCAGGGACTTTGTGCTGAAAAATGAGGTCAAGATTCCCTTTATCGGTGAAATAAATGAAATCGGTCAGTATGAAACCTATATCGTCACTGATAAGCAATACGATGAAATGAGAAGAAGCAGCGAGGAGTTGACGCTGCACGGAATTAACATCACTGAGCCCCGGGACAGCCTGCAACTGGTGGAGAAAATCGCCGGAGTGATGAAAAACCCCGGCGGTAACCTGAACAGCTATGCCGGGCAGTATCAATACAAATACTATCTAATCGGCGCCTTTTATTTTATGGGCCTGGTGATGGCTATTGTCTTTGGGATTTCCACCTTCAGCGCCATTTATTTTAAGATTCTAAGTGATGCCATCCTGGACCGCGAGCAATATAAGATTCTAACAAAAATTGGCATGACCAAAAAGGAGATCGGGAGCAGCATCTATACCCAGGTGGGCATAGCCTTTATTCTACCGTCCTTATTGGGTATTATGCATGGTGTTATGGCTATTAAGGCTCTGGAGACCTTTATCCATTATACTTTCACCGGCAGTATTCTGATGGGAATTGGTATTTTGCTCCTGGCCATGACAGGTTACTATGTATTTATGTGCAGAAAGTATCAGGATATGGTGGTAAAGGGGTGGGGAATTTATGAGAAAGCTTGATTTTAATAGTAGGAATTATTCCGGATTAAGGCAGGCTGCAACTGTAACCTTTGTTTTTGCGTTCTTCTTTTCGCTTATCTTTGCCCTTGCCGGGTGCGGCAGAATCCCTTCAACCGGCCCATACCTGGCAGAAGACCGGGACAGCTGCTGGGTGAACGATATCGCCTATCTGGAAAAAACCCTGCCCAGGGTCCATAAGAATTTGTTTTTTCATCTCCCCGAAGAAGAGTTTCACAGGCAACTGGCGGAACTAAAAGATAAGGTTCCCGCTTATACGGACGAGCAAATCGAGATCGAGTTAAGCGTTATTCTGGCCGGTATCGGTGATACCCATACCGGATCCAGTATCAGCGCCGAATACCGGTACCCGCTGGAGTTTCATTGGTTTGCCGAAGGCATCTATATTACCGGCGCGGCTAAAGAATATGCGGAATTGCTGGATGCCAGAGTCATCACCTTAAACGGCCAAAGGATAGAGGATGTTGTAAATAAGCTTAGGCCTTTGCTGGGCGCGGCCAATGAAAGCTGGTTTAAAACCCAGATCATCTATTATTTGCCGATACCCGGCGTCCTGCAATACTTCGGGGTAAGCACCACGGATCAGATCGAACTGGGGGTAGAGCTGTTAAACGGTGAAGAAAAAAAAGTTGGGCTGCAGCCTATAAGTTATAAGGAATATGTGGCGGCCGAAAGTCCGGCCAAACCTGTGCCGCTGTACCGGAGTCGCCCGGACGAGAATTATTGGTACGAGTATTTGGAGGAGGAGAAAACTGTTTACCTTAATTACAACAGCTGCCGGCAGATGAGGGACAGGCCCTTTGAAATTTTTGCCAAAGAATTCTGGGGTTTCGTGGATAGCCATGAAGTGGAAAAGCTGGTTCTGGATATCAGGGATAACCGCGGGGGCAGCTCAACCATCCTTGAACCATTTATCAAAGATGTGAAAAAAAGCAGTTTCAACCAGCCGGGCAGGCTTTATGTGATAATTGGCAGGGACACTTATTCCTCTGCTGTTTTAAATGCCGTTCGCTTAAAGAAAGAGACAAATGCCTTTTTTGTGGGAGAAGCCACGGGAGGAGAACCTAACCATTACGGCGAGGTAAAGCAGTTTGAGCTTCCGAACAGCGAAAAGCCAATAAGATATTCAACGAAGTATTTTAAGTGGGTTGAGGAGGATATCAATACGTTAGCGCCGGATAAAGTGATCGAAGAGTCTTTTGCCGCTTACCGGGAAGGGACCGATCCGGTATTGGAATGGATTGGCAATAACCTGTAGGGATGGGGATCCCAATAAATATGAACCGGGCAGTTACGAAAATGGGCTATACTAGTTAATTCTTTGGCAAAACCTTTTGCGGTACTTGACAGTAAATTGGCACCGCTATACTTCGGTATTATATTTTGAGGCCGGTATCTACCTGACAATCGCGCTTAGAAAATGTGCTAAAAAGTGGAAAACTGGAGTAAGTATGAAAAATTTCAGAACAGGCAAATGGCGGTTATTGGGTATTAAGACCACGCTGTTAATTGTTACCGTGGCATTATTGTTTGGATTATTTGAGTGGCCGTATCGTAACTCCAACCTGCCCCGCCTGGATCTACGCGGGTTGGTTGAAAAACGTTGTGTTGTCGAGAAAGTTGTGCTGGACAGCGACAAGGATTGTGACGGCCTCTATGACCTTGACGATATTGTCCAGGGGGCTCGCAAGGATCTGGAGGCAAGACCCTTATATAAGGATGCCTATTACGCTGGTGGGTACCCGCCTGATAACGAAGGTGTCTGCACCGATGTAATCTGGCGGGCGCTGCAAAACGCGGGCTATAACCTAAAGGATATGATGGACCGGGATATAAAGGAGCATACGGAAGACTATCCCCGTGTGGCAGGCGTACCCGAACCCAATATTGATTTCCGTCGGGTGCCGAACCAGGAGGCCTTTTTTAAAAAATACGCCGACCAGTTGACTACTGAGATCATCCCGTGGGATGCAGGGAATTTAAAGCAGTGGCAGGGCGGCGACATTGTGGTGTTCGGGCCGCCTTACGATCACGTTGGAATTGTTTCGGACAAGAGGCGGGCGGACGGGGTACCTCTTCTGATCCACAATGCGGGACCCTATACCAGGGAAGATGACAGGCTGCTCACCTGGCCTTCCCCTATAACATACCACTTTCGTTTTCCTAAGCCGGCTGAGGGTTAACCTGTGATAAATATGCCAGGCGAACCAATATCATTGCCTTTTATGGTATAAAAACAGGAAGTCCCTTACTTTTGGTGAATAAGCAAGTAAGAAAAAATGTAAAGCATAAGCAGCCAGTATAAGAGGATTCAAGAAATACAAGGAGAGCATGATTTTGGAATTTAATAGTAAGCCTGTGCTTGTTCATGTTGTTATTCTGCTTGCGGGACTCATTGCATATATGGGTTGTACCGGGGCAACAACCAGCGGAGAGCTGCGCCACAGGCTACGCTCAACCCCGATTCCGCTTTGCCGGTGCTTGTAATGGGCTTGACGACAGGCAGCATACGCTTATTAAGTAGGTTAAAGCCGGTGTCAGGTTCTGTTCTGCCATCCATTTTGAAAATATGTCCCGGGTGTTGGCCAATATATTATGCAGTGCTTTGGTTAAAATAAAAAGAGGATTCTTAGCCAGGGACGGGGAATGATGAATAAAATCCCATTTTCGCAAATGGAGGGTATTTTGACGCAGAAAAGGGATTTGCGAAAAAAATGGTGTTGCTGTACTCACTTGGTTGCTGCTAAAGCCAGTAATACCAAGGGTTTTGTCGACTTCTCGCGGTCGGTTGCACTGTCTGACCCGATAACAAGGGGACTGAAAGCCTAAGATGGCAGCAGATAAACATAAAGAACTCGGCAGTTGCACTGTCTGACCCGATAACAAGGGGACTGAAAGGAATGATCTGCCTGGGTACAAGTGTCAACCTCAGGTTGCACTGTCTGACCCGATAACAAGGGGACTGAAAGATCGCCACGTATGGGGCGGTATCATTGGCCTTCTTCACCGTTGCACTGTCTGACCCGATAACAAGGGGACTGAAAGTCAAGATAGCTTCTAGTTGCTTTATCCTTTGCTTATCCGTTGCACTGTCTGACCCGATAACAAGGGGACTGAAAGATTAGAGATAGCCTTGAAGCTATTTCAGAATACGATGTTGCACTGTCTGACCCGATAACAAGGGGACTGAAAGGTTGTTTTGTTTTTTGATGAGTGTAACAGGGTGCCTAACCGTTGCACTGTCTGACCCGATAACAAGGGGACTGAAAGACGATAGACTGGGACTTTTTATTTCAAAGGCCTCAACGTTGCACTGTCTGACCCGATAACAAGGGGACTGAAAGCTCCCTAAAATCTTTTAATAGTCTAATATAATAAGGAGGTTGCACTGTCTGACCCGATAACAAGGGGACTGAAAGTATAGAAAAGTTAGAACGGAGTATAAAAGAATTCGGTGTTGCACTGTCTGACCCGATAACAAGGGGACTGAAAGTCGGGAATGGCGCTGTTGTCGAGTAAGAGGTAGAGGTGGGTTGCACTGTCTGACCCGATAACAAGGGGACTGAAAGGCGACCTGCGCCTAGTTAAAAAGCCCTAGGTGGTACTAAGTTGCACTGTCTGACCCGATAACAAGGGGACTGAAAGCTCAGCTGGCTCTGGAACACCATCATCATACTTAGCAACGTTGCACTGTCTGACCCGATAACAAGGGGACTGAAAGTCGGGAATGGCGCTGTTGTC
>JAKPTB010000065.1 GCA_029555205.1 Bacillota bacterium
TTGAACCAAACCTGTTTTTTACACAGCGCAGGATACGGAAAAACTGGTGCCGGTCCCCTTCCAGGTAAAGGACTGTGTCGACCATGTGCTCCAGCACCCTCGGGCCGGCTATTACACCTTCCTTAGTCACGTGCCCGACCAAAAAAATCGAAATACCTGTGGTTTTTGCCAGGCGCATGAGCTGGGCCGCACATTCGCGGACTTGCCCCACGCTCCCCGGAGCGGAACCCATGTCGCTCTTATAAATTGTCTGTATTGAATCGACCACCGCTACCGGCGGTCCAATCTCTTTCAGGTGGTGTTCTATTATATCTATATCCGTTTCAGATAACAACAATAAACCCGGAGAAGGCTCTCCCAGCCGGTCGGCCCTGAGCCGCACCTGGCGCATCGATTCTTCCCCGGACACGTAAAGCGCCTGCATCCTGCGGCTGAGTAATTGAGAGACCTGGAGCAGCAGTGTCGATTTGCCGATCCCGGGGTCGCCCCCGAGTAAAACCAGCGAACCCGGAACCAGGCCCCCGCCAAGGACACGGTCCATTTCACCAAGTTCTGTGGAAATACGTTCTTCCTCCAGTACAGGCACTTCCGTAACGGGACGCGGCACCTCGCCCGACAAGGGGGAAGCGCCGGCAGCCGGGCGGTTGACCGGCTCTTCGACCAGGCTGTTCCAACTGCCGCAGCCGGGGCAGCGCCCCAACCAGCGGGCAGACTGCTGCCCGCATTCCTGGCATAAGTATTTGGTCTTTACTCGCATCGACAAAAAGTCTCCAAGTTTTGGTTATTTCTAAATTATAACATTTGGTACGACATACTACAAGTAACCATAGTCTGGAAATAAAACCCCGGGTTGTCCAATCATAAGGGAAATGCGATTCATCCCGCCACCTTAGAGGTGGGGGAATTCTCGTCTAAAAATGTTAAAAGGGCGCCCGGTCCAAATAAGGCGCCCTTAACACTGACCCGGGCTGTTTTTATTTACTTACAATTTAACAACTTTAGTTTCCTTACCTGTTTCGTCCAGATCAAGGAGCACCCTGTCTCCGCGGCGGAATGTGCCCCTCAGCAGTTCTTCGGACAGACGGTCTTCCACGAAGCGCAATATAGCCCGCCGCAGCGGCCTGGCGCCGTAAGCCTCGTCAAACCCTTCCCTGACCAGAAGGCCTTTTACCGCCTCAGCGACTTCGACTTCTACCTCGTTTTCCTTCATCCGGTCGGCGACAACTTTAAGCATCAGGCTTACTATATCTTTAATGTGTTCTTCAGTAAGAGCATGGAAGACTATAGTTTCATCTATCCGGTTGAGGAATTCAGGCCGGAAGGTCCGGCGCAGTTCATCAGTTATTTTCCTCTTCATATCATCGTAATTTGACTTTTCCTGATCACCCGTCCGGAAACCCATCACAGCTTCCCTCTTGATGGTGTGCAGGCCCACGTTTGATGTCATAATCAAAACGGTGTTTCTGAAGTCCACTGTACGCCCCTTGGCGTCTGTCAGCCTGCCGTCCTCCATCACCTGCAGCAGGATATTGAAGACGTCCGGGTGGGCTTTTTCAATTTCGTCCAGCAGCACCACCGTGTACGGCTTGCGCCGCACAGCCTCGGTCAGCTGTCCCCCCTCGTCATACCCCACGTAACCGGGAGGGGCGCCAACAAGCCGGGATACTGCGAATTTTTCCATGTACTCGGACATGTCAATCCTGACCATGGCTTCCTCACTGCCAAAAAGGACCTCGGCCACAGCCCTCGCCAGCTCGGTTTTGCCCACTCCGGTCGGACCCAGAAAAATAAAGGAGCCGATAGGGCGCTTTGGATCCTTCAAGCCGGCCCGTGCCCTGCGGATAGCCCTCGATATGGCCTGGATCGCTTCGTCCTGACCAACCACGCGCTGGTGCAGCACTTCTTCCATTTTTAAGAGCCTTTCAGACTCTCCCTCTGCCAGTTTCTTTACCGGAACCCCGGTCCAGGTCGAAACAATATGGGCTATGACATCCTCGTCAACCACCAGTTCCGCGCCGCTTGTCCTCTGTTTCCAGGATTCCCTTCGCTCCTCCAGCTCTGATCGCAGTTTTGTTTCCTGGTCCCTTAGCTCGGCGGCCTTTTCAAACTCCTGGCCGTCTACCGCGGCCTCTTTTTCCTTTTGCAGTTCTTCCAGTTTCTTTTCCAGTTCTTTTAATTCAGGCGGCGCCACAAAAGCCTGCAACCTTACCCTGGAGCCTGCCTCATCCATCAGGTCAATGGCTTTATCCGGCAGGAACCGGTCGGTGATATAACGGCTGGACAGCCTCGCGGCCGCATCGAGAGCGGCGTCCGTAATCCTTACCCTGTGATGCGCCTCATACCTGTCCCTCAGGCCTGTCAAAATCTGGATAGTCTCCTCCACCGTCGGCTCAGCCACGGTAATGGGCTGGAAGCGCCGCTCAAGGGCAGCGTCTTTCTCGATGTGCTT
>JAKPTB010000075.1 GCA_029555205.1 Bacillota bacterium
TTCCGGCGGCATGAAGCAGAGGGTCGCGTTTATCCGCGCTCTGGCCGGCAGGCCGGAAGTGCTTCTGATGGACGAGCCGCTGGGAGCCGTGGATATGCAGATGAGGCAGTCGCTGCAGGAAGACCTGGAGGCGCTCTGGCTGAAAGACAAGACCACCGTGGTCATGGTGACTCACGACGTGGATGAGGCAATTTACCTCAGTGACAGGGTGATCGTCATGTCGGCGCGAGAAGGAAAAATTGTAGACGACATGCCTGTCATGCTGCCCCGGCCCCGTGACCGTAAGGGCATGGAGTATCAAAAACATAAGGAACATCTGGCCGAAGCGCTCAAGGTGGCCGTGGGCAGGCAGGCAGAGACCGCAGTGACCGAAGGAAAGCTGTGCTTGGCCTGAGAGGAAGGAGGTTTATTTAGGTGGCAGTTTCAGTAAGAGTAGTAGAAAATGCAGAATTCAAAAACTATCCTGCAGAAAGGCTGATAATTGACAGCATCACCTCCAGGTTAACCGGGGAAGAACGGCTGTTAAGGCTTCATTTGCTGGATCGTATTATTGAAATAGGCGGACCGGTGAGCATAAGCAGCCTGATACGATCTGCGGCGCCGCTTCAAATTGAAACGGACTCATTGATACACAGCATGATGGACAAGCGCATAATAGTGGCGGACGAGGCAGGGAACATCAATTTCGCCTACCCCGTTTCTGCACTGCCCACCAACCACAAAGTGACTTTGAAGGACGGGCGCGGATTTTACGCCATGTGTGCCGTGGACGCCATGGGCGCCGCCTTTACCTTCAAACAGGACATAGGTGTTGATTCTATTTGTGCGGACTGCGGCCAAAAAATATCAGTGGTAATTGAAGACGAAAAGATAGTAAATCTGCACCCGGAAGGCTCACACGTAATGCACGTGGACCTGAATAATGCCGACAACTGGGCCGGCAGCTGCTGAAACATCATGAACTTCTTCTGTACGAAGGAGCACCTGGAAAAGTGGGCTGCCGCCAGGGGAGTTAAGCTGGACGAAGTTTTTTGCCTGGACGCGCGGGAGGCGCTGATTGTAGCCAAAATGCTTTTTGCACTAACTTAAATAAAGGAGGATTCAAAAATGAAAGTTGCTTATGTCTTCAGTTCAACAACTTCGCAAAAAATCCTGAACACCATGATTATTCCCCAGCTGGAAAAAGGCACCCACGGTGTTAACGTGGCGGGGATGTTCTTCTTCATGGACAACACATTTTTCCTGCTGGAAGGCACCGAGATGGGTGAAAGGCTGCGCCAGATCCAGGAAGTTAACGGGATGCTGCTTATGGCCTGCGACCAGTGCGCCATCGAGCGCGGCATCGACCAGAAGTTGATCAAGGGCGCGCAGATCGGCTGTTTTCCGCAACTCTACGCCGCGCTGGGCGGGGCCGGTGTGGATCAGGTTATAACGCTTTAACCTGGTGGCTATACAATGGCAGAGGCGAAACAGACAGTATGCTGTCTTCGTTAGGGGATGATCAGAGCCGACAGCAGGGCGCCGCTGGCCCGTGTTGTGAAAAGGGCAGTTAGATATATTTTATTTTTGAAATTATTAATCACCAGGAGTCTGCAGCCGGGCTAGCCCGGCCTTTTTCTTTTATAAATCAAGGATTTTGATATTGGACTTAAAATATTAATACAAACACAACCAAATCCATTATATATGTCTTTAAAAATTAATATAATTAATTTATTTATTAGAAAACTATCTTCAATTAACAAAACTTATATGCCTTCAGATAAATATGAATGATTATTTATAAAACTTATAAGGGGAAGAACTTATATAACTTTTATCTATTAGACTTATATCTGCATTGATTTTATAATTGCTTTTAGAAATAAAGTGGAGGTGATCAGGTCTGGGATTGGGGTTTAGGGTGGTTCTTTAAAACTTTATTAGCGATTTCATAGTGTCAGTCATAGCAAATTAGTAGAGCATAAAGAAAGAGAGAGGAAGATATGAGAAAAAATATTGTAACCTTGATATTGGTCCTTTCGATGACATTTATCTTAACCGGATGTGGGAACCAGGCAACTCAACAGAAAAAAGATACCGCTGAGT
>JAKPTB010000104.1 GCA_029555205.1 Bacillota bacterium
GTTCACCCCCGCACACGCGGGGACTACAATATATAGCTGCTCCATGAGCAGGTCGATCTGCTTAAGGTTCACCCCCGCACACGCGGGGACTACGGCCTTCCTCGCTTAACAAATACTTGATCCTTACGGTTCACCCCCGCACACGCGGGGACTACTCTAACTTTAACCCCATAATCTATCAATAACTGCGGTTCACCCCCGCACACGCGGGGACTACGCCATATTCCAGAGCCTTGCCTTTTGTAATTTCGGTTCACCCCCGCACACGCGGGGACTACTTGCAATCACTCCTTTTCGCCGGTCTGTTTCCACGGTTCACCCCCGCACACGCGGGGACTACGTGGTACCGCGGAAATGAATACCCCGCCCCTCTGGGTTCACCCCCGCACACGCGGGGACTACTAGTATTGGAGCTCATAGGGTTGTTGCTACTAACGGTTCACCCCCGCACACGCGGGGACTACTTTACCAATACCCAGTGACCCGGATAAAACCACGGTTCACCCCCGCACACGCGGGGACTACACAATTTTGATTATTACCGCTTCCCCGGTAGGCGGTTCACCCCCGCACACGCGGGGACTACGACGAATATAAAATTCACCAGTGCCAACAAAAACGGTTCACCCCCGCACACGCGGGGACTACGTCGAAAGCATAATGACGCCGCAGGATATAGTGCGGTTCACCCCCGCACACGCGGGGACTACTCTATCTGACAACCCCTCTGCGGCTATGCTTATCGGTTCACCCCCGCACACGCGGGGACTACCAAAGTTCTCTTTCTATTCCGGCTGTACTATACACGGTTCACCCCCGCACACGCGGGGACTACGATAATTGGCAGGCGGAACTTGGGATATCTTAGACGGTTCACCCCCGCACACGCGGGGACTACTCTTTAAACTCTATCATTTGCTAGGGATTTTGACCAAATACAAGCCATCCAGTTCAATAAGTGTTCTGTTGGTATTACCGTGTATCCTCATTGAAAAGCCCTGCTCGTTGTCAGATGTCGAATAGATCAGAATGCCACCATTGTCAGGTTCCATTCCTTTACATATCATCTGCCAAAGCCTATCTCTAACCCTCGCCGATACATTGCCAACAAATACACCAGCTTTGGGTTCCAATAACCAGCGAGTTAATTGACCTCTTTTACCTGATGAAACCCTTTCTAAAACCATTACAATCATTTATCAACGTCACCCCAGTTACGTCCTCCGACGGTAAAATTGGCAAATCCATTCCAAAGCATCCCCATTGACTCACCGTCCAGTGGTTCGGTTAATTTAGGTATATCTTTATCCGCCGCAGACATTATTATGTCGATATCCTTCACAATTTGTTCCAGAAGCCTTTTTTCTTTGAACATCTCACGGCATCGTTTTCGTATCACGGGTTCGATTTTTGTTGGCCCTTCTGAGACAGTGGTAAAAGCTATGGGGACAGTTATCTCAGTCTTATACAGGTCAGCAATATCATAAACAAATGACAACTGTTTGCCTATGTGTATAAAACCAAGGGCCGGGGAATATCCTAATGATACAATCCCGGCTTGTACAACACCGTATAAACAACTGTTAGCCCAGGAAAGCGCCTTGTTTATATTATCGCTGATATCCCAGTCATTTAGCTTGTAATTACGTCCCTTCCAGGGTATGTTTGTTTTACGGCTCCAATAAGCATAGTTGTCCCGTACACGGGCACCTTCTTTGCCGCGAATTTGTTGCAGCGTTAATCCCTCAGGCAAATCTTCAAAAAACCGCATTGTGTACATTTTGCGGATTACTTTTAGTCTTAGTTCGGGAATGCTCTGAAGAAAGGCTTGTTTTAAGGTGTTGGCGGCACTTTTGGTATCGGGAAATCCCTGGGCATAAAAGCGGACACCCTGTTCTCCACACCAGATAACCTGGCACCCATTATCCGCAAGCACCTTAACAGCCGCATGGCTGATGTTTGTGCCCGGACCCAGCATTAATGTAGACAAGGAAGCGCATGGAACCGGGATTTTTGCATCTTCCATGTATGCTGCAACAGCATTTGCATCCCTTTCTACTTTGCAGTGCTCGAGGTATAAAAAGCTATTTCCGTCGCTGAATCTCGGTAGAAGCTGTTTATCTTTCATTTGTACAGCCACCTTTGATAAAAACTGTATTTACCCAGAATACTTTTTAATCATTAACAAGCCGAAGCCGTAAGCCTTGCCGGGTCCAATACCACAGCATATTGTTGATAAAAATTTTTCCTGATCGGTTACGAGTAGAGAGCCCAGAAAGCGTACACCAATATGATAAATCTTGCCTTTTTTATTTGAATAGTTTGTTCCATGAACCGTGTGCTTACCAGCCTCCCAAGCCTCAAGCAGCCTGAACCCCCCCGCTTCCGCTTTTCTGGCCAACCACCCCAACCTTTCTTCGGCTGTTTCTAGTGGCACCCGGCGACCGTTGAGCTTGTTCCCGCTTAAGCGTTCCTGTTTTGTTGAGGTACCCGTTACCTTTGAAGGACAGGCCAGGAGGTCGAAATTCAACAGCATTCCTTTTTTGATGATTTTAGCCGGTTCAGATATATTCAGCAGAAAGCGGCCCTCCTGCAGTGGGTATAAGTAGCCCTTATCCAGCCACCTGACCACCTCAGGTTTTACCCTGGACTGTACATAAAGTATATATTTACTTCCCCCAGAGGGAACCAGGCGGTAGAGAACGTCAAATTGGCGACGGGCATCCCGTTCATTTGTGTTGTCGAAAGCTGACATCACTGTTCTGTGAAGATCCTGGCAGTTTCTGAGATCACGCCTGGCACCCCTTTCAGTGACATCCATAATTAATCTGGCAAGGTACATAATTACTCAGCCTCCTCTGGTTCCGGCGGATTTACCCAGATACTATCCACCCGGCGGGCAGAGAAAATGCGTGATGGTGCAGTAGTTGACCTGTCCCTGCGCTCCATAGCGCCATTAGTGCGCTCAATCTCGCAGAGAAGTCCCTTTTCCCTATACGGGTATAGACTGGGGACATTCTTAAGTGCTTCCTCTATTGATTTATATCTGTCAGTAATACCGTAAAGAACCGGTCTAGTGGGTACACAATTCCTTCGGCCAAGGTAAACAGTCCAAACAGGGCATTTCAGGCTTTTAGCACAATGACGAAGGATTTCTTCCTCTCCGTCCAAAACAACCAAAAAGGAAGCATCCTGTAAATACTGACGTCGCGAGATTATCGTACCATCGTCACTTTTTTTGCCGCGAACCTTACCATCTGCCGTAATAATTTCTCCTGTAATGGTATGGTAGTCCTCAAGGTAAGTTCCTGGGCGGTCTGCCCTTACACCCATAGTTAATGCTTTCTCCATTTTAATTAGGCCGGTGTTGCCACGGGGAAGTCCCATGGCACAGCCAAGCAGACCGACCAAACCAGATTTTGTGGGCATAGGCGCAGTATCGCGCAAATCCCAACGCGCCCTTTCACCCCAACTCTGCAGCGGTCCTTCCAACCGGAGCAGAAGGAGCCATTTTCCAGACATTTACACCATCACCTCCCGGGCAAGAGCTTCTTCCAATTTAGTTAGCATTATGCCAAAGCTCTCACACACAAGCGCATTTTCAGGCGAGGGAAGGGTGTCATCAGCAATAAACCAGAGCCTTCTATAAACCTTAATATCAAATTTCCTGCTGATATTTGTAATCTCTTTGACCAGTTTTTCAACACTGTCCTCAATTAAATTAACCTGCTTGCGCGACAAGCCGTCGCCTTTCCAACCAGGACTTGCGGTTTTCACAAAAGCATTAGCATAGCTCACCGGTATCTTTTCATCCTTAATTTCAACACATACTGCACTGGGAAGTTGGTGGGCAGCAAAGCTGTTCTGCTTACCGGAAGGGCTGACATAGCAAAAGGCCCGTACCAGCGCAGGCACTGCCTTGACAGCAATATCTGCTGCACCTTTAACGCCTTTAAGATTCTCAATTAATTGGTTCAGGTCAAGGGAGAAGTAGTGATAGTAGCAATTAGAGTTGAATTCCGTGTCCCCAACCATACCGGCGCCTGTTTCTTCCCCGCTCTTTAATAAATCGTCCATGGCGGTATAGTAATCAAATTCCCTTTCAAGGCGGTTGGTGGATATGGCATGGGCCACCTGTATAGAGGCCTCAACATCGCGGAAGGCATTGGAGGTGATCATTCGGCCGAATAGTGCAATGTCCAGGGTTACCGGACGCATTATATCCTTCATTTTATCCTGCAAGTCTTTGGCTTTTATCTTATTGAAATCTTTCAGATTTTCACCTGCTTCCTTCCAGGCATCCAGGAAACAGTCAGCAACTGCCGTAACATCAGCGGGTGAAAAGAACATAATTTGGGCTGTTTTTAGTTCATCGTTTTCTTTGCCCTCTTTATTGCCAAAGCCGCTGGCTTTTTTCATAGCTGCCTCGATAAAATCCTGATTCATACCGCGCCGCTCAAGTTCCATAGCCAATAGATCGGGCAGTTTTCTGGTGCGCTTGCCGAATAAATCTTTACCCAGTGAGTTCTGAAGAATTTCGGAGATTCTCAGGTTACGCTTCAGGCACTGGCTGGAAATGCGGCCCCTGGGCTCACCCCCGAAGATACAGCTCTTGGGGCTTCCCGTATCATCACGGTTTAAATTAGACGGGGCATAGTTTTTAATCATATGAACTTCTATAAGCATTAATTATTCCTCCTTCTCTTTAACTGGACTGTAATACTCCCTAGCCCACTCCTTTTGGACCTGACGCTGAGGACTGTTCCACCGGATAAGATCAACCAGCAGTTTGGGCCAGTTTACGGGCACACCCCTGCTGTCAGCTAGCCGGACCAGTTTACGCAGTTGGTGAAAGAAGAAACCGTTTTGTGTATCACAGGCACTGTCCAACAATGCACGCAGTTTTACATCCTGGTTTTCCGGCCGGGGGCCTTCTTGAAATACCCGCCGCAGGGTCCACCCAAAGTTTGTTTGTACCCGCAAATTCACATCTTCGTTGCTCAGGCGGGCCTTTGTGAGGGTATAAAGAGTAGCGACCGCAAACCATATATCCTCCTGACTTCTAAGCACACCCGGCGGCAGTGTTTTGTAGAATATGCCCAGGGAGCCGCCCCGGGATTCGCGAAGTAAATTACCGGCATTGCGCTTAAGGATGGCTTTTTCCGCTTTAGGCAGCGTATCAAGTTCATCGAAATAAGCCGCTACCTTTTCTTCCAAATCTAATTTCTTAGACTGTGTCATCCGCTCACTCTCCTTTCATTTTAAGTAGTCTTTAGTAGTTTGTTTAATTTAGAGTAAAAGTACCGCCTGGCCTTAGCTGCTCTTTCCAGCATCCCGGCTGTTGTGCCCAGCTTGTCCAGGAATTCCTCGAACATACGCCGGGTAATTTTTTTTAATTGATTGCGCCATTTCTCTTTCAGGGACTCACGCCAATCCGGCTTGCTCACGTCGGCCAGGGCCACCTCTTCCTGAAAGCCGCCCAGGAAGTGCGGCCTGATCTGCCCCAAAAATATCGTTTCGGCCTGCTCACAGAAAGCTGCTGGGGCTAGAGTACCCTTTAACGCTCTTTTCAGCTCAAAGTTCACTGTTTCGATTAGAGTCAGCTCATTCTGGAAAAGTACAGCCCTAGTTTCGTCAGCAACCAGCCTGTAGTCTATACCGAGCCTGTCCTGAATCCAGCTTATGTATTTGGCCTGGTTTGTAACAATGCCATAAATCTCAGCCTCAACCCAGCCGCCGCGCTCAATTTCACGGGCCAGGTGTTGATACTGTTGAATTACCTCCGGGCGGTAATACCTGGCCTTATTGTGGTCTTTCCCATAAAGCAGCATCAGCGGTCCCAGGTCCCTCCAGGCCGCTCTGCCGGTCTTTGGCTTAACTGTGGAGATACCTCTTTCATTTTCTATCCGTGGCACGTGGGGATCGCGCCATAATCTGTGTCCTTCAAACTTCCATCCCTTTTGAAAAGCTATTTTACGTACCAGCACAGAGCTCTTCCGTCCGGAGTAAGTACATGTTCCACCTTCTCCGGGAAGAAGGCAGACGCGCCTGGCCTGCCAGGTAAGCCCGTATAAATAGGAAGTCTGGTCCACCTGTTCGCCTGGCTTTACAGGCCTTCCGTTCCTCCAAGCAACGGGAGGGACATCAAGTGGGAGCTCAATAACAGGTATCCAGATGTTGTAGATGAGCCTTTCCAACAGGTTTTTCCCGCTCACCAGTACATACCAAGGAGGGGCGCCATTGATTCCTGAAGGACCTTGCAGCCCGCTGGTGCAAAAAACATTCACCGCACACAGCGCTCTGGCACAAATCTGCGGGCTGAATGCCTGTGTGTCCTGCAGCCGGTGGTCAAAATGGATGGCGTTGTTGCCGCTGGGCAAGTCATGCACAAGCAGTGCTACAGATCTGACAGCTTTGCTGTCCAGTTGCTCATCCCAGGCTGACTGGAGGAAAGGGCGCACCGGATCGAACAGATCGAAGCACGTCCCATCTACTTCACATTCTTTTATATACTGGGTAATTCGTTTCATCGGCAGTTTGCCGGCATCATAAATGTCCAGGAGATCGTAGACTGATTGTGGTCTGAGTGCATCTGTAAGGAAGGCTATCAACAGGCGGTACATACTGTAGTGAAAAAGCGGAGAGGAGTCGGAGATACCCTGTAATTCATGGGCCTTTTCCAGTGCCTCCAAAATACCGTATTCCTTAATATGTCCATGGAAGTCCTCGATGGGTATCCATGGCTCGGTCAGGACATTGAAGTTCGTCAACACATCACATCCTTTTCATAATAACTCCTAGTTTTGAGTCATTTACCAGGCAAACCTTTTCCCCGGAGCCCTTGAAACCTGTGTAGGCGCCATCCTGCAGACCCAGGAGTTTAAATCCTCTCAGCCAGCCAGCACCCTTAATCAGAGGGCTTGTACCGTCAGCATTCATAAGGCCGTCAAACCACCATGACGGCAGTGCAACCAGGCCAAGCATCAGGCGACGCGCCTCAGCCCGGGTAAGGTTATTCATATTTACGGACAGCCTCTTAAGTTCATCATGCTCTATAAGTAGTACCTGTATGGTACTCCCGCTAAGGCGGGTACTGGCACTAAACCATTCATTGGGACCTTCTTCATCATCATACCAGTGCTCTTCCCTGATATTTACAAAATCAGGCGCAGGAATTAGATATTGGCGGGCTTCTAACTCATGCTTCCGGCGCGTCTGGCAGAGTTTATCCCATGCCTGACGGTGGGGGTGTTCTGAAAAAGGCTCATTATCGTTGTAAACTGTTTCAATCAGCTGCCGCATGTCGTCAGGAATATCTAGATATTTCTGCTGGTCAAGGACTTCCATAGTCCTATATAGTATCCACTTATCGTAAACATTTTCTGTTGGCCCGAAGTCATCCTCTTCAGGAAGCAGCACCAACAGCTGCGGTTTTCTAAGGCTTGCGGGGCGAATGCGGCCAGTGTGGCGGTGCAATCGGCCGGAGCGCTGGAGCAACAGGTCAATGGGAGCAATAGCACTGATCATGCAGTCAAAGTCCAAGTCCAGACTTTGTTCCACCACCTGGGTAGCTACGAGGATCGCTTTAACGGGACGGCAGTCCGTACAAATGGTCATACTTTCTTTATCAAAAGCCCGAAGGCATTCCTGTTCAATTCGCTGCCGCTCCCCTGCCGGAAACCGCCCGTGAAATAGCATTAGTTTGACATCATTTATTTCTAGATGCGAAAAACAAAGGTACAACTCCTGTGCTTCTCTTACCGTATTGACAATAATACACAGGCAGCCGTTATTTGCAACTATAGATAATGCTTTTTGAGCCACCTCTTTCCATTTGCCCAGACCGCCCCGCCACAGCTTCAGCTTTATTCTTCTTTTCATGTAAACATCATTAACATTATGTTGAATATTGACGCCGTCAGTATTAGCATAGGTAATTAATGGATAGGGCTGAATTGTCGTCAACTGCCCCATCTTATGCCCTGTATAGGAATTTATAAGGGAGCAACGGCGGGATGAAGGCAGTGTCGCCGACAGCAGGATAACCGGTATTTCTAGAGCCCCGCACCAGCTTAAAAGGCGTTCCAAGATAACTGTCATATAGACGTCGTAGGCGTGAACCTCGTCAATTACTAGGACCTTGCAAGCTAGCCCAAGAAGGCGCAGTGCGCCAAATCGCACCTTCAGGGCAGCCATCATTGACTGATCCACGGTACCAACGGCCCACGGTGACAGCAGTCCTTTACGGGAGGAGCGGAACCAGGCAGCCTCTAACACGCTACTGTGCTCCTCAGACGGCACAAATTCCGGTGTGTCCTCGTCGAGAAGCCAGGCCATCCCATGCAGAAGTCTGATCTGTTTCTGCATATTCTGCATTTTAAGGAAGTCGCTAATACGGTCATACATCTGGTTGCTGGTAGCCGCTGTCGGCAAAGCAATATACATACCAGCAAGCCCAAAGCTGGCAATCCACTGCATACCCGCGTATACTGCCGCCTCAGTTTTTCCCTCACCCATGGGGGCCTCGATAACCAGCAGACCAGGGGGAGGTATCTCTCTAAAAAAAGACTCACAGGCATTCTGCAGGGGTCTCATGCCCTCACGCGGTATATTGGGCCAAACCTGGTTAAAATCAGGCTTCAAATCCCCGGCAGAGGCCTTAATGAATCCAAGTTTTTTAATGGCTTTATTAGCTGACTGCCGGCTCGCTTCAGAGTACTCCTTAATGCATCTACCATCCTGGCCATGAGCAAACCATTCGTGTCCCGATGCCAGCCAGTCAGAGAGCACCAGCAACCCCAGTAACAAATACACTGCCGCAATCTTTTGCTGTTCTGAACCCATTTGGCATGGACCGCTGCAGGAGAACACAACACGCATTCTTCTCTGCAGTTCTTGCTGAAGGTCTTTCCAAAATGCGCAAATCCGTCGGTCAACCGGCGCCGGCTCTACATGCTTGCGTTGGTGATGCACACCGATTACTTCTGCCCACAACCTTGCTAACGGCCTGCTGTTACCATCATCACGAAGCATCTTTTGAACAATACTAGCGGATAATGACTCATGTCTGTATAGAGACTGGTCTCCTTTCTGGATTTTCTCCAATTTACAGAGTTCAATAACTATATCCAGGTCTTCGCACTGCTGCTGAAATAGAGGGTGGCATTTGCCCAGGTCGTGCAAAGCAAAAAGGAACCCGATATACTTGAGCATATTTTCCTCAGTAACAGAGAAAGCTTTTGCTAGTCGAGGCAAAAGTACTGCAAAGCAGGATTCGGTTAGAAGAGCCTGGCTTATACAGCCTGTATCAATCATATGCCTCTCCAAGGGATGGTATGGCTTCGACTTTGCCCATAAATTCGAACACAAATCATTGGTAATATCGATAATTACTCACCTCCCTGAAAAATACTCTTCAACTATTTAACTTGTGTCATATAAATATATTATATCATGTTTTATTGTCATATTTTGCCAAAATCCGTCGTTAATCTACATAACACATCTTAATTCTATCCACTTGAATAGAAATCTGTCTGTCGTATGTTAGTAAATGAATTTAAAATAAACGCTGAGTCACTTCAATTAGATTGATATTGATTCCGTAAGAAAGATTCTGAGCAACATGACAATAAAACACCTAATTATTTATTTAAGAGAAAATTTTAAGTAAAAATAAAAAAAACCACAGTACGCAGATCCTTGCGACTGTAGTTTTCTTGGTGGGCGATGACGGGCTTGAACCGCCGACATCCTGCTTGTAAGGCAGGCGCTCTCCCAGCTGAGCTAATCGCCCTAATATGGTGACCCCTACGGGATTCGAACCCGTGTTACCGCCGTGAAAGGGCGGTGTCTTAAACCGCTTGACCAAGGGGCCATGTGAGATGTGGGATGTGGGATGTGTGATGTGAGATGTGAGAGAACAGATTAGATTCTCACTTCTAACCTCTCACCTCTCGCCTCTCAATTGGTGGGCCCACCAGGATTCGAACCTGGAACCAGCCGGTTATGAGCCGGATGCTCTACCGTTGAGCTATAGGCCCGAAAGAATGGCTCCCCGAGTAGGATTCGAACCTACAACCTACCGGTTAACAGCCGGTTGCTCTACCGTTGAGCTATCGAGGAACATCGGCAAAAGCTATTATACGATAGTTTTTAACTGTAGTCAAGATTTTTAACAGTGTGATTTTAATCCAGATAATCTTTTAATTTTTTGCTGCGGCTGGGATGGCGGAGCTTGCGCAGCGTTTTGGCCTCAATCTGCCGGATGCGCTCCCGGGTAACGCCAAATTTCTGGCCTACCTCTTCCAGAGTGCGGGCACGGCCGTCGTCAAGCCCGAAGCGCAGGCGCAAAACCCTCTGTTCCCGCTCGGTTAAGGTCTTTAATACTTCGTCCAGCTGCTCCCTCAAAAGTGTAAATGACGCTTCTTCAGCCGGGGCCCTGGCATCGTGATCCTCGATAAAGTCCCCTAAATGGGAGTCTTCCTCTTCTCCGATGGGTGTCTCCAAAGATACCGGTTCCTGGGCAATCTTCATGATTTCCCTGACCTTTTCCTCGGAAATATTCATTTCACTGGCAATTTCCTCAGGACTGGGCTCGCGTCCAAGTTCCTGTAATAGCTGCCGGGATACCCGGATTAATTTATTGATGGTTTCCACCATATGCACAGGGATCCTGATTGTTCTGGCTTGATCCGCAATTGCCCTGGTAATGGCCTGCCGAATCCACCAGGTTGCATATGTGCTGAACTTATAACCTTTCCTGTAGTCAAACTTTTCCACAGCTTTAATTAATCCCAAATTACCTTCCTGAATCAGGTCCAGAAAAAGCATGCCCCTGCCCACGTAACGCTTGGCAATACTCACGACCAGCCTTAAGTTTGCTTCCGCCAGCCTTCTTTTAGCTTCCTCGTCACCATCCTCCATACGCTTTGCCAGCTCCACTTCCTCTTCCGGCGTAAGGAGCGGGACTCGCCCAATTTCTTTAAGGTACATGCGGACAGGATCATCTATCCCGACACCTTCCGGAACAGTCAGGTCAACTTCCACTTCTTCGGGTGGAGAATCCACTGTTACACCGTCAACAGGTTCAATTTCCGGCGCTTCCTGAACCACCTCTATACCCATTCCGGCCAGCTTTTCGTAAATATCATCAATTTGTTCGGGTGTCAGGTCTGTTCCCTGGAGACTGTCCATGATCTCGGTGTAGGTCAGGACACCTCGCTTTTTACCCTTTTCGATTAATTCCATAACACCGTCAGTTTTCGGCTCTTCCCTCACTAGCCATCAATCCCCTCTCTAGGGTATTTCCAGTTATTTGACTCAAATTGCCGGTATTCCTGCAGCAATTGGTCAATTCTACCCTGATCACCCGCTATTTCAGCATCTTCAATCCTTTGAAGCAGCATGTACTCACGCAACAAATCATGATCAGGCAGGCCATTTTCCATATTTTCATATTTGCTGATTTCCTGCAAAAGGTTTTTCCTGCGTTCCTGCCGATAACAGCGATTGATAGATTCCAGGTATATGTTCATTATTTGAACCGGGTCATCCCCGGGAATTTCCTGGGCCAGCAGGTAACTCAACAAACTTCTTTCCTCATCCTCCAGGTCATTGATAATTTCTACGGGTTGGTAAAGTGGCCGTTCGGCCACTTCCAGACATCGTTTAAATATTTTAAGATAAGTTTTATTTTTAAAGGGCGCCTGCCCCATTTTATCAAGTACAATCTTCCCCATTTCAGGATTATCCAGTACCAGTTGCAAAATAACAGTTTCAGCCTTGCTCCTGGCATCCATTCTTTCCTTTTTACCTACTATAGTATGCTTGGTTTTAACAATATTATCCGAAAATGTCCATTTTTTACCCTTGTTCGTCTTAAAACGCTTATATTCACCTGTAACTGTTTCCCAGCTCAAATTTAATTCCCGGGCAATCGCTTTAAGTCCTTCTTCTCTTTCAACTTCATTTTGCAAACCATAAATATTTGGTAATACCTGATCCAGAATGCTCAGCTTGTCAGAAACGGTTTTTACCCCCTGGCTTGAAGCAGCCTGCCGCAATTTATATTCGATCAGGGAAGGAGCTGTATCCAGAAGCCTTTCCCAGGACTGACGGCCGTTCTTACGGAGGTAATCGTCAGGGTCTTTTCCATCCGGGATGCTTAAAACTCTAACCTGGCCCCCCAACTCCTGCAGAAGGTCAAGACTGCGGATGGTAGCAGCCACGCCTGCCGCATCAGCATCATAAGCGATAACTACGTTTTTGCTGTAGTTCAAGAGCAGCCTGCCCTGTTCCGCAGTCAGGGCGGTTCCCAGAGAAGCCACGGCGTTGGTAATCCCATGCTGGTGCGCAGTAATTACATCCATATAACCCTCCATCACGATAATACAGCTTTTATCCCGGACTGCGCTTCTGGCCAGGTGCAACCCGTAAAGATTGCGCCCCTTGCTGAAAAACGCCGTCTCGGGAGTATTGATGTATTTCGGCTGGGAGTTATCAAGAACCCGCCCTCCAAAACCGGTAACCCGTCCGGCAGCGTCCCATATTGGATAAATGATCCGGTTTCGAAACCGGTCATAGTAACCACCGCCGGCTTTTTTGATGCCCAGTCCGGCCCTGACCATCTCTTCAGGCCGGATACCCTGCCTGCCCAAAAAACTCACCAGGTTATCCCAGCCCGGAAGAGCAAAACCTACTTGAAAAAGCTCGAGCACCTCCGGGGCAAGGCCCCGGCCAGCCAGATACCGCCTTGCAACGGCAGCGGCTTCGTGGTGCTTCAGGGTGTGATGAAAATAATCCTTTGCCAGGCTGTTAATTTGCCGCAAGCTTTCCCGTTCCCGATCCATTTCTTTCTGAACAGGGCTTGTGTCCGAAGGTATGACTATACCGGCCTGTTCCGCTAAAAAACTCACTGCTTCGTAAAAGTTCATGTTGTTTTTCAACATTAAGAAGCGAAAAACATCACCCCCTGCACCGCAACCGAAACAGTGGAAAATCTGCTTTTCCTGCGTAACGGTAAAAGAAGGTGTGCGTTCCCGGTGAAAAGGGCATAAGCCAGTATAGTTTTTGCCTGTTTTTTTCAGTTGAACGTAGCGGGAAACCACCTCTACAATGTTTGATCGAAGGCGGACTGCTTCAATTACTTCATCAGGAATAAAGCCCACCCGGACCACCTACTAATCAACTTGTATACTCAAATGATTCAACAAATAATAATAGAGTCCTGCACGTGCGGTAATGAAAATAATCAATAAGATCATTCTAATTTTTGTTATAAAAAAGACTATTCTCTATAGCTGAAATTTTTCCTCCCCGTTTATCGACAATATTTTTAAATATTATTACCATAAATTGTAAGGAATAATCCTGGCCGGTTTTCCTCCTATTCCAGCCAGGGCAGCGGCAAAAAGTACTTCTGATAAATGCGGATGGCAAATCTGTCCGTCATCCCGGCTATATAATCGCAAACCGCCCTTTCAGCTGATCCGGTCCGGGCGCGTTGAAGGTATTCGCCGGGCAGTAGTTCAACATGCTCAGAAAAGTAACGGAACAGGCTCTGAACGATGTGGATGGCCTTGGCCTCTTCACGTTTGGCCTCGGAGCCAATATAAACATGTTCAAACAAAAAGTCCCGCAACAGGTTCGTAGATTCCTCCACCTCCGGACTCATTCTGATTTCCCCGGGATTGTCCCAGTTGGTCTCGATCAGGTCAAGAACCATCGTATTGATTCTGTTCCGGTGCTCCCTTCCCAGGACATCCAGGCACTGTGCGGGAATTTGACTGAGGCTCAGCACGCCGCCCCGGATCGCATCGTCAAGATCATGGTTGACGTAGGCTATCCTGTCGGCAATCTTGACAATCTGTCCTTCCAGTGTTGCCGGTTTGTGCGGACCCGTGTGATTGAGGATGCCGTCCCGGACCTCCCAGGTCAGGTTAAGCCCCCTTCCTCCTTCCAAAACGTCTACAACCCGGAGACTATGCTCGTTGTGTTTGAAACCTGGTCCGAAAACTTCGTTTAACGCCTCCTCACCGGCGTGTCCGAAAGGAGTATGACCCAGGTCGTGCCCCAGCGCCACGGCTTCCGCCAGATCCTCGTTGAGCCTCAAGGCCCGCGCAACAGTGCGGGCAATTTGGGCCACTTCCAGGGTATGGGTAAGCCTTGTCCGGTAATGATCTCCTTCAGGTATGATAAAAACCTGTGTCTTATGTTTAAGCCGACGGAAACTTTTGGAATGAATAATTCTGTCACGGTCGCGCTGAAATGCGGTCCTGACAATACATTCCGGTTCCGGACGAACCCTGCCTCTGCTCCTGCTGCTGTGGCAGGCGTTGGGAGCCAGGTTAAGCCTTTCCAGTTCCTCGGCACGCAGGCGGATATGCATATTGTAACCACCTTACCTGAAATGAATCTTATGTTATTCTACAAAGGGATGGATAATCCTGCCTGAACTGAAAACTCAGGCAAGGCCAGGAAACCCCGGCAGCGGGAGAACACCACCGGGGTTATTTAGATTATATTACACCCGTCTTGCAAAAATATTATTCTCAGCAAACTCTTTTTAGACCGCAGGCAAGCCCGACAGGGGCATACTGGCCAGAACGTAATATTTGGCGCCTGCGGGACTGAGCTCACTTTGCATCAACTCAATTGAAACAACCCTGGTTTCTCCAAACTTCTTCGTTTTTTCTGCATACTCCCCGGCCTTTTGCAGCAGGTTCCTGATATCCCGGGGCGACCGTATTCTGGCCAGGGTCAGATGGGGGGAAAATTTACGCTGTTCCGCCGCAAACCCCAGCAGCCCCATCTCCCTCTGAACCCTCCGCTGCAGGTCTGTCAGGGCTGTTGTTTCACCGGATACACCAACCCACAATACCCGCGGCCGTTCCACAGAGGGAAACACTCCCACACCGCTGATTACAAGTTTAAAGGGCGCAACCTCTCCCGCAGCCAGATTCAACCCCTGGACAATGGCCGGGACCTGTTCTTCGGGGACATTGCCCAGGAACTGAAGGGTCAGGTGAAGGTTCGCCTCCGGCACCCACCTGGCGTCCAGGGGAAATCTCCTGAGAACCTGGATCAAGGAGCCCAGGGACCTCTTTATTTCAACAGGCAGGTTCACTGCAATGAAGAGCCTCATCTGCCGCACAAGCCATCACTCCTGTTTTGCCCGTATTGTCGTTGTAGTCTTGCCTTATTCCCTGACGGCAGTCTTATTGAACATGCCGCCAGCACCGGGAGAGTTCCCCGGGGCAACAGCCGTTACTCTCAACCATTATTCCCCGTAAACCCGGCGGAAATATTCCCTGCTATACCCCTTTCTTACCTGTTACGCTGCCCATGCCGTTTAACGTTTATTATTTTATGATTAGTTTAAATTATAGATCCTGTACAGGAATACGGCCGCTTCAGCCCTTGTGGTCTTGCCGAGGGGATCGACCCTGCCTCCGCTGCCCACAATCAGTCCTTCCCTTACTAAAGAGGCAATGCTTTCTACGGCATAGTCCGCCACAAGGGATTTGTCGGCAAACCTGTCCAGGTCTGAAACCGTGCCCTCCAGTTCAAGCTTTTTCAGCATCCCCAAGGCCCTCCCGGTCAGCACCAGCATGTCCTGCCTGGTGATGGCTTCATCCGGGCTGAACCTGTTATTCCCCGTGCCTCTGGTGATGCCCAGCTTTTTGGCGATGCCGATCTCCCTGTAGTAATAGGCGTCCCCTTCGAGATCTGCAAAGTTTCGTCAACCCTGGCGTTAACCCCCAGGGTCCTTACCAGGAAGTACAGGTAGTCGGCCCTGGTGATGGCGGCCTGGGGTGCGTATTCTGTTTCGGATACGCCCTTCAGTACGCCCTTGGAGGCCAGCACCCCGATTTGTTTCTTTGCCCAGGTTACACTCTCGAGGTCGTCAAAGGTCTTGTCTACATAGACCACCGCATAATTGCCAAAATGGCTGGTTCTGAAGGTGACGGCGCCCGGGTTTTGGTCATACCTTCCTGACGGTACTTCCACCACCTTGCCCTTTTCATCAATGTACCACACCGTTATGTGCTCGGGAGCGGCAAGTTCTTCTTCTGCCGCCAGATTGGGTATGCTCACCGTTGCGGCAGTGTCCTCATTGCGCCAGGACACTGTTTTGCCCCCGGTTTTTAAACCAAGCTCTATTACCGGCCTGTCGCCGATTTGCGCCTGGAGATCCATTGGAAGCTTGCTCCTGCCGGCTGCAGCAATTGTCAGGGAGGCCTTTTCTGACCCGTTTGCGCCTGCTGCCTGCAGCATGTTCCCGGGCACCGTCAGGGAGGCAGCGCCGGTTTTTATTTTAATTAGCCTATCAGTACCTCCCTGGCTCAAAGCAGCTGCGGGAAGTGTTATTTCATATGCCTTCGCGCCGTCTATTTCAGGCATGTCAATCTCCACCTGCTTAATTCCCTGTTCATTGGGCTCTGACTTGGCAAAGGCCTCGTCCAATAGGGCTGCCTCAACTTCACCTGCTGCCGTGCCTGTACTGCCGTCCAGCCGGGCTGGAACAGACAGGCTGGCGCTCCCATCCAGGAGTACCAAACTGGCTTTGGGGCTTTCAGCCCTGGTCGAGGCTCTCCCCCCGCCGCTACCGCCGCCCGAAGCTGATTTCACGGTGACCTCCAGGGTCCCAGAGCCTGGTACTCCCTCTATTGTAACGGTCAGGGTGTGTTTCCCCAGGGCGGTCAGGGTGACCCGCACTGCGGTATTCCCCTTTGTGAAGGTCACTGGCCCGTTGTACACTTCTCCTTCTTCCCGGTCGCTGGTTATTATGAGGTTAAAGTCACCGTCCAGATAACTGCCGGAGACATCTGTGGCGCCGGTTATGTTCAGTTCAAAGGCCTTACCGGCGGTTTTGTCGCCGGCCTGGACCGGGGCAACCGTAAACCCGGCCTGGTCCTGCCACCGCAGGTAGGGGTAGGTGCGATCTTCCACAATACCCCAGACCGTGTCAAAGTCCCAGCCCGCAAAGGTGGCCTGCCGCTTCATCTCAGCGGTGGTTCTGGGGGTACCCCACTGGTTGTCCTCCCCGGAGCGGCCGCTGACTTCGCTGTCGTAGTAGCAGCCGGTTATGCTGCTGTTTTCCAGGCACATGCCGGCCAGGCCGCCGGTAGAGGAATCCCCCAGCACAGCACCCGCGGCGTAACAGTTAACTATTTTTGTTCGCAAGTACGGCAAATACGGGTTTTCCTCCCCCTCGACTGTCCCCACCAGGCCGCCAACTCCGCTGGTGCCCGTGACGCCTGCTCTGGCGTAAAAGTCGGATATTTCCCCATGCAAAAAGGTCCCGGCCAGGCCGCCGACTTTAGAGTTGCCGCTTACCGTCCCGTCTTCCCCGGCATAACAGGCTGTTATTGTACCATTTTCTATACCGCCTGCCAGGCCGCCGACCATGCTATTCCCCTCCACATCTACCTCGCCGTGGGAACCGGATATTCTACCGTAAGAAAAAAGCCAACCGACCAGGCCGCCGACCCGTTCGCTGCCGGTCACTTTACCATTAGCAAAGGAGCCAACTAGCTCGGCAGAACTTGACCCGGCCAGGCCGCCGACATTGATATCTCCCTCCACCTCCACTACGGCGCAGGAACCGGAGATACCGCCATTATTCCCACCAACCAGGCCGCCAACATAGTCCGTACCGGTTACCCCGCCGCTGACGGTGCTGTCCTCGATGCTCCCTTCCTCCATGTAACCCACCAGACCACCAACATAGAGCTTTCCCGACACATTTACATTTTCCAGGTTGATCGTGCGGAAAACTGCATCCTGGCAGCAACCGAAAAGCCCTGCATAAGAACCAGGCCAATCAACAGTAAGGTTCCTGATAACGTACCCATTGCCGTTAAATCCTCCCTGGAAGGGAAAGCGCCAAGATTTTCCAATAGGCTCCCATCCCCTGTCTCCCAGGTCGATATCGCTGATTAGTTTAAAATGAGCGTTAACCCGGTGTCTCACGTTGTCCAACTGTTCTACATCAGCGATCAAGTACGGGTCGTCGGGGGTACCGCTGCCGCCGGCGAATAAAAGGGGCGGCACCATTTCCACGGTAACCAGGTTTGAATAAGAGACACCTTCCAAATAAACCCGCAGGTTATGGGTACCGGCGGTGCTTAAGATTAAGGTGACCGGTGCAACAAATGTACCGTTTATGAATTCTACTGCGGACTGGAACACATTTTCATCCTGAAGGTCGCTGTATACTGTTACTTCTTTCCAACCGGCCAGATAATTGCCGTCGCTCCCCTGGCATCGGTGATATTCAAATGGAGTTCGACACCCACCTCTGCCGACAACAACGAAGGTATCGCGTTAAATCCCGCCTGCGGCGCTCCCGCCTGCCAGCGGAGTACAGGATAGCCGGCCCCATCCTCGATGCCCCAGACATACACGAAATCCCAGCCTGCATAGGTGGAGCGGAGCTGCATTTCCCCGGTGGCTCTCGGCTCACCTTTG
Organism: Bacillota bacterium; assembly: GCA_029555205.1. Lineage (GTDB taxonomy): Bacteria > Bacillota > Desulfotomaculia > Desulfotomaculales > Pelotomaculaceae > DTU098. Next base: position 18,475 of record JAKPTB010000104.1, read on the forward strand.
CCGGTGTCCCACTGGCCGGTGGTGTCACTGTCATAGTAAGAAGTGTATACGATTCCTTCGTTTAACCCTACCAGGCCGCCCACATCTTCACTGCCGGTAACGGCGCCAGTCGCGTAACAATACGAGACCAACTCTTCACTGCATCCCGCCAGGCCGCCGACGTATTTGTTTCCTTTTACATTGCCTGCAGCATAAGAGTCGGTGACTATCCATTCATTATAACCAACCAGACCACCGGCATAATTATTCCCATTCACTCCGGCTACAGCATAAGAATTGGTGATCCTTCCAGATTTATAATTGTAACCAACCAGACCGCCGACGTAATTATCTCCATTCACCTCTCCTGAAACGTAAGAACCGGAGACATGGTAATATACGAATCCCACCAGGCCGCCAACCATGTCTCTGCCGGTTACACTTACATCCTCCAGAATGATATCCCGCAGAATGGCGTATTCCCCCGTATACCCGAAGAGGCCAACGTGATCCTCATCAGCCCGGTTGATGTAAAGGCCCCTGATAACCTTTCCATCGCCGTTGAATGTGCCAATAAATGGTCTTTCGGGCATACCGATGGGCTCCCAGCCCCTGTCCTGGTTGTAGGGAGGCACGTCCAGATCAATGTCGTCCAGCAATTTGAAATAGTAATAAGCATCCCGGTACTTACGCACGTTGTTCAACTGGTGTGCGTCAGCGATCAGGTAAGGGTTGCTCATCGTACCGCTACCGCCGGCGAAATCAGCCTGGACCTGTTTTGCGTTAACCATACCGGCAGTTTCTCCGGCGCCTTCCAAAGCCGGTTCCTGCACTGCAGCGCCGACCGTCCCGGTACCGTTATTTGGGGTCCCGTTGTTTATTACAGCGGCCCGCAATGTTAGAAAATTTCATAATCTTAGAATTTACTGTCACATGTATTCAACATTTCTTATTAAATACCTTTTTTTAATAAAACACCCAAAAAAAGAGGGACAGGGCTTGTCCCTGTCCTGCTTTATCTACTTTATTTTTACCACTACCCAAAACTATCCTTTGGCTCCTGCTTAGTTAACCTAAAGCAAGCTTGACGGGGTCATGGCCTGTTACCGGGCAGAAACCTGCTTCATCCCGCCGCGCCAGCCTCTTTGAACAACCCGCCGATGGGTCCGCCGGCTACCTCCACGACTACTTCAGCAGAACAACTGCTTGGCGCAGAATTATTCATTGCCGGTTTCAAGGAGGACATGGTTCCGTCACAATGATCCCGGCACCCGGAATGGTACATGAGTTTTTCGGCCCAAAACTAATTCTTAGCAGATCAGTTTGGCGGCAATTAAAAAGGGCAATAAAAAAACTACCGGTAAAACTCTTCGATAGTTCAGTGCAAAGCCCAGCAAAGCCCCGCGGCTGGCGGGTTTTTACAGGTGCTCCTGTTATTGAGTTGAAAATCGTCTTTTCCCCTTGACAAGTGCAGTAGATTAAACTTCATAACCTTCAAGTTGCAGTTTACTTGAATGAGCACCCGCCATATCCGGCCTTGAACCTGCCGGCCAGCTCAGCCGGGTGAGGACAGGTCATCGCCTCGCTCATCACACAGACTCCCCTGGCCCCTGCCCCTAAAACATCCCTTACTTTGTCCTCCGTGATCCCGCCAATGGCATAAACCGGGATCTCTACGGCAGCGCACACATCCCGCAAAAAAGACAGCCCCCTGGGCGGGACTCCTTTTTTGCTTTCCGTGGGAAAGATGTGTCCCGCGATTAAATAAGCGGCTCCTAACCGCTGCGCCTCTTCCGCCTCACTTACAGAATGGACGGAAGCACCTACACGGGAAAACTGTTTGAGTCCGTTCCGGTATTTCCTCAAATCCGGCATTGCTAAATGAAGGGTATCACATTTAAGCTCTACCGCTGCTTCCTTATATTTATTTATGATCAGCGGCACCTTGTGCTTCAGGCAGATATCTCTTACGCTTTCCGCTAACCTTTTATATTCAGTTAAACTCAAATCCTTTTCCCGCAACAGAATGGCCCGGGGTTTTCCCTGAGCAATCTGGTCAAGCCGCTTTAAGAAATCATCCTGACACATCTTCCGGTTAGTCACACAAATAAGCATAGAATCACCTAGACCCGGATGTAATCGTTATAAACCGGCTGCAGTCCCCGGCTCAGAATCATTTGATGTACTTCCCTTACACTCCGGGGATCAGAAATCTCAAACTGCTCATCGCCTTTTTCTTCTACCAGATGTCCGCCCACCCCAACCCTGACGCCGGCGGAAATTTTGGTGGCAACCATTCCGATAACATGATCCCGGAATTGTGCTCTTTCTCTTGTGGAGATGGTAATACCGGCAAAGGGCATAAATAAACGATAAGCGAGCATTACATGTAAGAGTTGCTTTTCCTGGACATCACGGGGATTATTCCCGGCATTATTAATATAAGGTCTTAAGCGGGGGACAGAAAAGGAAATCTCCGCATGAGGATACTTTTGTTGAATAAAATAAGCATGTAAACCGGTGGCAAAAACATCCTTGCGATAATCATCCAGCCCCAGAAGAGCGCCGAAGGCAACCCCGCGCATGCCGGCCAGGAGCGCCCTCTCCTGGGCATGGAAACGGTAGGGATAAACCCTCTTCGGTCCTCTAACATGAACCTCCTCATACTTATCTGGATTGTAAGTTTCCTGGTAAACACAAACATAATCCGCGCCGCATTCATGTAAATATCTATATTCATTAACATTCAAGGGATAGATTTCCAAACTGACGGAGGAAAAATACTTTGCCGCCATTTTAACGGCTTCTCCAATATACGCCGGTCCCGACTGCCGGCGTGATTCCCCGGTGAGAATCAGGATGTCCTGCAGCCCGGTTGCCGCAATGGCCCTGAGTTCTCCTTCCAATTCGTTAGTTGTAAGTTTTCCCCGGCGGATTCTATTTTTATAATTAAAGCCACAATAGACACAATGGTTTTCACAGTAGTTTGCGATATACAAAGGGGTAAAAAGGTGCACAGAATTGCCAAAATGCTTTCTCGTCTCCCGCAGTGCCCTTTGTGCCATTTCTTCCAAATAGGGCATAGCTGCCGGAGATAGGACAGCGGCATAATCATCAATGGATAATTGTTCCTTCAGCAGTGCCCTTTGCACATCCTGGCCGGTATAGTGCCGGTAGTCATATTCCCTCAGGTGCTTTAATACTTTGTCCATAAGATCTGAATCAATTGCTTCCATACCATCTAAATAGGCCATGTGGTCAATCTTATGCAGTGCCATGGTTAATCCTCCAAAAACCCGGTCAAAGGACTGGAAGCCTCTGCCCCTTTGTCTAACACCCGGCCGAGTCCGGCCAGGTAAGCGGCGCGGCCGGCCTCAATGGCCAGCTTGAATGCTTTTGCCATGAGAGCAACATTGTTTGCTGTGGCTACAGCGGTATTACACATGATGGCATCGACACCCATTTCCATAGCCTCGCAAGCCTGGGAGGGGCATCCAATGCCTGCATCAACAATGATGGGCAAATCAATTTCATCCAACAGGATTCTAATAAATTCCTTCGTACATAATCCTTTATTGGTGCCGATTGGTGCGCCCAAAGGCATAACCGCTGCGGCGCCTGCATCCACCAATGCCCTGGCCGTATATAAATCGGGATACATATAGGGCATTACGATAAAACCTTCCCTGGCTAATATTTCCGTAGCCTTTACAGTTTCATAATTATCCGGTAGAAGGTACTTGGAATCACGGATCACTTCCAGCTTAACAAAATCCCCGCAACCGATTTCTCTTGCCAGGCGGGCTATTCTCAGCGCTTCCCCGGCATTTCTCGCCCCGGAGGTGTTAGGTAGAATGGTAACGTCCTTTGGGATATAGTCGAGAATATTTTCTTCCCCCCCAAGATTGGCCCGGCGCAGGGCCAGTGTTACCATCTGGGCTCCCCCGTTTTCCACAACGGCTTTCACTATATCCAGGGAAAATTTACCCGACCCCAGGATAAACCTGGATTGAAATTCATGACCGCCAAGAATTAATTTATCATCCATTTCTCCATCTCCTCCCATACTCTCATACATCTTCTATCCCGAGCAAGAGCCGCAAAACCATGTTGGCCTGGTGGCCGGCACAAATAAGCACTCTTGGCGCCATCAATCCTCTCCCGATTTTTGCTTCGCTTACAAAATCCCCGCAGACATACAGATCCCTCATTACTTTTTTGGTTTGAATCAAATTTGAACTGTCATACCCGGCCAAACCGGAGGCGGCGACAATTTTAACACCCGGGAGTTTTTCCAAAACTGTGTTGACCAGCATTGCCTTTTCCCTGGCTTTATCAAAGGCTTCACAAATAATATCATAGCCGCTGAATAATTCTACAACATTATCTTCTGTTACCTTTGCCGTTTTTACCTCCACCAAAATGTAGGGGTTTATTTGCTCAATCTGTTGTTTTAAGGCAATTGTTTTCGGCATCCCCAAATGACTCAGGTAATAACTCTGGCGGTTTAAATTACTGGGTTCTACAAGATCAAAATCCACCAGGAGCAACTGTCCGACACCGCTTCTGGCCAGCATAACGGCAATATTTGAACCCAGGCCTCCTAACCCGGCAATGGCCACCTTACCTTTTTTCAATCTTTCCTGAACATGAGGCAAATGCCTTGCCATCATCATGCTCTCAAGCTCTTCTGGTCCGGGCATAACCCCTTTTGGTATGATGGTTATGGTATCATTTTCCGACAGCGGATAATCTTCTTCAATCTGAAAGCCGTTCAGGATCACAATGTCATTTTCATTGCCCACCAGCTCTCTGATTTGAAAAGCAGTTTGACACTCAAAATCTCTCTTTTGTCCGTTGACAGTTAATTTCATTTCTCAACCCCCACCAACAAAGCTGACAATTTCCAGCTTGTCTTCATTTTTGAGCATCACATCCTTGTATGCGGATTTGGGTATAATTTTTCCGTTAAGTTCCACGGCAATTAACCTGATATCATAGTTTTGAGCCACGAGAAAATCCAACAAACTTTTATTCTCCTCCAGAGAAATAACCTTTCCGTTAACTTTCATTTATTCACTTCCTTCGCCAGATAATAAAAATAGCACAAAATGAATTTACACCCTTTCGGTGGTGTACCCCATTTTGTGCTATTAAACTGTCTTTAAAATAATATATGACAACTTACTTTTATTGTCAATCACTAAAGCTGGGAAATTTAAGCCTACTTTTTTTATCTTACTTCGATCAGTCTTTGTTGATTAAGGCCGCCCGGGCTGCCGCCAGTCTGGCGATGGGTACCCGGAAGGGCGAGCAACTGACATAATCCAAGCCGATTTCCTGGCAGAACTCAATGGATGATGGTTCCCCGCCGTGCTCTCCACAGATCCCGATCAACAGGTCCGGAGTGGTCTTGCGTCCCTGTTCCACGGTCCATTTCATTAATTTACCCACACCCTTGCGGTCCAGTACCATAAAGGGGTTTTCGGACAAAATCTTCCTGTCCTGATAGGCCTGGATGAATTTACCCTCAGCATCATCCCTGGAGAAGCCCAGCGTGGTCTGGGTCAGGTCATTGGTGCCAAAGGAAAAGAAATCAGCCGCTTGAGCCAATTCATCTGCCAGCAGGGCAGCCCGGGGTATTTCGATCATGGTACCCACGGTGTAGTGGAAAGATATTCCGGTTTCTTTAATCACTTTATCAGCCTCGGCCACGATGATCTGACGCAGGAAAGACAGTTCATTGAGATCTATTACAAGGGGAATTTCAACTTCCGGAACGGGATTGAAACCTTCCTTAACTAACTGGGCTGTGGCAAGAAAAATTGCCCTGGCCTGCATGGCATAGATTTCAGGAAAAGTGATGCCCAGGCGGCAACCCCGGTGTCCCAGCATGGGGTTGAGTTCGGACAGGGCACGGACCTTGCGCAAAAGCTCTTCCTTTTTCTCAATCTCAGCCTTGCTTCCCTCTGTCAGCCGCAGCCGGGTTAACTCCACTAGAAGCTCCTCGGCATTGGGTAAGAATTCGTGGAGGGGCGGATCCAAAAGCCTGATTGTCACAGGCAGTCCGTCCATAGCTTTTAAGATCCCGTAGAAATCACCCTGCTGCATGGGCAGCAGCTTATCAAGGGCAGCTTGCCGCTCTGCTGTGCTGGTTGACAGAATCATTTCCTGAACAATGGGCAAACGGTCCTGGGCCATAAACATATGTTCGGTACGGGTCAAACCGATTCCCTCTGCTCCAAATTCCCTGGATTTTGCGGCGTCCTGAGGGGTATCGGCATTTGCCCTGACGCCCAGGGTGCGGATCTGGTCGGCCCACTCCAGTAGTTGTTTAAATTCAGATGACAGCTCGGGGTCGAGCATCGGCACTTCGCCAAGGATTACATTACCTGTGGAACCGTCTACAGAAATAATGTCACCCTTCCTGACCACCAGGTCTTCTATTGAGAAAATGTTTTTTTCGTAATCAATACTTATGGATTCGCAGCCGCAAACGCAGGGTTTGCCCATCCCCCGCGCCACCACAGCAGCGTGGCTGGTCATCCCGCCCCGGGAGGTAAGGACACCCTGGGAGGCTACAATTCCATGGATGTCGTCAGGAGTTGTTTCAACACGAACCAGGATGTTTTTTTTACCTTCCGCGTTCAGTCTTTCGGCCTCGTCAGCATCAAATACAACAACCCCAGAGGCAGCACCGGGTGAAGCCGGCAGTCCTTTGGCTATAATGTTCAGCTTTGCTCCGCTGTCGATGCGCCGGTGCAGAAGCTGATCCAGTTGTCCGGGCTCAACCCGCAGCACAGCTTCCTCACGGGTGATTAAACCTTCATCAACCATGTCCACGGCAATTTTGATGGCAGCCTGGGCCGTACGCTTCCCGCTGCGGGTCTGCAGAATCCAGAGTTTGCCCCGCTCCACTGTAAATTCGATATCCTGCATATCCCTGTAGTGCCTGCTCAAAAGCCCGCACATTTCGGCAAACTGACTGTAAATCTCCGGCATGTCCTGCTGCAGCGCCTCAATGGGCTGCGGTGTCCGGATCCCGGCCACCACATCTTCGCCCTGGGCGTTAATCAGGTACTCACCGTAGAGTTTATTTTCCCCGGTCGAAGGGTTGCGGGTAAAAGCAACGCCGGTGCCGCTGTCGTTCCCCAGGTTGCCGAAAACCATGACCTGTATATTTACGGCCGTCCCAAGGTCGTCCGGGATTTTATTAATTCTGCGGTAAACACAAGCCCGGTCGTTATTCCAGGAATTAAAGACGGCATGAACCGCCATAAAAAGCTGTTCCATGGGCTCCTGGGGGAAGAGGCGGCCGGTTTCTTTCTGGATTAATTTTTTATATTCAGCAATAACCTCCCGCCAATCTCCGGCGGAAAGCTGGTTGTCCAGACAAATCCGGACCTTGTCCTTCTGGCAAGCTAGAATACTTTCAAATTTGTGGTGCTCCACTCCCATCACAACGTCACCGAACATATTGATAAAGCGGCGGTAGCAGTCAAGGGCGAACCGCTCGTCTCCGGTGGCGGAAGCCAGAGCTTCCGCGGTACGGTCATTTAAACCGAGGTTTAAGACTGTATCCATCATCCCGGGCATGGAAACAGGAGCACCTGAACGGACTGATACCAGCAGTGGATTGGCCTCGTCGCCAAACCTCTTCCCAGTTTTTTTCTCCAGTTGGGCAACACCATTCCGGATTTGTTCTTTCAGCCCTGCGGGAAACTGCTGACCCTGGGCGGTGAAATCCTTACAGGCCTCCGTTGTAACAATTAAACCAGGCGGAACAGGCAGGCCAATTTTGGTCATTTCGGCCAGGTTTGCTCCCTTTCCGCCCAGCAGGTTCTTCATCCCGGCATTTCCTTCTTCAAACAGATAAACATATTTCTTACTTGACATGCCTTTCACCTCTAAGATATATTTCCAGCACTCGGCTTGCTGTCTCCTCAACGGCCTTGTTGGTAACGTCAATAATCGGGCAGCCGACTTTTTTCATGAAGTTTTCGGCGTATTCCAATTCCTTGAGAATCCGCTTCATACTTGCATAGTCAGCGTCCGATGTGAGGCCGAGGGTATTTAACCGTTCTCTTCTGATCTCGTGTAGCTGCTGAGGCCGGATCGTCAGACCGATTAGTTTATGCTTCGGGAGACGAAAGAGCTCATCCGGCGGGGATACCTCCGGAACCAGCGGCATGTTCGCAGATTTAATTTGCTTGTTTGCCAGGTACATGCACAGGGGTGTCTTGGAAGTGCGGGAAATCCCGATTATCACCAGGTCAGCCTTGAGGATGCCCCGGGGGTCCTTGCCGTCGTCATATTTAACAGCAAACTCGATAGCCTCAACCTTCCGGTAATACTCGCTGTCCATTTTCCGGACCAATCCAGGTTCCAGCTTGGGATCCCGGTTAACAAGCTGGGAAACAGCTTCCAGCATCGGGGTCAGCACATCCACCGTCGGAATACCGTATTTAGCCGCCTCCCGTACCAACACACTCTTTAATTCCGGAATAACCAGGGTATAGGCTATGACACAGTTGAAAGAACTGGCTTCTTCCATAATCTCGGGGATCTCATTGGGGTTGTTAACATATGACAGGCGACGTATTTCTACCCCGCCGTGATTAAACTGAATGGCAGCAGCCCGGGCTACCAGTTCAGCAGTCTCGCCGATGGAATCGGACACGATGAATATGACCGGTTTGGCATCTTCTATGGAAATGATAAACTCCCCCTTAACACCTTTCTCCCAGTTCCACAAAAAGCCGCGCAATGTTGGTTTTGCTTAAACGCCCGATAACTTCCAATCCTTCGCTGCCATCTGAGAGGATAGTCTTGCGGACAACCGGCAGTGCGTCAACCTCATGAGTTATGATTTTTTTTGCAGCCGACCAGGCTGACTCTTCAGGTGTCGTATATAGTATATTCGGCATCCGGGTCATGATCACCCCTACCGGAAGCTGGTGAATATCATGGCCTCCCAGAGTGGTTTTTAATAAATCCTTACGGGAAATAACGCCTTCCAGCAGCCCTACGTCCTTAACCACAAAGAGAGTCCCTACATCCTTGATAAACATTGTCACAACAGCATCGTACACGGAGCAGTTTTCGGAAACCACAACAGGAATGGAGAGAACGCTGTCCACCAGAACACTGCGAAGCTTTTCCGCCACTACCCGGTACGGGGACTTGCCGCTGTGAAAATAGCCCACTCTCGGGCGCGCTTCCAGCAGCCCGGCCATTGTCAGGATGGCAAGATCGTGCCGTAATGTCGCCCTGGTCAGGGAAAGTTTCTCGGCAATCTGATCTCCAGTGATTGGCCCGGAATTTTTCACGATTTCCAAAATGGTCTCCTGTCGCCTGGTTAGTTCCAAATCCATCGCCCCTTAGAGCATATATGACATACTAATAAGAACTTATATCTATATAATATACTATATAAAGAAGGTTTTCCCTCCTTATTTCTAAAATATTTACGGAACTATTAAAAAGAGCATAGATTAGGACCTGCCTATTTGGATTCGTTCACAATTTTACTCAAGTCTGCTACCCGCTGGACCAGGGCAGCCAGTTCTGCCAGAAGAGCCAGCCGGTTTGTCCGCAGTTTTTCATCTTCAACCATAACCATTACGGAATTGAAGAAATGGTCCAGTGGTTGCTGCAGGGTGGCAATGGCCGCCAGCAGCGCGCGATAGTTCCGCTGCTCCAGCAAAACCCGGGCCTGTTCCTGAACCCCGGCTAGAGCCTGGTACAGTTTTTCCTCGCTGCTCTCCTGCAGCAGGGACGGATCCGGGCGGAAGGCGGTGGCCTTTTTGGCCAGGTTATTGGCCCGGATATAGGCGGTCAGAAGGTCTCCGAAGGCAGGGTCCTGACGAAAATCAGTTAGGGCCTGGACTCTTAAAAGGGTGTCGCTAAAATATTGAAACCCCGAGGCCAGAACCGCATCAACCGTATCATAAGAAAAGCCGCGGTCGCTAAAGATACCCTTTAAACGTTGTTTAAAGAATTCCGCTATATCTTCCTGCACTTCTTCCAGGCTGAGCTTGAGCTCCACCTTGCCCTCATAGCACCGGTAGGCTGCCTCGACTAAATGCTCCAGGGACAGGTCGAACTGCCCCTCCAGGATGATGTGGCAGATTCCCAGGGCCTGGCGCCTCAAGGCATAGGGATCCTGGGAACCGCTGGGCTGAATGCCGATGGCAAAGCAGCCTGTGATGTTGTCTATTTTATCGGAAATGCTCAAGATTTGACCGGGCAGGCTGGAAGGGAGACTGTCCCCGGCAAATCGCGGCAGATAATGCTCATATATGGCCAGCGCCACCGCCTTCTCCTCACCGGTGCGCCCGGCGTACTCCCTGCCCATATAACCCTGCAGTTCAGGGAATTCATAAACCATATTGGTGACAAGGTCGGCCTTGGCCAGATAAGCCGCCCGCCGGACATGTTTCAACTCCTGCTCCCCGGCGTTCAGGACTTTGCCAAGAAACTCCGCCAGAACCCCCAGTCTTTCAATCTTGTCGTAGATAGTCCCAAGATTCTCCTGAAAGACCACTTTCTTTAAAGCCGGCACCTTTTCGGCCAGCGGCTCCTTCAGGTCTTCCTCATAGAAAAAGTTTGCATCAGCCAGGCGGGCCCGCAGAACTTTTTCATTGCCGGCCCTGACAATATCCAGGTGGTCCTCCGTACCGTTCTTGACGGCGATAAATTTCGGAAGCAAGCCGCCGCCGGGTCCAACCACCGGGAAATAGCGCTGGTGCTCTCTCATGGGGGTAACCAGGACCTCCTTCGGCAACCTCAGGTAGTCCCGGCTGAATTCTCCCACCAAAGCCGTGGGATACTCCACCAGGTTGTTGACTTCGTTCAGCAAATCTTCATTCTCTTCCACGGCGCCTCCCACCGAGGCGGCAACTTCCTGCACCTGGCGCCAGATAGCCGCCTTGCGCTCCTCAAGGTCAACCATCACATAATTACTCCGCATCTGGTCAAAATATTCCCTTGCAGTCGACAGAACAATGGGTTCCTTGCTCAGGAAGCGGTGACCGCAGGTAGTTCTGCCGGCTTTTAAACCGGCAAACTCAAATTCCACAACTTCGCTGCCTAAAAGGGATACAAGCCAGCGAATAGGCCGGGCAAAACGTACTTCCAGACTGCCCCAGCGCATCGGCTTGGGAAAATGGAGCCCGCTAATCAAGGTTACGGCAATTTCAGGCAGGACGTCCCGTACCGGCTTGCCGGCCTCGCGCCTGACAGCGAAGACGTACTCCACATGCCCCACCTGTTTTTTAATCAGCTCTGCCACGGTCACACCCTGCCCCCTGGCAAAACCCTCCGCCGCTCTGGACGGTGTCCCGTCCGGCTTAAAGGCAACCTTAACAGCCGGGCCTTTTACCTCCATTTCCAGGGGAGTCTGGTTCATCGCCAGGCCTTCTACAAAGAGAGCCAGGCGGCGTGGTGTTCCGTATGTTTTTATTCCTTTAAAGGAAATTCTCTGTTCAGTAAATACAGCATCTGCTTTTTCTTTTAACTCTTTCAAGGCCGGCTCTAAAAACCTGGCAGGCATTTCTTCCACACCTATTTCCAGGAGGTAATCAAGGGAATGCTCCTGTTCTATAGCCCTGTTCACAGTCATGTCTCTACGCCTCCTTTTTTCTCAACAGCGGGTAGCCCATGCTCTCCCGCTGTTCTACATAGGACTGGGCGCAAATCCGGGCCATATTTCTCACCCTGGTGATAAAACCCGTACGCTCCGTAACGCTGATAGCTCCCCGGGCATCAAGGAGGTTAAAGGTGTGGGAACATTTTAAGACATAATCATAGGCGGGCAGGACGAAGCCTTTTTTTATGATATTTAAGGCCTCCTGTTCGTACATCTCAAAGAGCCTGAAGAGCATATCCGTGTTTGCAAGTTCAAAATTATAGTGAGAATGCTCTACCTCGCCGCGGTGATGAACATCTCCATAGGTAATGCCTTCCACCCAGGTGATTTCGAAGACGCTGTCCACCCCCTGGACAAACATGGCCAGCCGCTCCAGTCCGTAGGTTATTTCAGCGGAAACCGGCCTGCAGTCGATACCACCGCACTGCTGGAAGTAGGTAAACTGGGTAATCTCCATTCCATCCAGCCAGACTTCCCAGCCCAACCCCCAGGCGCCCAGGGTGGGTGATTCCCAGTTATCCTCAACAAAGCGGATATCGTGCTCATCGGGGTCGATGCCGATAGCCTTCAGGCTGTCCAGGTAGACATCCAGCACATCGTCCGGCGAAGGCTTTAAAATAACCTGATACTGATAATAGTGTTGAAGCCGGTTGGGATTCTCTCCGTAACGCCCGTCTGTGGGCCGCCGGGAGGGCTCAACGTAGGCTACCCGCCAGGGTTCGGGACCCAGGGCGCGTAAAAATGTTGCAGGATTCATCGTGCCGGCCCCTTTTTCCACATCGTAGGGCTGCTGAATAATGCAGTTCTGCTGTGACCAGAAATCATTTAGCTTTAGAATAATTTCCTGGAAAGTCATAAAAACCTCCTTAAAAAATTACTGGACGCCCGCAACCGCTGCGGACTTAAACCCATTTTTAAACAAGGAAACCCCCGTCCCTGGTATAATTCTACCAGGGACGGGAGTCTTTTCCCGCGGTTCCACCCTGATTGGCTGCATTTTTAAGCCGGAATAAATCCGCTTACCAGGCAGCCAGGCACAAGTGAATGTGCATCTGCCTGAAAACCTGCAGCCCTCTTGTAAAAAAGCAAGCTTTACTGACCAGAACAGCAATCCACAGCTTAATTGCAATTGTCTCCAGCGAAGACATAACATTCTGTGGACCGTTCTGGCGTTCCTCTTGCAGCTCCGAAACCCCTTTCACCGGCAATGCTTTACCCTCTCCCACCGCTGCGGGCTCTCTAAAAAAACATTATCCGGCTACTTTTTTTCTTCATCGCCTCATATATTTTTTTCAAATTTACCAAATTCCCGGCTCAAAGTCAATCCTAACTGCAGGTAAAGATACTCGATCTAGCAATTTTAACTACTAACTCAGAACTCCTAAAATTTTAAACCGGTTTCTCACCCAAACCGGTGTTTTCATACTCAGGTCTTTCTTCTTCCAGGCGTTCAAACTCCAGGGTATATTTATTGGCCATGGCAGCAACCGTACCCAGTGCACCCAGCAGGGCGATCTCGCTGCTGGCCAGGGCTCCGATTAAACCCAGGGCCCCAATTGTAGCAGGGAATTCATATACTGTCCGATCCCCTTTCTTGACTTTGATCCGACACGTTTGCCCCTTTTGCAAGAACTCCTTGACCTGAGCAACCATTTGCTGCCCCCGGGCTTGAAAGCGTTCCCCCAGATTGCGCCCCTGCTCCTCCAGGTTCACCAGGGCCTGAACAACATCCCCGCCTGCCTTTTCGAGGGCTTCCCTGGCTTCCTTATAGCTGACTCCCAACCGGGCTCTGATCAGATCAATTTTCTCAAGTTCGCTGGTCAATTTAGCCACCTCCATTTCCTTTTACATTAGTTAAACCACGGATTCCTGTTTTTATACATAAGTCCCTGCCGGGCCGGATTTAAGACGGTTCAGAAAGTCAGTGGACTTGAATTCCTGTTCAAGATGGTATTTCAAGTACTCATGCAGTAAATTTTTCAACTGCAGCCTGGCCTGGCAGTCTACTTTCAACTGGCGCAGCCTGGACGGATGCCAGCGCCATAATACCTTCAGGATCTCCACCAGACCCCTGTTGCAGGGCAAGGCGTCCGTTCCGGCAGCTCCGCAGGCGCCGCACAGGACTCCACCCAGACTGGGGCTGAAGCTCAGCGACCCAACCAGTAAACCCCCGCAGTTGGCGCAGGTCTCCAGAACAGGATGATAGCCTGCGTAATCAGCTGCCTTAAGTTCAAAAGCACGGGTCAGCAACTCCAAATCCTCCGTGGCCATCAGGCGCAGGGTAGTCAATAGAAGCAAATAAAGGGGTTCACAGGCCTCTCCCTCGGGAGTAAAGACGTCCACCAGTTCAAAGAGGTAGCTGGCATAGCTGATTTTCTCCAGGTCTTCCCGGAGATAAGAAAACATTTCGACCCCTTCACACTGGCTCACTGAATCCATTTCCCGGCCCCGGTGGATTAAAAAAACAGACCGGGTAAATGGCTGAACGGCGCCGCGTTTCCGGCTGGAGGGTTTGGCGGCGCCATGGGCCATCACTTTGATTTTGCCTAATTTCCGGGAGTAAAGGATTAATAACTTGTCTCCCCTGCCGCAGTCCCTGGCCCGGAGCACCAGCGCTTCAGTTTTATATAATTTCATCTAATAATTACTCCAGATTAATCAAGTTTAATTTAATAAAATCTGTCCGGTTCTTATTACTATATGTTATTACATGAGCACATGATCTAAAACAGTTCCTGGTAGTCCTTAGCAAACACTGTTTAGAAGTAATATACTATACCGGGTTTTTTCTGTCCAGAAGACCCTGACTGACCCTGGCTGGGATGTCCCGGACCTGTTTTTGGACATGGCCCGTACCTGCCAAAAATTTTTCAGCTGCTGCTGCCCTCCTGCATTACCGCTGGACAGGGCTTGTTAGATCTATTCTGAGAAACTGCTCATAACAGTCATCCAGAACCTGCACAGCACCAGTACTATTTTTAAAAAGCAAAATTTCGAAAAGTAGATTAATATGCTATAATACACAAAAATAGCCGGCCTTAAAGCCGGATAGGAGAGACCTGCGCACTTTAAACCCGGGATTTTTCCGGACAGACGGGGGGTTGTGGTATTTGATGAAGATAGTTGTGGGTATTACGGGCGCCTCCGGAGCGGCCTACGGTATAGCCGTCCTGAAGCATCTTAAGTCTTGCGGAATTGAAAGCCATCTGGTCATGAGCCCCTGGGCCCACCGCACCATCGTACTGGAAACGGATCTTGACCCGGCCCGGGTGGTGAAACTGGCCTCTTGCAACTACCCGGCTGAAGACATGGCAGCCCCTTTGGCCAGCGGCTCATTTTCCCATAACGGGATGATCATCGCGCCCTGCAGCATGAAGACCCTGGCAGCCATCGCTTGCGGCTATTCCGGCAACTTAATCGCCAGGGCAGCTGACGTGACCATAAAGGAAGGCCGCAGGCTGGTTCTCCTGACCAGGGAAACCCCCTTGAGCCCCATTCACCTGGAAAACATGCTTAAACTGGCCAGATGCGGGGTTGTGATCATGCCGCCTGTACCGGCCCTTTATCATCGCCCCGCAACAGTAGAGGAAGTTGTGAACCAAACAGCCGGGCGGGCGCTGGCACTGCTGGGCATCCAAAACGACCTGTATCCCCGCTGGAAATAAAGCCCTTTAACCTGTCCTGCACGGGCAGGGGGGATTACCAGGAAAACCTATTTAACCCTCGGCGCCAGGGCCCAATTGAAGTACAGGTGTAAAATAATTTCAACCAGCCCGATCATGAAGCTTATTAATAAAAAACCGGTGAGGGAAAAAGACGCTGCCATGCTAATAAGCCGGGCAAACCAGATTACAGCGTAGGTTATGGCTACATCCAGGGACGCGGAAATCAGAAGCCCCGTTTTATGGTCCACGTTCGGGATAATAAACTCCGGGAGCGGGACAAGGTCCATGGTCGTAGTGATGACAGCAAGGACTAAAGCTGTTGTCAGGGCAGTTGAGGTTGCCATATCGCTGTACCGGGGCAATAAAAATCCCAGGACAAGACTATAGGGGATAATTTTAATGGCAATGGCAACGATATGATTGTAGAACATTCTCTTTCACTCCCCAAAATCATTATGCCCGCAAAAGCAAATAATAAATCCTTGATTATAGCCTTTCTGTTGATTTCCTAAAAAATGGGCCCGCCTTTGCAGCAAAGCCACCTCAATTATCTTTATCAAACTGAGGCGCCTGCGCCCATAAGCTGCCCTTAGCCGTGTTAGCGGCTTAGCCCAGGATGATCCTGCTGGCCAGGCTGAAATAAATCACCATACTGGTAATATCCATCAAAGTTGTAATAAATGGGCCCGAAGCCAGCGCCGGGTCAATCCCCAGGCGGTGGATCAGCACCGGTATAAAGCTGCCCAGCAGCGTGGCGATGATCATGCTTACCGCCAGGGACAACCCCACCACCAGTCCCAGCAGGGGGATACCCTGCCAGATGTAGGCAGTAACCGCCATGATCACACCGCTGACCAGGCCGATTAAAACCCCCACCCTGGTTTCCCTCCAGATTACCCGCAAAACATCCCCATTTCCCACCTCCCCGGTAGCCAGTCCCCTCACCACTACCGCCAGGGACTGGGTGGCGGCGTTGCCCGGCCCTCCCGCCAGAATGTGAATAAAAAAAGCCAGGACGGTCAGTGTTTCCAGGGTCCCGGAGAAGAGATTGATGACGTTTCCCGCCAGCAGTCCTCCGAACAGCAAACCAACCAGCCAGGGCAGGCGCCGGGCTGCACGTTTCCAGGTCCGGACCTCCTTTTCCTCCCCCTCCAGGTCAATATTGCCTGAAAGGCGCATGAGGTCCTCCGTCGCCTCCTCCTCGATAACGTCCAGGATATCGTCCACGGTAATAATGCCGAGGAGTTCCCGGTCATCATTGACCACCGGAATGGCTAAAAAGTCATATTTGGCAACCAGCCGGGCCACCTCTTCCTGGTCGGTCCTGACGTTTACGCTGATAACCCTGGTCTGCATTATTTCTTCTATGGGTTGTCCCGGTTCGGCAATAATTAAGTCCCTCAGGGAAAACACACCGGTAAGCTGATTGCTCTCGTTCACAACATAAACATAATAAATGATCTCCGCCTCAGAGGCCGTAGTTCTCAGTACCCTGACAGCCTCCCGGACGGTAAGGTCCTTTTTAACAGCCGCATATTCAGTAGTCATGAGCCCGCCGGCGGTTTCCGCGCCGTAGGCCAGAAGCATTCTGATATCCCGGGCTTCCGCTGCGGCGATGATGCCCAGCAGTCTTTCCTTATCCCTCCGGGGCAATTCACCCAGCAGGTCTGCGGCGTCATCATCAGGCATTGCTTCCAGAATATTGGCAGTCCGCTGCCTGCCCAGCCCTTCAAAAAGGGGAACCACCATTTGCCGGTCCAGATCGTAAATAACCCGGGCTGCTTCCTCCGGTTCAATAATCCGCAGGATCTTCACCCGCTGGGCCAGACTGAGCAGGGGTAATATTTCCGCCAGATCAGAGGGGTGCAATTCCTTAAGGCGCTTCTGCAAGACCTCCGGAGATGTTTCTAATAAGCTCTCATAAAGCTCCTCCCTGTCTTTATTTCTGCTTTTGCTCCTATCGCCGGGCATGATGGAACCCCCTGTAATGAAATATTTGACCCCCCTGTTTCCATAAAAGAGAAAGACGAAATTTTATGCTCCCTTTCAAAGACACAAAGAAACTGTCCGACGGATGGCGGACAGCCTTTTTATAATTACACCGCCTGTTTTTATTCTGTCCTAGAACTCTTCCC
Organism: Bacillota bacterium; assembly: GCA_029555205.1. GTDB lineage: Bacteria > Bacillota > Desulfotomaculia > Desulfotomaculales > Pelotomaculaceae > DTU098. The sequence goes on from JAKPTB010000104.1 coordinate 35,904, forward strand.
TGTAACCAAACTGCTTAATCTGGGCCTCCTTATTCCGCCAGTCAGACTTGACTTTGACCCAGAGTTCAAGATAAATTTTCGACCCCAGCAGGTTTTCGATATCTTCCCTGGCCAGCTGGCCTATCTGTTTCAACATTTGCCCCTTTTTCCCGATCATAATACCCTTCTGGGAATCTCTCTCGGTATAAATAACTGCGCGCACTGCAACAACCTCATTGGGCCGCCGCTCCAGCTCTTCAATTACCACCGCAACCGAATGGGGTATTTCCTGGGAGGTGAGGAGCAGGACCTTTTCCCGAATCAATTCGGCCATGATAAAGGCTTCCGGCCTGTCAGTGAGCATGTCTTCGGGGTAATACTTCGGCCCTTCCCTCAGGTTTCCTGTGATAACCTCGAGCAAGCGGGGCAGGTTTTCCCCGCTAAGTGCCGAAACCGGTACTATTTCCGTAAAATCATAAAGCTTGCTGTACTGCTCAAGCAAGGGGATCAGGTCTTCCTTTAAAACCAGGTCGATCTTGTTTATTACCAGAATGACCGGTGTTTTAAGGCCGGTAAAGCGTTCCGCGACGAAACGGTCACCGGGTCCCGGCGGCTGATTTGCTTCCACCAGAAAAAGGATCAAATCAACCTCGTTTAATGTTTTCAGGGCTACCTGCACCAGGCGCTCCCCCAGTTTATGCTTTGGCTTGTGGATCCCGGGGGTATCCAGGAAAATAATCTGGCTATCTGGCCGGGTGAGGACACAGAGAATCTTATTCCTGGTAGTCTGGGGTTTGTCAGACATGATGGCCATTTTTCTGCCCATCAGTTTATTTAAAAGGGTTGACTTGCCCACGTTGGTCCTGCCCACAAGCGCAACAAATCCGGATTTGAAAGAATCATTTAGCTCCAAGGAAACCACCCTTATGAAGCAGTGAATTTTTAAGCTTTGTGGCTTTGAATTGAAAAATCCAAGCCTTGTAACTTCTGAAATTAAGGCAATAACTACTAATAACTAAGGTAACAAAGGCCGCTAAAAAATCCTAAAGCTAGGGGTCAACCATCCCGGCTGTTCCGGAAAGGAGCCTTTCCCGGTCAAAAACGCAAGGGAGGAGCTCATCCAAAGTCTTTACAAGGTAATCCCCCCGGGCGTTGACCATATAGACTTTCAGCTCCGTGCCGAACTCGGCCAGGGTCTGGCGGCAGGCTCCGCAGGGCACACAGAAATCAGCGGTAGCAGCCGTGACGGCAATGGCCTCAAAATCATGCTCACCTGCGGATACAGCCTTGTAAAGGGCCACCCGTTCAGCACAGCAGGTCAGGCCATAGGATGCGTTTTCAATATTGCAGCCTGTATAATAACGGCCTTGCCTGGTCAGGATGGCAGCACCCACCCTGTAATTGGAATAGGGCGCGTAGGCCTTTTCCCTGGCCTCCACAGCAGCGCTAATTAGCTTTTCAACCGGAAATTCCATACTCTTCCCTCCCCGGAACCGCCGTCAAAACAAAATTTTTATAATTTTTGTGCCTGCCAGGTGGATTATCGACAAGACCAGAAGAAGGAAATTCCATAACCATTAATATAGACCTTCATTGTCCGGCATTACTGCTTTACCACCCCGCAAGCTTAAAAACCGCCAGGGTGACGAGAATCCCCAGCAGCGCTCCGCTGATGAACCCGGCGAGGGTACGGGATTCCGGTCCCGGACCGCCGTATGCCGCCAGGAGAACCAGGAACAGAGCTATGGTTGCGGCCAGTAAATCCCCCGTCAGCAGGGTAAGAGCCGTACCTCCGGCGAAAGCCAGGGCTGTACGGCCACCGGGCAGCCAGCTTCCTTTAACATTATCCCCGCTGGCCCAGGCCTTCCCGGCCAGATTCAATAAAAACACCAGCATAAATGCAGCCAATGTTACAAGAAGGGGAACTCCTTTGGCCCTGTCAGCGCCCGGGGCAATGCCGGCCAGCCGGGGATAAAAAACAACACAGCCCACCACAAGGGCATTCAGGGCAGTCACAAGCACCGCTCCCGCAGCCGCATCCTTTGCTACTTTCGCCAGGTGGCTGTATTCCTGAACGAAAAGGTCCACTGCCTTTTCCAGGGCGGTATTGAACAACTCAGCCATAAGCACCAGGGTAATGGCAAAAAACAGTAAAACAAAGTCCCTGGAGCTGACTCTAAAATATTGCCCCGCTCCTAAAACAATTATTGCAGCCATAAAATGGATGCGCACGTTGCGCTGGGTTTTCAGAGCATATACAAGCCCGGCCACAGCATATTGAAAGCTACGCCCAAGTTTGTCCAGGCCCACAGCAGCCACCCGCCTGTCTGTCCTTAGCACTATCAAATTACTTTATATTTAAAGACACCAGCAGCCAAATAAGGGGCGGTTTACTGCCTGGACAGTTCCAGGCCGGCCAGGATCTCTTCTTCCCTTTCCCGCATTCTCCGGCGGTCTTCCTCCTCCTGGTGGTCGTAACCCAAAAGGTGCAGCACACCGTGGAGAGTTAAATAAGCAACCTCCCGCTGAAAGCTGTGACCGTATTCCCGGGCCTGGCGTTCGGCGGTCTCCAGAGAGATGATTACATCTCCCAGGATAACCTCTTCTTCCTCTTCCGGAAGAGATTCGCCTTCCAGCATCGCAAAGGATAGTACGTCGGTGGGGCTGTCTACACCGCGGTAGTTATTATTCAACTCTTGAATATAGTCGTCATCCACAAAGACCAGGCTGACTTCGGCATCTTCCCTGTAGCCCTCGTCCTTTAAAACCGCCTGGACAGCCTCGCTCAGCAGATCAACCAGGCTTTCATCAACCGCCACTTTTTTCTGCAAGTTGTTTACGAGTACCGACACGCTTTCTTCTCCTTTCCATTTCCTGGGCCATGTCCGGATACTCGATCCGGGAGTGGAAGATTCCCGTCAAAACCCTGACAAAGGCTGCGGCAATGACATCAAGGTCCTTTAAGGTAAGATCGCACTCGTCAAGCTGGCCGTCGTTTAATTTATCTTTAATTATTTTCCGTACCAGCCCTTCAACCCGGCCCGCCGTACGGTTTTGCAGGGAACGGACCGCAGCCTCCACCGAGTCTGCCAGCATGACCAGGGCAGCCTCTTTGGTCTGGGGTTTGGGCCCTTCGTATCTGAATTCTTCCTCGGTTACAGTTTCTGTCCGGTCGCTTTCCAGGGCTTTGTGGTAAAAATAACTGACCAGGCCGCTGCCGTGGTGCTGCTCGATAATATCAATAATCCTCTGGGGCAGTTTGTGCTCCCTGGCCATTTCCACCCCGTCCTTGACGTGGGAGGTCAGGATCAGTGTACTCAGGGAAGGGGCGATTTTATCATGGGGATTGTCGCAGGTCATCTGGTTTTCAATGAAAAAATAGGGCCTTTTTATTTTGCCGATATCGTGGTAGTAAGCGCCCACCCTGACCAGCAGGGACTCGCCGCCCACCACATCCGCGGCCGCTTCGGCCAGGTTGCCCACAATGATGCTGTGGTGATAGGTCCCGGGGGCTTCGGTAAGAAGCTTTTTTAAAAGCACATTATTGGGATGGGATAGTTCCAGAAGCCTGACGGGAGAAGTAATCTGGAAGGTATGTTCCAGAAAAGGCAGGGAGCCGTTAGTCAGGATTGATGACAGGATCCCGCTGGTAATACCCAGGGCCAGGCTCGTAGAAATCAGCAGTCCCAGGGGAGTTCCTGTAACCAGCCCGACAATAAAAATTGCTGCCACATTGGCGCCGCTGGTATAAAACCCGGCCCGGACCAGGTCGCCGCGCTGGCTGAGCTTGGAAACGCCGTAAACACCGGTAATCCCGCCGATCAGGCCAACCAGCCCGAAACGCAGTTGATGGTCCGTCATGATTGCCAGCATAAAGCTCATTACGGCCACCACCAGTACTGCCAACCGGGAGTCCAAAAGAATGGCAATGAGCATCCCGGCCGCTGCAAGGGGCACCATGTACCCGAACTGGGCGCCGAATTCCGGCCACTGGTTGACATTGATGGCAATAATAGCCTTACCCACCGCCAAAACGGCTATAACAATTATTGCCAGCAAATAAATATGTCCTGGATGGTCGTAAATCTCCCGGTTTTGCTGAAAAAGATAAAAGAGAACCAGCACGGTCAGCATGACCGTCAGCAAAAAGATACCCATTACCGAGGTCCAGGGAAGTTTGGTGCGGGTGAGACCCAGGGCTTGAAGCTTGGCCAGGTGCTCCTCGCTGACAATTTCTCCTTCCCCTATAATCTTTTCGCTCTCCTTGATGGAAATCATGGTTGGAGCAACGAGAGCCATGGCCTCTTCCTGCTTTTGCCTTGTCATTTCATAGTCGATAAAGGCATTGGGACGAAGATAGAGCTCAATTATACTGATGGCTAAATTTTCATAATGCTGGGGCAGGCTCATCCTGGTAATCTGACCGACAATATCCCTCTCGTCTTCTTCCAGGCTGTCCTGGGTAATTCCATCCCCCTCCTCCATGCTTAAGGCGATCAGGCCTTTCAGGGAGTTTTCCACTTGCTGGGTGTAGTCCGGTGATGACTCGGCCAGTTTCTCAAGATCCGCATTGTTTAAAGTAAAAGGAAGGATTTCCTTCAATTTATCGAACCTGGCACTTTTATCCAGGTTTTCATCCCCCTGGACCTCACGCAGCGCTCCCGCCACATCGGAAATATCCCGTTGAACACCGATACTGACCTGCGGGTCCTTAACATAAACTTTTTCCACCTTTTCAGCGGCAAGCCGGCGCTGTTCGGTTGTTTTGTTTTTGTCTTCAAAGACAATACTCTTGTCTGCATAATAGGTTCTGGGAGAAACCTGTCCCACCTGCAGATTGGTTTCATTGGGAAAAAAGTTTACAGACATGATCAAGGTTAAGAGAAGCAGAAATAAAACTGCCGCGCTGCCCCTCCGGATCTTGCGCTGCCTTGCCAGCAGGGACAGGACGGCCGTCAGCCTGTTTTTAATCCTGCCGAAAGCGAACATCAATTTCACTCCTCTTTGGCCACACCTTCCTGCCCTTCCACCTCATAAGCTTTGATTATTTCCTCTACCAGAGGATGCCGGACAATATCCTCCCCGGTCATCGTATGAATACCCAGGCCTTTGATTCCCTTCAAAACAGCAAGGGCATGAATAAGACCGGAGGCCTGGCCCCTGGGCAGGTCAGTCTGGGTGATATCCCCTGTTATGACGGCCTTTGAACCAAAGCCAAGACGGGTAAGGAACATCTTCATCTGTTCCGGTGTGGTGTTTTGAGCTTCATCCAGTATAATAAACGAGTCTTCCAGGGTTCTTCCCCGCATATAAGCCAGGGGCGCTATTTCTATAATGTTTTTTTCCAGGTATTTGAGGGTGTTGTCGACACCCAGAATATCATACAGGCTGTCATAAAGGGGCCGCAGGTAGGGGTTAACCTTTTCCTGCAGATCGCCAGGCAGGAACCCGAGTTTTTCACCTGCTTCCACTGCCGGCCGGGTCAACACCAGGCGCTCCACATCCTTGTTGCGAAGCGCCTTGATGGCCATAACCACCGCCAGATAAGTCTTTCCCGTTCCGGCCGGCCCGACGGCAAAAACAATATCATGGGTCTTAATCTGTTCAATATATTTTTTCTGGCCAATGGTTTTAGGTTTAATCTGTTTGCCCCGGGGCGTAATCATGGCAACATCCGTGGCCAGGGCCACCAGGGCATTTTTGATGCCGTTCTGAGCGGCTTTGATGGCATAGGAAACCTCACGGAAGGTCAGGCGGTTTCCGGCACGCTGAAATTTCTGCAGCTGGACCAGGACTTCCCGGGCTTGTTCCACCCTTCCCTGCTCCCCGCTAATGACGATTTCCTGACCCCGGGCCACAAGCCGGACCCCCAGCGCTTTTTCAATCTGCGTCAGATGCTGGTCCTGCTCTCCAAAAATCTCAGCCGCAGCCCCAATATCATCCAGTTCAAATCTAGCTTCATATTTATTTGACAAGAGCCGGCAAGACCTCCTCAGCCTTCTAAATTATTGATACCTAAGGCTTAAACTTTTTGACCGTCCCAATATCTTCAACAGCCTCGATGACGGCTTTAACGCGTACAAGGTTTTCCGCGCGGCCTGTCTGCACCTCTTCCACCCACTGCTTTTCTACCCTGCTACTGGAAGTAAGGGAAGCCATCGCTCCCTGCAAAGCCCTTTCTTCAGCAAGTCTGCGGGCTTCTTCAGGGCTGCGCTCAATTCTGTAGTCTGATAATTCATGGTATTTTATTGTTATTAGTTCGACAGGTATGATTAGATTCCTCCAAGGGGACAGGCTCTTGACCAAAGTATCCGCTTCATAGTGGGCAAAGGGAATATTTTTACTGCCTGATAGAATTATTTCCTTACCTTCAAATTTAATACTGGTCCTGGTTTCAGTACTGCCTGTGAGGCGCCGGCCTTCTTCAATTAGAGGAACTTCAGCGTAACCCTCGTACCAGACCCGGGCCCGGACAATACCTCTGGCGTGGACATAGGCAGCCGGCTTGACTTCACCGGGTTTCCGGCTCAACTCCGGTTCTGCACCGGGAACAGTTTCTTCAACAGCGGGGATCACACCGGATATGAGGATCTGACCGGGGACAACGGTGTCTCCTTCCTTGACAACGGGATGGCCGCTTACAATCAGCACCTCTTTAATAAGCCCGGCTTTATTAGCTACAATATGCGCTGGTTGACGATCTTCTTCTACAGGCAGGGTCCGCTCCGCAACTTCGATGATCGCCCTTGTTCCCTTAAGATAGACGCCTGTCCAGGCCACAAGGGGCAGCCTTTCTATTATTTTTGCCTCCACTGCCCCCGTTTCCACCTGCCATTTGGGCACGCCCCTGGCCAGGCCTGCTTCTGCCGCTGCTTCCAGCAATTCTGCGCTACTCAACTGCTCATTGCCTTTAACCTCAATGAACCAGACAAAGGAAGTAAGGAGATAGAGGACACCGACGCAAAAGACGGCCCCCAGGGCCAGTGCCTTTCTCCGGCGCAGGCGGGCAAAATAAAAGGGCAGGCCCTCACGTCTGCAGATCCTGAACCGGCAGCGTGTGCGCCTGGCCATATGCCGCAGTGGTTTTACCGCATTTACCCTGACCTTTAAACGGATTCCCCCGTCACCGGACCTGGCCACGTCCCAGAGGCTGATTCCCCTGCTGGCTGCCATGTTGATAAATTTTTCCGGAGCATCGCCTGTAACTAAAATGGTCACGTACCCCAGTAAAAATGAGATCAACTTAAATAAGAACATAGTTTATCCCCCTGTAGCTAATTGTTCTTTGCCGGCCCAAGACCTGGAGTTGCAATATATTGCCTAATCAAATCTCAGAGAGAAAATCCTGCCTTCCACACATAGCTCGTCGGGCAGGATATTACGGAGGATCAGGTTTTCCCCCTCAACCAGAACCTCTCCTTCCCCGACGCTTACGCGAACTCTCTCCGGGCTGTATTCAAGGATACCCCTGTGATTTTCAACATAAAGCCGGATATTGCCGAACAGGATAATTTTGGGCAAGTCCAGGGCAACATCACCGGGTATTTCAAGAATTTCAGATATCTGCCTTTTGACTTTTCTCTTAACATCTTGCCAGGCCATAAAAAATTCCCCTCCTTGCCACAATTTTATGCGGCTGGAAGGGAATAATTACCTATTTTATGGCAAGGTTGCCAATTATTGAATTTGCCGTTCACTCCCCGGTTTGTTTTACTGGTAAGTGAATCCACTGCCGGCAAGGTAACAGGATTAATAGCTTTCTTTTTAAATAACTATCTTTTTAGAGGTAGGCTTTCCGTCTTTTGGAAAGCCTTCTTCAAGTTGCTCCGTCTACTTTTCCTTGCCAGTATTACTTTCTTCTTTTCATCTGTCTGCCGCCCCGGGGACCCAGTATTTCAGCCCAGACAAGACCTTTTAAAACCTGTTCCGGACCGGCTGAAAAGTCGCTGAAATACTCTTCAGCCCGCTGCCTGTAGCTCTTCCGGGAAGTAACAGCAAGGGGCTGCAGGTGAAGATTTTCGGTGAGGTGGCGGCTTTCCGGCACTTCCCCGGATTTCCTTCCCGGCCCTTCTCCTGCCGGGGGGCGCCGCTCTTCCACAGTTGCCTTTGCAGGGCCTGAGAAGATTACACCCTCTCCACCGGAGGTAACTGGTTCACTGCGGCGCCCGGTGATATAATCGGGAAGGTTCAATTTCCGCCGTCCCCGTTCCCCGGGCAGATGCTCCGGAGGCTGTTCCAAGGGGTCGGAATCAACTGTTCCCACAGGTTCCTCGTACCGTCCCGCAGGTCCGGTACGCTCCATCCGGCGCCAGATGCTCCTTAAAAGAATAACCAGGAAGATGATAATCCAGAGGGTTTTCACAAAAAACACACACCCTTAACAAAGGTTGAATAAGCTTTTAAACACTACCGGTTACTCCGGCTTGACAGGCCTTTCCTCATCCGGGTTGCGGCCCAGCCTGGAAAGCGTTTCACGCATCCGGGTATCCGACAAAAGGTTCTGGAGATTATAGTAATCCATCACACCGAGTTTGCCCTGGCGCAGGGCATCGGCCATAGCCAGCGGTACCTCGGCTTCGGATTTGACCACCTGGGCGCGCATTTCTTCCACGGATGCCTTCATCTCCTGTTCCTTGGCTACGGCCATAGCCCTGCGTTCTTCGGCCTTGGCCTGGGCAATCCGCTTGTCCGCTTCGGCCTGGTCGGTCTGAAGCTGGGCCCCGATGTTGCGGCCCACATCCACATCGGCAATATCAATGGACAGAATTTCAAAGGCCGTCCCGGCGTCCAACCCCTTGCTGAGGACAGTCCGGGAAATTAAATCGGGATTTTCCAGCACGTGCTTGTGGGAGTCAGAGCTGCCGACGGTTGTTACAACCCCTTCGCCGACCCGGGCAAGAACAGTTTCTTCCCCGGCTCCGCCCACCAGGCGGTCGATGTTGGCCCGCACGGTAACCCTGGCCACAACCTTGACTTCAATCCCGTCCTTGGCCACCGCTGAAACCAGAGGTGTCTCCAAAACCTTGGGATTGACGCTCATCTGCACCGCCTCAAAAACATCCCGGCCAGCCAGGTCGATAGCCGCCGCCCGCTCAAAGGCCAGCGGAATCGCAGCCCTTTCTGCGGCAATCAGGGCGTTTACCACCCTGTCCACATTACCGCCTGCCAGGTAATGGGCTTCCAGCTGGTTAACGCTGATATTAATACCCGCCTTGTCGGCCTTGATCAGCGGGTTGACAATCTGGGCCGGGGGCACCCTGCGCAGGCGCATGCCAATTAACGTAAAAATACCGACCCTGACTCCCGCCGCCAGGGCGGAAATCCACAGTCCCACGGGAATAAAGCTAAAAATTATGGCAACAATGATAAAAATTAAGAGAATAAACAGCAGGGAAGCTACTGCTCCAGCACCCAAGCAAACCACTCCTTTTGTAATTATTTCTCTTTCTCAATTAGCTGCTTCACGACCACCCGCGTACCTTCTACTCTTATTACTATAACCCGGGAACCGGGTTCGATAAACTCCCCGCCGGTCACCACATCCAGACGCTCCCCTGCCACCTCCGCCGTACCGGCCGGGCGTAAAGGGGTGAGGGCGATACCCTCTTTCCCTGCAAAGGAGCTCAGTTCCAGTAAAGGGGCCACATACCCGTCTTCCTTCTGCTGTCTGTTTTGCAGGGTCAGTTTGAACCACAGCTTGTACCGGGACATCAATTTCAGCCCTACAGTAAGTATAATAATGGTTGCAATCAGGGCCAGGACAAGGGCTTCCGTAACATGGACCACATCAACGGACACCAGAAGAACTCCCCAGCCAAAGAGAATTATCCCGATTATACCGGCTACCCCAAAACCCGGAAAAACGATAATTTCCAGAATTATGGCTATCAGTCCCAGTAAAAAAGCCAGTACCGCAAGCCAGTTCAACAATTCAGGCGTCAAGATCTTCACCTCGCTGCTGATTGTAAAAAATGCCTGGCTAAAATGGCCAAGCATTGGTGTCTTTTATCTTAGATTTAGCGAAATCTCCTCTTTCTGGCTGCTTCAGACTTTTTCTTCCTGCGCACACTGGGCTTCTCATAATGTTCGTGTTTCCTGGCCTCGGCCAAAACGCCTGCTTTCTGACAGGTACGCTTGAAACGCCGGAGGGCACTGTCAAGTGTTTCATTTTTACCTACTCTTACTTCCGCCACTATACTTTCCCTCCCTCCGCTAAACCATAAAGCAGTAAATAAGCTGGGAGCATTCCATTTCCCCGGGATAACAAACACTTAATGATTATACATCAGACTCACACCTGGAGTCAACCGGCTGTCCGGCTGCATGCGGTAATATACCGGCAAAACATCGCTAGCTCAGGCCCATAAGTACACAGGCAGGCTTAATTTACTGTTCGCCAGGGGCAAAGGTTCACAACAGGGCTTTTTAGCCAGGTGGCCATTGAAACGGGCGTCCCGCGAGAAGATGGTAATGGATATGCATAACCACCTGACCGGCTTCCCGGCCGCAGTTGCAGACCAGACGAAAACCCTGTTCCCCAAGGTTCAGTTCCCGGGCTACCCGGACAGCAGCCAACTGGACCTGGCCCAGGATGCCGGAATCCCCTTCGCTCAGGTCGAACAGAGTTGAGATATGCTTCTTGGGAATGACTAGAAGGTGGACAGGAGCCGCGGGGTTGACATCTTTAAAAACTAAAACCTGTTCATTTTCATAGACAATGTCAGCAGGAATTTCCCTGTTGGCAATCTTGCAAAATATGCAGTCCTGCATTCTTCCACCTCCTCCCTGTAGGGGAATTACACCATTTTTTATATTTTTATTCAACAATTTTAAAGAAAATCCTGCAGGAGTAAATTAATAATATCATTCACACAAAAAACCTTTTAAAGCTGTTCCTTCAGTTTCCACCATTTTGACCCGGACAACCTCCCCCAGGAGTTCCTCACGGCCTGGAAAAAGGACTCTCACATAGTTCCCGGTCAGCCCTTCATACAGGGAACCTCTTTCTCCGGCACGCTGTTCAACCAGCACATCAAGCTCCTGTCCCACAAGTGATCCGGCGAAGCGGGCAGCCAGTTTTTTACCGGACTCAATCAGCCTCCGGCTGCGCTGCTCCTTGATCCCCGGTTTAATCTGGTCCGCAAACCCCGCGGCCGGGGTGCCACGGCGCGGTGAAAACTTGAAAACATGAAGGCCGCTGAAGGATATCCTTTCGATAAAGCGGACTGTGTTCTCAAAATTTCTTTCCGACTCTCCCGGAAAACCGGCGATAACATCCGTGGTCAGTCCCAGGCCCGGCAAATTATCTCTCAATACCTCCGCCAGGCGGGCATACTCCCAGGTTGTATAACGCCTTCCCATCCTCTGAAGGATTTCGTCGTCGCCTGATTGAAGCGGAACGTGCAGGTGCCGGCAAAAATTCTTTAACCCCGCCAGGACCTCCACAAGTTCCGGAGTGATGTCATTTGGTTCGATGGAACTCAGCCGAATCCTTAAGAGCCCGGGGATCTCCGACAAATCGCGAAGTAAAGCAGCCAGGCTCAGGTCCCGGTCCAGATCCTGTCCGTAGGCTCCGGTTCGAATGCCGGTCAGGACAATTTCCCTATAGCCCGCTGCCACAATTTCCCGGGCTGCTTTGAGCACATTCTCCGGACGCCTGCTGCGCAACGGTCCCCTGGTATGAGGCACAATGCAGTAGGTGCAGAAGTTTGTACAGCCCTCCTGAATTTTTAAAAAAGCCCTGGTCCTTCCCTCCAAAGGCAACGCCGCAATTTCTTCAAACTGTTCTCCTGCCTGGAACCCGCTGACAAGGCAAAGGGGCTCCCTTTCCTTTGCAGCTGCTTCTACCAGCTCCACCAGCCTGGAGCGGCCGCGGGTGCCCACCACCAGGTCGACCCCCGGTATTCGCCCCACCTCATCCGGCGCTATTTGAGCATAACACCCGGTCACTACAATCAGCGCAGCGGAATTGGCCCGCGCCGCGCGCCGGATCAGCTGCCTTGATTTACGGTCGCCCAGATGAGTTACAGTACACGTATTGACAATATATATGTCAGCCGGGTCTTTAAAATCCACGATCCGGTAACCTTTTTCCTTGAAAGACTGGGCCAGGGCCGCAGACTCATACTGGTTGACCTTACACCCCAGCGTGGTGATCGCCACCGTCTTTTCACCCATCTGACCTACCCCCCAGATCGCACCACTGGTAAAGGAGCATAGCCACCACCGCTAAACCGGCAGTTTCTGTCCGAAGGATGCGCGGACCCAGCGTAACCGGCCGGACACCGTGGGAACGGGCCAACTCCACCTCCCGGGGGGTAAACCCCCCTTCCGGGCCGATAAAAACATAAACCTGTTCCCGGGGCTTGTTTTCACGCAGGAAAGTCTTCAGAGTCAGGGCATTTTCTTCCTCCCAGGGAATCAGCGCAGTGGCCCCATCCAGATCCCGCAAGGCCTGCTCCCAGCCCCCCGGCAGGTCGACCTCCGGAATATCCGGGCGACGGCACTGCTTGCTCGCTTCCCGGGCGATGCGGAGCCACCTTTCCCGCCGTCTGGATAATTTGTCCCCCTCCAGTTTCAGAACAGAGCGCTCACACACCAGCGGGATGATCCTGCTGATCCCGAGCTCTGTAGTTTTCTCAACAATCAGGTCCATTTTATCAGCCTTGGGCAACCCCTGAACCAGTGTTAGCCGGGGACCGGGAGAACTGAACACAGGGACTTCCCCGGTCACGGCGCAAATCACTCTGGTCCTGCCGGCATCTTCAATAACCGCCTGATAAGACTTGCCTCGTCCGTCCAGGACCAGGAGCCGGTCCCCCCTGCCCAGGCGGAGAACTCTCGTAATATGTACAGCATCCTGACCCGTCAGGTAGATGTAACCATCTCTGATCTGATCAGGTTCCACAAAGAACCGGGGCATAAACTAAAGCTCCTCTGCCCTAAAAATTAATTATAACCCGTCCGGTCCCGGCCTATGCATCAGCCCGGTTCAGCTTCCGGGCAGACCAACAACTGTTATTTCCCGCTGTTCCTGCGCCTCGTAACCGTTTCCCCGCCGATGCCCCAGTTGCCGGTTTCCACTTCTTCGATAACGACAACTGTAGTTTGGGGGTTTTTACCCAGAAGATCCGCAAGGAGCCTGGTAACCCCCTGAATCAACTGAGCCTTTTGTTCCGCTGTTACCCCATCCTTTGTAATTTTAATATTAACGAAGGGCACTTTATTATAACCCCCTTCCCGATGCAGAAATTTTAGTCCCGCAAGGTTTTTTTAGCCACAATGGCCGTCCACTCGCCTTCCTCCAGTTGCTCCCGGAGAGTCAGGCCCGCCTCTTCCAGAGCATCCCGTACCTCGTCTGCCCGGTGACGGATAATCCCCGAAGCAATCAGAAAGCCGCCGGGAACCAGCGCAGCTGCGGCGTCAGGAGCAAGGCTGATGATCACACCGGCAATAATATTGGCAACCACCAGGTCGGCCCCGCCATTTAGATTATCCAGCAGGTTACCCTGCACCACCCGCACTATCCCTTCCATCCGGTTTCTGGCCACGTTTTCTGCCGCGGCCCGGCAAGCCACAGGGTCCAGATCCACCGCCACCACCCGGCCGGCACCCAGGGCAGCTGCCGCAACAGCCAGAATCCCCGAGCCCGTACCCACGTCGTAAACCCTCTCTCCGCCGCGGATATACTTTTCCAGCAGCTTCAAGCATAAGGATGTGGTGGGATGCGTACCGCAGCCAAAAGCCATCCCCGGATCAAGTTCAATGACCAGTTCTCCGTCAACCGCCTGGTAATCCTCCCAGGAGGGCTTGACCACAATCCTCCGCCCCACATGTACCGGTTTGTAATACTGTTTCCAGGTGCTGGCCCAGTCTTCCTCCCGGACCGTGCGCGTGCTCACTTCAGCTTCCGGGTTTAAGCCCAGGCGGTTCAGGGCGGAAAACAGCTCTTCCAGCCGCCTGTCCAGGCCGTCATCCACAGGTAAATAAGCCTTGACCACAGGCTTCTCCTGTTTGGCCGCCTCCGGGGAAACAGCCCATTCCTCGGGATGCGTCCTGGCAGCATACATATGAATAACGGCGGGGTCCTCAATGACAACCCCGCCGGCTCCCAACTCCCGGAATATTTCCGAAACCAGTTCGACTCCGGCGGGGGGAGAGCTCACGGCAATCTCCAACCATTCCAAGTAAAAAACTCCTTATCTTTGGCCTTTAGCCCATGAAGGCGTCCTTCATTTTTTCAAAAAAACTCTTATCCCCGGTCTGTCCCCTTCCCTGTACAGGCTCGCCGTCGCCAAGACGGGCAAACTCCCGGAGCAATTCCTTCTGTTTTTCGCTAAGCCTGCCGGGAATTATTACCTTTACCCGGACATGCTGGTCGCCCCTGCCAAAACCATTTAGATGGGGAACACCCTTTCCTCTGATCCTGAAAACGGTCCCCGGTTGAGTACCCTCGGGTATCTTTAATTTTTCCTTCCCTTCCAGGGTGGGGACATCGATCTCATCACCCAGAGCCGCCTGGACAAATGAAAGCGGTATTTCACAAATCAAGTCATCGCCCTCACGCCGGAAAAGCTTGTGCTGTTTAACGTGGATATAGACATAAAGATCACCCGGGGGTCCTCCCCTGGTTCCGGCCTCTCCCTCACCTGCGAGGCGGAGCCGGGAACCGTTGTCCACACCGGGCGGCACTTTGACCTTGATACTGCGTGTTTTGCGCACAGAACCGGCGCCGCGGCAGGTTGGGCAAGGTTTCTCGATGACCTGACCGGTACCCCGGCAGCGATCACAGGTCCGGGATTGGACAATACGTCCAAAGGGTGTACTCTGGGTAAACTGTACCTGGCCGGTCCCCGCACAGGCCAGACAGGTTTTGGGCCTGCTTCCGGCAGCGGCCCCGCTGCCGCCGCAGGTGCCGCAAGTCTCAACCCGGGGCACCTTCACTTCCCGCTCCAAACCAAAGGCTGCTTCCTTTAAAGTAATCTCTATGTCGGTGCGGATATCCGAACCTCTTTCGGGACCGGTGCGCCTGCGGGTGCGTCCGCCGCCGCCAAAGAATATATCAAAGATATCCCCCAGTCCACCGAAATCACCGAAACCCTCAAACCCGCCGAATCCCTGTCCGTCGATACCCGCATGGCCAAAACGATCATAGCTGGATCTTTTTTCAGGATCACTCAAAACAACATAGGCCTCGCTGATTTCCTTGAACTTTGCTTCGGCATCCTTGTCATCCGGGTTGGCGTCAGGGTGATACTTGCGGGCCAGCCTCCGGTAAGCCTTTTTAATTTCATCGGGAGTCGCGTTCCGGGAAACGCCCAGCACTTCATAATAGTCTCTCTTTTCCATCTGCCACACCTCTCAAAACTACAACAAAGGAAAGGGGAACCTTCATTCCCCTCTAAAGGATATCACAGTATTGTTTTGAATAAAAGCCAAAGTCACCTTCTATTTATCATCTTTTACTTCGAAATCGGCATCCACAACATTGTCTTTCGGATCCCCTCCACCAGCCTGACCGCCCCCGGGAGCACCGGTTCCGGGCTGCTGTTCCTGGCCGGTTTTCTGGTACATCGCCGCTGTCAGTTCGTAGAGCGGTCCGGTGATAGCCTCTAATTTGGCCTTGATTGTTTCAATAACACCGCCTTTTACAGCTTCCTTGAGTTCGTCGGTGGCCCTTTGCAGCTTCTCAACAGCGGCAGGGTCGGCTTTATCCTTGAAATCCTTTATTGTTTTTTCAGCCTGGTAAATCATACTATCGGCCTGGTTGCGGATTTCCACCTCTTCCTTGCGCTTGCTGTCTTCGGAGGCGTATCTATCCGCTTCCTTGACCATTCTATCGATTTCCTGCTCAGTCAAGTTGGTACTGGCGGTAATGGTCATGCTCTGCTCTTTACCCGTGCCCATATCCTTTGCTGTAACGTTTACGATTCCGTTCACGTCGATATCAAATTTAACTTCAATTTGCGGCACACCCCTTGGCGCGGGTGGAATACCGGTGAGGGTAAAGCGGCCCAGGGTTTTGTTGTCACTGGCCATGGAGCGCTCACCCTGGAGCACGTGAATCTCCACGGTAGTCTGGCCATCTGCCGCAGTAGAGAAGATCTGGCTTTTGGATGTAGGGATGGTGGTGTTCCGTTCAATCAACTTCGTAAACACGCCGCCAAGGGTTTCAATTCCAAGGGAAAGGGGTGTTACATCCAGCAGTAGAACATCCTTTACCTCTCCGGCCAGCACTCCGGCCTGAATGGCCGCACCGAGGGCAACGCACTCATCGGGGTTGATTCCCTTATGGGGTTCTTTGCCCAGGAACTTACGGATGGCCTCCTGTACCGAAGGCATACGGGTTGCGCCGCCCACAAGAAGTATTTTGTGAATGTCCTTGGGCTGCAAACCTGCATCGGAAAGCGCCTGGCGGGTGGGTCCCATAGTCTTCTCAATCAGGTCGGCTGTCATTTCATCAAACTTGGCCCGGGTGAGATTGATGTCCAGGTGTTTGGGGCCGTTGGCGTCCGCAGAAATGAAGGGAAGGTTGATATTGGTCGTGGCTACCCCTGACAGTTCGATCTTTGCTTTTTCAGCAGCCTCGTTCAGCCGCTGCATGGCCATTTTGTCATTGCGCAGGTCGATCCCGGTATCCTTTTTAAATTCGGTGACCAGGTAATCTACGATCCTCTGATCAAAATCATCACCGCCCAGGCGGTTGTTGCCGCTGGTGGCTCTAACCTCGAACACGCCGTCGCCAATATCAAGGATGGATACATCAAAAGTACCCCCTCCCAGATCGTATACCAGAATCGTCTGTTCTTCGCCCTTATCCAGTCCGTAGGCCAGAGCAGCCGCGGTAGGCTCGTTGATAATCCGCAGAACCTCGAGGCCGGCAATTTTACCGGCGTCCTTGGTAGCCTGGCGCTGGGAATCGCTGAAATAGGCAGGAACGGTAATGACCGCTTTTTCCACTTTTCCGCCCAGGTAGGCTTCAGCATCAGCTTTTAATTTCTGGAGAATCATTGCGGAGATCTCCTGTGGAGTATAACTCTTACCTTCAATGTTTACTCTATGATCAGTACCCATGTAGCGCTTAATTGAACTGACGGTCCGGTCCGGGTTACTCACAGCCTGCCTTTTGGCCACCTGGCCCACAAGCCGCTCTCCGGTCTTGGAGAACCCCACAACAGAAGGCGTGGTTCTGGCCCCTTCAGCATTGGGAATAACCACCGCCTCGCCGCCCTCCATCACAGCTACACAGGAGTTAGTCGTGCCAAGGTCAATTCCTATTACTTTAGACATTTTATTCGACCTCCTGAACTAAGTTTCTTGTTGCTTACAAAGATTTGGAAACCTTAACCATAGACGGCCGGATCACTTTATCTTTCAGAATGTACCCGCGCCTAAGTTCTTCAATAATAGTGTTTTCGGGGTATTTTTCAGACTCCTCCCGGAAAACTGCCTCGTGCTTAACCGGGTCAAAGGGCTCTCCGACCGCCGGAATAGCCTCTAATCCTTCCAGGGATAATACATCTTGAAACTGCCGGTAAATCATTTCGACACCGGATTTATAATCTTTAAGCGAATCACCCTCAGCCTCCAGGGCCCGCTCGAAATTATCCAGCACCGGCAGCAACTTCAGCACCAGTTGCTCCGAGGCATATTTGCCCAGTTCCTCCTTTTCCAGGCGGGTCCTTCTCCGGAAATTTTCATAATCGGCCTGCAGTCTGGCCAGACGGTTATAGAAGTCCTCCGCCCTGGCCTTCTGCTCCTCCAGCTGTTTTTGGAGAATGGACAAGTCATCAACTGCCGGCTCCTGGACTGCTTCCTTTAAATTCTGCTCCTGTTCTGCCTGGACCTGAGTCACCGGGTCCTGCTTTGTAAAATTCTCATGATCTTCGCTTTTTTTCGTACAATTGCATCTATCCTCAATGCTCACGCCGGTCACCTCACTTAAACCTTGAGAGTATCACTTGAAGAGTCGGCTTTATCTTCCCTTTTCTTGATAATAGTATCAATTCTTAAAATAGCCTCGGCCACTTCTCCAGCCGCCTTCAGGGCATAAATCTTCACACTGGCCGGGTCTACAATTCCATTCTCGTACATATCAGCTACCTCTCCGCTGTCACAATCAATAGCCAGGGAATTTTTGCCTGTTTCTGTCTGGGCTGCAATCACATCACCAATTTTTTCCAGGTGATTGAAGCCCGCGTTGGCTACGATCTGAGCCATGGGTTTCTTTAAAGCTTCCACCACGCACTCCACACCATAGGCAGCCATGCCCCGGATGCCTTCCCGCACTTTATCCACCTCACGGGCTGCCCAGAGCTCCAGGGAACCTCCCCCGGGCACAACTCCACTCTTGATTGCAGCTTGCACCGAAGCTGCCGCATCCCTGGCAATGCGCTCCCGCTCACCCACCACTTCGGATGTCGCGGCTCCCACCAGTACGGTGGCCATGGGCTTGCCCTTGCCGCCAAGAACCCATACCTGTTCGAGCTTTTCATCGTTATAAACCCGGTCGGCGCTCCCCAGATACCGTTCCAGTTCGGCCAGCGGCCTCTTCAGCCCGGTACGCTTGATCATTCTGGCGCCGGTGTGTTCAGCAGCCTTACGCAGTTCTTTATTGGCAACTCTCTGGATGACCATGACACCCTCGTCGGTTAATATTTCTTCAGCGGGATCTGCAACCCCACGGTCAACCAGGACCAGACCTACGCCCAGATCCAGGATTTTTTTCAGGTTTTCCTTAAATTCCTCCTGAAGCTTCAAATACCGGGTAAAACCGGCCTCTGTACCCAGGGCCTCATCGTCAATTTCCTCCGGTTCCAGGGCATCATCAATGACCAGAACCTTTACCCGCTCCAGCTCTTTGGGCATCTGCCGGTTCATCCGTTCCTTATTGATGATTACACCCATAAAAACCTGATTCTCCGCGCCTTCCTCGGCGACTATGGAATCAGAAAACTTAAAGGACCTGTCTTTCAGCTTTTCCTCCCCAATCAGCACCGCCGCCTGTGTCACAAGTTCGGCAATGTCAGCGTGACCCCGGCCGGCAACCAGGGCCACCTGAAGGACCAGCGGATCATCCAGGCCTTTGATGGGCCGGGATTGCTCCTGCATGACTTCCAGCGCCCTTTTCAAGCCGGTACGCAGACCCTCAATAACCCTGGCCACAGGCACGCCCTTGGCCACCTGCTCCACCCCGGAACTGACCAGGACCCCGGCCATTACTGTGGCCGTGGTTGTTCCGTCACCCACCTCGGCCTGTTGAGCCTTGGCGATATTAATCAACATTCTGGCCGCGGGATGGTTGGCCTCCATCATGGTCAGAATAGTTACTCCGTCGTTGGTAATAACCACTTCGCCAAACTTATCAACCAGCATGGTGTCCAAACCCTTGGGGCCCAGTGTCCCTTCCACCGCGCTGGCAATAGCCCGGATGGCGTTGGAGTTGGTCATCAGCGCAGCCAGACTTTCATCTACCTCGGACCCGGTCGTCGCTTCCCTCTTCAAACTCAAATACGGTTCCTCCTCATTTTCCCGGACCAAAAATTATTCGCTCCATTGCACGGGAAAGATTCCTGGTCATGGATTCAACAATGCTTACAACTTTGGCATATTCCATTCGCGTAGGTCCAAGTACCCCGATGGATCCCGCCTGCTTGCCGCAAATAGAATAGGGAGCGGTAATCATACTGCACTCTTTGATCTCCCGGTGCTTGATTTCATCACCGATGCGTACAGTTACGCCCCCGCTGTCCCCCTGATTTGAGAGCAGTTCACACAGCATTTCCTCCTGCTCAATAATACTGAGCAGGGTTCTAACCTTTTCAATATTGTGAAATTCCGGCTGATTTAACATATTAAATACCCCGCCGAGGTAAATTTTATCCTCGTTTTTCAACATCAGGCTTTCATGAAGCAGCTCCATGGCCAGGTCCAGGATATGTTTGTGCCTGGCCAGCTCAAGGTAGATTTCATTCAACAGAGTAACTTTGATACTCTCAATTGTCAATCCCTGGAGCTTGGCGTTCAAGACCCCGGATATTGTCTCCATATCAGCGGAAGTAATGCTTTCAGGCACTTCGATGACCCTGTGGTGCAGCGTCCCGTTATCCATCACCACAATCACCATAGCCTGGGAAGGGCGCATTAAGATCAGCTGGATGTGTTTAAAGCTGCCGGCTCCTATCTGTGGAGACATGATTATGGAAGCATACTGGGTGAGGTGGGACAGAAGCTGTCCCGCCTTTTGAATAACCTGGCCTACATCCCTCACTTTTTTCTCAAATTGGCGCCTGATCAAATCCTCTTGTTCTGCCGAAAGCTCTTTCTTCTGCATCAAATAGTCCACGTAATAGCGATAGCCCTGCTGCGACGGAATGCGACCGGCAGAAGTATGGGGCTGCTCAATGTAACCCTGTTCCTCCAGGTCCGCCATCTCGTTCCGGATGGTGGCCGGACTCACTCCGAGCCTGTATTTTTTAGCAATGGTCCGGGAACCAACCGGCTCTGCTGTAGCAATGAAGTCCTGGACAATAGCCATAAGCACTTTTTGCTTGCGCTCATCCATTTTCATGCCGGTCCCCCCTTATTGTTGTTAGCACTCTATGTTGCTGAGTGCTAATGTACTGTTAAATAAAAAATAGCACCAACTACATCTATTGTCAAGAGAAACAGCTTAAAGGTTTTAACTAAAACCATCTTTCTCAAAACATTGATCTGTGTTTCAAAACTCAAACGAATTCAAGAAAAACCCGGTTGGCCAGCGGCAAGCCTTTTTCCGACAGGCGCAAATATCCGTCCCGGGCCTCAATCAACCCCTGCTCCAAAAGCCGGTTGATTTGACTGCTGTAAACAACTTCAGCCCGCTTCCCGAAACGCCGCTGAAACATATCCAGATCAACTCCCCGGATCAGCCTCAATCCCAGGAACATGAATTCCGACATAGCCACCTTTTCTGATAATACTTCCCTATCCTTTACGGGATATTCTCCCCGGAAAACCTTATCAAAATACAATTTCAAAGAGGTCTCGTTGGCAAAACGCTCGCCCCGGAAGCAGGAATGGGCGCCTGCTCCGAGGCCCAGATAAGGACGGTTCAACCAGTATTTCAAATTGTGAACAGACTGCCTGCCCGGCCTGGCAAAATTTGATATCTCGTAATGTTCGTAAGAATGGCCTGTAAGAAAGTCAATGGCGGTCCTGTACATGGATAACTCCAGTTCCTCCGGGCAGGCTACCAGTTTTCCCAGGGTCACCGCCCGCTCCAGGGGTGTCCCCTCTTCCAGCTGGAGCCCGTACAGGGAAATGTGTTCCGGGGACAGCTCCGCGGCACGGCCCAGTGTTTCCAGCCAGTCCCCGGCAGACTGGCCCGGAATACCAAAAATCAAGTCAATATTCACATTGACAAAGCCTGCTTGCCTGGCCGCCCGCACTGCTTCCACTGCCGCCCGGGCATCATGAATGCGCCCGAGCACTTTTAAAAGCCCGTCCTGGAAAGACTGGACACCGATGCTCAGGCGGTTTACACCTGCTGCAGATAATTGGGCCAGTCCTTCCCGGCCGATGGTTCCCGGGTTGGCCTCCACTGTTATTTCGCAGCCCGGCAAGAGCTTGAAAACAGAACCCGCATCCTCAATCATGGCTGCAAGCCCGTCTGCCGGCAGGCAGGTGGGGGTTCCGCCCCCAATAAACAGGCTGGACACTTCCCGCTCCTCGCTGGACAGGATTTTCCCGTACAGGCGCATTTCCTGCCGGAGGGCCTGCAAGTAGGTCCGGGCATCCGGAGGATGATAGGGATAAGAGGTAAAATCACAGTACAGGCACTTTCTAACACAGAAGGGAACGTGGATGTACAGGCCAGTGGTCATGGCTACCCAGGCACTCCTTAAAGCCGAACCTTAATCTTCAATAACCGGTTTCTTTAGATTGATATCCTTTATTACCGGAGCTTTCTCAATTCCTCCACAATGGAATTCTTTTTACCCTCATCCTGAAGCCAGGCCTTTACCTCTTTCCAGACTTCGTTGCAGGGATTTTCCGCACTTTTACCAACCACCGCCCTAATCGCCAGGTCAATACGCTTTCGCTCCTCCCTGGTTTCAGGGGTTAGGCCCAGTTCACCAAAGATAGGCTTCAGATGCCGTAAATAGCAGCTCACTAGCGCCGCCTCCTTTCATAATATTCATAATACAATAATTATAATAAACCGTATAATTAACAGCCATAATCAACTATCTTTGGTCCTCAGTGCTTAAAACAGCCATGAAAGCTTCCTGGGGAATCTCTACATTTCCCACCTGTTTCATTCGTTTTTTTCCTTCCTTTTGCTTTTCCAGGAGCTTGCGCTTACGGGTTATGTCACCGCCGTAACATTTGGCCAGGACATCTTTGCGCACTGCCTTGACCGTTTCCCTGGCAATAACCCTGTTGCCGATGGCAGCCTGAATGGAAATTTCAAACATCTGGCGGGGAATCAGTCCCCTGAGCTTTTCCACAAAAAACCTGCCCCTGTGGTAAGCCTTGTCCCTGTGAACAATGACGGAAAGTGCATCCAGCACTTCCCCGGCAATTAAAATATCCAGCTTCACCAGGTCAGACTGCCTGTAACCGGCCAATTCGTAGTCAAGGGAAGCGTACCCCCTGGAACGGGATTTTAACTGGTCAAAAAAATCGTAGATAATTTCACTGAGAGGCATATCGTAGCTGAGCAGAACCCTGTTTACACTCATGTACTCCATATTGGTAAAAACGCCCCGGCGTTCCTGGCAGAGTTCCATTACCGCACCAACATAATCCTTCGGTGCCATGATCGTGGCTTTGACAAAGGGTTCCTCGATATAAGCAAGCTTGCCGGCAGGGGGCAGTTTGCTCGGGTTTTCGATCTCAAGGGTTTCCCCCGCAGTGGTGGCTACCCGGTAGACAACGTTGGGGGCTGTTGTAATCAGGCTTAAACCGTATTCGCGTTCCAGACGCTCCTGGATAATCTCCATGTGCAACAGGCCCAGAAAACCGCAGCGAAAACCGAATCCCAGCGCCTCCGAAGTCTCGGGCTCATAGATTAAAGACGCGTCGTTTAGTTTGAGCTTCTCCAGGGCATCCCGCAGGTCTTCGTAATCCACCGAGTCCACGGGATAGAGGCCGCAGTAAACCATTGGAGTCACTTTACGGTAGCCGGGCAGGGAAACAGGGGAAGGACGGGCGGCTTCTGTAACGGTGTCACCCACCTGGCAGTCCTTCACGTTTTTTATGCTGGCCGCAATAAAGCCCACTTCCCCGGTCCGCAGTTCATCCACCGTAGCAAGGGCGGGGCGGAAAACACCCACCTCGTTGACCTCGAACTCCTTGCCTGTGGCCATCATTTTAACCTGCATGCCTCTGGCTACCATCCCATCGACAACACGAATATAGGCAATTACGCCCTTGTAGGGGTCGTAGTGGGAATCAAAAATCAGCGCCCTCAAGGGCGCCTTTGCCTCTCCGGCGGGCGGAGGAATGCTTTCCACAATGCGTTCCAGGATTTCCTTAATGCCCAGTCCGCTCTTGGCCGAGGCCAGCACCGCCCCGGACGCATCAAGGCCGATGACATCCTCTATCTCCTGCTTGACCCTTTCCGGCTCCGCACTGGGCAGGTCAATTTTATTAATTACCGGAATTATTTCCAGATTATGTTCAAGGGCGAGGTAGACATTGGCCAGCGTCTGGGCTTCAATGCCCTGGGCCGCGTCCACCACCAGCAAAGCCCCCTCACAGGCGGCCAGACTACGTGACACTTCGTAAGAAAAATCCACGTGCCCCGGGGTGTCAATAAGGTTTAACTGGTATTCCTGTCCGTCCCCGCCCCGGTAAATCAGCCGCACAGCCTGCATTTTGATGGTTATGCCCCGTTCTCGTTCAAGGTCCATCTGATCCAGTACCTGTTCGGTCATTTCACGTCCACTCAAAGCACCCGTATACTCCAGCAACCTGTCTGCAAGGGTGGATTTGCCATGGTCGATGTGAGCAATAATACAAAAATTTCTTATCTTATCCTTGTCCCACTCCATTAAAGGATGTGCCTCCTTACTTGTATGGCAAACAACTATATAATTATAACATCACGGGTCAGGGCTCGCAATTACTAACGCTCACCGGCCTTCCAGGTTTGCAACTGCTTCTGAAGAGAACCTGCGGCTGCTGCAGAGCTGGACAAAAGCCCGGATATAAACCTGTTTCCGGCCTCCCGGAGCGTTGCCCACCAGCCAGCCGTCACTTTTCCAGCTTCAGCAACAATACCAGGGTCTTTTCCTTCCACCAGGTCCCTTTGAAATTGGCTCATCAAATCTCCGGCCCGGGTTAAATCAACCGGCAGCTTCAGGTCCACCTCCTCCCGCAAAAACTCCACACGGTAGACCTGACTACCGGCTGCTTCCAGGTCAAAAACCTGGACCGGAGGCGACGGACATACCATCCGGTTAAATTCCTTCAGGACAACATAAATCCCGCTGCCAACAGCTAAAACAAAAAGGGACAGGGACAGCAAATAAAAAGTGCGGTTCATGAGAATCACTCCAGTAGTTATGCCGTTGACTTTTTTACTAGTAGTATGGTTAAAAACCGGTTGACCCTATACCTGGGCGCAATGTAAATTTTCCGGTTCCTGCCTGCCCTTCCAGCTCTTCTGCCAGACTGTTTCAAATCCGGGCTCTGATCCTGGCTCTTCCGGCACAGTCGCTTCCCCGGCCAGGATCTCGGCCAGGAGCTCAGCCAGGATCCCGGCCAGCAGCCGAGCGGAGCAGGCCGCCTCTTCCGTTGAGTTTTCCGTGGTACCCATCTCCACCAGGACCGCCCGGGGATGCAGGAACTGGTTATAAAGCCCGTCCTTCACCCTGACCCCAAGGGATAGTCCGGGGTACCTCTGGTTGATTCTTTCTGAAAGACGGACCGCAAAGTCATAGTTTTGCCGCCAGTTGGGAAAAGGGCGGCGCGCGTCGGAACCCACAATAAATAGAATAGGGGCTACAGCCTGGCCGTCGATCTGGACCAGGCTCTGCTCCCTTGTTTTTCCCGAATCCCGGTGAATATCCAGAACAACCTTTAAGGCGGGATGCCCGGCCAGCATTGCCCGGAGGGTCTTTTCGGACTCAAGATAGGAGGTGTTGTAATTTGCATCATGGATCCGGTCCGAACGCACCACTTTTATACCGTGTTTTTCCTCCAGTTCCCCCTGCAGGGCCATGGCTACCGTAACCACCCCGCCCCGTTTGCCTTCCAACCTTTCCAACCCGTCTGTCCGGCTGTAAGTTTCACCGGTATGGGTATTGTAAATACCCACCAGGCATTCTTCCGACAGTATGGTTACTGTCTCTGGCGGGAGAACAAGGCCGGGAATATCCTCCCTCAATTGGTTTGCGGTTGGCTCCGGGAGTGTTACCGCAGCAAGACACGGGATTTGAGACTGCAGGATTACAGCCGGACTGTGGAATCTAACACCTGCAACGGAAGCAAAGGCATCCATAATAATCCTGGATGCCGGACGGTTTGCGATATCTCCCTCGAAACTGCCCCACTCAAGCGGTGGTATAGCAGTTTTTAGTATTTTTACAGGGTCCCCCTGGTACAGGACCAGCACCCTGCGCGGGAAATTTTCAATTTTTTCCAGAAACCTTGAACATCCTATCTCCAGAGAAACAGGTCTTAAATACGACAGAATTACTACTATTAAAAAAAGAGCTGCCGGCGGGAACAACCGGCGAATCAAAGCTGAGGATGCTTTCCGGCGGCGGAAGGTCAAAGCAGGGAACACAAAAACCCCCTCCAGCAGACTTGTTCACTAAATCTTATGCCTGCCGGGGGGGGTTTATGTGTCATCCGTCAGCGCAGGACTGTGGGTACAAAGGCATCAATAAGTCCGATAATAAATGCGGAAATCAATGCGCCGACAAGGGTTACAGTGAGCAGGCTGGGGATAATAAACTGGGCCAGATAGATTACGACCGCAGCCGTAATGAAACCAACCAGACCCCTGCTCTGAGGCGATATGCGCTCACCCAGGAGGGCCTCCGCCACATAACCCAGTACGGCAATTACGAGAGCGGCGATCAGGGCTCCTACAAAACCCCCGTGCACTACAAAACCAGGGGAAAGCCAGCTCACAACAACTAAAACAAGTGCTGAAACGACAAACCTGATGATCAGTCCCAACCATTGCATCTCCAGTTCACCTCCATCTTTTTAGACTAGGAATAGCTTTAACCAAAATATGAAAGGATATACCGCAAAGCCTTGCGTTTTTATCCGGCGCATGATAAAATGGTTGCCGTTGGGAGGTGAAGAAACATGCCGAACATTAAATCAGCAGCAAAAAGGGTTGAGATTACCAGGATGCGGACCCTGCGCAACACCCGGATTAAATCTGCCCTGAAGACAACAATCAGGAAGTTTGAAGAAGCCCTGAAGCAGGCTGACCCGGAAGATGCCGGCAACAAGCTTCGCAAAGCCGTGATTGCCATAGACAAAGCTGTAACAAAGGGCGTTTTACATAAAAATGCAGCTTCCCGAAAAAAATCCCGCCTGAGCAAGCGGTTCAATAAAATCAAGGGGTAATCTTAAAACCACCCGGGCACAGGGTGGTTTTTGTTCCTTTACTTTAGTTAGCGCAGAGCTCCAGCAAAAGTTTTTCCAAGGCAGGGTAAAACTCCTGCCGTCCGGTCTTCACCGTCAGATCCAGTTCCGAGAGGGACTCAAAGACACAGATTAAGAAGGACCGGTTAAACCTCCTGCACTGGTTCCCAATTTTTTGGGCAACATAGGGGTGAATTTTTAACCTGGCTGGGATCTCAGCGGGGGGAAAACCCTGTCCCTGCAGCGTATGCACCTGAAGAAGGAGACGGAACTGCCTGCTGAGCATGGCCAGGATCCTCAAGGGGGGCTCTTTGGCCGCCAGCAGGTCCTTAATCCCTGTCAGGGCTTTCCGGCAATTTCTTTCTCCTACCGCATCCACGATGGCAAAAATGTTTTCCTCCACCCTGGACGGACACACCATCCGCACATCCTCCGGGGTAATCAGTTCCCGGCCGGCGGTATAGCAGAACAGCTTTTCCAGTTCAGCCACTAAATTCAACAGGGCCGGCCCTGCGACATCAAGGAGGAGCTCTGTTGCTCCTGGTCCAAACTTCGTTCCTGCCGCCCTGGCCCTTTGGGCCAGCCAGCGGGTCAACTCCCGCCGGTTGAGGAAGGCAAACTCCACAACCCGGCCGCTTTTCTTAACGGCTTGATAGAGCCTTCTGCGCTTGTCCACGGGTTCTCCCGTAGTAAAGATTAAACAGGTCGAAGCCAGGGGGCGCTTTAAATAATCCAGCAAGGCCGCCTCCTTACCCTTTGAAACAGGCTCGTCTCCACCTTCCTCAGCTCTTCCCCCGGAGGAGCCTTTGCCGGCTTTAAAAAAGGCGGGGTTTCTGATCACTACCAGGCGCTTTCCAGCAATGAAGGGAGGCATTTCAGCTTTTGCCGCAATTTCAGCAGGAGTAGCCTGCTCGCCTTCAATCAGGTCGAAATTGAACTCACTGGGGCCGCCTTCCAGGAGGTATTCCTTAAAACGCAATACAGCTTGTTCACGCAAATAGGCTTCTTCCCCGTGAAAAAGATAGACCGGGGCTATGACCCCCCGCTTCAGGCTGTTTAAAAGCTCAATAAAATATTCCACAACAATTTCCCCCGTTTATTTGTCCAGCCTGGTCTTGACTGCCTCCACCTTCCCGTTCATAGTTAATACCCGGTCACGGCGGTCATCTATGCGAATAGTAGTAACAACTCTCTGAGCTCCCGCTGTAAAGGGCTGCTCGTGCATGCGCCTGGCCGCTTCCAGCACCTGGTCCAGCTCGCCCTCGAGGATCGTGCCCATGGGAGTCAACTGCCAGGCAACCCCTTCGTCCTGTTGCAGCACTTCCAAACACCCGGCCACGTATTCACTAAGGCCGGTTGAGGCAGTCCCGATGGGTACTACGCTAATTTCAACAACAGCCAATTCAATCCCTCCCCAAAAATCCTTTGTAAAACTAAAGGGGCGCCTGAATTAAGTTCCATCCCGGCCGCTCAGACCCGGCCCTGAGCGGCGTTCTCCCGGATCATTGTTTTAACCTTGCTCAAAGCATTGGCATAAGCCCTTGCGCTGGCTTCAATGACATCGCTGCTGACGCCCCTGCCCACAACCAGTCCATTATCCCCGTAACGCACCTTCACCGTGGCGTCGCCCAGGGTCTCCCGGCCCCTGCCCACCGACTTCAACATATAGTCTTCCAGGCAAACCTGCTCCCCTACAAGGAGATCAACAGCCTTAAATACAGCGTCCACCGGTCCCGTGCCACAGGCTGCTTCGGTAACCGTATCGCCATCGAGGTCGAGAGTTACGGTAGCCGTGGCCCGGGAAGCGCCGGTGGTGGTGATGGATATATTTTTAATTAAAATGCCCCTTTGCTCCACCCCTGCTTCACCCATCAGCTCGCGCAGTTCCTGATCATAAACAGCTCCCTTCGAATCCGCTGAATGTAAAAAATACTGATAAACAAGGTCCAGATCCTCCTTATTCAAGGAATAGCCCAGTTTATCCAGTCTTTGCTGTAGCGCCTGCGGGCCCAACTGGATCTGCAAAACCCCGTCGTCTTCCGGCAGGCCTGCCGTATCCGGCGCAATTATTTTAAAGGGCGCGTTTTCCCCAAGCCCAATCTCTCCCGGGGACGCAGGGTTCCCGGTGTAAACATTGCTCCCTACAATTGCTTTGTGAGCGGGAACAGGCACACCGGTCAGACGGGAAACCAGCCTGCTTGTAGCGGCGAGCTCCCGGGTTTTCGCCCCGCACTGGATGCCGATACTGCCCCGGCGGCTGTACAGGGCCATGATAATCTCTTCCAGACAGGTATTGCCGGCCCTCTCTCCGATACCGTTGATGGTGCCTTCCACCTGGCCCGCACCGGCCTTTATCCCCGCCAGGGAGTTGGCCGTAGCCATGCCCAGATCGTTATGACAGTGGATGCTGAGAACGGCGCGTTGAATATTGCGGACATTATTCCTGAGGTATGAAATCATCTCGCTGCATTCCCAGGGAGTGGCATAGCCGAGGGTGTCCGGGATATTAATTACTGTTGCCCCGGCTTCAATGACTTTTTCCAGGACTTGCACCAGAAAGGCGGGGTCACTGCGGAAAGCATCTTCTGCATAAAACTGAACGTCTTCCACATATTTTTTAGCATGCTTTACGGCAGCCACAGCAAGATCAACAGCCTGGCCGGGGGTAAGCCGCAGTTTCTTTTCCATATAAAAGGGTGATACGGCTATTCCCGTGTGAATCCTGGATTGTCCGGCCTCTTTTAGAGCAGCGGCGCAACAATCTATCTCCCGCTCATTGGCCCCCGCAAAACCACAGATGACAACCCCTTTTGCCTCCCTGGCAATCTTTCGGACAGCTTCCAATTCAAGGGGGGAAGCAGCCGGGTAACCTGCTTCGATCACATCCACTCCGAGTTTAACAAGTTGACGGCTGATCTCCAGCTTTTCATTAACATTCAAATTTATTCCAAGGGATTTTTGTCCGTCCCTCAGCGAGGTATCCAATAAGCTTATCCTGCGCATCCTGTCATTACCTCCTTGAATTTGAAGAAATGAACAATTTCCCTCCAGCATCCTGCAGCAGCCGGACACAGAGCAGCAGGCGCCTGCTGCAGGCAATACAAC
The DNA here is from genome assembly GCA_029555205.1 of Bacillota bacterium. Taxonomy (GTDB): domain Bacteria; phylum Bacillota; class Desulfotomaculia; order Desulfotomaculales; family Pelotomaculaceae; genus DTU098. Next base: position 65,583 of record JAKPTB010000104.1, read on the forward strand.
AAAAAACCCTTCGCCTCAAATTTTGAGACGAAAGGTCAGTCTTCCGCGGTACCACTCAATTTAACGGCACATGGCCGCTCCCTCTGCGGATACGGGATGTTTATAAATCCGATATCCCCTTCCTTTTAACGGTGGAAGCATCCGTCCGGGCCTACTCTCCAGTGGATTTCGGTCGGCTACTCCAGGGAGAGTTCAACATCTGCCTTCGACCGCTTTGCACCAACTGCGGCTCTCTGAACCGGGCTATTAAAATAACGCCTACTATTCCCTGTCATCGTCATTTTTAAAGATTTTCAAATACACAAGTGGATTTTACCAATCCTTTGACCTGCTGTCAATAGTGATTTTCGCAATTAGTCCGTGAGTCCCTCCAGCCGGTCCAGCAATTGGGCAAACAACTGGAGTGCGTCCTGCACCGGCCGGGGCGTGGAAAGGTCGACGCCGGCTGTTTTCAACAGGTTCAGGGGATAGTCGGATCCGCCTTTCTTTAAAAAGGAGATGTAGTTGCCAATGGCAGGTTCGCCCTGGGTTAAAATAAGCCGGGTAATAGCCGTCGCAGCGGAAAAACCGGTAGCGTATTTATATACATAAAAGGCCGAGTAAAAGTGCGGAATCCTGGCCCATTCAAGGGCGATATCCTGATCCACAACCACTGCCGGCCCGTGGTAGTCAACATTCAGCCGGTAGTAAAGCTCATTCAAAGAATCAGGCGTAAGCGCTTCCCCGGCCTCAGCCCTTTCGTGAATTATCTTCTCGAATTCGGCAAACATGGTCTGGCGGAACACAGTCCCGCGGAATTGCTCCAAATAATAATTGAGCAGGTAAAGCTGTTTATCCCGTTCGCCTACCGTCTTCAGCAGGTAGTCCATAAGCAGGGACTCATTAACAGTAGAGGCCACCTCTGCCGTAAAAATCTTGTAATGGGCATAAATGTAGGGCTGCTCAGTGTACGAGTAGTATGAATGCATGGCGTGCCCCAGTTCATGGGCCAGAGTAAAAACATTGCTCAGATTATTCTGGTAGTTCATTAAAACATAGGGGTGGACGCCGTAGGGACCCCAGGAGTAAGCGCCGCTGGATTTGCCCCTGCTTTCATACAGGTCTATCCAGCCCGATTCAATTCCCTTTGACATGGTTTCAACGTAGGACCTGCCCAGGGGGGACAGTCCCTCCCGGACCATGCCGGCAGCTTCAGGATAAGTAATCTCCCACGGAACATCCTTTACGACGGGTACATACAAATCGTACATATGCAGTTCATCCAGTCCCAGAAGCCTTTTGCGCAGGGCTGTGTAACGGTGCATCAGGCCCAGGTGGCCCCGCACCGTTTGGATTAGATTATCGTAAACCTCCGGAGGGATATTGTCCTCAAAAAGCGAAGCCTGCAGGGCAGAGGGGTGCTTGCGCACCCGGGCGTAAAAAATGTCCCTTTTGACGCTGCTGCTGAGCGTGGCGGCTATTGTGTTCTTAAGCCCACGATAGGAACTATAGAAGGCCTTAAAGGCATCCTTGCGCATTCTGCGGTCGCGGCTCTCCAGAAGCCGGGTGTAGCGGCCGTGGGTGATTTCTATTTCGTTTCCTGTCTCGTCAAGGATTTTTGGAAAGGAAATATCGGCATTGTTAAGCATCCTGAAAATGGAATCCGGAGCCTGAATTGCTTCCCCTACCAGGGCGATAATCTGTTCCTCAGCCGGGGAAAGGACATGTTCTTTTTGCCGTCTCAGTTCCTCCAGAAGAAAATCATAAAGGGCAAGGCCACTTTCTTCACGCCGGTAGCGTTCCAGAACCTCTTCCGGCAAGGCCAGGATTTCGGGCGCCAGAAAGGAAAGAGCCGCCTGTACCCGGGCGGACAGGCTTTCCGCCCTGTCCGTCAAAGCCTGGTAGACCGGGTTGGTATTATCCTCGTCACGCCGCATCCGCGCATAAACAAAGACCTTTTCATTCAATTCCCGCAGCCGGGCGTCCAGTTCCAGAGCTTTCAGCAGGGTCCGGGCCGACAGGCCGAGCCTCCCCCGGAAAGACTCCACCTCAGACAGCATAGCCTGGATCTGTTGAAAGTCTTTTTCCCATTCTTCATTGCTGGGATAAATATCCTCCAGTCTCCATTTGAATTTATCCGGGATCTCGTGCCGGCCGGGTAGACTGCCTTTTCCATCCATAAAAACACGCCTCCTAAAACCTGGATAACGATAGTAATTTGTAACTTATAGCCTTAGATCCTGCAACACAGCAAACTTTCCGGTATGAATTCAGGCCGTCTGGATATTCTAATTTTGAGGTGATGCAATTGGAGAAATGGCCATGTTTTGATTGCCGGCATTTTGACACCTTTGACAGTTACGAAGAGGACGAATTAAGCTGCAAAATCGGCCGGGCAGTCACTCATTTGAATTGCGATTATCGGGAACCTTATTCAATCAATCCCGTAATTCCGGTTAACAAGGAGGGTGATTATGCTCCATGACAGAAAAAGAGCAAAGCTTTAGCAATCCCGAAAACAGGTGCCCCCTCTTCGAGATCTTTTCCAGTTTGGCAGAATCTCAAACAGAAGAACCGGAAATAGAAAAAACGTAGCTGTAAAAGGTTATTAGTCCCGGTGGCGCCGGGACTATTTTCTGGATCTGGGCGGGCAGCGTTTCTAAGAAAGCACACGCGCCCCGCTTGAAAAATGCATTAGCCAGCAGACTGGAGTGTAGAAATCAAAGAACAACTAGGTTTTTTTCTCGCCAAGGTGCTTCATTAAAGCCTGGTGGTATTCTTCCAGCACCCCCAGTGTAACCTTAATATTATCGTTAATCATCTCATTTATGATCCTGTTCGCCTTTGTTGAGGCATCCATATCAGGATTACTATGCATAATATCACTCAGTCTTTTGTTCGTTTCCTGTACAACGCTGCAACCGATTCGGCTAAAAGCTTCTCTAAAATCAAACTCCAAGGTTTTTCACCCCCTCTCCGGGCAGGGGACCCTTAAAAAGATTCTTTCGAGCAGGTCACCTGTGTACAGGTTAACAGGAAAGAAGAGTTAAATCAAGGAAATATTTAACATAAAGCGGGTTTCAATTTGAACAAAATGTTGAATTAAAACTGTATCTCTCAACAAAAACAATTAATACTTATAGACACTTATATCTATAAGTATCTATAAATGGCTATCTATAAATTCGCAGGAACAATAATAGTTACGAACAGCCGGCAACTGCCGGTACAGCATCTGTAAACTGACTGTTATAAAGCTCCGCATAGAAGCCGCCCCTGGCAAGGAGCTCATTATGGTTGCCCTTTTCAATAATCCTGCCCTTATCCATCACCAGAATTAAATCCGCATCTCTAATTGTGGACAATCTATGGGCGATAATAAAGCTCGTTCTTCCTTTCATCAAGTTGGCCATCGCTTTTTGAATGGCCGCCTCCGTCCTGGTGTCAACGCTGCTGGTGGCCTCGTCAAGAATGAGAATTGCCGGTTCGGCCAGGATCGCCCGGGCAATGGTCAACAGCTGCTTCTGGCCCTGAGAAATATTGGAGGCATCCTCATTGAGGACGGTATCGTAACCGTCGGGCAGGGCTTTGATAAAGTGGTCGGCGTGGGCTGCCTGCGCCGCCCGGACGATCTCCTCAAAGGTGGCATCTTCCCTGCCGTAGGCTATATTTGCCCTGACCGTGCCGTTAAAGAGCCATGTTTCCTGAAGTACCATACCGAAAATACCGCGCAGGGCTTCTTTCTTCAACTTCCTGATCTCAACACCGTCAACGGTAATTTTACCGCCACTTATTTCATAAAAACGCATCAGCAGATTGACAAGGGTAGTCTTACCCGCGCCCGTAGGTCCTACAATGGCGATAGTCTGCCCCTGTTTGACTTCGATATTCATATTCTCAATCAGGGTTGTGCCTTCTTGATAACCAAACTTCACATTGTGAAAAATCACCTGTCCCCTCGGGGATTCGATTATCCCGGCGTCGTCGCTGTCGGGAATTTCCTCATCTTCATCCAGGAGCTCAAAAACCCGCTCTGCTGAAGCCACTGTGGACTGGATAATATTGGCGATATTGGCCGTTTGGGTTATGGGGTGGGTGAGGTGTCTCGAGTAGTGGATCATGGCCTGAACATCACCGATTTCCAGGGTTCTTCTGGTGACAAGAATTCCTCCGGCAACACAGACAAATACATATCCGGCATTGTTGATCAGCTGCATCAGGGGCATGATTATACCGGAGATAAACTGCGACCTCCAGCTCGCCTCGTAGAGTCTTTCATTAACCTCTTCGAACTGGTTGATTGACTCGCTCTCATGCCCAAAAGCCTTGATGATCTGGTGCCCGGCATACATCTCCTCCACATGGCCGTTGAGTACGCCGAGTTCCTTCCACTGTTCCTTAAAGTATCCCTGGGAGCGGGATATGATTGCCCTGGTCCCGAGCAGGCAAAGGGGTATCGTCACAACGCAAATTATCGTCATAAGCGGGCTTATGGACAGCATCATCATGATCATACCGGCCAGGGAGAATGCAGCTGTAATCAACTGGGTCAGACTTTGCTGCAGTGTGCTGCCGATATTATCAATATCGTTGGTAACCCGGCTCAAGATTTCTCCGTGGGCGTGGGAATCATAGAATTTTAAAGGCAAGCGGGAGATCTTAACGACCACATCCTTACGCAAGTCATAAGCGGTTTTTTGTGCTATACCCGCCATGAGATACTGCTGGGCATAACCAAAGCAGGCGCTGAGCAGGTAAAGGGCCGCTAGAATAAGAACAATCTGACGGATATACTGAAAATTTATGCCGGCTCCGGGAACATGGTTCAGTTTCAGCATCAGCCCTTCAAAAAGTTCGGTTGTGGCTTTGCCCATGATTACCGGACTGATAATGCTAAAAACCGTGCTTAAGGCAGTTAGGAGAAATACAAAAAGAATCTGGTATTTACAGGGCTGCAGATAGCCAGCCAGCCTTTTCAGAGTACCTTTGAAATCCCTGGCCTTTTCAATGGGCATGACCAGGGGAGGACCTCCCCGGTGGCCTCTCCAGCCACCCGTTCTAAAGCCGGACTCCTTTAAGTTTTCTCCGGAGGAATTTGACTTTCCGTGCTTTTCAATCATGCAATTTCCCCCCCGGATAGCTGTGAGGAGACAATCTCCCGGTATACCCTGCAGCTTTCGATCAATTCTTTATGTCTGCCAATTCCGGCAACTTCACCTTCATCCAAAACGATAATCCGGTCAGCGCCCATAATGGTGCTGACCCTCTGAGATACAATCAATACGCAGGCTCCGGCCGTTTCCTTTCTAAGCGCCCTGCGCAGCCCGGCCTCAGTCCTGAAGTCGAGGGCCGAGAAGCTGTCATCAAAAATGTAGATTTCGGGTTTTCTGGCCAGCGCCCGGGCAATGGAAAGCCGCTGTTTCTGACCGCCGGAGAGGTTTGTGCCGCCCCGGCTGATAACAAAATTAAAGCCTTCCTCCAGGTCGAAGATAAACCCGGTTGCCTGGGCAATATCTGCAGCGTGCCGGATTTCCTCATCCGTGGCATCCCGTTTGCCGTATCTGATATTATCGGCTATGGTCCCCGTAAAGAGCACTGCTTTTTGCGGAACCAGACCAATCTTAGCCCTCAGGTCCCTTTGAGTCATCTCCCGGACATCCACACCGTTAATCATAATACTCCCGCTATCGACATCGTAAAAACGCGGGATCAAGTTAATCAGAGTTGTCTTGCCAACCCCGGTGCCGCCGATAATCGCCGTTACTTCACCGGGTTTGGCTTGAAAAGATACATTACGAAGAGCGGGTTTTTCAGCACCGGGATAGCTGAAGGTAACATTATTAAATTCCACCAGACCGCCCCTGCCGCCGTCCCTGACCTGCGCCCCGTCCCGGATGGACGGCCTGGTGTCAAGAATTTCATTAATTCTTTCCGCTGAAGCTGCGGCACGGGGAATCATCATAAAAAGCATAGAGGCCATCAGAAGCGAAAACATAATCTGCATGGCATATTGCAGAAAGGCCATCAAAGCGCCCACCTGCATATACCCGGCATCAATGCGGATCCCGCCGAACCAGATAACCGTCACGGCGGTCAGGTTCATCACCAGCATCAAAACCGGCATTAAAGTAGCCATCATCCGGTGAACCCTGACAGCAGTGGCGGTTAAATCAAGGTTTGCTTCGTTAAAACGCTTCTTCTCATAATCAGTGCGGTTAAAGGCGCGGATTACTCTAACACCGCTGAGATTCTCCCGCAGGATCAGGTTGATCCTGTCAATTTTGCCCTGCATCGCTTTAAATAACGGCAGGCTTTTTCCGGTAATGATAGCAATGATCACAGCCAGTACCGGAACGGCAACAACCAGAACCAGTGACAGTGTAGGGTCCATAGAAACCGCCATGATCACGCCGCCGGCGCACATGATCGGCGCACTGACGAAAATACGCAGCATCATCAGGGTTAACATTTGGACCTGGGTGACATCGTTAGTGGTTCTGGTAATGAGGGAAGGAGTTCCAAACCTGTCGAATTCCTGAAGCGAAAAATTCTCCACATGGGAAAAAATCTTACTGCGTAGAATTTTGCCGAAACCGGATGCGGTCCTGGCTGCAAAATACACTGAAGAAATCGCGCAGCAGGCGCAGCATCCGGCAACAAGCAGCATAACCCCGCCGGTCCTCATAATGTAAGGGATATCCCCGTTTACAATACCCACATCAACGAGCCTGGACATTAGAGTTGGTAAATATAATTCAGAGAGCGACTGGAGCAGAACAAGGATTAAAACGCAAGCTACCTGAAATGAGTATGGTTTTAAAAACTTGATTAGTCTAAGCAAATTTCCATCATCTCCAGTCTTAGAACAACGGAGGCTTAGAACAAGGGGTTTGACCGCTTTTTTTCAGCAAAGAAATGGAAAACCCTCTTCTTTCAACATCCCCGAGTCCCCTTTGGCCGCTTCCTTCCAGCAAAGAAATGTCAACAGGATCTAATACTTTATGATTGATAATATAGTAACACAATCTACTAATAATATTATCGTAACATAATTTACTAAGGGATTATCTGAACCAGGACTGAGAAAGCAACAGCCGCCCCGGCGCCTGGGCGGCTCTCACTATAATGTCGTTAGAAAAACAACACAATTGTTTTGTATTGTGGTGATTATGATTGAGAAGACGGCTGCAAACAGGAAAAAATACGGTGCAGCCTTTCCATTCCGTCAATCAACCTGGGACCGGGCCTGCAAATGGTATGGCAGGGTATGGGATAAACCCTGCGCTCCCGGAATGCTGTGGTCTGCTCCCACTCCCCACCGGTGAGATCGTCCAGCGTTCTCTGGCAGATGGGTTTGGCAGCAACACAACCCAGGCATCTCGGGGGCTGCATCTCCCCTTTTTCCACACCGCAAAACACAACCACTTCCGGATCGAAGGCGACGATTTGCTCCGGTGACACTTCTACGTAGGGCTCCCGGGCCTGAAAAGCCATCAGGCGCGCTCCGGCTATTTCCAGAGCGTCATATTGAAACGAACCGGGTCCGGGTGTAATTATAGGATCCGTCCTCATCAGGCAAAAAACCCTGGGCCTTTTCCGGCCGGTAGCGCGTCTCAGCTGCTCCGCCCTCTCCCTCAAACTGCTGATCCGCTCTCTCCCGGCATCCTCAACACCGCAGAGCTGCGCGATTCTGTCCATAACCCCAAAAACATCATCTACGCGGGCAAGAGAACGGGCCAATACTCCCAGCCCGGCCTTGCGCAGCTCAGTTACGCATGACCTATGCAGGACCGCGTCCGCCAGGACCAGGTCCGGTTGAAGGGAAAGGATCCTGGCCGGCAGGGGCAGGCCGAATGTGCCCACCTTAGCCCTGGTCCTGGCTTCCCCGGGATAATCGCAGTGCTCCGTTACCCCGGCCAGCCGCCCTCCCAGGCCCAGGAAATACACTATTTCGGTAAATGAAGGCACTAAAGATACTATTCTTCGCACTCCGCTCATAAAACAAAGCCCCCTAAAACTACTTATAGGCAGCGAAATCCTGATAAACCGGCATAATTCTAAATCGGTATAATTCGTTCTTTGCGCATAAGCTCTCTGGCGTGATTATGTTATTAGATGATTTTATGCAGTTGATAAAAATAAAAAATATTAATTGCCGCCAGGTACCCGCTCGCGCCCCAGTCTACTCACAGGCGAACGTTAACGTAAGTCAGGCAATAAGGAAACTCGGAAAGCTTTTGTTCTATCTTGAAACCCGCCCGTTCAATCATCCCGTCAACTACCCAGTCAAAGGAACTGTACTCGTCGCGTATATGTAAAATTGTTTCTTCAGCCATAGCCTGGCCGGCCTTTTCGCGCATCCCGTTAACCCATTTGTCAAATTCGCTTTGGTACGATTCAACCGGGAAAGAAAACACCACGTCGAAGAGATACAGCTTGCCCCCCGGTTTGAGCATATTGTAGATGCGCTTAAGGGCAACGGCCTTCCAGAAATCCGGCAGGTGGTGCAGCGCGGCAACGGAGACAATCGCATCCACAGGGGGTTCTTTGTGTTCGTAGGTCAGGAAGCCGGCGCAATGTGTTTCAATATTATTGAGCCCTACTGCCCTGGCCTTTTCCGCGCACCTGTCCAGCATGGCCCGGGAAATATCCACGGCATATACCTTCCGGCAAATCCTGGCCGCCGGGATGGCGAAGGCGCCGGTGCCGCAGCCCAGGTCAATTACCCTATGCCCCGGTTGCAGGTCCAGCCGCTCAATCACCAGCCGGGCCTCTTTTTCATAATCACGGAATCTGGCATGGCAGTTGTCATACTCAGCAACAATTGCCGTATCGTTGTAATCCACACCGGCCTTTGTCCGCTCGTCATACTGCCAGGAAGGCGCAGCCCTTTTAGAAGCCATAATTTTACACACCTTGTTCCAACCGATTATTTCTTAAATATATATTATAAAGATTATAAAGCACTTTAAAAATCCCTTTAGTTATTATCCAAAAATTCACTGTCGCTATTCTCCCTCTGTTGGTCATAGAAAGAAGCGAAAACCGGATCATTGATCATCTTGCTTAAACATTCCCTGTATCTCTCCCAGCCAGCATTTGCCTTCATCAGTTAATTCATAAGCATGCAGCACATCGTTAATCTGATTGATAGTATCCTGAATATTTTCTATCTGCTTACTTCTTATCATCGGCCTTAGGGCTAAATAAGCTGTCTTCATATATTGGCCGATTAAATAAGTCCTTTTGGAAAGGAGCGTATTTGTCAGCTCTAATGCCCTCAAAAGGTCATCCATCGCGTCAATAGGTTTATCAGCAGCCAAAAGGTAGGCTACCCCGCGGTTCATATAGGCTGACGCCAGGTCGTTTTCGTCTAATAGCCTGCCCTCGCCTAATAGACGCTCCCGGATCTCTACCGCCCGACCGTAGTCGGCCAGCGCCTCGGCTGTCTTATGGATGTCGCTATAGGCAATCCCCCGGTTCATGTAAGCTCCCGCCAGGTGGTTTTCGTCTAATAACCTGCTCTCGCCTAATAGACGCTCCCCAATCTCTATCGCCCGACCGTAATCAGCCAACGACTCCGCTGGCTTTTGAATGGCGCTGTAGGCTAACCCGCGGTTCATATAAGCTACCGCCAGGTCGTTTTCGTCTAATAGCCTGCCCTCGCCTAATAGACGCTCCCGAATCTCTATCGCACGACCAAAGTCGGACAGCGCCTCAGCTGTCCTCTGGATGGCGCGATATGCGTTCCCACGGTTCATGTAGGCTCCCGCCAGGTCGTTTCTATTTAGCCCCCTAACACAATTGGACACCGCTAGTCCAAAATAGTAAGATTAAGGTGTAGGGGGTAATTTGAAATGCGCAGGAAAAGATATACTTCTTTCTTTCTTGGTCAGGTAGGTGTCGTAGAAATATACTCCCCGGTCTTTTAAAATGATAAAGGGATAAAGGTCCACCCTTGCTCCATCTACATCCAGGCAAAGTTGGCCCGGTGGATACTCGAGGTTCCTGGCCAGGTCCTTGCCGCTTAAGTTGATCTCTTCTTCCCCGGTGCTGTAGATAAGGCGCAGTTTATTGTAGGTGGCGCTATTATTGTCAAAATGGGTTTTTACCAGCCTGATCATTTGCTCCATGTCTTTTTGGAATTCCCTGTCGTCTTCGAATTTAAGGGCGCCGTGCCCGATGGTGCTGTTGCACCAGTTGGTGATGTTATTCTGGGTAAACGTTTTCAATACATCTTTCAAAAGGCCGTACGGGATGGGGTTGGTATACGATTCTATTTCACGGCTGTTTTTGATTGTGTGCCCTATTTTCTCCCAGTCGCCGAGCGTCAGTTTATTTAGGAGATCGAGAGGATCTTCTTTTCAAGGTCAGACGGGTATTTGTTGGCAAGGATGCCGCTGGCGACGGCAAGCACGGGGAACTTGAGCAGGACCTCCAGGAGGTCCTTGAGTTGGAACAGGGCTCCGTACGGCTGGCCCTGTTGCAGGAGTTCGTAAAGCCGCCAGTATTCGTGGGCGATGATGGAGGGGTATGTCTCAAAGGCTTCCTGGCACCACAAACTCTGGTCATCACAGAGCCGGACGGTCCAGGGCTTCTCTTCTCCCTGAAAGTCAGCCTTTTTTACTAAAAAAGTACAGTCGTCGTTTGTGCAGATATACTTTGTTCCGCTTTTTGATTCTTCCAGTGCGCACCCGCAGCGGGGGCAAACTGTATCCGGCACTGGCAATCCTCCCCATTAAAAATTTGTGTATATTAGCATTATTATGGCATAAAATCATTAATTTGGGACATCTTTCCTCGATTTTCCCGGAAATTTTTAGTCGAGAAAGTTGAATCTTAATTGCAATTACTCCACCTAAAATCCAAGCAATTGTCGATACTTTATGACATTATGCTACAATAAAACAAATGGATAAATTTTATGGTATTAGTTTTATTTTGAGATTAACGAAAAGGGTATTAAGAAATGACAGCGAAGATCAACAGCAGATGTCTGTATATTCTGACTTCCGGAGAAGGGAGGTAAGGATTTGAATTATGTAATCGTAGGCAACAGCGCGGCTGGTATCGCTGCAGCGGAAAATCTGAGAAATATAGAACCCCAGGCGGAAATCACGATCATTACGGAAGAAAACCACCCCCCCTACGCCCGCTGCCTGATTGCCGAAGTTGTGGCAGGAGCGGCGAGCTTTGATACCATACGTTACCGCACTGATTCATTTTATAAAGACAGGAACATCCGTTTAATCCGGGGGGCACGGGTAAATTCCATAGATCCGGCCGGGCGCGTTGTCTCCTGTGGAGATCAGGGCGAGTTTTCCTATGACAGGCTGCTGCTTGCCACCGGCTCGCGTCCGGTAACTCTTGATATTGATGGAGCCGGCCTGAAAGGCGTCTTTGTCCTGCGCAGCTACGACCAGGCGGTAACCATCGCCAGGCATGCCGCGGGGGTAAAAGAGGCTGTGGTAATAGGCGGCGGGCTGATCGGCCTGAAGGCAGCCTACGCCCTACGCCAGCGGGGCCTGCCCGTAACGGTGGTGGTAAAAAGCAAGCATATCTTAACTCGCCAGTTGAATGACTATAGTGCCGGGCTGGTTGAGGCTGAACTGCGGGAGGCTGGAATCAATTTTATCTTCGGGCAGAATCCCGAAGCATTTACCTTTGGACCCGGAGGGAAAGCATTAAGGTCTGTTGTCCTGGAGGACGGGCAGGAATTACCCGCCGGCCTGGCACTGGTAGCCAAGGGTGTCATTCCCAATGCCGGCCTGGCGCGGGAGGCTGGAGGCGATACGGCTGCGGGTATAAAAGTCAACGCTTTTATGGAAACAAGCCTGCCCGGTGTATACGCCGCAGGAGACTGTATAGAGGTGCAGGATTGCGTCACCGGCCGCCAAACCCCTTCGGCCCTGTGGACGCTGGCCGTGGAGCAGGGACGTTACGCAGCCTATAATATGGCCGGCAGGCGCAAGGCATACCCGCCCCCCCTTACCCGGTTGAACGCCGCCCAGTTCGGCAAGCTGCCCTTCATCTCCGTAGGCGCTGTAGACGAGGGTGAAGAATACTTGACCTGGCAGGGAGCAGTCGGTCATTACCGCATGCTTGCTGTCCGGGAAGACAGGCTGGTTGGCTGCATCATGGTCGGCTCCATCGAACAGGGGGGAGTTTATACTTCTCTGATTAAAAGCAAAAGACCTTTGGGAGACCTGAGAAATGATATCTTAAAGGGAAGGATCCCGGCGGCAAATTTGGTTTAAATATAAAACGAATAAACGATTTTTGGAGGTGCCTTATGAGGTCAAGAGACAGCGCAGTTAATCAGATGCTGGAAGTTGCCCGGCAAGAAGCCATAGAAACTACCTGGGACCGGTTTGAGGCCCAGTTGCCCCAGTGCGGCTTTGGTGAACTGGGTGTCTGCTGCCGCCACTGTGTTATGGGCCCCTGCCGGATCAGTCCCTTTGAAGACGGGCCGCAGAGGGGCATTTGCGGCGCCACCGCCGATACAATGGTCGCCCGGGGGCTGGTGCGGGCGATTGCCGGAGGCGCGGCGGCCCACTCTGGACATGCCAAACACCTGGCCCACACCCTGCATAAATGGGTGAAGGGCGAGGCTCCGGATTATCCCGTGAAAAACGAGGCTAAACTAAGGGCGGTTGCCACCAGGCAGGGGATTTCCTCCGAGGGACTGGACGTCCGCGAGCTGGCGGCCAAAGTGGTGGAATCGGTATTCAGCCAGTTTGCCGAAGGAGAGGAGCCACTGGCCTGGGCCGGCGCCACCATGACCGCCGGGCGGGTGGAAGCCCTGGCCAAACTTGGGGTGCTCCCTGTGGGAATAGACAGCAGCATTGCGGAAATGATGCACCGTACCCATATTGGCGTGGACGCCGACCCGGTCAACTTACTGCTGGGAGGGATCAGCTGTGCCATTGCCGACTATACCGGCTGCCATATCGGCACCGACCTTGCTGATATCCTCTTTGGCACCCCTGTTCCCATCCAGAGTGAAGCCAACATGGGCGTTATGAAAGAAAACTCGGTGAATATCGCCGTACACGGGCACAACCCGGTACTCTCAGATGTCATAGTGCGCATAGCGAAGGAAATGGAGGATGAGGCCAGGGCAGCCGGAGCCGACGGCATCATCCTGGTGGGTATTTGCTGCACGGGCAACGAGGTCTTGATGAGGCACGGGATCCCTCCCCTGACCCATGGTGTGTCCCAGGAACTGCCGATCATGACCGGAGCTCTGGATGCCATTGTAGTTGACTACCAGTGTGTCTTTCCTTCCCTGGTGGAAGTGGCCCGCTGCTACGGCACCAGGGTGATCACCACCATGGGCATGGCCAAAATCCCGGGCGCCACCCATATTGAACTGGTTGAAGGAGAGGCCGTGGAAAAAGCAAAAGAAATCATCAGGCTCGGGATCGAAGCCTTTAAAGCCAGGAAAGGCCGCCCGGTTAAAATCCCCCAGGTAAAAAACAAGGTCGTGTCCGGTTTTTCAGTGGAAGCCATAGTGGCCGCACTGTCTAAACTGAACGGGGAAGACCCCCTGAAACCGGTTATTGATAATATTGTGAACGGGAATATCCAGGGTGTGGTCCTTTTTGCCGGCTGCAATAACGTCAAGGTGCCCCAGGACAACAACTACCTGGTAATGGCGGAGGAACTGGCTAAAAGGAATGTGCTCCTGCTGGCTACCGGTTGCGGCGCCGGGGCATACGCCCGCCAGGGCTTCATGACTCCGGAGGCCACTGAAAAATATGCCGGGGAAGGACTTAAAGCTGTCTTAACCGCCATCGGTGAGGCCAACGGGCTGGGCGGGCCGCTGCCGCTGGTTTTACACATGGGCTCCTGTGTTGACAATACCAGGGCCGTCGACCTGGCCGTGGCCATCGCCAATAAACTGGGGGTGGACCTTGACAAGCTCCCGGTAGTGGCGTCTGCGCCGGAATACAAGACGGAAAAAGCAGTGGCCATCGGAACCTGGGCTATCTCTGCAGGCCTGCCGGTACACCTGGGCGTCGTGCCCCCGGTTCTGGGCAGCCCCCTTGTAACTTCTGTTCTTACCTCCGGGGTGAAGGACCTGTTGGGCGGCTACTTCATCGTGGAAACAAATCCACACAAGGCAGCTGAAAAGGTATTTGCGGCAATCCAGGAGCGCCGGGCCGGTCTGGGTCTGGGCACTTCCCAGTGGTAGGGGAAGGAGATGGCATTATGGTGAAGGAAGTATTAATCCGTTACGAACGCTGCGTCGGCTGCCTTTCCTGTGAGCTGGCCTGCGCAGTTGCCCACTCCGAAAGTAAAACACTCTTTGGGGCTATCGGAGAAGCGAAGCGCCCCCTGAAGAGAATTTTTGTCCACCAGGCCGGGGCGAAAAAAGTTCCTCTGAACTGCCGCCACTGTGGCGAGGCCCCCTGCCTGGACGCCTGTATCGCCGGTTCCATGTACCGGACCGGGGACGGGATCGTAACCAACGAAGGCGGGGAACGCCCGTGCGTGGGGTGCTGGATGTGCGTGATGGTTTGCCCTTACGGGGTTATCCGCAGCCAGTTGGATGAAAAACTCGCTGTAAAGTGCGACCGTAATTGCCTGGATGACGCGGGAGTGCCCGCCTGTGTCCGCGCCTGCCCCACCGGCGCCCTGGTGTATGATTCCATCGAAGGGTTTAGCGAGGACAGGCGCAAGGAGTTTCTGGCCAAGGCTATCGGCGGTTTGTAAGGTAACCGTCCAAACAACGGCAGGATGAACACAAATTGATGGACACAGATTAGTAAGAGTCAAGGCCTACCTTGACTCTCCATTTGCAGTAAAGCACAGGGAAGCAGGGGTCCGGTTCTTCTGCTTCCCTTCTGAATTATTATAAGCTAAATACCACAATCAAAAGCATTTTGAATTGCTTGACAGCATTCAAAGCATGGGGAATTCCGGCCGGCATGACAATAGTTTCTCCTTTATTAAGGTTAAATTTTTCTCCCCCCACAGTAATTTCCGCTTGACCGTCAAGCAGGTAAACAAGAGCATCGCCACTTGAAGAATGTGAACTGATTCCTTCCCCTTCATCAAAAGCAAATAATGTAATACTTACAGGCTTTCCCTGGGCCAGTGTTCTACTGACCACTTGTCCCTTCTGGTATTCAACCAGTGAGGCCAGATCCAAAACCCTGGCAAAATCTATATTCTTGATAAAATGTTGTGTTATTTTAATAACCTCCTATCATTTATATTTGCAGGCAGGTATTTATTCCCGCTTCACCCCCCTTAATCTCAATTTAACATCATTTTACCCTTTTAAATGATTTAACAGGTTGAAACTAAAGATTAGGCTAACAGGTGGCCGGTTTCCTGCCTTCAACTATGGCCACTACCCCGCCGCATAAGTTGAGATAGCGTGTTTCAACCAATCCGGCTGCGGCGAAGATACCGGCCAGTTCCTTTTGATGCACAAAATTCCTGGCCGAATTAAAAAGATACTTATAGGCCTTTTTATTGCCGGAGCACAGCTTACCCATTGCGGGAATTACCCTGTTCAAACACAGCCAGTAAAACTCCCTGAAAACCGGTATCTCCGGCTGGGCCATGTCCAGTGATACCACCTTCCCTCCCGGTTTGACAACCCGGACCATCTCCTGAACCACTTTAAAAATATCAGGAACATTGCGCAACCCCCATCCCACGGTGGCGCAGTCAAACACGTTATTCTCAAAGGGCAGGTCCATGGCGTCCCCCTTGATAAACTGGATGCTGTCCTTTAGCTCAAAGTCCCTTATGTTTTCCCGGGCGACTTCCAACATGTTTTCGGAAAAGTCCAGTCCCGTTATTTTTCCCGCCGGACCTGCAGCCCGTGCCTGTTCTATTGTCAGCATCCCGGTACCGCAGCAGACATCCAGACCTGTGCCGCCCTTTGGCAATTCTGCGCGTTTTACTGCCAGCCTGCGCCAGGACTTGTCCAAACCAAAGGTCATTAGCTTATTCATCAAGTCGTAGTTCCTGGCTATGGAATTAAAGGTATCTTGAACATACTTTGCTTTTCTCTCTTTAGAGGGTAAATTAGTCAAAATACTGTCCTCCAAATATCCAATAAGCTAATCAGGCAGGAAAAAGTGACCGGGACTACCTGGTCATATTCTTTTATTATTTATTATTTGTATATTTGAACACCGGCCATTCAATTCCCTGCCACAACCGTTTTGAAAGGCTTTAATTGAGCGAATTCTGGAGCTTTCCTGACAACTCTTTCTCAAAAGGGCGCTACGATAAACCCCTGTAAACACCGGAATAAAAAGAAGCAAGAGCTATATCTCCCTTACTTCCCCATGTTACCCCTCTGTACAATAAAACATCCCTCTCTTTTTGCAGCAAAACATCTCTCTCTTTTTTCAGGCCGGGTAAAGGGATCAGAGTGTGAAAGATGGTTCTTTGACAACAGACGCCAATATTTCCCTGGCATGTTCTTCCTTTTCTGGTGCCCCGCTGATAGCGAGGCGTATTGAGCCCTCTGCACCGCAAACTCCGCCCGCTGCTACAAGTTCGGCGGTTGCACCGGTTAGCAGCGTTACGGCTTCGATTTCACTGACAAGCTCACCTGAAACAGGCAGGAGTCTTGGCCCTCCGGCTCCCGGCGCGTTGAGCCTGGCAGCCAACTGCTCCAGATTGCCTGGGACCCGCTTTTCCAGGCCCACTGGCAACAGCAGGCGCACCCGTCTTCCTATAACAGCCTGCAAAGCAGCCAGGATTGTACCGCCACGGGGATCGGCGATAAGTATAGCAGCCCGCCTGTTCAACAAATCCAAAGCATTTGCCCCCTTCAGGATAATGTCACCTTCCTTCAGGTCGTCTACAACATCGAAAATGGTTTTCCCCTGCTGCCATTCACCCCCGGTAATCACTACATCACCGGGGAATCCTGCCTCATCGGGAAGCCTGCCCGTATCCAAGGAGGGCATCCCGGGAGGGAGGGTTATGCCGCGGAAAAAGCGCCTGCGGTTAAATTTCTCCAATTGGCCGGAGGACGCCAGGATTTCCTCGGCGATATAACCATTTGTGGTTCCAGCGATAATGACAATAGTCCCTGAGCGGAGGGCCGTTTGAACGGCGGGATGAGCCGCTACCGCCCTGGCAATTAACTTTTTACCTGCAGCTACAGTAAGAACGACCTGAAACATGATCTTCCCCTTTCTTTTTCTATATTATTTTTCTATATATAATGATGTTTTCGCTTTCCGAAGCAAGCAGCAAGGGGAAATAAGCAAGGGGACGGTTCTCCCGCTTCCTTTTTAGCTCACAACATAGCACAAACCTGAACAGTTCCAACAGTTCCCACAGTAGGCCCGTAACTCTTCTCATGGAAAAAGCTGCTGAATATTTGTTATTCCCGGACAATACCTGATTTCCTTTTTTACATGTGTATTTCATAACAGATTACGATTATCTGGCCTGCTAGCAATTCTCTGTTTAGGGTTGTTTGCTGATTGGCAAGTTTCCTTCTGGTTGATTTATTCAACCGTAATCAACCACCAATCCATTGTTATATTGGATGAATATACGTACAATTATAAATGAGGTGGTCATGGCCAGATGAAAGAAATCAATATTGCAAAGACGCTTGTTAGAAAACGCAGGGAAAAAGGTATTACCCAGGAGGAACTTGCTGCCTATATCGGGGTTTCTAAAGCATCTGTTTCAAAATGGGAAACAGGGCAGAGTTATCCCGATATCACCTTCCTTCCGCAACTGGCAGCATATTTCAATATCAGCATTGACGAATTGATGAGTTACGCGCCGCAGTTGACTAAAGAAGAGATCAAAAAACTATACCACCGGTTGTCAGCCGCCTTAGCTGCCCGGCCTTTTGACGATGTCATGGGAGAATGCCGGAGAATAATTAAAAAATACTATTCCTGTTTTCCGCTGCTGCTGCAGATGGCAGTATTGCTGACCAATCATCATATGCTCGCAGAAGATAAGAAAATGCAGGAAGCTATATTAAAAGAAGCGGTGGAGTTATGCATAAGAATTAGAACGGAAAGTGAAGACCTTTGGCTCTCCAGGGATGCAACTTCTTTGGAAGCAGTTTGTTATCTTATGTTGCAACAGCCGCAGGAGATTTTAAATTTACTTGGGGAATCAATACGACCGGTTTCAACAGATTACGGGATTGTGGCCCAAGCATATCAGCTCATAGGGAATGTAACAAAGGCAAAAGAAGTAATGCAAATCGGCATGTATCAGCATCTGCTTGCCCTGATTGGAGCCACGCCGTCCTATTTGCTGCTGAATGCCGGTAACAGCAAGGTAACCGGGGAAATTTTACACCGGTCCTTATCTGTTGCGGCAGTCTATGATTTAGAACACTTACATCCGAACATTATGGCCCAGATCTATCTTAGCGCAGCACAGGTGTACAGTTTACAGGGTAATACTGAGAAATCCCTTGACATGTTACAGAAATATGCAAAAATCTGCACTACCGGCTTCTTTCCCTTTTCGTTACACGGAGATTCTTTCTTTGACGCAATTGACGTCTGGTTTGCAGAGTTCGACCTGGGTACCGGTCCTCCGCGGAATGAAAAACTAATCAAAGAAAGCATGCTGCAGGCTGTCCTGTCAAATCCGGCCTTTGCAGCTTTAACTGAACATCCACGCTATAAAAGCATCATTGAAACATTAAAAACCAGCCTGGGAGAAAAAAATAACTGAATAGTGTGCTACAAATCTAAAAAAACCAAATTGAGGAGGAAAACAAATGAATGGTGTAATGCAAGTTTTACAGCCGGACAATCCTCTATTCTATCTATTAATTGCCTGGGCAGTTGTCTGGAAAGGCATAGCTCTCTGGCATGCCGCCCGCAACAGGCAACTGGCCTGGTATATCGCGCTTTTAATAGTAAACACCGTTGGGATCCTTGAAATAATCTACCTGGCTTTCTTCAGAAAAAAAGGTAAGGGTGCTACCTTATAATTATTTCCTGTTTCATCCGGAAGCCTGCCCGTACCAGTGGCAGGCTTCCGGGGTGGGAGGGTTATATCGCAAAAAAAACGCCGGCGGTTTAATCCTTTTTATTGACTGGAAGGCGCCGGGAGTTTCCCGGCAATGTATCCCTTTGCAGTTCCCGCCATAACAACAATACTCCCCGAAAACATAATCCCCGCCTGGCAACTTCGCCCCCCTTTGAACAGGGTTGCCCAAGCCCGGCAAAAGACTGGTTCTGGTCTGCCCAAAAACTCCTTGTTTTAAGACGCCGGAAACTCCGGGGTTTTCAACAATCCGTTAATTCTCCCCATATTAATAAATTTCCCAATATAAACTCACTAAACCAGGTAAAGCTGAATAGATTACAAGCATCAAATATAAAATGAGGCAGGATAAGTGATCCGAAAGAAGAGCATTTTCTGTATTCTGCTGTTTTTACTGTTGTTAATTACTGCTCTCTGGATTGATTTTTCGGCTTCAGGCCTGATCAATAACAGGATCAGCCGGGATCCTGCAACCCCGGAATCCCGGGAGCCGGCCGAAAGCATAGGTGAAAACTTGCAAGCGACGCCCCCGCCGGGAAGCACAAGGCTGCCCCGGCTCACAGAAACCTGGAATATCTTAGTGGTGGGCATTGATAAGTCCAGCTCCATCGGCGGCTATATCCGGCCCAAACCATGGCGCGCCGATGTAATTATTATCGCCCGCGTAGATCCGGACAGGCACCGGGTAAGCCTTCTCTCTGTTCCACGGGTTACAAGAGTTAGCATACCCGGGCACGGTACGGATAAAATCGCCCATGCCCATGCTTATGGTGAAATGCCTCTGACCATAACAACTGTGGAAAAACTCCTCGGAATTAAGCTGGATCATTATGTAAGGGTAGAATTTGCTACCTTTGCAGGGATGGTAGATGTATTAGGCGGTATTGAAATTGATATCCAAAAGGAGTTAAAAACAAAACACTTTAATTATGTACCCGGCAGGCAAATCCTGAACGGAAAGCAGGCATATGAATACGTTACCAGCCGGGATGAGCCCATGGCCGATCTGGCCCGCATCGATAGACAACAACAGCTTTTGCTGGCCCTGCTGACAAAGGTGCGGAATCAGGCAGGTATCCTTGATTATGCGGGTCTTTACCTGGAGTTTAAAAAAAGCTCGGAGACTTCCCTATCTTTAAAAGATATACTTAAACTGGCTTTATTTGTCCGGGATTTGAAACCAGATGAGATGCAAATGTATAGGTTGCCGGGCAGGCCTGAATATATAAACGGGATCAGTTACTATATTGCAGAGCCTGACAGCTTGTAAAAAATGAGCATGGAAGTTTTCCCTGAAAAAGGCGGGAATAAACCAGCTGGTTAATGCCGAATCCCCTTATTATGCCGGTGTTAATTGACTGGTGACCGTCAGGTTGATTATTATCCCAGATCCTCCGGATAATGTAACCGTTTGCTTGTATTATCTTCCAATGTATTGTCAATGTATTGTGGTTCTTTGACGCGGCAACTACCTGAACCTAGCTGCCGGTATTCATTGCCCTGTTCGGCCGGTTTTTTGCCATAACCGGCATGCTTTTCAGGGGAATCAATAAGTGGAAAAAGCGGCCTGACGCCGCTTTTTCCACTTATCTTAGTACAGCTTCCAAAGAAAGCCAGGTGCCGGGTACGAAAGAGGGGCTTTGACATTTCAGAAAAACTACCCTGCAGCCCGGACAGGGCTTATTTTTAGATCTTTATTTTTTTTCGACACCCAATCTATCGTACAGAATATACGCCCTTCTTGCCTTGAGATCATAAACGACAGCTAAACAGAGATCAGCGCTCCCCCCTATGCACAGGGCTTCCAGCTTGATCTCCTCATCCTTGTGGGAGAGGTGAATCCTCACTGGCGGATTTTCTTTATCTTTACTTTTGTATAGGCTTGTCTTATCCTCCAATAGAGGACCCGTCTCAATTCCGTCCGGATAGGGGCTGGATATACCGTTGCGTGTACTGTATCCAGGACGCTGTTTCTCTGTCCCAAAATCAATTACATTCATATAGTCGGCTTTTCTGCTGGAAAACACCTTGCCCGGGACTTCCAGTTGGAATTTCCTATAAAAGGTATCCAGGGTAAGTTTCAGATCCTCATTTCTGAAATCCCCGAAGTTATATTCAAAGTCCCCTTTATATACAGTGACTCTGTAAGTTTTGCTGTTCTGGCCGTCTTCAGCGTATACCTTAATTTCAATGACGTTTGTGTCGGAATCCAGGACTACAGGCAGATTAATTTCAGCGGCATTTAAAACATTTTCCACCCCGTTTACTGTAACCGTGCAGATCCTGGAGCCTTCGTCGCTGACCGCCGCCGTAAGAACCGTATCATTCACCTCCCTGGAAACAGCGGCTGTGTATTCCTCCCTCTCCCCTGCAAACTGCGGGTTCAGTTCAATTCCGCTCAGCTCCAGGCTGGAAAGACCGGCTCCGGTTCCTGCCGGGGCTATATTGATGCGCAGGGTGGCCAGATCGTCTTTTTCCGATTTAGCCATCAATTCTATTTTGACACCGTATTCCACGCCGTCATCGCCGGGGTTGCCGCTGCCCAGAGGCAGGCCATTTACTGTTGCACCGTAAAGTTCATTATAGGGCGTCCCGTCCTCATGGGTAATTCTCGTGCTGTAGATATCACGCGCCGGGATTACACAACTGCCGGCAATGTTGTTAAAGTATGCCTTTATTCCATCAGAATATAAACCTGCGTAGTAGCCGTAATAATCGTCAAAAGTGGTTACCGGCGCTTTCGGCTCAAAAGTCCACGGACCGCCGGGAACACCCCTGACACTGCTGAGATTGATTTCCTGGCTGGGCTGCAAGGTCAGAGCCGCATCGTAACTGGCTGTATAAGGGCTCAGCTGATAACCGGAATCACCCAGCCGCATCGGTTCATAATTCATGTCCACAACCAGCAACTGGTACTTCGGGCCGATGCTGGGGGGATCAAAATTCTGCTCCGCCAGGTTATATGTGCTGGAATATTTGGCATTACGGTAGTAAAGCAGCGCGCCCGGGATATTGTAAGGTACGCGTTCGACCCTCCACTCGTTCTCATTTTTGATCGTAGTTACATAAGCTGTTCGGAGGCTCTGGTCATATTTGGTGGGAGCCCGCCACTCAACCAGGTAATAGTTGGCATAACGCTCGGTGTAAGGCGCGACAACCCAGCCGGGCTCCGAATTTGTCCAGCCGTTGATTGACGATTCTGTGGATGTTTCAAAGTTGTCAATTAATTCATTGTTCAACATGATGTTGTCCACCCACCAGCCGTCAAGGGTAACTGCAGCATCGGTTTTGTAGAGCAGGCGAAGCGTTACGGTCTTACCCCGGTAGGGCGACAGGTCGAAATAAAGCTTGCCCTGACCTTTGCCGGTGAGGCCGCACCCCAGATTATTGCCGTTCGGATTGGCCGAGGTGAATTTTCCGTCTAATTCTTCGAGGATGTCCCAGGTGTCCCCGTCCTTGATCATCACGTAACCGTAGTCCCAGCCTTCTTCTATATCCCAGTATGCATCGAAATTCAAATAGACGGCGTCACTTACAGAAATCTCGCGGTCCAGGGTCAGTTCAACATTGTTTCTGTTCTTAAAAGTATAGGCGCATTTGCCGCTGCCGGCTTTATTATCAATTTCTTCGATTATGTCAGGCAGGTTGAGGCGTAACCCTTTATAAGTATTGACCGGGGTCTCTTCCAGCTGGCCGATGGTAACCACGGCAGGCTGGTCATAATCCAGGACAGCCATTGGTTCCTGCCAGTTCAAGAATCCCATGCCTTCACACTGGGCAATTTCGCGAAACCACAGCGGCATCCCCACCGGCACTGCGCCGCCCAGCCAGCCGCCCCAGGAACCGCCTGACATGATGCTCCAAAAACCAATCGAGTTATTATAATCGTTTGTGTACAAATCGGGCAGGCCAAAGAAATTATGGCCGAATTCTTCCACAAGCACGCCGAGATTGGCGTTTTCAGGCTGCATGGTGTACGGTCCGATGTAGATATCATCTGTTGCTGTGCCGGGGTCGCCCTCATAGACCTTATAGCCTTCAGGCCAATAGTTGAAGTTGCGCAGGTCGCTGCTGTGCGACCAGATGGCAAAATCCCCCTCGGCCCCGCCGCCTGCCTCCTGCCCGCAGCCGGCGTGGATCAACCAGAAGGTATCGACAAAACCGTCCCGGTTGCCGTCGTACTTCTTCCAGAAAGCGTCCGGACCGGTTTCGTTATAATATTCCGGATGGGCCTCCTGGAACTTGTCCACCGCGTCAATGACCAGCTGGGCCACCGGTATGTTCCTACCCTCGACAATGGCACCGCCGCCATGAATGTATTCATCCACATCCGCGCCGTAGTAACCCTCGCTGTGGTCAACGGTGACCCAGCCTTCAACGGAACCGCGGATTTTAACGTTGCCTTCGCCCGCCACATGATCATAGTAATCCTGCACCGTGTACCCGGCCAGGTTTATGCCCTGCTGTCCGTCGTAAGGATCGGTGAGATCCATCCGGACACGCCCCACACCCTCGTAACCGAAAATAAGCTTTTCATAGAACTTGGCGTCGGCTGTCAAGTCCGGGTCGTACCAGATTGTGTTGTTATCCCCGGAACCCGGGTGGGGAATCTGCCCCTTCAACGGGCCGCTGGTTGTTACAGTCTCCCCTGACATCAACTGGAATGTATCAGTACCGCCGAACTCCACCGCCAGGGCAAATACTGTTGCCTCCACCGGCTGGATGGCCCGGGGGGTGTCCATAGTCTTTATTTCGCTTTCGCGCTGTAAGGCGTTCTCCCTGACCTGCGGGGAAATCCAGGCATCATGCCTGCTAAAGAAGTCTTTGTAATAGTCCTCAACCGCGGATCTTACCTGTGCCTCCGTTGCGTTCAAGGGAATTGCCTGCTTATTCTGCAAATAATCCTTTACAACCTCTTCCCTGGGAACAACAGGGCGTTCACGGTACAGGCGGAAAGTCCCTACGGGAACCGCCGGTTTTTTATAGATCGCCGGCGCTTTTTGCAGCACTAAAAAGTCGACCTCATCGCTCTCACTTGCCAGGCCCGGCGGCGGCTGACAGGTAAAAAAGGTACAGGCCAGGAAAAGCGTTGACAGAACAAAGACCAAAATGCCAAAACCGGAATATTTACTCCCTTTGTTCCGCCTCATCAATATTACCTCCTTATACCAGTAATTTTTACACGGTCATCCGCTGCTGATAACCACCCAGCTCACAAATATTGGGCTGCTGTCATGTCGCAAGGGGTCGACCGCTGTCTGAAGAGTTTAATATATGAAAATTCTACCACTTTTATTTTTTTCCTCTGGTAATTTATTGCATCAATTGTTTATTAAACTAGAATTTTTATGGGCATGTTAAAGGAAAAAGCGGCCTGACGCCGCTTTTTCCTTTTATTCTTAGTACAGCTTCCAAAGAAAGCCGGGTAACGGGTACGAAAGAGGGGCTTTAACATCTCAGGCAAAACTACCCTGCAGCCCTTACAGAGCTTATTTTAAATCTTATTTTTTTCGACACCCAGTCTATCGTACAGAATATACGCCCTTCTTGCCTTGAGATCGTAAACGACGGCTAAACAGATATCAGCTCTCCCCCCTATGCACAGGGCTTCCAGCTTGATCTCCTCATCCTGGTGGGAGAGGTGAATCCAGACTGGCGGATCATCCTTATCTTTACTTTTTTATTAGGCGCTATTTTACCCCTGGACCCTGTCACATTGCCCGGTTCTGATGTGTTAAAATGTTAGAGGTTGTTTATTTAAAGTTAAAAAGAAAGGAAAAGGAGGTCTGCACCTGGTTCGCGAAGAAGTGTATCTTAAATATTTGAACAGGGGTGATCGCATGAAAAGGAAGTTTATTCTTACACTGGCATTTGTACTGTTACTGGCATTCGCAGCGGTTCCTGCATTTGCTTCTGAAAATGTCCAACTGCAGGTGAACGGAGATGTGGTGTCGCCGCCCTGCTTGTCCCTTGTGAACAACGTCAGCATGATTCCCCTGGACACTTATGTCGGTCTTGCCGGCGCCGATGTCCAGTGGACCTCTGATAGCGAATTTGTCATTACGGAAAACGGTGTGAATTTGAGCATGGCCCTGGGGAAAAAAGAAGCGTCACTGGACGGCAGCGCCCTGACACTGCCCCTGGAGCCGTTTAAAACAGATGACGGCGTTTTTATCCCCCTCCGGGCTGTGAGCGAAGCCTTTGGCTTTGTGGTTGACTGGGACGGGGAGCAGCAGCTGGTTACGCTGACCCGCAGCGAAACCAGGGACGGCATGACGGTGTCCGATTTGCTGGCCAAGTCGATAGAGGCAAGCAAGATCTTTAACACTTACGCCATGGAAGGCCTCTTCAAGATTGACATGGATGTAGAGGCAGACGGGGAAGCCGTTGGGGAAGTCCCCCAGAATATGACCTCGAAGCTATCCGGCCAAATTCAAAACGAACCCTTCTCCGTATATATGAAACAAACTATAGATCCCGGGTCCGTTGCCCCGGAGACCGGAGAAAAAATCCCGGAAATGGTTGTAGAAACATTTATGAACCAGGAAAAAATGTATATGAAGCTGCCTGAGCAGGAGGACTGGATCGTACTGGACCTGCCGTTTTCCCCGGAATTGTGGAAACAACAGCAGGATATCCAGTCAGACCCCCTGAAGGCTGCCGAACTGATGAAGGAAATGGGCATATTCTTGAACTACGGTAACGATGTGACTGTAAATGATACGGATTATTATGTCGTCAACGCCACCCTGGACATGGATAAATTTAAAGAAGGATATCAAAAGCTGTTCCAGCAGGTTTTACAGGGAATGCCGCAGGGAGCGTATGAGCAGAATATCCAGGAAGTATTTGAAAACGCTTTGCTCGATTACAGTTACTCCGTCCTGATTAACAAGGAAACGCTGATCAGCGACATGATCTACCTTGAAGCCCGGCTGCAAATGACCATGGATGTTCCCCGGTCTGAAGAGCCGGATGTTAGCGCTCCACAGGAGTTTAAGATGAATATGAAGATGAAGGGCGACTTCACCATCACCGACCTCGGCGCTCCCTTTAATGCCCCGGACGTCAGTAACGCCAAAAAAATAGAAACATTGGAATCAGAAACACCGCCCGCTCCCACTAACGAATAAGTTTAATAAATCCTGTCCGGCCTGAACCGGGTACCCCTTGAACAATAAGGCAAGCCCTTTTCCTGTCATCAGGAATTAAGGGCTTCAACAAAAATAACCGGCCCGAAAACCGGTTATTTTTTGTCCCCGGAAGACCAGGAGCTTGAGCTGAAGGTTGCGGGGGAAACGGGATCGGGGTCCTGGTCCGGGCTGTATTTTTCCGCAGGCCGTTCAAGGGGTGTAACAACCGAATTTGACCGCAATAGCGGGTAGAATTCATTCCCATTGTTAACAATCCCAATTTCGCAGTTATAGGACCGGCCCGGTTCAACCCCGGAAAAGTAGTGGCTCCTTCTGGACGGGTCGAGATCCGTAGTGAGGTATGGCCCCCGGCCCTGTACATTTAACCTGATCTGTACCCCTTTTTTCTCGCTTAATACGTTTTTCAGACCCGGGGACAATTCCCAGTAAACGTAAAGTACCCTCGGGCTTTGCACCAGCAAATGCAGCGCGTTCTCATTGTAGTCCGGCGGTAAAGGAATTTGGCCGTAATTTTTATCCACTCAAGATCCCCCCTTTGTTATAAGTAATTGGACAAAGGAAGGTAATATCCTCCAGGAGTGGATAATTTATTATATTATATTCTTGTTTGTGAATTTAACCTGCCGGTCAAGGTATTGGACGGCGTTCAGCGCAGCTACCTGTCCCTCGCCTGCCGCCTTGGCCAATTGGTAAGGCTTTCCGGTGCAGTCACCAGCCGCGTAAACACCGGGGATATTGGTTTTATAATCGTGGTCCACCCGGACATGGTTGTTCTCTATAACGAGTCCCTCCAGGAGACGGTCCGGTAAATAGGTATCCCTGTAAATAAAGAAACCCTGCACGGGCAGTTCCCGGCCTTCCAGCTGAATTAGTGAAAGGAAATCATTCCCTCTCACAGCCAGCACCCGGTCGTAAATGACTTCAATCCCCGGCTTCAGCCCGTCAATGTCACTCCTTTGACCGGCGCCGGCAATAAAGTAAACCTTACGGCAAAACGCTGCCAGGTAATTGGCATCTTCTACAGCCCCGGAGGCACCGGCAAAGACAGCCACATCCCTATCCTCGAATAAAGGTCCGTCACAGGTGGCACAATAGCTTATTCCTTTGCCGGTAAACTCCCGCTCTCCCTCGAACAGCTCATTAACAGTTACACCTGTGGCGATAATCACAGCCCCGGCTTGATAAGCCCTTTCCCCGGTCAGTACAGAGAAACCGCCGCCGTTAACCGGGCGAATTGACTTAACTTTAACCTGATGGATGGGAATGTCCAGCAGGCGGGCATGCTCAAGAAACTTTTCCCTCAACTCGCTTCCTTTAATTTCCGGAAGACCGAGGTAATTGCTGACCAGGGGTGACTTCTGCAGTTTTGGCGTGCAGAGTTCCCCTCCCAGCAGGATTACTGTTTTTTTCCTGACCCTGGCGTTGACTGCGGCTGAAAGCCCGGCCGGGCCGCAGCCGATAACGGCAAGGTCGTATTTCTCCTCAGCCATATTAAACTCCCTTTTTCTATTAAGTATTCCCCATGATCACTGGCTGTATTTAGGAGGATTGATTTGCAGAAGGCCTGGAAGTTGGTTTAGAATATTGACGAGGACATCGAAGGGAAGTGATTTTATGTACTGGAATGGACAGGGCGGGGAAAACACCCGGGCAACCGTCGCCGCGGCCCTGAAAAGGGCTGGAGAACTGGGCGTGAAACACCTTGTGGTGGCTTCCTGCTCCGGAAAATCGGCGGCCTTACTCCTGGAGCAAAACCATCAACTGGAAATTATCTGCGTCACCCACCAGGTGGGCTTTTACAAACCCGGCGAAGATGAACTGGCAGTAGAGACCAGAAGCCAGCTTACTGCAGGAGGTGTCCGGGTTCTGACCACAACTCACCTCATGGCCGGCCTGGACAGGGCCTGCAGGATTAAATTCGGAGGGGTTTACCCGGCTGAAATTGTGGCAAGCGCCTTGAGAATCCTGGGGCAGGGCCTGAAAGTGTGCGTGGAGGTCAGCGTCATGGCTTTGGATGCGGGATTGATTCCCTACGGAGTTGATATCATCTCCCTGGGTGGTACCGGTGAGGGTCTTGACACTGCAGCCGTAATCAGACCCGCCCATTCCCAGAACTTCTTCGATACCAGGGTGCGGGAGATTATCTGCAAACCCCGGGACTTCTAGCCATGTTTGATTTAAAAAACATTCTTATCATTGCCAGGGCCCGGCGGGAAAACCGCCGGGCCTGGTTATACACGCTTGACAAGTAAGTATTAAGCTATTTTCTGGCCGCTCCCTCACTAGTTTATTTACGGGATTACTTTTGTTAAAGGGTATTCGATAATGTCCTGGGCGCCAGCCTTTTTCAACAAGGGAATTAGTTCCCTAACCAGCCTTTCTTCCAGAATTGTTTCCACGGCCAGCCAGTCGCTCTGGACCAGTTGAGCAATTGTAGGCTGTTTCATTGCCGGCAGCACATCCAGGAGTTCCTTCAGTTTCTCCTGGGGCACGTTCATCTTCAGGCCCACTTTTGAACGGGCCCGGAGCGCCCCCTGCAGAAGGACCGCAATGCTCTGCAGCTTTTCTCTTTTCCACGGATCCTGCCAGGCCACTTTGTTGGCGTGGAGTTTCGTGGTTGACTGGAGCACGGTGGCAATTTCCCTCAGGTTATTGGCCTTCAGCGAACTGCCGGTTTCTGTGATGTCGGCAATGGCATCCACCAGGTGAGGCACCTTTACTTCCGTGGCCCCGTAGGAGTATTCAACATAGGCCTCCACGCCGTAGCGTTTTAAGTAATTCTGGGTGACCCGCACCAGTTCCGTAGCAATTCTTTTTCCCTTCAAGTCATAAACCGTATTGATATCACTGTCGTTGGCCACCGCAATGACCAGACGGATGGGGTTCGAGGTGTTTTTGGCATAAACCAGGTCAGCTACCTCCACCACGTCCGCCTCATTTTCCATAATCCAGTCAAGGCCGCTCAAGCCGGCGTCGAGAACACCATCATTGACATAACGGGGGATTTCCTGGGCGCGCATCAGGACCACTTCCAGTTCGGGGTCGTTTACCGCCGGAAAATAAGACCGGCTGCGCACCGTCAGATTAAAACCAGCCTGTTTAAATAGTTGAAAGGTAGCCTCCTGGAGGCTGCCCTTTGGTAAACCAAGGCGCAACTTCAAGAAATACTCCTCCTTCGGAATTGACAGGTATAGTATACTGTAAAAGTATATCCTCCAGCCCCGGGGGTGTCAATACCGCAAGAAGTCTACCTTCCGCCGGAAAAATGCTTTCAAGGAATCCTCAGTTTCTGTCCTGGAAAAATCATGGCAGGGTCTGCAATCATGTTGACATCCACAATTGCCTGCACCGTTGTTCCATATCTGCCTGCGATAGTGAAAAGGGTTTCACCGGGCCGGACGGTATGAATCAAACTGTTTTGCCCTGAAAACACCCAAACCTGCACACCCCCGCCGGCAGTCCCCAATCCCAGATGCCCCTCTCCACTCACGGCTAGGTCGTTTACAGGGCTGCCGGCCCGCACCGCCCAATCAGGCGCACTGTTTTCCACGGGGCTCCTGTAGCCGAAGAGATATCCCCCCGGGGTACCTGCAACCAGTGTTACCGTGCCTTCCCCTGCCAGCTTGCCCGCCGTCAGGGCGGGTATCCCGCTGCCCAGGTTATCCGAGGTAAACACCGGAGTGAGGGCGCCGTCCGCCTCTAAAATTCGCAGGAACCCATCGCTGCCGCCCCAGGCAAGCTCTTCCCCCGGCCCTGCTCTCAAATCACCGGCTGTCAGCGACGTTACCAGCACCGGCAGGTCCGCCAGGGCAGGTCCCTCGGCAAAGCCCTGTTCGGTAAAGCTCAGTGTGAGGAGACCTGAGTGGCTGTTGCGCCGGTAAGCAACCGCAACAACCGGCGTGGCGTTCCCAGCTCTTCGGAAAGTGGCGACCTTCTGGGCCAGCCCTGGCAAAACCCTGATTGCCAGGAGCTCAAGGCGCAGATCTGCATCTGTCTGGCCGAAGAGACGGTAGAAGAAAAGGGAGGCCATACCTTCCGGAGCAGCAATGATCTCCTCCCTGCCGTCGCCGTCGAGGTCCGCCAGGGCAAGATCCGCAAAGCGGGCGCCGGGTTCGGGCTGTGTTTCCGCCAGACGGATAAGGGCCCCCTGGCGGCTCCCGTATAATGCTACCCTGTCCTCCAGTCCCAGGACAATGTTATCAACAGCCCCGCTAGAAATTGGCAGCCCCACGGCCAGGCTGAGGATCCGGGCGCCCGCATCAACCCGGGAACTTAGCACATGCCCCGTATTTGAGGCCGTGAAAAGGTAAACTATTGAGCCCGCAGCCGTCACCAGGTTTTCCCCGGCGCCGCTCAATGCGCCCCAGTCAACCTGGACCCGGCCGTTTAACCCGGCTAGGGAGAAAACCATTTCTGCCGTTACCAGAGGCAATACCGACACCTCTTTCTTTTTTACTGAAAATGTATGCTGCGGGAACTCCTTTGGGAACAATAAACGGTTCAAAAAGAACCGTATGTTTAGCAATCACTTATTAAATTAAGGGGTTAAGGGGTTAGGCCTTTAATTGACTCTTTGCTACAGGATTTTTTATCTCACCCTCACCATCTTCTGCTTTTATCAAGATAAGCTTACCATTATTAACGCTTATTAAAAGGCTGCTGCCTCCTCCAATACCAAGGGACTTCATAATGGAACGGGGTATTGTTACCTGCCCGTCGGGGGTTAAGCATGATAACGCTGTCATTTATCTACCTCTCTTCTTTCCAAGTTAACCGCCGGCTAAAATCATTATAGAATAACCCGGTGCCCTTATCCAGGGTGTTAATATGAAAGGTTTTGTCACTCTTTGCCGGGCGCCCCTGTCAGTTAATTGCTTTGAAATATGTTCATAAATGTTGTAAAATAACACCAATACTATACCTGACAGGAGTGACCTCCATGGCAATTTCCAATAAGATAAAGGGATTTTTAGCAAACGCCTCATTTATCCGCAAGATGTTCGAGGAAGGTGAAAGATTAAGAAAAATCTACGGTCCCGAACACGTTTACGATTATACACTGGGAAATCCGGATCTAGAACCCCCGGCTGCCTTTAAGGAAGAGTTGAAGAAACTGGCCCTTGCACCGGTGCCGGGTATGCACCGTTACATGAGCAACGCCGGTTATTCCGAAACACGCCGTGCAGTTGCTGACGCACTGGCCAAAAGGACTGGTCTTCCCTTCTCTGAGAATAATATTATTATGACCTGCGGCGCAGGGGGAGCTTTAAATGTGGTGCTGAAAACCCTTCTGGACCCCGGTGACGAAGTAGTCCTGATTTCTCCATTTTTTGTGGAATACAAGTTCTATATTGACAATCACGGCGGTTTGTTTAAAATTGCCCCCTCGGCTCAGGATTTCCAGCTCGATCTGGATTCCATCAGCGCAACCATCACCCCCCGGACCAGGGCGGTATTAATTAACTCACCCAATAACCCCACCGGCGTGATTTACAGCGGTGATTCTCTTGCAGCCCTGGGGACTTTACTGGAAGCAAAGGAAAAGCTCACCGGTCAACCCATCTATGTGATCTCGGATGAACCCTACGCCAAGATAGTCTATGACGGAATTAAACTCCCCAGCGTCTTTAAACATATTAAAAACAGTATCGTTGTAACTTCGCACAGTAAGGATCTGGCCCTGCCGGGTGAACGTATCGGCTATATCGCTTTTTCACCCCGGATCGGAGACGGCGCCCTGCTTGAAGAAGGCCTGATCTTCTGCAACCGCACCCTGGGCTTCGTCAACGCCCCGGCCTTGATGCAACGGCTCGTGACCGGGTTGCAGGAGGAAAGTGTGAATATCCAGGAATACCAGGAAAAAAGGGATATTCTGTTTAATAGCTTAACAGAACTGGGCTTTGAAATGATTAAGCCCCGGGGAGCATTTTACCTGTTTCCGAAATCCCCGCTTCCGGACGACGTGGAATTCATCAGAAAAGCCCAAAAATACAACCTCCTCCTGGTACCCGGCAGCGGTTTCGGGAGGCCCGGCTACTTCCGGATGGCTTATTGTATTGACAAGCAGATTATTCTAAACTCACTGCCGGCTTTTAAAGCCCTGGCCGCCGAACTGGGAATGACGCGTTAAGAACAGAAAAGCCCCCGCCCTTCAGCCGGGCGGGGACTTTCTTTAAAAAAGTATTTCTCTTGAAATATTAAAGCACTCTTATTGTAATGCCTAAAGTATGGTCATAAAGAACCAGATGATCATGACGGCTTCCACCACCAACTTAAGAACTGTCCCGCCTAAAAAACCGATAAGCGTTCCAAACCCCACTTGAAAGGCCTTATCAAGGGGACTTCTGCGATACAGCTCTCCTGCCACCGCGCCGATGAAGGGACCGAAGATGAGTCCGAAAGGCCCGAGCAGAAGCACTCCCAACAGTCCGCCCAAAATACTTCCCAGTATGGCCTCCCTGGAACCTCCATAACGTCTGGCACCCCAGATTCCCGCCAGGTAGTCCACCAGAAAAATCAGCACAACCGCCAGACCCTGGCCGGCATAGAAAGTCCAGGGCAGATTTTGAAACTTAACAATAAACCCGTAAACCAGCATCCCCAGCCAGATCAGCGTCGCTCCCGGCAAGGCCGGCATCACCGTACCCAGCACGCCGACAGTAAAAAAAACAACTGCTATGACAATCCCGGCAATAGACATGAAGGACCTCCCCTTTAATGGGTTATATTACTTCTATTATACGACGAATAGTTCTTAGAAGATGCCCTTTTTTCGTTAAATTTCCATATTCAATCATTTTTCACAGGAATTTATTGCTAAATTATTACATTTGAATTCATCATTATTCTTGCAAAATAAGAAAAAATGCCTGTCACCTTGAATGCAGTCAAGAAGTCAGGCATTTTAACCTGTCCCATAGTTCAATGAGAACACGGAGCAGCGCTTATCTGAATTTGAAAATACGATGTATTTTCATTCCCTGTTTGGGTCCGGAATGTTACAGGATTATCATTACCTGCCGGGTATCCGGAATACCAGGGTGTATTATTAAATTGTAAAAATACCGCCCGTGAATCAGATTTTTTAAATTACATCGTCCACGCTGCCTACTTCGTGAGTCCCGCGCCTGTGAATGATTCCCTCAACCCTTCGCGCAGTGCCTTTTACAAACTCGCCTGTTTTCTCACAGACTTCCGGCCCGGCACGCCTGCCAATCTTGGAAAGTGCTAAAAAAACCAGTGCGGCCGCCCCGAAGCCGGCAATTGAGCGCATCGAAAACATTGGTATACCCCCTTCTAGGTAAATCACTGGATCTATTTTTTCCAGGGGAGTTCGAGATCATACTTCACACTTCACAATCTGTTACTTTTCTTCCAGCAATACTTCCTTCTCCAACAGGGGGTGTCACTTTGCAGAAACCGGACGGCCAGGTGTACCTGAAAACACAATTACCTGTATCATACACTAAAACAGGGGTGTTGAGAAAAACTAAGCTTTCCGGGGGTTTGGTTCACCGGGTTCAAATACGGGACCCCGGGGTAACAGCCTGGCTGGGCTCGGCAAAATAGCGGACGACCCCGGCATAAATAGCATAGGCAATCCTTTGTTGATATTCTGCATCAACCATCAACTTTTCTTCCTGCGGATTGCTGACAAAACCAATTTCAACAATAGCACTGGGCATTTTAGCCATGCGGTTGGCAAAGTAATCAACCTGTTTGGCTGCGCGGCCGGGGTTGACTAAAAACCGGTTTAACTCCTTCTGAATAGACTCCGCCAGCTTCTTTCCCTCCACGGAACCCGGCTGGGAAAAGGTTTGGGCGCCCCCCTCCCGCCTGTCCGGAAAACTGTTAACATGGATGCTGAGAAAGAGGTCCGCACCCCTCTGGTTGGCTATTTCCACACGATTGGTTAAATCCTGGACCCTGGACTGGTACAAATTATGGTTGCCGGGGTCGCTGAGGTCGCGGTCGTTCTCCCGGGTCAGCAGCACTTCGGCCCCTGCCTGACGAAGAATTTCAGCCAGCTTCTTCGATACTTCGAGGACAACATCCTTTTCATAAACACCTGCTGCACCCACTGCTCCGGGATCTTCGCCCCCGTGACCCGGATCAATCACAATCAGCTTGCCGGCAACCGCCCAGGCCAGAGTTGATATATAATGTTGCTCTAACCGGGCAGCCGAGAACCGGAATCCAAAAAGAACAGCCAGCACCACTGCAGCCAGGATCAGGATAAACCTTTTACCGGGCAGCCGGGCACGCGGCGAAAAGAAAGCCAAATAAGTTCCCACCCTTCCTTTTTAAGAAGGGTATGCCACACCGGGTCAAAATATGTGCAGCCTTTGTTTAAGGACCAGCAGGTCCTTAAACAAAACCTGGATAGAAATAAGTTATAACTTTGGGTACTTCTGCCCTTCCACTAACGCCCGGCCTAAAGCAAATGGTCCAGAAATGCCGCCTGCTTTACACCTTGATCCGGCGAAAAAATAACGGATAACCTACCTATCCAGTGTTTAATATAGTACCTGCTTTAGGCCTGAACCCGGCTGTCTAAATGGAACGCCGGAGCAGTCCCGGTGTATGCCAGAGGAGCCAGCGGTACAATTGCCGGTAGTCCCTGTAGCCCTTTAGAATTTGCAGTGATTCCGCAAAGGGTTCCCTGCTATTGAAAAACATCCCCAGCAAAATTCTTGGGAAGTATTGAAACAGCCTGGAAATAAACAGTGCTGCCTTTAAGTCAGCACCGAAACTGTGATAACAATTTCGCTCGTAGACACCGAGGTTCTGCCGGTTCGGAGGTACAGATCCGGCAAGCAGGGATGCTGCCGCCGCGGCTGCAAGCCGGCCGGAAGCAATAGCGTAGCGGATACCTTCCCCGGTAAAGGGGTCCGCAAACCCGGCGGCGTCACCCGCCAGGATAATACCGTCGCTTACTGCGGGGCGGGAAATCCCACCGAGGGGAATATGGCCCCCCCTAATTCGCCCGTCAACAGCCAGCCCCTTTTCCTGCAGAAATTCCAAAAACGCAGCCCTGACAGATTTCGTGCAGGAGGGCCAGACCCCGAGTCCGGTTGAAATCCGGTTTCTCTTGGGAAAGATCCAGCGGTACCCCACAGGGGTGAGCCCGTAGTAGACCTCAACACCTTCTTGCCATGGTAGATCCCGCTCTACCCTTCCTATTTCCGAACAAACACAAAAAGCCAGATCTTTTTTCAAGAAGGGTTTCCGGACAACCCTGGCTACCGTACTGTGGACACCGTCCGCCCCGATCACAACCCGGGCTGTGTAAACACGTCCGGAGGTCCGGACAGTTACCCCGTCAGTACCGGGGTCTACGTCTATGACCTTCTGCCCCTGCCTGACTTCTGCTCCGGCAACCTGGGCCAGGCTGACCAGCCAGAGATCAAAAACATCCCGGGATACCAGCACTAAAAAATCCTGCTCCAATTCTATTGTTATTTGCCTGCCACCATAGAAACCGTGAAAAATAGAACAGCGCGCCTCGATGATCTCCGGGGGGATGGGAACATCCAGCAGGTTCATTGCGGCTGCGGAAATCGCCCCGGCGCAGATTTTGGGCTTTGGCAGGAACTCCTTTTCTAAAAGTACGGTTTCCAGGCCCCACCGGGCGCATTCCCTTGCCGCCACGGCGCCGGCAGGGCCCCCGCCCACAACAATAACATCATATTTGATCACAAACTCACCCCCTTTGCCGTGTCGGGCCTATTATTCCACAAAAGGGGGCAAATAAACCAAAAAAGGATTTGAACCAGGATCTGAAGCAGGGGAGCACAATAACATCCACTAAGGACGCCAGGGCGGAATGACAGTATTAAAAGACCCCCGGTAAGGACTCCAATCATTTCATATAACCGCAATAAACCGCGGAAAATCCTTTGAACACGCCACTATTGTCCCCGGAAAGCAAAGGCCGCCTTTACGGCGGCCAACGGGTGGCAGGCAGGGCATCTTTGCCTGCCGCTATATTGTCAAGGGGTTTGCCGCACTGGATGACTCAGTTTGTGAGCGCACCCGGGCAGCCAAACCAGCCTCTAGCTCTGGTAAGAACAATTTTATATCCGGATGATACCAGCAAAGCGGGTATGATTAGATCTAGGCCTGTTCCAGGGCCCGGCCCGGAAGACGCTTGTCACCGACCCGCCGGGTTATTTTTTCACGGTCAAAATACTCAAGCAGCGGCAGGGCAAACTTGCGGGAAGTTTGTAAAAGGTCCCGGATTTCGCCCACTGTGATTTCACCCTTTTCCCGGAGGAGTCCTATCACCTTTTCCCGGGCCTGGTTCAAGACATCCCTTTGAAAATACAGGTCGTCCGCAATCTTGACCATTACACCTGTCCTCAGCAGGTACTGAAGTAGTTCCTGCCCGTAAGCCTCGCTCATTCCCGCGTTCCTGCAGAGTTCAGCCCAGGCAGGCGGCAGAAAGGCAGCTTCCCTCAGGATCCCGAGAATTTTGTCAATCTGCTTCTGATGTTCAGGGCCGGGCCTGCAGTCGAAGTCCTGCAGCGCTACTGCCTGGGGGCTGACCCTGATCAGACCGTCCTTCTCCATTTCCAGGAGCAGTAATTGAAAAGCCTTAGTTGGTACAACCTGGAACTTGCGGGAACGCAGATCCTCCTTGGGATAACCCTCCCTCAAGGGGTATTCACGGTGGTAGGACCTGAGCAAGTCACTAATCTCAGCAGCCCAACGCCGGTAAACATCAACTGCTACCAGGTAGGTCCTTCCCTCAGCAGTGATCATTTTGACCCGGCCATCCCCTTCCAATTCCCGGGCTGCCGCCAGAATCACTTCCTCCTCCAGGCCGGTGACCTTTGCCACTTCAGCCGGTCCCGGCATTCCCGGCAATCCCGGCAGGCACTGGCTCAGTAGTTCAGCCGGCGTACCCCTTTCCCGGGCGGCCAGGGCATTCAGAACATCGCTGCGAAAGCGCCTGTGTTTGCGCCCGGGCAGAGGGTTAATAACAGTGCCGCCTCCGATGGTATGCATGGGCGAATAAGACCGGATTACAAAACGATCACCTTTGGCTGCCACAACCGGCTCTTCCAGCTCCAGCTGGGCGTAGGCCAGGGAGCCCTGTTGCAATTCTTCCTGATCCAAAAGACGCACCCGCCCCAGCACTTCCCTGGTACCCAGGAAAAAGCGTACCCGGGCTCTGTTTTTCAGCGGTCTGGCTGCGCTTTTCAACAGCAGCAGGCGCACATCAAGCCGGTGGGAAGGAAACATGCTATTTATTCCGGCTACCACACTGCCGCGCTCAATCTGCTCCACCTCCAGGCCGGCCAGGTTGACGGCCACCCTTTGGCCCGCCTCCGCCGCCTCAACCTTTTCACCATGTACCTGCAGCGAACGCACCCTGGAAGCCAGCCCCTGGGGCTGAACTTCCACCTGGTCACCCACCTGGAGCCTTCCTGATACCAGCGTGCCGGTGACCACAGTGCCGAAACCGGTTATGGAAAAAACCCGGTCCACAGGCAGCCTGGGCGGGCCCGTAGCAACCCTGGGCCGGACTTCCCGGGTCATGCTGTCAATCTGTTCCAAAAGCTCCGGGATACCCTGGCCTGTAACCGAGGAAACACTGACTACGGGTGCGTTTTCCAGCACAGTGCCTTTTAAAAAATCCCGAACTTCTTCCTGGACCAGCTCCAACCACTCCTGGTCCACCAGATCGATCTTGGTCAGCACAACAATTCCTTTGGTAACCTGGAGCAGCTGGATAATATCCAGGTGTTCGCGGGTCTGGGGCATGACTCCCTCGTCGGCGGCAATAACCAGGAGAACAAGGTCAAATCCGCCGGCCCCTGCCAGCATATTCTTGATAAAACGTTCATGGCCGGGCACATCGACGATACCCGCCCTTCGCACTCCGGGCAGGGATAAGGCGGCAAAGCCCAGCTCAATAGAAATCCCGCGGTCTTTTTCTTCTTTCAGCCGGTCTGTATCAATTCCAGTCAGGGCCTTGACCAGGGCTGTCTTACCGTGGTCTACATGCCCTGCCGTTCCAATAATAAGGTGTTTCATTTTATCCCTTTCCCTTCACAGAGGGCGCCCCTGACAGCTTCTACCAGCGGCTGCAATTCAGCGTCAGCGATAGTCCGGACATCCAGGAGCAGCTTATCCTCCTGCACCCTGCCCATGACCGCCGGGTCACCCCGGCGCAGTTTGGTTTGCAGTTCACCTGCTGACTCCTGCACCGGGCGTATCGCCACCAGTACCGAAGGAAGCTCCGCTGTGGGCATCGCTCCGCCTCCCACGGCTGAGAAACCTTCTTCCAGGCAAATTTCCGCTTTTTCCCCGGCGGCCGCACGCAGCAGCTCAGCCAGACGGGAACCCCTTTGCTGCAGGATGTCCCGGCTCTCGGTAAGCATCCTCAGGGTGGGAATTTCCCGGATGGCCCGCTCCTGATCGAGGTATTCCCGCAAAGTCGCTTCCAGGGCAGCCACTGTCATCTTGTCAATCCGGACGGCCCTGGTCAACGGGTTTTTCTTCATCCTTTCAATGAGGTCTTTTCTTCCTAAGATAATGCCCGCCTGGGGACCGCCCAGGAGTTTGTCCCCGCTAAATGTGACCACATCTGGTCCTGCTTCCACCACTTCCCGTACTGTGGGTTCAGAGGGGAGTCCGTAACCGCTGAGGTCAAACAAAAAACCACTGCCTAAGTCCGACATCACGGGAAGGGAAGCTGACCTGCCTATTTCAACAAGCTCACTGATCGTTGTTTCCCGGGTAAAACCGATAATCCTGTAGTTACTGGTGTGGACATGGAGCAGCAGGGCAGTGTCCGGGCTGATGGCCTTCCGGTAATCATCCGGGTGGGTTTTGTTTGTGGTTCCCACCTCAACCAGGCGCGCCCCGCTTTGGGCCATTACCTCCGGTACCCGGAAAGAACCTCCGATTTCAACAAGCTGGCCCCTGGATACAATAACTTCCCGTCCCCTGGCCAGTGTGCTCAAGGCCAGGAGCACCGCCGCCGCATTGTTGTTCACCACCAGGACCGCTTCAGCGCCCGTCAATGTTTTCAGCAACCCCTCCAGGTGGGCATATCTTGAACCTCGCCGCCCGCTTTCCAGGTCAAGCTCGATGTTCGAGTAACTGGAAGCCACATCGTTGATAGCCTGCCTGGCCCGCTCGCTGAGGAGGGCGCGTCCCATATTTGTATGCAGCACAACCCCTGTGGCATTGATAACCGGGCGCAGGTTGGGACGAGCAGACTGCCTTACGGCACAGAGGGTTTCCCGGACCGTTTGCTCCAGGATAAACTCTTTTCCCTTATTTTCATCGTCCGGCCTAAGTCCTGCCAGGAGCCGCCGCCGCTCCCTTTCCAGGACATCCCGGACAGCCTGGACCACGACGCTGCGCGGCTGCCCTTCCAGTTCTTTAACCAGCCTTGCGTCCCGGAGAACTTCGTCAACAGACGGCAGCATCCTCAGCAATTCCGTACCCACGGCTCGGATCCCCCCAATTGTGCCAGCTTATTTCTTATATACCAGGTAATTTCTTTATATGCTATTGTAAAATTATATGGCAGCATCACCCTAAAAGCAAGTACCCTGATTCTTTGCCTGGTACTTCCGGACAATTGACGCGCGGTTGTTTTAGCGAGACAATTGCCGGGCTGTGATCTAATCACATCCTGACAAGAGTACTGGCACCAAAAACCTTTGTCATAAGAGCGGGCGTTATATATAATATAAAGGCGAGAGAAACCTAAATCCAATCATTTAACCCACAGAGCAGCGGTTATTGTTTATTTTCTGGAACAAGGCAGGAAATGGTCGAACCCTGTCATATAAACTTTTATACACCAGGGATTTCCCTTTTCTGGTTGCTCCCTTAGAACAGGAGGTTAAGATGATGATCCAGGAAGTGCGGGTTACGAACTTACCTGAATTACCCGACAGCAAGGGAGAAAAAATCCTTTACGATATCAACAACGCCCTGGGTATCCAAAGTGTTGAAAAAGTCAGGACTGCCCGGGTTTTTCGTTTTGAGGGCATCAGTGAGGAGGATGCCGAATACCTGGCCCAAAAGCTGCTGGCCGAGGATGTGTTTCAGGAATACCGGATTAACAGCCCCGTCCTCGAAGATGCCGCCGTGGTGCTGGAAGTTGCTTACAAACCCGGGGTGATGAACCCGGAGGCAGCGTCCCTGCTCAAGTCGGCTGCCGACCTGGGAGTCAAGGGCCTTGTCGCCGCCGACTCCAGCTGGATCTACGGCTTTTACGGCAGAAATATCAGCAAAACCGATCTCGACCGGATCGTGAACAGCCTGCTGGTCAACGCAACGGTGGAATATGTCGTCAGGGAAAAACCGAAAACCCTGATTATCCGGGGCACACCCGGTCCCACCGAAGTCATTCCCATCCGCAAGATGAATGACACCGGGCTCCTCAGCCTGAGCCAGGACAAGCTTTTTTTAAACCTGGAGGAAATGAAGGTTATTCAAAATTACTTTACCACCATTGGCCGTGACCCAACCGACTGCGAAATCGAGATTATCGCCCAGACCTGGTCGGAACACTGCGTCCACAAGACCTTTAAAGCAAAGCTAATCGTAGACGGGAAAGAAAAAGAGCCCCTCTTCCAGCGGCTGAAGGAAGCTACGGAAGAGATCGGGCACCCGCTGGTTCTCTCGGCTTTCGTGGACAATTCCGGCGTCTTTGAATTCTACGACGGACTGGCCATTTGCGGCAAAGTGGAAACACACAACTCGCCATCCGCCATTGAGCCTTACGGTGGGGCCATGACCGGCAGCGGCGGCGTTTTCCGGGACATCATGGGAACCGGCCAGGGGGCAAAGGTACTGGCATCTACGGATATGTTTTGTTTTGCCCCTCCCTGGATGCCCCAGGAGGAAATTCCCCCCGGCTGCCTGCACCCCCACTACCTTTTGAGGCGGGTGGTGGACGGAGTCAAGGACTACGGCAACAGGATGGGCATTCCTACCAACAACGGCTCGGTCCATTTTCACAGGGATTTTAGGGCCAAACCCACGGTTATTGTAGGCGCTTACGGCATTCTTCCCGTTGCAACCTGCCGTAAAGGCAGCCCCAAACCCGGCGATCTGGTGGTGGCCATGGGCGGGCGCACCGGAAGGGACGGCATTCACGGCGCCACCTTTTCCAGCGGGGAAATGACGGACAGGACCATCGAGGTCAATGCCAGCGCAGTCCAGATTGGTCACCCCATCGAGGAAAAGCGCATGTTCGACGCCATCCTGGCTGCCAGGGACGAGGGCCTGATCCGGGCCATCACCGACTGCGGCGCCGGGGGATTTGCCTCTGCGGTAGGCGAAATGGGCTCTGAAATTGGAGCCTGCATCGCCCTGGACCGGGCGCCCCTGAAATACCCGGGCCTGGCGCCCTGGGAGATCCTGCTCTCGGAAAGCCAGGAGCGGATGGTGCTGGCAGTGGATCCTGCCAACTGGGAGCGCCTCCAGGAAATATGCCGGAACTACAACGTGGAAGCAACCGTCCTGGGCAAATTTACAGATGACCACCATTTTACCGCCACCTATGAAGGCCGGACAGTGATGGACCTGGATATGGAGTTTCTTCATAACGGACTGCCTCAACGGGTTATGCAAGCCGCCTGGAAGCGGCCAGCCCTGGCTGAACCGGAGGTCGAGCCGCCCTGGGACTGGGGCGAGCTTTTTGCCCGGGTGCTGGGCCACCTCAATGTGTGCTCTAAAGAACCCATTGTCCGGGTATACGACCACGGAGTGCAGGGGACCAACACCCTACCGCCCTTTGCCGGGGTGAACGGGGACGGGCCCAACGACGCTGCCATCATTACCCCTGTCTACGGAAAACCCTACGGCATGATTATAGCCCACGGCCTGAATCCCGTATTAAATATAATCAACCCCTACTACGGAAGCCTGTGGGCAGCTGCCGAGGCAACCGCCAACGCAGTGGCCT
The DNA here is from genome assembly GCA_029555205.1 of Bacillota bacterium. Taxonomy (GTDB): domain Bacteria; phylum Bacillota; class Desulfotomaculia; order Desulfotomaculales; family Pelotomaculaceae; genus DTU098. The sequence goes on from JAKPTB010000104.1 coordinate 107,670, forward strand.
GTGGCGCCAATCCTGCAGAAATGGCGCTTATCGATAATTTCATCTGGCCCTTCCCGGACGAAGAATCCCTGGGCGCCCTGGACCTGGCGGTTGACGCCTGCGTGAACTTTTCCCGGGCTACAGGTATGCCCTTCATCTCGGGAAAAGACAGCCTCTCCAGCACCTACCGGGGCAAGGACGGGAAGGTCATCAAGATTCCGCCGGTCCTTTGCATCTCGGTCTTCGGCCGGATCCCCGACATTACCCGGACTGTTTCGGCGGACTTCAAGAAACAGGACAGCCAGATTGTCCTGGTGGGTTACCGCAACACCGGTGAGATGGCCGGCTCGGTCTACTACGACTTACTGGGAATAGTGGGAAGCAACCTGCCCAAAATCGACCCCGTAGCCCTGACCAGGGTTTATAAAGCCCTTCATAGGGCCATAAACACGGGCAAAGTCCTGGCCTGCCACGATTTGAGCGAAGGCGGGCTGGCGGCTGCCCTGGCTGAAATGTGTTTCGGGGGCGGCCTTGGCGCAACCATCAAAATTGATGAAGCTGAAAAAGCAGAGTTCTTCCTCTTTAACGAAACGGCCGGCTGTTTTTTGGTGGAGATTTCGCAGAACACCGATCCGGCTGAAACTTTTGGAGACATCCCCTGGACTGTAATCGGCAAAACAGTTCCGGCCCAGTTTATCACTGCCGGACAGCGGGGAGAGACCCTTTTTTCACTGAATCTGGAGGATTTAAAAGAAGCCTGGCAGCGGCCGATGAAGGAGGTCTTCCGTTCATGAAAAAACCCCGCGTATGCGTGCTCCGCACAGACGGCATCAACTGTGACGAAGAAACATTTTACGCCTTTGAAAAAGCCGGGGCGGAGTGCAAAATGGTGCACGTAAACCAGATCCGGAGCGGCAGCGAAAAACTGGCCTCCTACCAGATTTTAGTCCTGCCCGGCGGCTTTTCTTACGGTGACGACGTCCATTCAGGCAAGATCCTCGCTGTGGAATTGACTTCCTTTATGAAAGAACAGCTGGAGTCCTTTGTGGAAGCGAATAAACTCGTGCTCGGAATCTGCAACGGCTTCCAGGTACTGGTGCGAACCGGGCTCCTGCCTGACAGGAAAATTGGTCAAATCAAAACCACCCTGATGGCCAACGACAGCAGCCACTTCGAGTGCCGCTGGGTCAACCTGCTGGTTGAACGCAGCCACTGCGTCTTTACCCGCGGGCTGGAGGGAAGCCTGCTCAGCATCCAGGTCGCCCACGGGGAAGGCAAGTTTTACACAGACCCGGTAACTCTACAGGAAATAGAAAACCGCGGCCAGGTGGTGTTCCGTTACGCCGGCACCGATGGCCGGCCCACGGTGCTGTACCCGGCCAACCCCAACGGCTCCCTGAACGCCATCGCCGGTATCTGCGACTCAACGGGACGAATCTTGGGCATGATGCCCCACCCGGAAAGGTATGTTGAAAGGACCCAGCACCCAAACTGGCGCAGGATGCCTGCTGATACTGTTCCCCATGGACTGGCCATCTTTAAAAACGCCGTGGATTACGCCCGGCAGTCTTAATAAGGGGCATGGAAAACAAGCGTCATAAGTGTTCTCGTAGAATAGACGTTTTATCATCCTTCTACTGGTACCGCACCGGCAACATGAATGTTTATACCGCTGCTATAAGCAATAAGGCAAAACCAGCCCGGTTACGCCAGGCATCAGAGGAATCACCCGGCAAGCTCAATGTTACCATATTGCGGGATTACAAGGTAATGCAGCTACAGTATGGACAACCAGCCTGGAAATAGACATTCCTACCATGCTGGTGCCGCGCCGGCGGTACAGATGTTAACTAAAAAAGACCTGCATTGACTTAAAAAAGACCTGCGGGTCTTTTTTATTTCCTTTTTGTTCATTTTCTTATAAAAAGACTCTTGTATTAAATAAAGCGCCAGGTAAAAACTATATTTGTTATGAAAAAAGTTAAACTAATGATTAACAACCGCACTGTTAAGGCGGAAGAAGGAACAACCATCCTGCAGGCAGCCAGAAGAGCCGGTTATGATATTCCCACCCTGTGTTACCTGGAAGGGGTCAGCGCCCCGGGGTCCTGCCGGGTCTGCCTGGTGGAGGTGGAAAGAAACGGCAATAAATCCCTCCTGGCATCCTGCGTGACCCCCGTGGAGGAAGGGTTGAAAGTCTACACAGAATCGCCAAGGGTACGGCACGCCCGGAAGCGTATGGTCGAGCTGCTGCTGAGCGAACATAAACTGGAATGCACCAGCTGCCTGCGGAACCTCAACTGCGAGCTGCAGAGCCTGGCGGATCGCCTGCGCCTGAGAAAAACCAGACTGGGCGGGGAACGCATCGAACACCTTGTGGACGATAAAAACCCTTTTATTGTCCGGGACTACAATAAATGTATCAAGTGCCGGCGCTGTGAAGCTGTGTGCAGGGAGCAGGGGGTCTCTGCCCTGTCTGCCCAAAACCGCGGTTTGAGGACGGTTATAGGTCCTGCTTTCCAAAAAGGGCTTGCGGAAGCCGCCTGTATTGCCTGCGGCCAGTGCGTCCTAGCCTGCCCCACCGGCGCGCTGGCAGAAAAAGAGTATATCGATGAAGTCCAGCAGGCAATCGACGATCCGGATAAATTCGTCATTGTGCAGACGGCGCCCAGTATCCGGGTGACCCTGGGCGAAGCCTTCGGCCTGCCGGTAGGAACTGTGGTAACCGGCAAACTGGCTGCGGCACTGCGGCGGCTTGGTTTTGACCGTGTCTTTTCCACCGACTTCGCAGCTGACCTCACAATTATGGAAGAATCCCATGAGCTCCTGGAGCGCCTTAAAACAAAAAAGCGGCTGCCCTTGATTTCTTCCTGCAGCCCGGGCTGGGTCAAGTTCTGCGAACACTTCTACCCCGAGTTTTTAGACAACCTCTCAACCTGCAAGTCCCCCCAGGAAATGCTCGGGGCCCTGGCCAAAACCTACTTTGCCGAAAAGGAAGGCCTGGATCCGGCCAAAATTGTTGTGGTGGGCGTGATGCCCTGTACTGCCAAGAAATTTGAGGCAGCACGGAAAGAGCTGGTAACCAGGGGCCACCGGGACGTGGATTATGTCCTGACCACACGGGAACTGGCCAGAATGATCCGGCAGGCCGGGATCAAATTTGAAGATCTGCCTGACGAAGAATATGACCAGCCCCTGGGGATTGCCTCCGGCGCGGGAAACATCTTCGGCGGGTCCGGCGGCCTTACGGAAGCGGTCATCCGTACCGCCTTCGCCCTTACCAACCCCGGCGAAAGGGAACCGGTGATTCAGCTTAAGGAACTGAGGGGAAGGAAGGGGATTAAAGAAGCGATTATTGATTTGAAAAAGGGCGGCAAGCTGAAAGTAGCTGTGGTTCACGGAACTCGTAACGCCCGCAGGATGCTGGAAAGACTCAAGGCAGGGGAACACTTTGATTTTATCGAGATCATGGCCTGCCCGGGGGGATGCGTGGGAGGCGGCGGACAGCCTCTTTTCGGAAAGCAGGACCACCGTGAACTCGCCGTGGAACACCGGCGCCAAAGGACTGAGGCTTTATTTAAGATTGACCTGGGTAAAAAACTGAGGAAGGCCCATGAAAACCCTGCCGTTAAAAAGGTATACGAGGATTATCTCGGCCAACCCCTCAGCGCTAAGGCCAGGGCACTCCTGCATACCTCCTACACCGCCAGAGGCAAAACCCCCGGCCTGAACGTCCCGGGAGTTAAATGGAACGACGGGAGCAGAAGGCCGGCAGAAGTACCGGGCTGATTCACACCAGGCCGCCCAAAAAGAAAAGTAGCCTGACGCGTCCGCCCGAGGTATCAAAAAGAGCTCCTGCTACCTGAAGATCGGAATAAAGCAAGGTTTTGGGAGGTGTTGAAACCTGAAAAAAATACAATGGATTGTTGCCTGCAGCGCCTTTCTTCTTTACTTTCTTGCCCTAATACCAGGCAGTCAGGCGTCTCCAGGCAATACAGGCCATCTGGATCATATACAGGGACGCACCTTGTTCCTTCAAGATCCTCATTTCACCGGCACTGATGTAATGGATCTCCAGCAGCGGCTGCAAATGCTGGGTTATTACAAAGGAGACCTAAACGGTATCTACGACCTGGAAACAGCCCGGGCTGTAGCCTCGGCCCAGGAATCCCTGGACCTGCACCCGGACGGCACTGTCAACCTGTATACGCTCCAGGCGCTGGTTTCCGCCACCGACCAGAAGCTTTACGGAGAAAAAATGCCGGCTGTACCAGAACGGGTCAGCGTTCTCATTGACATGGACAAACTGACCCTGACCCTTTTTGATGGAGGCGAGCCGTACAAACAGTACCCGGTTGCCATGGGCAAATATGAGTCGCCTACACCCGTGGGTAACTGGGAAATTATCTCCAAACATATGAATCCGCCCAGCGTTATGGGCACACGCTGGCTGGGACTGAACATCCCTTACGGCCAGTATGGTATCCACGGCACCAATAATCCAGGCAGTATCGGCAGTTTTGCCAGTCACGGCTGTATCCGGATGTACAATGCCCACGTGGAAGAGATTTACCCGGCTGTTGCAGTTGGAACATCGGTAACCATTATTGGAACACCTTTCGGGGCTCCGGGCGTTCCTCCCGGCGTGCTCAAACATGGAGCCCAGGGTCCGGGTGTACTGGAAGTCCAGCGGTCTCTGAAAAGGCTGGGCTATCTCAAGTGGAACCCCGATGGATTCTGGGGAGAAGGCACTGAAAAGGCAGTTAAAAAATTCCGGGAAGACCATGGTCTTAAAGGTCCCAACTACGTTGACGACAAGGTCTATGAATTACTGGGATATTAAATTAAACAGCCGGGTATGACCCGGCTTACATTTTAATTCGCTACAGTCCCTATGTGTTTTAATCAGTTACGGCATGCAGCACTGTAAAATATCCGCCCCTGAACCCTTGCGCCGGATAATAACAGGCATCTTTAATGATCCAATCCCCCTGTTCATTCACCCAGAAAACGCAACCTGACCCTGTCTTCGATCAAGCCGCTTTTATAAGCATAATTATAAAAAGTGAGTAGCGCGTGCCGGTCGCTTTCGTCAAATTCATAGCGGATTCTTTTGAAATAATCTTTGATTACAGAAACCGGCAAAGGGCTTTTCTTCTGGGCCAGGGCAATAATTTCTGGGAGCCGGCTCATACCTATTTTTTTGGACTCCAGAAGGGTTTTCGCCAACTCCTTTGCTTTCATCGGGTTCGCCTCAGCATAATCCCTGCGGACCACCCATATGGCATAGACCATTTTTTCCCCTGTAAATTGTTTCCAGGCATCCCCAAGGTCGGTAACCTGGTAGGGCAAATGCTTTTCCTTTACCCGCTGGTGGGCTAGAATAGCTTCATCTCCAATTAAAAGGGCGCCGTCAGCTTTCAGCATCATCCTGTCAAAGTCCGATGGAGCGGTTTCAAACTGCACATCCACATGATAGTAGTGATCAAAAAGAATTTTGAGTAAAACAACGGAAGTGGCTGACGTTTCGGTGAGACAGACCTTCTTCCCCTCAAGTTCAGTGACCGGCATCTTGCTGAAAAACAGGATATTCGCAACACGGCCGTCCGCACTTATGGACAGATCGGGAAGAATTAAACAACGGTCAGCATTACGGGCATATTCTATTGAGGATAGCGAAGTGACTTCCAGTTCTCCGTCTAGAAAAAGACGGTTCAAACGGGTGGGCGAACCTTTAACCAGTTCAGCTTCCAGAGGCAGAATCCCCTCTTCCAGGGCATAGTATACAGGCAGGTAATTAATGTATTCCACCTGCCCGAGGCGCAGTCCTGACACTATTAACCCTCCTCAATAATGTTCTAGATATTCCAACGCTCCACTGGTATTCGCCCAGCCGCCATGCTAAAATCACTTACAAGCCTGGAAGAGCTGTTTTGGATTTAGCCTGGCCGGTTGCTGCTCCTGCGTCATGGGCGATTCTCCTCCACCACGGTTGTTTTCCAGGCCGTCAACCCCGAAGGATAGGGGAAACCCGGGCTGTTGCAGCCCGGCCTAATAACCTAAAGGACTTTTATCACTGACTTCTGAACATTCTTTAGGCTGCAAGTAAAAGCCCAAGATTGGTCAACCCGCATCCACTCAAACACACAAGCCAACCATTTTATAATCAGTTTAAAACCATATTAGGCCTGCCTTTAATAAAGCGTCCGGGAAGAAAACATCTGTTCAATATTCCGGGCGTTTTCCTGCCCAGAACCCTGACAGTCCACCAACACAATTATAATGGGCATATAACTTCCAGGAAAGTAAATAAAAGCATAATAACACTCAGCGTCCCGTTTAAATTAAAGAAAGCGATACCGGCCTGGGAGAAATCATCCGGCTTCACAAGCAGGTGCTGGTAAATCAAAATAACAACGGCTATTACCACCCCTGCCAGGTAGAAAAGGCCTGCATCCAGGATTAAACCGGCAGCTATAAAAAACAGCGGCGCCAGTATATGAAAGAATATGGAAATATCCAGCGCCCTCTTTATCCCGAAACGTGCCGGTATGGAGTAAAGCCCTTCCCTCCGGTCAAATTCATAGTCATCACAGGCATAAATAATATCAAAACCAGCAACCCAAAAAACGACTCCCAGCATCAGCAGTACCGGAACCAGGTCGAAGCGTCCGGCAATGGCAATCCAGCTGCCAAGGGGCGCCAAACCCAGGGCTACCCCTAACCAGAGGTGACATGTCCAGGTAAAGCGCTTGGTATAAGAATAACCAACCAGCACCAGCACGGCCACCGGAAAGAGCCTGAAGGCCAGGGGGCTGAGTTGATAGGAGGAATATAACAAGAGACAAAAGGATAGAAAAACATATAGCCACACTTCCGAGGTGCTGAGCAAACCCCTGGGCAAAGCCCTTCCGGCTGTGCGGGGGTTTCTGGCGTCAATGCGGCGGTCAATAATCCGGTTGAGAGACATGGCCGCCGTGCGGGCTCCGATCATGGCCAGGGTGATATAGAGTAAATCATGGGTTGATGGTATTTTCATTTCAGTAAGAAGAGCGCCTACATAGGCAAAGGGAAGAGCAAAGAGGGTATGCTCAAACTTGATCATGTTCAAGAAAATACCCAGCTTGCTAAAGCCCATAACTCTTCCACTTCCCGTCCACCAGCTTTTTGATCTTCTCGCTCATCACTATATCTCCGGGCCACTGGCGGTGGTGTCCCTCGGCAGGTCCTTTCCGGGTGGCGTCAATGCCCATTTTAGCGCCGTAATGGGGCAGGGGTGAGGCATGATCCAGGGCGTCCAGGGGCCCCTCCACAATCATGACGTCCCGGCCGGCATCTATATTGTTAAAGACGCGCCACATGACTTCCGAAATGTCCTGCACATTGACATCTTCATCTACAACAATAATAAGCTTGGCCAGCATCATCAAGCCCAGTCCCCAAAGAGCGCACATAACTTTTCTGGCATGGCCGGGGTAACGCTTTTTGATGGAAACAATAACGCAGTTGTGGAAAACCCCCTCGGGAGGCATGTTCACATCCACCAATTCGGGCAGCGTAAGCCTCATTAAGGGCAGAAAGATCCGCTCGGTTGCTTTTCCTAAAAATGCGTCCTCCATCGGCGGCCGGCCTACGATAGTTGCCGGATAAATGGGTTCTTTGCGATGGGTAACACAGGTAAGGTGGAAGACGGGATACTGGTCGGCCAGGGAATAATAACCTGTATGATCACCGAAGGGTCCTTCCAGCCTGGTTTCATTGGGGTCAACATAACCTTCCAGGATCACTTCGGCACGGGCCGGAACTTCCAGATCCACAGTCTCGCACTTGACCAGTTCCACCTGTTCCTTACGCAGGAAGCCGGCAAAAAGCACCTCGTCAATTCCGGGCGGGAGCGGGGCTGTAGCTGCAAAGATCAAAGCCGGGTCGGCGCCGAGGGCCACAGCCACAGGCATTTTTTCCGTACTGCCGCGTAACCTGTCGAAGTGGGCCGCCCCGTCTTTGTGAATATGCCAGTGCATCCCGGTGGTTGTCTCATCATAAACCTGCATCCTGTACATCCCGACGTTCCGCCGCCCTGTCCCCGGATCCCGGGTAAAAACCAGGGGCAGGGTAATAAAGGGCCCGCCGTCCCCGGGCCAGCACTTCAGAACGGGCAACTCCCCCAGGGAGGGATTGTCCAAATGGACTACTTCTTTACACGGGCCGTTTTTAACAGTCTTCGGTAAAAAGGATGATAACCTGGCCAGCCTGGGAATCGTTTTCAGCTTGTCTAAAAAAGTGGTAGGGATTTCAGAGGGCTGCAGAATGGAAATCAGTTCATCTCCAATCTGTTCCAAATCCTCCACACCCAGGGCCAGTTTCATTCTTTCCATGGTCCCGAATAAATTAGTGACCACCGGCATCGAATATCCCTTAACATTAGCGAAGTACAGTGCCGGGCCGCCGGACTTGACCACCCTGTCAGTGATCTCAGTTATCTCGAGCCTGGCGTCGACTTCAACCGTGATTCTTTTCAGCAGCTTCCTTTTTTCCAGTTCTGCGATGAAGGCGCGCAAATCAGAATAGGCCATTCTGTACCTTCCTTAAAAACACCGGTTAATGAATATTTACCGGCGTTAAAAGATTTATGCTTTATTAACCAGCCCGTTCTCCTTAAAAATCCTTCGTCCTGCCAGGTTTCAAATAACCATACGCTGGGCAGGCAATCCCTGCCGGTACAAGTTATGGACCAGTTTTTCCAGGAGTGTCCTCTCCTGTCCGGATGGCAAGAGGGAAAGTGAGTTTTGCGCCTTTGCCAGGTAAGTGGTAACGTGTTCTCTGGAGATGCCCTGTTCCAGAAGGCCGTAAGCCATGCCCAGGTTTATTCCGTAGTTCCGCATGGCTTGCCGGTATTCCGCCGGCGCGCCTGTCAGGAGGGCGCTCAGGGAACAGCACCCGCCAAAAAGCTCTGATGTTTCTTTACGCACAACTTCGTGAAGGGCTTTTGACGATGCAGCCTGTCTGGTCAATTTCTTTCTCAGGATCCCGCCCTCATGAATCTGACAGATAATATCCGCCAGTGGGTCCAGCAGGCTAAGTATGCCCGCTTCAGACAGGAAGTAAAAAAATTTGCCATAAAGATAGTCCCCAACCAGTACCGGAAATTGGGAACCGTCCCTCGGGTCAATGTTTCCCCGGTGATACTCGGAGTCGTTTTCCGTTATTCCCTGGTGAACAGTGGATGCCATATAAATAAACTGAATAATACCGGCAAGAGCTATGGACTTTTCCCGGGCCAGTCCGAAAATTCGGGAAGAGAGGATTACCAGCACCGGCCGGATGTTTTTGTTGATTGAAGAAAGCTCCAGGTGCGCGTACCTTCCGAGATACCCTGATTTAATTGTCAGATGCTTTTTTATAAAATTGTGTACTGAGGCAATTTCACCCTCTATAGGAGTGATAATATTGCTTAACATCTCTGCCAGGCTCCCCCTTCGTGCTATTATGTATATATTCGTTACAGCCTCTTTATTTCCTCCTGAACAGTAATTTTTAGTAACCTGAATGAAAATTTTATCCTAAAAATCAGTAAGCCTTGCAACACTAGTTTCATTGCAAGGCCTACTAATTATTCTTTTTGTTGGTACTAATAAATATCCCTCCTAGAGATTTGCGGCTTCCTTCAGATAAGCTTCAGGCATGATCCCCCGTTTCATTTCTTTTGCTGTCATATTTTTAGCGCTAAAACGATCGGTCAGGTAATTACATGCATCCCAGGGATTTACTTTTTCACCACAGGTGAACACGTCCACTGCCGCGTAGCCCAGTTCCGGCCAGGTATGGATAGCGAGGTGCGATTCAGAAATCACAACCACACCGCTTACCCCTTGAGGACTGAATTTGTGGAAGACACATTCTCTGACTTCAGCGCCTGCTTCCAGCGCAGCGTTTACCATAATCTCTTCAACCTTGTTAATGTCATTAAGAATGTCAAAGTCACACCCACAAATTTCAGCCAATACATGGCGGCCCAAATGTTTCATTTATCTGCCTCCTTTTAGGACTAAATATATGGAATTAACAAACCCCAATGTCTCTTACAAGGACTGGTCAATTCCAATCAAATTCAATTTTAGCATATTATCTTAGCTTGTCAACAAAATTTTAAACCTGCCCACATTGTTCTAATATTTGCAACAATCCTTAAAAACACTGAAGAACACCGGGTTTTATGAACTAACATCATTACTTAAGGTACCGATTCCATCTATTACTACTTCTACCCTGTCACCTTTCGCCAGAGGCCCCACACCACCCGGAGTCCCTGTTAGAATGACATCCCCAGGAAGAAGGGTCATAATCCCGGAGATAAAACTCACCAGTTCCGGAATACTGAAGACCAGGTTCCTGGTTGAAGATTTTTGACGGATTGCCCCGTTTAAGCGCAGGACAACTGTAACGTCAGCGGGATCCAGATCAGTAACAATATACGGACCAAGAGGCAGAAACGTGTCAAAGGATTTAGCCCGGGTCCACTGCCCGTCCTTACGCTGGAGATCCCTGGCAGTGACATCATTGGCGCAGGTGTAACCGAAGATATATTCCCCGGCTTCCCGGATCCCGACCTTGCTGCAGGTTCTACCGATAACAACGGCCAGTTCGGCCTCATAATCTACCTTGGTGCTGGAAGGCGGCAGGATGATCTTCGCACCGTGACCAATTACTGCAGAAGGTGGTTTCAGAAACAAAACAGGCTCCCGGGGTACTGCGAGCTTCAATTCCTCTGCGTGATCCCGGTAATTAATTCCCACACAAACAGCCTTCGTCGGAGAGCAAGGAGCCAAAACTACAAGTTCCTGCATTAAATAATCCCCTGCGCCGGTCTGAATACTCTGAAAAGGATCCCCGATCAGGGGGGTTACCCTGTTCCCTGTTATCTTTCCATAAAACACCTTGTTTTTATACATATATCTCCCAATCAGCAAATAAATAAAGACCCTCCTACTGGTAAATATTGGGTATTCCTTAAGATTACGGGTTCTCCCAGGTTAGAATCCCCTTGTTGATTCTGATTATCCAGAGACACAAGATATTCGCTTTCCGTTCAGCATTTCCCTGCAAATTTTTTAGCTTTTTTGCCTGTATGAGCATGCCGTCAAGGCCCATATAACCCAACCCGGAGCCTATCAGTCCTTTAAACAAAATAAAAAGTGCCGGCGTTTAACCGGCAAAAAGAGCTTTATTTTCTATTACTCTGGTTTGCGCAATCACCTGGCCGCCAATCTTCACAGGCTCCGTTAAATATTTGTACACAATTTACTTCTTTAAAAACGAAAAAGATAAAGGCGGGGCAGCAACAATCAACTCTTGAATTGCAGCTTAAATCACCCATTTTTTCACTGATGGCTTCTAGAGCTTCTTTAACCATCTTTTTTCCTCCCTTTTTTAAATACTAATTAAAAACAATATGACATACCATCTATCCAGTGAAAAGTTAATTATCTCTTATTTATATACATTTTTTACACATGGACTGCCCGGTCTCCAATCTTCACAGGCTCCGTTAAATATTTGCGCGCAGTTTATTTCTTTAAAAATAAATAAGATAAAGCTAGGACAGCAGCAATCGACAGATCTCTTACCCCTAGATGCATCGTTATCCGGCTTTTCTTTCATGACTTCTAAAATTTCTTTTTCCACTATACATCCCCCCTCTCTCAATTATTTTCAAAACTAGATTTTTTTACATAATATGAGTTATTATCTCAAATATCTACTTGCTTCGCAGTAAATATTAAAAGTAAAATTTTCCATAGCAGCTAATTAGTTGTTTTGGGCAGAGGCGCAATGCTCTACCGGTATTACATATATTCATTCTATACATTAAGGAAAGAGAGATGAAAAACATGAAAAGCTGAATCCCATTTTGGAACAGATTTTACCCGGGAAAAATTATTTGTGGGGCAGGAAAATGATTACAAAAAAAACACCTCCTTATCCCATGTACAAGGGGTGTTTTTTTGCTAATTTATTTATTCTTTTTTGCGTTTCTCTCCAGGGGCCGGGTCTTAAGGAACTCTTATAACCATACCACACTTTTAGATGTAGAAACTACGTGGCTTTTCAAGCCGTATAACCGCAGTAAAGGCACAAGGGTTAGGTTGAACTAACCACGCTTGCCTTTACCTATTGCATAACCGAAAATAAATATTATTCCATACGCAAAACCATGAAGAATATCAACTTCATAACCAATAAGTAAACCCGGCAAGATAGCGAAAAGAATAATGATAGGTAAGTCATCAAAAATTTCTTCATACATCTTTTTGCGTTTATATTTTTCGTGTTCTATCTTATTCTGCCGGATAATATTTGATATTCTTTGTCCTGCTTCGCTACGTTTTACCATCCACACCCTCCTTATTAGACCCCTCTATTTAACCTTCTGCCCGTTTTCCCGTGCCTTACGCCTGAGATACCCGATCCTGTGTTCAATAAGCCAAGGTTCAACGTCAAAGTGATCAGCTAGTTCACCAACTGATCTAGCTCCTACAGCCACAATATGACAAGAATCGACATTGCCCAATAAAATGTTTGTTGCCCAGTCCCGAGCTAATCTCTCGTCCTGAACAACAGTGCACTTTATCATACTGCAATTTTCTTTTTCGTAAAAGTTCTTTGAGTGATAACGGATGTGCCCTGGCCGGGGCGGGAATAATATATGCCCTATTTCCTCAGCCAGCACGCACTTTGCTTGCCGGGGGTTGTCTAATAGCGACACATGGAACTGTTCAGCCATACGTATTTTAAACTCCTCTATTTCCAGAGTACCGGCCGGATTGGCATTAATACTGATTTTTTTCTTGTCCCCTTTTCCCATACTTACACCTCCCGGAAACCGCACGCCCTGGTCAATGTACTATTCTTCGCTAATAGCACTGGTTGGGCAGGATTCCACAGCTTCGTGAACCTGTTCCTCCAGTTCCGGTGACACTTCATCTACTATATTGTGGGCTTTGTCATCCTCGTTCCAGTCAAATACATCCGGGCATAAATCAATACAGGCACCACAGCTGATACATAATTCCTGATCAACTTCTACTCGCAATTATTACACCCCCTGTCAAATTATAGACAGCTATAGTTTGGCTAAAAAGGCATAAATTATGTACCGGATTTAAATTTCCGGAATCTTGACCTTTTTCGGACAAACATCGGGCATTTTTTTGATAAAAAGCTTCAGGATTTCAGGAGGTACCTGCATTAAGCGAAGGCGGTCTGCATTCAGAACATCACGGGGGTCCTGCGCCAACCGCAGGCCTTTAACAAAGGCCGCCGGCTTTGTGCCCCCCCGATTACAAATAGCTGCGTCACAAACACCGCAAAGAATACAGGAAGCCAGACTTTCCATCCTCCGGGACACTCCCGGGTCCATGCATCCATCATGATCCCACCTGGTTATTAACCACGGCACCACAGCTTTTAGAGAATCGAAGAAAGGTTCCAGGTCAACAACCAGGTCCTTCAACTGTCTAAAATGAGACAAAGACTGAATGGTAATTCTCCCATTGTTCCCGGCAATCTCCCGGATCAGGGTCTGACAGGCGAGACGGGGGGTGCCGTTAATTGTAACGGCGCAGGAACCGCAAATAGCGCTGCGGCAGGAGCGGCGGAAGGAAAGTCCAGGGTCCTGCCGCCAGGCTTCCAATAAACCATCCAAAACAGTCTGATGCCCCGCTACTTCAACTCGAAATTCCTGAAAGTATGGCTCCCTGTCCACTTCCGGATTAAAACGGCAAATTTTTAAGTTCAGGGTCAATTATCAGTACCCCCTTTCCTGCGGTATGTAGAGTGTGACCGAAACCGGCCCGTCGCTAAATTCCGGACCTTTCTCTCCCCGGCGCGCAATTGTGTGACAAAGCCAGTTCCGGTCGTCCCGCTCGGGATAGTCCAGACGGAAGTGGGCACCCCGGCTTTCTGTGCGGCGTAGCGCCCCCCTGGCGATTAATTCACACAAATCCAGGAGGTAGCCCAGTTCCAGATAATGTATCAAAGCGTAATTATAGGGCTGTTCCCCAGCCGGGGGAGTCAGTCTCCGGTAGCGCTCCTTCATCTCCGCCAGGCTATTAACCGCATCTTCCAGTTCGGGGCCATCCCGGAAAACACCAACCTGGCGGGTCATCAATAATGTCGCCTCCTGCCGGATCTTAAAGGGGCTGTCATCCTGCTTGCCCTGTGCCTGCCCGGCAAGCAGGGAATTCCAGGGGTCCAGATAACGGGAGACAGCCGCTTTGGAAAGGGAGATCCAGCGCTCCTTTCCGGCTAGTTTCGCGGCCCTTTGTCCGGCCCGCCGGCCAAAAACCACAGTTTCCAGCAGGGAATTGCCTCCCAGACGATTGGCCCCGTGGACGCTTACATTGGCAACTTCACCCGCTGCCAGGAGGCCGGGTATACTGGTCATCCCCCAAACATCGGTCCGTATGCCGCCCATACTATAATGCTGGGCCGGCTCTATGGGAATGGGGGTCCAGGCGGCGTCAATACCGGCATAGCGTGCAGCCAGGTCCTTTACCTGGGGCAGGCGCTGCTCCAGCAGTTCCTCTCCCAGATGGGTTAAATCCAGGTGCACATATTTCCCTTCTATGCCGCGCCCCTCTTTTATTTCTTTAAAAATTGCCCGGGAGACAAGGTCCCGCGGGGCCAGTTCCATTTTTTGAGGCGCATAACGGGCCATGAAGCGTTCCCCGTCCTTGTTCCTGAGGTATCCGCCCTCTCCCCTGGCTGCTTCGGAAATCAGGATATTGGTTCCGAAAAGCGTTGTGGGGTGAAATTGGACAAATTCCATGTCCGAAAGAAGGGCGCCTGCCCGGTAGGCAATTGCCATTCCGTCCCCTGTGTTGGCATAGGCGTTGGTTGTTTTAGCAAAAGCCCGCCCGTAACCACCGGTAGCCAGGATCAGCACTTTGCAACGAATAATCTCGAGTTTTGCCCTGGCCAGGTCATAGACCAGCGCCCCGGCAATCTGTCCCTCCTCAACCAGCAGCTCCAGCAGGTGCCACTCGGGGTAAATTTTTATCCCTCTCTCCAGTACTTTCTCAAAAAGAGTATGGAGCACTACATGGCCCGAAAGGTCAGCTGCAAAACAAGCCCGCGGGAAACCCGCGCCTCCCAGGGAACGCTGGGCCAGGCCGCCCTCGGGGTTACGGCTCCAGAGCACACCCATGCGTTCCAATTCCCGGATCAATTCCGGTCCTTCGGAGCAAAGCACCTCTATGGCGTCCTGATCGCCCAGGTAGTCGCTCCCTTTCACAGTATCAAAAATATGAGCAGAGATACTGTCGTCCTCTCCCAGGACGGCGTTAAAACCGCCCTGGGCCGCTCCGCTGTGGGAACGGGTGGGATAAATCTTGCTCAAAATTGCAACATCACTTTTTTCTGTTGCTGTCAGTGCAGCCATGAGGCCTGCAAGACCTCCGCCCACAACCAGCACCTCGTGAATCAGCATGAACTTCACCTCCTGAAGATAAGTCAAAGTATACTAGAACAAAGCAGCCAAGTTTTCCACATGCTCCAGGTCTAAAACGGTTTTTCCCAACACTCCGGCCTTGTGCTCCCCCCACGGGCCTGCAGCCAGGTCATAAAACTTTTGGAGCAAATCAGCGGCTGTTACCGGGTTTTCCGGGTCACCCCGGGGGAAATCTGTCCGTCCGCAATAGGACAGGCCTGACTTTGTTATAATTTCTATCTCAGCAGGCCAACGGGCGGGGTGGACTGCATCCAGGCCGGCGTCTTGAATCAACGATACAACTGACATCAACTGCCTGATCTCCGGATCCGCCAGCGTTTCCGGAGTAAAATCCGTCAAACCGCAGCTTCCCTTGATTAAGGCCAGGGCCACACAGAAAGGCAGACTGAACTTCGCTGCATAGACAGTATCCGGCTGATGGTTCGCGGTTATGCTTAAAGCTATGCCGTAGGTACGGACGGTCAAGCCCGCCACATCAGAAGCCCTGATGCGGTGCCTGGCGGCCAATTCCAGAACCAGATCCACCGCCGGGTGGGTGTGGCGGCAGGAAGCGTGGATTTTAAAGGAGTTTTCCTCAATCTTATAGGGGGAACAACCAATACCTTTAGTAATTTTAGCCAGATCGTAAGTAGAAGCAGTGGCCCGGCAAAATCCCCTATCCCCCTCAATAATTGTTGATGCGCCGGTAAAACCTTCTCTTGCCAGCAAGGCTGCCAGTACGCCGTTTTGAGCTGCTTTTCCCGGGTGCAGGTGTTTGGACATGGAGCCGTCCAGCAAAAATTCCCATAAACCGGCGGCCTGGGTCCCGGCATTTCCCAGCGCCCAGACCATCTGTTCCCGGCTCAAGCCCAGCAGTTTACCGGCCGCAGCAGTTGCTCCGAAGGTACCGCAGGTCCCGGTGGTATGCCAGAAGTAATAGTGGGAAGGGGTAACAGCCTCACCGATCCGGATTGCCACTTCATACCCGGCAACGATAGCCTCTATCAGCTGACGGCCTCCTGCGCCGGTCATTTCAGCTACAGCCAGGCCCGCCGGAATAACAGCGGCGCCGGCATGGATGATCGCAGCCCGGTGCACGTCGTCCAGCTCCACAATGTGTGAAGCCAGGCCATTACCCAGGGCTGCACTTAAACAGGAAGTCTTCTCCCCGGTTGCCAGTAGTGTTGCCTGGGGATTTCCTCCCTGATTCCTGAGCACAGCCAGCATCTTTTGCGAAGGTTCCTGCAGACCGCCGGCAGCGGCTGAACCAAGCCAATCCAGGAATGCCAGCTTGGCTGCCTGCACGGCAGCATGAGACAACCTTTCAAAACAAGTATTCTCAATAAAACCGGCCAGGCGGCTTGAGAGCAAAAGAATCACCTCATTTTGGTGCATGGCGATGATACTTGAGCACGGCCGGAGCCTCTTTTTCAAACAATAGCCAGCCGTTGTACGTGCCCGGTCGCCGAAACTAAACGTATGAAGATATCCCTTGTTATTATCTCAAGATACTGTCCCGTATGTTCATTGTTATAATCTCTTTTCGAGATATCCATTCGACACGAATGAGTTTTAATCCTTTCTAGAAGACTTAATCAATCTAATTGCAGAATAGTCTAAGAGAATGTGAAAATAACTATAATACCATCAAATGGACGATTTTACCTGATTTTCCTTGCCCAATGGCAATTGTACATGAGTTTTGGATTTCTGTCTACACCTGCAAAAAATCATCCTATAATAAAAAATCATCCTATAATTAAGAAAAATCCGCAACACTTTGGTCATATCAAAGAGTTGCGGATTCTTTTATACTGGAATTCCGGTCCTGGAACCTTTTAGTTTCAGATACTTAAGGGCGCATTACAAACATTACCTGCGCCAGCAATGGTTCGCCTGCAAAGGTAAAGCTTTTGTTTAACTAAAAAGCTTTAAATTGTTACAGCAATCCTTGCGCCTTCCTCAATTGCCTGGATCGCCTTTCTTGCTTTTACGGCATCTCCGATAACATATAGCTCAGCATCTACTCTTCCTTTCAGTTTTTCCTCCAGGGGATTGTAGGACTTTGTACCCAAGGCCAGTACGATGCTGTCGAAGCCCGCAATCTTTTCTTCCCGGCCGTCTTTCAGATAAACAACACCATCATCTAAAAACTCCTTAACCACAGCGCCGGTCAGGCAAGAAACACCATACTCTTTTAAGCGCTCCATTAAATATAACCTGGGGCCATCCGGCATATCCTTTGCTAATTCTGATTCCATTTCAATAATGGTTACCTTGCGGCCATGTTCGCCGATAAAATCCGCAGTCTCAGCCCCAACCATGCCTCCACCAACAACCAGAACCTTTTCTCCCAGATCTGTTTTTCCGTCGAGCACGTCGACAGCCTTCGCGAATTTGGGGTTATCTATTCCTTTGATGTCAGGGAGCAGCGGAATACCGCCTGTTGCCAGGACCACCACATCGGGCTTTTCTCTTATTACCAGGGCAGGGGTGACCTCCACACCCAGTTTGTACTCCACACCATATTTTTTGCCCATTGTAATATAATACTTAATTGCTCTCAGTATATCGTCCTTGGTGGAGGGAATACCTCCTATCCTGAACTGCCCGCCCAGTACGTTTTGTTCTTCGTACAAAGTTACCTGATGGCCTCTCCTGGCGGCAACCCAGGCAGCTTCCAAACCAGCCGGACCGCCCCCTGCGATTATAACCTTTTTGGGTTTTTCAGTTTTTTCTATTTTTAAAGTCCCTTCCCTGCCTGTAAAGGGATTGACCAAACAACCGATTTTTAAGTGCTCCGGATCGAACAAGTAGCCTACACACCCCTGCAGGCAGGCAATACAGGGAGCTATTTCCTCCGGTACGTTGGCTGCCACCTTGTTCGGCCACTCGGGATCAGCCAGCGATTCCCTGCCCAAAGCAATCATATCCGCCTTGCCGGCCTGTATGATGTCCTCTGCCAAAAACGGATCATTGATCCGTCCCACTGTGATGACCGGAATTTTAACTGATTTTTTAACTTCTTCCGCGGCAACTGCGTTAAATCCCGGCGGGACGGCGCCCGGTACGAACATCCAGTGCATACTGCCGTAAGTACATATTGATATATGAACAGCATTGACGCCTGCCTGCTCCACAAGCCTTGCTATAGCCCTGGTTTCATCAATAGCCCTTCCACCATGTACCTTTTCGTCACCGCTCATTCTGAAAATTAGCGGGTAACCGTTTCCGACTTCCCGTTTTATACTTCTGATAATCTCAAGGGGAAATTTCATCCTGCTGATGAAGCTGCCGCCGAACTCATCAATTCTTTTATTAGAATAAGCCGACATGAATTGGGCAATTAAGTAACCGTGTGCGCCGTGAATTTCCACCGCGTCAAAACCGGCATCCCTGGCTCTTACCGCCGCATCCCTGAACTTTCCAATAAGATCATAGACTTCCTGGGTTGAAAGCTCATGGGGTATCTCCTTCATAACCGGGCAAGGGACAGCCGATGGAGCAACCGGTTGTTGACCAATAATATCTTTTGAAGTTTGTCTGCCGGCATGGTGAAGCTGCACAGCAATCTTGGCTCCATACTTGTGTACCTCGTCCACCAACTTTTTCCAGCCGGGGATAAATTCATCGCTCCACAAACCGGGTTCAAAGGGAATCGCCTTTCCAGCAGGCTCGACAGCTGTTACTTCCACAATGATCAATCCAAAGCCGCCCTTTGCCCTGGCCACATGATAGTCAATCAACTGCTGAGAAACACTACCGTCCGGATTGGCGTAGTTTGACCCCATGGGCGGCACCACAAAACGATTTTTTACCTCCATTGAGCCGATTTTAATTGGTGACAGCAAAGCCGGAAAATTCATAAAAACCCTCCTTTTTAGTATGAATCTCTACAGGTACTGAATTGAACCATTGTAATCAGCAGATTGTTGACAGGGCAAATAAAAAGCTTTTACCTGCTGGACTATGGTTAATATAACCGCAATTTTTATACCAAATGATAATAAGGCAGGAATAAAGGCAGGGCAAAGGAATGAAAGTCCACTGTTATGCTAAAATAGGCGGTTTTTCTACCCGTTAATTCTATTCAGGACTTAACCAGGAGGATTAAGAGGGAAAACATGGTGCGATGAGTGTATATATTTTATACGCCAGCTAGATTCAAGTAGCAAAAAGTGAAGAGCTCTTAAATTGACAAAAAAATATAATACATAACCATTAATCTATGCATTATATGCCAAGCTGAACTACCCTGTATAGATTTTAAACATTTTTTACAGTCCTTATTAAGATCCTGTTTAAATTTTTTACATATCACAATTAGACTATAATTAGACTATATTTTATATTTTTTTATTTTACGATAAAGAGTGGCCCTGGTGATGCCCAGACTGCCGGCAGCCAGTGTTATATTTTTGTTGCATTGCTTGAGCGTTTCGATGATATTCTGTTTTTCTAATTCTTCCAGTGTTTTTAAATTTACCGCAACATCTGCTCCGGCTTTAAGAGCTGGTGACAGATCATTAACCGTTACCGTACTGCCCTTCATACTGTTCAAAAAATAAATTACTGTATTCTCAAGTTCCCGCACATTTCCCGGCCAGTCATAGGCTGAAATAATTCGCCTGACCTGAGGCGATATTATAATAGATTCCGCCGTGCCCTGTGAAGAAGCATGTTTTCTTATAAAGTATCGCAATAATACTTCCAGGTCTTCTTTTCTTTCCCTTAAAGGCGGAATATTTAAAATAAATACAGACAGCCTGTAATACAGGTCATTTCTGAAGCGGCCGTTCTCTACTTCCTGGAGCAAATTCTTATTGGTAGCTGCTATAATTCGTACGTCCAGTGGAATGATCCGGGAACCCCCAACTCTTTCGATGTATTTTTCCTGTAAAACCCTTAAGAGGTTCGTCTGTACTGTTAAGGGCATATCCCCTATCTCATCTAAAAAAATTGTGCCGCCGTTGGCAAGTTCAAATTTACCGGCTTTTCCACCTTTTTTTGCCCCCGTAAAGGTGCCTTCTTCATAACCGAACAGTTCGCTCTGAATCAAGTCTTTAGGCAGAGCAGCGCAGTTAACCGCAATAAAGGGTTTTTTTTGGCGGGGACTGTAATTATGTATGGCTTGAGCAATTATTTCCTTACCGGTACCGCTCTCGCCCTGGATTAATGTGGTAGTATCTTTAAAAGAAATGTTTTTTGCATTCTGCACCAATTCCTCCATTTCCCTGCTACAGTAGATCAGATCGTCAAAGGTGTAGGAAGCGGCTATGCTGCCCCCACCGGTAGCTTCCTTTACTTCTTTCAAAGTTCCCACAACGCCGACATCTTCATAATTTTCATTCTTAATTGGTTTTAAATGGGCATTGACATATACAGGTCCTTTGGGAGTGGCAAACTGCAATTCGGTCCAGCAGCAGTTATTCTTTAACCTCTGCTTGACGCTTTCGTAGTTACTTACGATATCTTCGATTTGTCGTCCCACGTAACCCTGGGACGAAACACCAAGTATCTTTGAGGCGGTGTTGTTCATATGCGTAATAGTACCCTGGCTGTCGAAAAAGAGTAGAGCCTCCGGCACACTATTAACTATAGCTTTAAAATAGTGGTAGGATTTATTAAAATCCGCATGTACCCGGCGAAAATCCAACTCCATTTCTATCGCCCTGGCCGTAGTTTCTACCAAACTCAGAATTAACGGGTGATGTAGTTTTTCATTGTTATTGGATAGATCTAGAGTGCCTAACAGGTTACCCTGCCTGTCAAAAACCGGCGCTGCTGAACAACACCAGTCATGATAAAGCTGGCAGTAATGCTCACGGGAAAAGATCTGGATGGGGTTCCGGCTAACAAGACACACACCGGGAGAGGTTGTCCCAATGACATTTTCGGAGCAGGAGGCGCCCGGGACAAGAGAGAGTGACTCGGCCAGGTTAAACATTTTCCTGTCGCCGAACAGATCCAGAATTATCCCCTCAGCATCGGCAAGTAAAACAATGAAACCCATCCCTTTTACCGACTCATACAACTTCTTCATATGCGGCCTTGCAACTCTGAGAAAATCCCTTTGCTGTTCTGTCAAAACTTTAAGATCAGGTGTAATTAAACTAACCTTGTTTTTTACCGGATCGATATTACTCTGCAGGCACCTTTTCCATGAAAGGGCTATCTCCTGGCGCAAAAGACTGGTTTCCACATAACGCTCACAAGCCAGTTTATTCCAGGCCTTCTCTGTCACAGCATCCGTTGCACTTTTAAAGGCTCTATTCTTTTTTAACGGAGCCATTAAGCCACCTTCCTTTCCTGCAGATCAACTATTCTCTCCACCATGTAAACAGGTAAAACCCTGGGGGTATATTTTATATAATTCTATCGCTGTTAAAACCATTAAGCTTGTTATAATAAATAGGCTATAAAGCAAAACCCATTTCAACAAAAAAAGGTATGCTTTTTAAATCTATTTTACCAGACCATGCAGTTGAAAAACAGTTAAACTCGTGTGAATAATATTTTAGGCAAATAAGATGCAAAACTCATCAAAATAATATGGTAAAATGGGGTCCTGCAGTATCTGCAAAACCCCATTTTCATTGATTTTACTGGTCGGAGCGACACGACTTGAACGTGCGACCTCTACCACCCCAAGGTAGCGCTCTAGCCAAACTGAGCTACGCCCCGTTGTATTTTAATGTGCAGATGTAATTGTAACTGTTTTAAATCTAAAAGTCAAGAGGCTAAGAAATCAAAGACAGCCTGTTTTGTTTCCAGTGTATTTCCGGAGCTGTCCGGCAGATCATTAGAACCGGGAATAGTCCTGGAGGGCAGCCGAATTATTTCCATTTATTTCTCCAAACAAGGATATGTGTGTTGCCGCAGCCTCTGCTCTGGCCGGGATCATTCAAGACAGTGAACTTACGGCGGAAAACATTATTCCTTCGATTATTAAAGATAACTCTCTTCAGTGGTGGCTGAAGCGGTCATGCATGCAGCTGAAAGAAAGGGTGTATCCAGGAATATTCTTACAGGAGATATAGGCCATGAGGACAATTTGATTTAAACCGCTGATGGGTTATCATTTAAAAAAGATTAAAAAACGGGGGAACTATGAAACAGCGGTTTTATTATTGTCCAAAATGCGGAGGCAAGTTATTCTATCGTAACTGCGGGGAAAGAAACAGGTTGGTATGCGGGAACTGCAGCTATATCTTCTACGAAAACCCCATCGTCGGAGTAGCCGCGGTGGTACTGGATCAGCAGGGGCGGCTCCTGTTGGGCAGGCGGAACAGCAGTTACAAGGGCCTGTGGTGCATCCCCTGCGGCTACGTAGAGTATGATGAAGATGTTTACGAAGCTATTATCCGCGAGTTTAAAGAAGAAACCAACCTGGACATCAAAATCACCGGTATCTGTTCCGTGCATTCCAACTTCCACAATCCTGAAACGCATACCGTAGGAATCTGGTTTTATGCCGAAGTAACCGGCGGTGAGCTCACCGCCCGGGGAGACCTGGATCAGGTAGACTTTTTTTCCCTGGACAACATACCTCCCCTGGCTTTTCCCACAGATGCAATCGTTATTGAAAAAATCAGGCAGTCCCTGAAAAAAAACGGCCTATCCTGTTAACTTTCTTATTTTTTTCCCGCCACATACAGGACAACCCTGCATTGCCAGGGGCATTTCCAGTCCGCAGGCATCCAGCAAGCCGGCATTCATCAGAATTTCCGGTGTAGGTCCGTCAGCTGCGATTTCACCATTCTTGATTACGATGGTTCTCGCACATAGATCGTAGACCATGTCCAGGTCATGGCTGGTGATGATTTTTGTATGTTCAAATTTGTTGAGCAGATTTATCAATCTCCGCCTGGATTTGGGGTCAAGGGCAGAGCTGGGCTCATCCATTACCAGAATATCCGGCTGCATGGACAGGACGGACGCAATGGCCGCAGCACGTTTTTCGCCGCCGGACAACTTGAAGGGCGCCCGGTCTTTTAAATGAAGAATTCCAACCATCTCCAGGGCCTGCTGAACCCGCTTCTCTACTTCTTCTTCTGCCAGCTTGTAATTCCGGGGACCAAAAGCCACATCATCGTAGACGGTGGTCATGAACAACTGGTCGTCCGGGTTCTGAAAAACCATACCCATCCTTTGCCGGATCAATGGCAGAGTCTTTTTAGTTACTAAAATATCCCCCACCCGGACTTCACCCTGAGAAGGTAATATAACTCCCATGAGCAGCATCAGCAGGGTAGACTTGCCTGCCCCGTTCGCCCCTATAATCCCCACCGACTCCCCGTGGTGAATCCTGAATGATATGCCGTTTATGGCCTTATGACCGTCCGGATACACATAATGTAAATCCTTGACTTCTGTAATATGGTGACTCATCAAATCACTCCTGTCAATAATGAACCTGTTAATTCGGGAATGTTGTAAATTCTCGCCAGGGTGAAAAACAAACTCCAGCCGGCCAGATAGGCCAGATCCCAAAGCGCAAGCCTTTTCTGACTCCCGGTATTGTACTCCCCGGTAAACCCCCTCAAGCACATGGCTTGATACACCCGCTGCGCCCGATCAAAAGTCCTCAGGATCAACTGACCAATGAGAGGTCCCCAAACTTTCCACTGGATCCCCTTTTGCCGGGGAGCCCGCAATGAATATGCCCTCCAGATCAGGGAAACCTCTTCGAGCAACACAGAGATATACCTGTAAGTCAACAGCAACTGGAGTACAAACAGCTTTGGAATTCTCAGCATTCTCAAAGCAGTTGCCAGATTATCCATTCCGGTGGTGGCAATAAGCAGCAACGCCGCAATAACAGTGAGCAAACACTTCAAGCAGACTGATATAAAGGTGATCCAGCCCATGGACAGGGTCAGCCCGCCAACCACAAAAACCTGATGGTCGAACACAGGGTTTAAGATACCTATCCCAAGAACAAGAGGAGCAGCCGGCAACATCCTTTTCACCAGGGGCACCAGGGGAAGCTCGGCCAGATTTATAATCAACACCGGGAAAAAAAGGAGGGGCAGAAGACCGGCAACCTCATATTTGTCAAAGGATACGACCACAGTCAAATAAATGACTGTGGTCAGAAGCTTTACAAAAGGGTGCAGCCTGTGGACGACTGTATCCTTGCAGGCCAGGTCGTCCAGCAGCCGCAAATCGAACATAGTATTGATCATGTTGCTCATGCAGTTGATCAAATCCTTACATAAAGTATTTGCCGGTTTGCCGGCCTCACAGTTTACGATGTAAAATTAGGCTTCCTTCTCTTAAAGAATTTGACGGCAAATCCGATTAGAACAGCGACAGCAAGAGTTAAAACGCTCCCCACGAGTCCGGACAGGCTGCTTCCGCCGCTCACAGCTGGCCAGGATCCTTCTTCTTCTCCTTCTCCGGCAGCCGCTGCACTTTCATCTTCGGTTGCCTTAAAATCATAATCCGGCAAAAGGGCAATCTTGCTCTGGATTTCAGACAGGGCCTGATGGATACCGCCGGGAGATTCAAGTTCCTCTACACCCGCCGTCTTAAACATGGACCATTCCAGCCCGTCGGGATTGGCAGAGGCAAACCAGGATAGGACGCCTCCGGTAAGCACTGCCGCCAGGGCAAGGGCTGTAAATACCTTTTGAATGGAGAGACTTCCCAGTTTTTTGCCCAGAGCCGCCTTCTCCAGGATTTCCGGCCGTTCCTTCCAGACAAAGGAAACGATTGCCGCAATAATAAGTCCTTCCACAAGCCCTATGGCCAGATGGATGGGCTGCATCAGGAGGACGAAGGTACCAAAGGGCAACTCGGTCTTCCCGGAAAACAAGGTTTCAAGGACAACACTAAAGGCGCCTAGCTGAAGGCCTACAATTGCAGCAAGTAAGGATACTCCTATAATCCGTTTAAGATTATAACCTCTGGCAATGAGCGGCTTGTAGATCAGGGGATAGGCAATAAAACAAGTAAAGAACCCCAGGTTGAATATATTACACCCCAGTGCCAGAAGACCTCCATCCGCAAAAAACAAAGCCTGAATTGTTAGAATAGAAGCCATGGCCAGGAATCCGGCATAGGGACCAAGTAGAATGGCCAGCAATAAACCACCGCCAATATGACCGCTTGAACCCGTCCCGGGAATTGTAAAATTAATCATTTGGGCAGCAAAAACAAAAGCCGCCACTACTCCCATCAAAGGTATCTTCTTTTCATCCAGATCTTCTTGAATTTTTTTGATTGAATAGGCTGCAACTCCTGCAGTAGCAACCCACATGGTTCCACCTACTACCGGCGAAATTAAAGCGTCCGCCATGTGCATGATGTTCAACTCCTTCAGAATAATTAGTTACAGGGCAGTTCTTATTCAAGATATGTAAGTAAATTCTTCAACCTCCCCCCAAAAAACAAAAACCATGAAAGCTGCCTTTTTGCAGGCAAGACCTTCATGGTCAAATTCATAATAATGAAGATGTTTTTGGATAACCGTTCGCTTTAATTAACCCGGGGTACCTTCTTGATACCCAGTTTTCCTATGGTTACTTTATTCTATATGATTTTCTGGATTCCTTCAATAAAAAAAATAAATTTTAATGCTGCCAGGTAAAATGCCGATCAGCTTTGCATGGCTCCGGAAATTAAATCCCTCAATTTTTTTTAAAAAAAAGGAATTTACGTTTTTAAGGCGAATTATTAAATTTATTAACAAAATTTCTAATATAATCTCCGAACCAGGTTACCTGGATTATACTTGATAGGTTTCCTGGTCTGTAGGGTATATCTGGAAACGGTTATGCCTCCCATTGCGGAAAGGAGAACATAGTCTTTACTTAAAACGCTGCCAGGAGAGCAAACACTGAAGTGTTGCTGTCTATTCTAAAGTGATTACCTCAGGCAGCTGGTGAAAGCTTTGTCCGCCTTTTGTGTTGGGACAAAGTTTTTTTATTAATTTTTATTAATAAAGATCGCTTTATATTTAAACTTTAAACATTAAGAATTAAGTTTTTGGATATAAAACCAGGTACAGGAATAATACATACAGGTCAATTTGACCATTGTAACCGGAACATATCATTAAATTTTTATAAAAAATCTCCGAACCAGGTTACCTGGGCTATACTTGATAGGTTTCCTGGTCTGTAGGGTATATCCGGAAACAGATATGCCTCCCATTGTGGAAAGGAGAACATAGTTTTTTGGAGTTAACGGTACGATTACCTGTGCGGTTTCAATGCCCCTGTCGTAATTATACTGATCTCCTTATAGATAAAACTTTGTTCATCCTCAATGGTGGACAAAGTTTTTTAGTTCATCAACTCTGAGGAAAAGAGGAGGGATGACTTAAGATACTACTTACTATTTATTTTAAAGTATAGGAGGTTGCAATTAGCTAATATGAAAAAAGGTATTAGCCGCCGTGATTTCTTGAAGTATTTGGGTGTAGGGGCAGCCGGAGCGACTTTATTTGAAGGAGTCAGCGCAAGACCTGCTTCAGCTGAAGAGAATTTGCCCAGTTTTGAATTGGCCCATTTTAAATTAAAGAAAACCAAAGAAACTCCCTCCACCTGTCCTTATTGTGGATGTGGCTGCAGCACTATTGTTTATTCTGATGAAAACAGCAAGGTGATATTTGTCGAAGGCAACCCTGACAGTCCCATTAATGAAGGGTCTTTATGTCCCAAAGGCGCAGGCCTACCGGATATCTATAACATTATTGATAAAAAGCGCCGGCGTGTACCCCACCCGGGGCGTTTAAGGGAGGTTCTTTACCGTGCCCCCGGCAGCGACAAGTGGGAAGTCAAAGACTGGGACTGGGCTATCCCTGAAATCGCTAAAAGGATAAAAATGACCCGGGACGAGCACTTTGAAGATAAGGACGCCAATGGTGTTACGGTTAACCGCTGTCTGGCCATATGTCAGATGGGTAGCGCCAATATTAATAACGAAGAAGACTATTTAGTTAACAAGCTCATGCGGTCCCTGGGCGTAATTGATCTTGACCATTGCGCCCGTCTCTGACACGCCCCAACCGTAGCCGGTCTGGCTAACACTTTTGGTAGGGGAGTAATGACTAATAGTTTTGTTGATTATCGCAATACAGACATATTTTTAATTATTGGAGCCAACCCGGCCGAAGCTCACCCCATGGCCATGCGCCACATTATTAAGGCCAAGGAAAAAGGAGCTAAAATCATTGTTGTTGACCCGAGGTTTACCAAAACAGCGTCCAAGGCAGATCTTTACGTTCCTTTACGTCCGGGGACAGACATTGCTTTTCTTTACGGTCTGATAAATTACGCCATCGAAAATAATCTTTACCAATACGAGTATGTGCTTAACTATACCAACGCTTCTTACTTAATCAGTCCTGACTATTATTTTGCAGATGGCGTTTTTTCCGGTTTAGAGGAAAGAAACGGCAAACCGTACTATAACACTGCCAGCTGGGCTTACCAAAAAGAAGGCGATATTATTAAAAAAGACCCTACCTTGCAGGATCCCCAGTGCGTCTGGCAAATTATGAAAAAGCATGTCTCCCGCTACGATATAAAAACGGTCAGTAATGTCACGGGAACCCCGGAGGATATTCTACAGAAAGCTTACGCTGTGTATTGCGAATCGGCTAAACCGGATGTGGCAGGTAATATTATTTACGTACTGGGAATCACCCAGCACAGTTACGGAACTCAAAACACACGGGCAACTACCATGGTACAGCTCTTGATGGGCAATATAGGTTTGCCCGGTGGCGGACTTAACCCCCAGCGGGGGCAATCAAATGTGCAGGGCGCCTGTGACATGGGAATGCTGTGGAATAATATCACGGGCTATCTTAATATTCCTGACGCGGCAAAACATCCCACATTCAAGGACTACCTGGAGGTGGAAACACCCAGGACGGGCTACTGGTCCAACAAACCCAAGTTCCTGACCAGCCTGCTCAAGGCCTGGTACGGGGAAAAAGCAACCCCAGAAAATGACTTTTGCTATGACTGGCTGCCTAAGTCAGACGGGAAAGACCATTCCCACATGTCTTCCTATGCCTCCCTGGCGGAAGGACATATTAAAGGTGTCTTTTGCTGGGCAGAAAATCCTACCGTAGCCGGGCCGGATGCTGTTCACGAGACCAAGGCCCTGGAGAACGCAGAATGGATGGTCTGCATTGACATATTTGAAAACGAAACAGCCGCTTTCTGGAAGCGTCCGGGAGTGAACCCGGCAGATATAAAAACAGAAGTTTTTCTGCTGCCGGCAGCTCACAGATACGAAGCAGAGGGCACGAGAACAAACAGTTCACGCAATATTCAATGGGGTTGGAAAGCTGTTGAACCGCCCGGCAAGTCAAAAAGCAGTCTCTGGATTGCCGACCGGATCTTTAAAGCTGTCCGCCAGGAATACCAGAGCGGCGGCAGATTTCCTGATCCTGTTTTAAACCTGGTTTGGAATTATGATAAGCCGGGACAGGAAGAGCCGGACATAGAGAAAGTAGCCATTGAAATTAACGGTTATAGTATTGCGGACGGCCGGGTTTTAGGCACATTCGGCGACCTTAAAGATGATGGTTCTACGGCTTGCGGGGTATGGATTTACGCTGGTTATTATTACGTAGACCCCAATGAGCAAGACCCGTCGTTAAAGGTGCCCGCAACCAAAAGGCACGGCACGGAGGATAAGAGCGGGCTTGGTATATACCCGAAATGGACCTTTGTCTGGCCTTTGAACCGTCACATTGTTTATAACCGTTGTTCCGCTGACCCGGCCGGCCGGCCCTGGAAAAAGGATAAACCCTTGATGGCCTGGGACGGAACAAAGTGGATTACCAACGATGTTCCCGATTTCGGCGTTATAGACGCGGCTACAAAAGAACCCCTACCACCGGAAAAAACAGCCAATGCTCCTTTTATTATGCTTCCTGAAGGACAGGCACGCTTCTTTGTTCCTTCCGGCTTAAAAGAAGGACCCATGCCGGAACACTATGAACCGGTGGAAAGTCCGGTGAAAAATCTAATGAGTAAGCAGCAAAATAATCCCATGGCTATGAGATGGGGAGGCGAATTTGCTAAATTAGCCGAGACCGGCAGCAAAGAGTTCCCTTACGTTGCTACTACCGTCCATTACGTTGAACATTATCAAACCGGGGTAAGGACCAGAAACAGCCCCATGCTGGTAGAATTGATGCCGGAACAATTTGCCACCATATCGCCAACTTTAGCCAGTAAATTGGGAATAAATCCTGGAGATGAGATAATTGTAAGCAGCGCCCGGGCAGAAATAAAAATGAAGGCCAATGTTTTACCGATTGTTAAACCCTTAATTGTAAACGGCAGTCCCGTGGAAATTGTTTCCCTGCCATGGAGCTGGGGTTACATGGGATTATCCAAGGGAGATATTGGGAATAGCTTAACACCTTTTATCGGTGATGCTAACGTTGTTGTTCCCGAATACAAAGCTTTTTTATGCAACATTAGAAAAGCATAGGGGTTAAGCGACAATTGCTGTGCTCAGGCGTAGTCCTAAGCCACGCTTCCCCCAGTGGTTCCAGCGGTGACCAAGCAAGATAATTGTGTTATGTCTCATCAAAAAGAAGCCTGGAGTTCACTGAAAATTTGAAAGGCATGGCCACCGGCTGTCTGGCGGGGTTTTCTGCAATCCGCCTGCCTGGTGAACATGCCGGGCGCACCCAAAAATGTCCCCCGGCTTAAACCCGGGGGACATTAGTTTATCATATCATATTGTATAAGTGTTGTTCATTTAATCATCACACAACTCCGTTGCATTATTTTAAAGATTTCATATAGGGGTATACATTTTCGTCAGGGGTGTGCAGTAGGTTTTAGATTGTTTGTTCTTCACCAAGGTAACCTTTCTTCAAAGATGGCCGTTGAAAATCGAATCCACTGGAAACGGAATCCACTTCATGGTAGTGAGCCGTTTCAACCTTATCAGAATAATAGTTATACTACAGATAGAATTGCTTCCAATGGCTTATTACATATGGCTTTGATAGGGAATTTAGAAATTATATTGAGTTTGTCAGTGATGATTTTGTTTATGAGCCGCCCAGATCATAATCCCACGAATCCACCCTATGTTTAAAATTTACTTACATATTTTTTCATATCTCTGCTGATTCGAAGATGTCTTCTCTATACCCGCAGCGCGTGCGGTCTGAGGGGCGCTACCGGCCGCCCGCGGGGATGTTTTCCTCAAACCACGCGAGATTCCGGGACAGCACGTCGTACACCAGCCTTGGCTCCACCACCACATGCCCGGAGCGCGGATACAGGACCATTTCGACGGGTACGCCCCGGGTCTTCAGCGCATTGTACAGCGTCAGCCCCTGCGCGACGGGCACCCTGAAATCATCCGTCCCGTGCTGAATCAGTGTCGGCGTCTGCACGTTCTGGACATGGTGGATCGGCGAATGCTGTACGTATAAATCGTGCTCATCCCAATACCAGCCGCCGAAGTACTGCGGGAAGAGCTCAAACAGATCGCAGGCCGTCATGCCGACCAGATCCACCGGGCCCGCGCCGACCGACGCGGCCTTGAAGCGATTGCTCTGCGAAATGGACCAGGAGGTCATGTATCCGCCGTAACTCCACCCCATGATCCCCAGCCGCTCCGGGTCGGCCACACCCAAACCGACGATGTGGTCGATGCCGGTCATCATGTCCTGGTAATCCATGCCACCCCAGTCGCGTATGTTGGCCTTGCGAAAATCCCCGCCTCTACCGTCGGAGCCCCGGATGTTCGGCCGGAACACGGCATACCCTTCTGCTGAAAACGCCGCGATCGGATAGAACACATTCGCGGGGACGTACTGCTGCGTGAAGGCGCTCACTGGGCCGCCGTGCAAATAGGTCAACAGGGGGTAGCGCTTGCCTGGCTCGTAGTTCGCCGGGTATGTCAGCAGGCCCTCGTCTCCATGCCGTCTGTCGATTTCCACCGGACGACCTCGGTCCTCCCGAGCGGCCGAGCACGCAAAGCGTTGTTGAAGCCGGTGAGCTTTCGGGGCGCCCAGTTTGCGGTGGGGGACACGTAGACCTCGAAGGGAGTGGAGGACCCGAACCCGACGCAGGCGAACATCTGCCGGGAACTGTTCAGGCTGAAACCGCCGACGGACAGCGCAGAGTTATACGACAAACGCTTGGGCGGCGCACCCGTGGCCGGCAAATACCCGAGCATCTGGGTCGTCCCGTCTATTTCCTCGTAGTAAATCCCCCGGCCATCCCCGGACCAGCCGACCAGCGTGGGGGACTGGTTGCCCGTTTTGGCCAATTGAGTCACCTGCCCGGTTGCGCGCGACAGTATGTAGACGAGGCGCTCGGAATAATCGGAGTTTAACGGATCGGATTTGACGTAGGCAACCCACTGTCCGTCCGGCGAGAACTTGGGCTGGCTCTCCGCCTCGGGGCCGTCCGCGACGGGAGCAATCTCCAGGCTCTCGCAGTCCAACATCGAGACATCCGAACGAAATGTTACATCGGGGTCTTCCGGCGAGGGGGCGTGCGCGAAGGCAATGAACCGCGCGTCGGCGGACCAGTCGAAGGAGAGCACACTGAAATCTCCGGATGTCAAGCGCCGCTCCCGGGTTTCGCCACCAGTGTCTTCCATATCGACCACCCAAAGGTGGAGTTGACGCACATGCTCGCCCACGACCCGCGCGTCGCTTATTTGGGACGCCGCGGTCTCCTGTTCGCTCGGGCCGTCCGGCGCGATATACGCGATGCGCTTTCCGTCTGGCGACCACTGATAGCTCACAACCCCGGTCGCGGAGTGCGTGATTTGCGTCCTCTGCTGTCCGGTTTGGTCATGACAAAAAGATTCGGCACGCCGTCGCCCAGCGCGATGTAGGAAATGAGCGAGCCTTCCGGAGACCACTGGGGGCTCATGTGGTCGATGCCGGTGTTCTCCATATCGGTGAGCGCCTTTGTCTTCCCATCCATATCCACAAGGAAAATCTGCTGCTGCCATTCGTTGGCCTCGCCGGCAATGTTGGGCTTGTACACCTCGAAAACCACCAACCTGCCGTCGGGCGATACGTGGACGGAGTTATAGAAGTGGAGGTCAAAATAGCCGTCGGCGCCCCATGCGTTGGCACCGGCCGCGACGGCCGGCTCCGCGGCCATCTGCGAAGGCGCACCTGTGATCCACAGTGAGAGAATAATCAGTACGGTCAGCGAAACGGACAGCTTGCTGCGCATGGGCAAAATCCCCTTCAGTTTTTCAATATTTTATTAAAGTATGGTTCACGTTGCATTGTTTGTCAATATATAGGTTACACTATATAGGTTACACTGCCCCGGCAAATGCTCGCGACTTGCACCGGATGCAGCTAATTATTCAGAAGACTTCGCCCTATTCAATTTATCCGCAAGAAAAACGATGACATCACATGTGCTTAAGGTCATCAGCCTGGCATACCACCTCCAGCAGGGAAAAAACCTGGCAAGTGGCGACAGTAAGAATCCTCAAAAAGCTTACAGTGCTTCGGCTTTGGGGGTATTTCTTTGTCAATAACCAGGCCTGACTGTTAGCACACCCCTTTGGAAAATGCACACCCCCTTTTGCACACCCCTTGCTAAAGTTCAACGATTACCTCCTGGTGGCACTGATAATAAGTGAGGTTTCACCCTATCAAGAGAAAATAACCCACCGGAAAACAGTAAAAGCCGCCCCGCTGCAACGTGGGAACGGCTTAAATACCAGCTTTTCAAGCAATATAAAAACCATCCACCGATAAAATCCATTTTAACGGTAGATGGTAGATAATCTGGTGGAGACAAGGGGGATCGAACCCCTGACCTCCTGAATGCCATTCAGGCGCTCTCCCAGCTGAGCTATGTCCCCTCACACGACTTAACATGATATCGGTAAGCACATTTGATATTTTACTACTTTCTCTGCTCCAGGTCAAGGGCTACATTCATGTTGTTTTTGTTTTCTTAAAGAGAATTCCCTCCCGCAAGCAAATGGACATATCCCCTCAAATCAAAAGATCATAGTTTTTTTTCGATACGAAGTCGCCCGGTCAGGTGGTTTTACATTCCCGGTCCTTCACTCCTTAATTAAGATAAAAGTTCCGAATCCAAGATGTTTTTTATTTCTCATCATCAACCTTTTATATTTAATAAGCACACTCAAAGAGGCCGGGTCTAAAAAAACCTGTTCCTTTGGCCTAAACCAACAGGGATCCGGATTAAAGAGTTCTTTTAAACTCTCCAGCGCTCCGGGAAATTTGTTCTGCAGGGTCTTGACAAAAGTGAAGCCAGTGCTTTGAAAATAATTCAGCCATTCCTGGTAGGATGGTATCTGATTGAGCCCGCAGACACTCTTGAGTTCTTCCCTCTCATTCTCCGGCAGGGACCCATTGGCAAACATTTCTACACACACCAGATAACCCTTTTTTTTCAGCACCCTGAAGCACTCTTGAAGCGCCGCCCGGACCGGCAAAAAAATCAGTACCGACTCAATAATAACAAGGTCGGCGATGTTATCTTTAAAAGGCAGGTCAAGCATATCACCCAGAACAAAATGGACTTCCGCACCTTCTTGAAGTGCTCTTGACTTCGCTTTGGACAGCATAGTCTCAGAATTGTCCAGGGCAAAAACGTGGGCTCTGTAAGTCTTTGCCAGATGGCAGGCGGTTCTTCCTGAGCCGCACCCCAGATCCAGAATGACTTCGTCCTGGGCAATGGTGAAATTTCGTAAAATACCCAGGGTCCAGCTGAACCCCCCCGGGTGGAGGCTGCCGCCGCCAAGCGCGGTAATAGCCTTTAAATATGAGTTCATGGGCAATCCCTTCTCCTCCTGTTAATTCTACATCCTATGTTGCTCCACAGCATTGAGTTACAGTCTTCACTTGATTTCCATTTAACAAAAAAAGGCTCCCTCCCAGTGAGCCATCTGTTCCTAAAAATAATACAAAAAAAACCGGGCGCCTCCGTTCCGCAACAGCTCGCCCGCTTCAGAACGGCCAGGTGAAAAATATAAATCAATCCACCTTGCCTAAATATGGTAAGTTTAAAATGTGGCTTAAAAATCTAACTGATCCAGCGGCCTGCTACGAACAACGAACAGACAACCGAAAAAGCAATTATGGAAAGGACAGAGTAAGCAGTAACAAGGTTGTTTTTATGCAACAGCCGGGCGAGGGTGATGTAACCGGGAAATAAAACGAGGATATATCTGGGCATGCCCAGGGGGACATTGCCCACCACGGATGAAAAGGGTATTAAAAAGCCCAGCACCAGGAAGATCAGCAGGGAGCGGTCCTCGACATATTTATAGCTGCGTACCACAAGGTAGAGAAACAGGAAGGCCATCCCCGACTCAAAAAGGGCATAGAAATTATTCTGGTAATAAAAGATAGACAAATTTAGGAACTGGCCTGCGCCCGGGTATTGGAAATGGCGATAACCCCAGTATTCGGTGTTTAATGAGTGAGCGAAAGCGAGGGGATCGCCCGTATATTTCCACAAAACAAGCATAAACAATCCCAGAGATGCCGGGATTAAAAAAAGAGGCAGAGTTTTTCGGACAGAAAACCTGAAACCGTTTTCCCTGTACTGCAGATACAGGAAGGCTAAAAACAAAACTACACCGATGTTTCTGGTCAGGGCTGCACAGGCGCCCAGTAATGATGCCGCCAGCCATTTGCCTCTCCTGGTATAGTAAAAAGCTCCCAAAGAAAAAGCTAAAAGAGGCGCTTCCGAGTAAATCGATGAAAAAAAGATGGCCGTAGGGAAAAAGAGCATTATGAAAACCGTGGTGGAAGCAATATCCTCACCGTAATCTTCTTTAACCAGATGATAAAGAAGGAAACATGCAATAAAAAGAGCCGTGTTGGATACTAATAAGCCGGCCTCCACACCGTTGCCGGTAATAAAAGTCATAAGCCGGATGAGCAGGGGAAACATGGGAAAAAAGGGAGCGCTGTTAAAGTCGTAACCCTGCCCGGCGATTCTTAAAAACCAGCCGGCATCCCAGTGAATTAAAGAATCCAGCACAACATTGGGATGCAGGTGTTCGAACTTGGAAGGTAGAATGGGATGGATGATATCTCTGGTCAGCCAGATAATAAATACAATATATAGCTTGTTTAAAATAAACAAGTAGCCTGTACGAATTATGCTGTCTTTAATATCCTTTTACCCCCCGGTTGTTTTCACTACAACTTTGCCTTTACGGAAAACCCAGAGCTTGCTGAGTGTAAAATTAAAGGCAAAGGTGATTGACGTTGCCAGGAATAAAGCCGCCAAATGAGGCAAATTCAGATTAAGCAGAACATAAATAGAGGCACTGTTGATACCCAGGCCCAAGGTGTTAACCAGTGTGAACTTCAGGAAGCGGCTGCCCTCATTTTCAGTGGGAGTTTTAAAGGTCCAACACCGGTTCAATAAAAAGCTGTTCACAACTCCGCAGAGGTAGCTGAAGCCTTTGGCAACCGAGTAAAATAGAATACTTTCACCTGGAAACAACCTGAGAATTACAAAGTAAACAGCCCAGTCAATAAAAGTATTAATACAACCTACAATGGAAAATTTACACAGTTGAAGAACATTTTCCGTCAATACGCAAACCCCTTATTTAGTGATTTTAACAAGAGAGGAAGGAGCAAAACAGGGAGAGTAAGGCAATAGCCCGGCAATTTTTTAAGCATCTTTTTAAACATCCGGCCATATTATCAGGACCTTGGAGAAAAACTGCTTCTTAGTTTAAACAGTTCTTTAAAAGCCTTAAATATAACCGACAGCTTGGCTCCTGTCTGCTCACCTGCCACCCGTGGATAATGATTAACCCCGACCTCGGTTATAGTATAACCCTTTGCCCTTGCTTTAGCGAGGATCTCTGTATCAATCAGGGCGCCTTGCGAAGTGAGGGTTATTTCATCAAAGATCTTGCGCTTATAAAGCTTAAAGGCTGAATCAACATCTGAAACATTAATTTTAAACAGGGCGTTTACAAGAACTCCCCACAAAAAGGCGTTAATTTTACGAATCAGTGAATCCTGCCTGCGGATGCGGTAACCGGATACAATATCTGACTTTTCAATTAAGGGAAGCAGTTTGGTTATTTCTTCAATTTTGAATTGTCCGTCACCGTCAGTATAGAAAACCAGCTCTTTTGTTGCATTTTCAAATCCTGTCCGAAGAGCTGCCCCGTATCCCCTGTTATGCTCATGATGGATTACCCGGATAAACGGATTTTCCTTTGCCAGCCGGTCTGCAATCGCGGTTGTGTTATCCTTACTCCCATCATTTACAATGATGATTTCAAAATCGTCAAAGAGCCGTCCGGCTACTTCCAGGGCCTCCCTGGTAACCCTTTCAACATTTTGTTCTTCGTTGTAGCACGGAAAAAAAATTGTGATAGAATATCTTTTCATAGCCCTCACCTATTTTGTATGAATTGATTTCATACCATATATTGCCTTCGACATATTTGTCCTACTTCCTCCTTTGAGCTGCCGTTGATTCCTCTTTGCTATAAGTTTTAATTATTAGAATATTTTTTATACAAGCTTGACTTGGTTTTTGCAATAAAATATCATAAAAGTAAGCTAGGAGGGATCAAATGAGCGCTGTAGAAGTAAGAGGATTTGGTGACATATTAAAAATCTTTCAAGAGAGGAACTGGCCTCTTCCCCTGTCCTTTGAGCTTAATGAACCCACTACAACCGGAGAACTGGCTAAAATGCTCGACCTGCCCTATGACAAGATCGAGGTGGTCTTTGTTAACGGTCTGGCAAACGGCATGGATTATCCGGTAAAGCCCGGGGATCGTGTAGCCTTCGTACCACCCGGCACGCCTGGACCGTACCGGGTCTTCCTTGGCTTTGTACAAAAAAAGAACGAAGCATCCAATTGAATATGTCCATATTGAATGTGTTCACAAATAGAACAGCCATTGTGTTCCCTTATTGATCTTGCATTGACCCGGGGTGTTCTAAAGTGACACAAAGAAGGCGACTATCCTGCGCCTTCTTTTTTTTAGGAAAATTCTTTTTCATAATAATTTTCATTATGTTACCGTAACTGTCATAAATTCCTTCCTTATTCGCAGAAGAAGTATAACTTAATTTAACTTTTAACATAATAAAGATATCACAACATCTAGGAGGAGTTAATCATGGAATGGTTAAACAGAATCGTCTTAGCTCTAATCATTATCGGCGCATTGAATTGGTTGCTGGTGGGCCTGTTTGAATGGGACCTAATCACTGCCCTGTTCGGAGGTGAAACACTAAGACAGGCCTCCATGCTAAGTAAAGTTATTTACACCCTGGTTGGTTTATCCGGCCTCTATGCCATTTCCTTCTTTTTCAGAGAAAACGCTGCTGTCAGAACTAATCAAAAATAATCAGAAATAATAAGTAATCATAATTAAGAATTGAAACCCATTAAAAAATATTTTTATAAAAAGGTGCAGGATCTCCCCGCACCTTCCTTTTTGTCAGGAGGGAAAAATTTTTTGATGCATACGACAGGCAGAAACTGTCCATAATACAATTTAAATCAAATAAGGAGGTATTTTGTTAATGACTCCCAATAAGAAAGACAGGCGAAAGTCTCCTGAAACCATAACCCCGGTAACAGACGAAAGCGATGTTTCCCTGGAAGAGGAGAATTGCAGTGAATCCTGCTCAAAATCCGGAATATCCGGGAATAATGACAATGCCACCTGTTAAAGAGACCTTTTCTAAAGGTCTCTTTTTTTAGCTGAAGCATCCTTACGGGGTTGCCACCGCATGGAACTAATGCTATATTGGGATTACCTAACAACTATTTTGATGAGGTGATGTCACCATGAATCAGGTTAAGAATTACAAAAGTGACTACCGGGTCAATGTTATCAACAACAGCACAATTATCAGCATCGAGATTACCTGCTGCGGTAAGCACATCGGAGAGATGCGCTTTAAAGACGGAGAAACAAAAAAATGCCCGCTTTGCGGCACAATCCACCTGATCAGAATTCAACACAACCACTTCCACATCCGCTCCTTGAAGGCCGGCGCAAATGAAGTTGAAACCCCTTATGAGCTTAGAAAAGAAAAGGCTTTATAGAGCCCGGGAAGGGCTGGTGGGAAATTTAAAAACACCTGCGTAAACACCCTGGATAGCCAGTTCAGTCTCACTCTCAAGTATGATCGGAAGATATTGCGGGTTTGCGGCACAAAGATAGATTTTGCCGCTTTTATCCTTAACAAATTTTTTTAAAGTATTTTCCTTACCATGAATCAGGGCACAGATAATCTGACCATTAAAATCCACGTGGGACTGACGGCGAATCAACACCAGATCACCGTCACATATCCCCTCGCCCGCCATCGAGTCACCTTGAACCTGGAGAGCAAAATCCACCTCTCCCGTCACAATCTGAGGCAAGGGCAGGCAACCGATAACCATTTGAGTAGAAACCAGCGGTTCCCCGGCCTGAACAGTTCCCAAAACTGGAATGTTTTTTAGACTGTAAACTTCTTGCTTAGCCAATTTGGTTAAGGGTGTGTTATTATTGCCTTTCGGGCCGCCGGCGGACAGGAAATAATCCACCGGTTTCTCTAAAGCTGCCGCCAGGCGAAAGAGATCCTCAATATTAATTTTCCTCTTTCCCTTTTCGTAATAATTAATGGCAGTGGCCGTAACACCAATCCTGGCGCCCAATTCCGCCTGGGAAATGAATTTTTCCTCCCTGGCCTTTTTAATCCTGGCCCCAATTAAAGCATACATTTAAAGTGTCCTTCCTGTGCATCCAGTTTTACTTACTGGTTTTTTTACAGGTAATACTCCTTACCACCAGCATCAAAAAATAAAATTCATATTACCTCTTTGCGATAAACTTTATCCAAATCCCCATCAATACCTATGGATCTTCTAAATAGTTTAAGCAAAGAATCCTTATACTTTTCTACATCCCCAATTTTAAATTAATCACCAGTTCCTTCCTCCATAATAGATTACATTTATTTTTCCCTTCACCTTATTTCCACCCCTTGCTGAGGTAACTGCAGCCAGCTCAATCTTAATATGGTTAATGACATCGCTCCTATATCACAATCTAATTCTTTTTATTTTCCTGTCGAAAATTTTCTGTGTGATTTCTACATTTACTTATTTACTTCTTCTTAATTATTTGTTAATCCTTTTCATTTATCTGCTACTTTCAAAGCTGCAGCAGCAGCCCAATCAAATCAATCCGAATCAAGAACTTGACATTTTATTATTTCCTGATATAAGTAATATTGATTACTAATTAAGAATAATTATTGTTTAGGGGGCGAGTCCTTGAAGGAAGAGCATCTCATTGAAAAGCTGCGCATGAACGGATATAAAATAACACCCCAGCGGCAGGAAATCCTTAAGGCTATTCTTTCCTGTCCTGTACCACAGAGCGCCGAGGAAATTCACCAAAAAGTCACTGAAAAACATCCCAGCATCAGCCTGGATACGGTTTACCGCAACTTAAATGTCCTTTTGAGCATTAATCTGATCTGCAAATTTAACTATAAGGAGGGAAAAAGCAGCTACGAGATAAACAGAGGAAACAATCATCACCATCATCTTGTCTGTCTAAAATGCGGCACCGCAGAGCCGGTTGATTTCTGTCCGCTGAAATATATTGATCAGAAAAAAATCTTGCAGGAAAAAGACTTCGAAATCAAGGAACACCGTTTCGAAATCTATGGATATTGCGCCACCTGTAAAAATAATTGACCTGCAAGCATGATAGGAGGGGTTTGGTCCGTGTTCCAATACTTTGTTACGAAAAGGAAGCGTGAAAAGCCTCAGCAAAATCCTGCCGGGCCGGCACGCAACTCCTTCAGCGGGTTTTGCACTGCTGTCACTGCTCTATTTTTGATCGTGACCTGTCTGTTTTTTTCCGGTTGCGCCGGGCAAAAAGAGACACCGGCAAGCAATTCCCAGGACTTTCAGCCGGTCAAAGTTTTTTGTACAATCTACCCGCTCTATGATTTTGCCAAAAACATCGGCAAGGATAAAATAGACCTTTCCTGCCTGGTGCCGCCCGGCACGGAACCCCATGAGTGGGAACCTTCACCCAGGGACCTGGCGTCAATTCAGGAAGCCAATCTTTTTGTGTATTGCGGGGCGGGCATGGAAAGCTGGGTCGATAAGGTGTTGAATGTGGTAACCGGACCGGAGTTGTACATAGTGAACGCCAGTAGTGGTATCCAGTTGATTGCCGGCCAGGGGGATGAAAATGAGAACAGCGTCAAACCACAGAATAGCGGCGATGGGTCTGAAGAGCAGGCCTCTCTAAATAACTCCGGAGACCTGCGGAAAGACCATTCAACAACAGACCCGCATATCTGGCTAGACCCCGTCAACGCTATGAAAATAGTTGAAAACATCGCTGCCGGCCTGGTTCAGGCCGACCCCGGAAACAAGCTTTTTTATGAAACCAATGCCCGGGAGTACCTGAAAAAACTGGAGGCCATTCATAACGATTACCATAACGGGCTGGCCTGTACCGCACACAGGGAATTTATAACCTCCCATGCCGCCTTCGGCTATCTGGCCAGGCGCTACGGCCTGGTCCAGGTACCCATCAGGGGCCTTTCCCCTGAAGTTGAGCCGGCCCCGGCCCGGATGGCTGAAATAATAAAACTGATTAACGAAAAAAAGATCCGCTATATTTTCTTTGAGACACTGGTGAGCCCCAAGGTAGCACAAATCATTGCCGCTGAAACCGGCGCCAGAACCCTGGTTCTAAACCCCCTGGGCAGTCTTACAACGGACGAAATAAATGCCGGCAAGGATTACCTGACGGTGATGCGGGAAAACCTTGTAAATTTACAAAAAGCCCTTGAGGTGGTGGAATCATGAGCACTGCCAGGCCTGTTCTAGAAATAGAAAACGTCAATTTCAGCTATGGCTGTCACCCTGTCCTGGAAGGGATTAGTCTCTCTGTGCAGCCCGGCGAATCCGTAGGGATAACCGGCCCTAACGGGGCTGGTAAAAGCACCTTGCTGAAACTTGTTGCGGGGCTTTTGAAGCCTGCCAGCGGCAGCATCAAACTATTCGGCCGGCCCCTGAATGAGTTTAAAGAGCATGGAAGGTTGAGTTATATTCCCCAAAAGGCTGGTTTCATCAATAGCGGCTTTCCCTCCACTGTGGAAGAGGTCGTTCTGGCCGGGCGCATCAGCCGGCGGGGGCTCTTTCATTATTATAACAGGGAGGACCGTTCCATTGCCAGGGAGGCTCTGGGGGAGGTAGGTATGGCTGAGCACCTTCATAAACCCATCGGCTCCCTTTCGGGCGGGCAGCAGCAGCGCGTGTTCATTGCCCGGGCCCTGGCGGGGCACCCGGAGTTGTTGCTCCTGGACGAACCAACGGCGGGTATGGACCCGGAAAACCAGGCCCGCTTTTATTCCCTTTTAAAGGATCTGGTCATTCAAAAAGGGCTTACCCTGATGCTTGTTTCCCATGACCTGGAAGCTATATCAACAGTAGTGGACCGCCAGGTATGTCTTGACCGGCACCTTTGCTCCTGCTGTCACAGTTTGAGTGACTCTCCGCAAGGTGCGACCTGCACCAAAAGACTCTGGAGCGCCTGATTGACGGGAGGGAAAGCTCTTGGAAATATTTCACTATGGATATATGAACAGGGCAATTATGATTGGTATAGTGGTTGGGATTACCTGCCCGGTGATTGGCCTGTTCATCGTACTCAGGCGAATGTCCCTGATTGCCGACGCACTAGCCCACATATCCCTGGCGGGAGTGGCCGCAGGCCTGTTGACCGGCGCCCACCCCCTGCTCTCCGCCTCCCTTTTTTCTGTTTGCGGCGCTTTCCTGATTGAAAAGCTGAGGGAGAATTACCGGACCTATTCTGAGCTTTCCATTGCCATTATCCTGTCTGCGGGGCTGGCCCTGGCAGCTGTACTCCTGAGCCTGGGTAAGGGCTTTAATACCAGCATCCTCAGCTATCTTTTCGGCAGCATCATCTTAATTGATGATAAGGATTTCCGTCTAATCGCCTGGATCGGTTTAGCCACCCTGGGCTTGATTGCGCTTTTTTTCAAAGAGCTTTACTTTATAACACTTGATGAAGATGCAGCGGCTTCCTCAGGTGTAGCAGTCCGGACCATAAGCATGGGTTTTACGGTACTGACGGCAATGGTTATCGCCATTTCCATGCGGGTGGTGGGAATTCTGCTGGTGTCTTCCCTGATGATCCTGCCGGTAGCCGGCGCCCTCCAGCTTGCCAGAAGCTTTAAAGGAGCTCTTTTCCTTTCCACGGGGCTAAGCCTTATTTCCGTTCTATTAGGGATTTTTGCCTCTTTTTATTTGGACCTTTCACCCGGCGGCACCATCATTCTGTTATCGGTTTGGGTTCTGCTGTTAATCCTTGCAGGTAAAAAAGCTGCCGCCAGTCTGCAAAGGAGGCAAAGTACTGATAAAACCCGGGTTCGGAATAGGAGTGTTTAATCCCATCAGCTATCTTTAAAGAATTAAACATAAAAAACATTAATCGTTGACACCTACTGGTATAATTGATAAACTAGGATTTAAGGCAACTAAAAATATATCCATTGCTCTTATCCGGAGTGGCGGAGGGACTGGCCCAATGAAGCCCGGCAACCGTTGGGAAGAACCACTTCTCAAAATGGTGCTAATTCCAGCAGGAGATGTTTTCTTCTGGCAGATAAGGGGAGAAGTTTAACTTTTCTAGCCTCTTCTGTTTGAAGAGGTTTTCAATTTATTAAAATCGGGAAGAGCAAAAACAAGGGAGGTATGGTTAAACAATGGCAATTGAAAGAACCTACGCCGAGATTAATGAAAAAATCAAATCCGGCAAGGCAGTAGTGCTCACTGCCGAAGAAATCCTCTCTCTGGTGGAGGAAAAGGGCATCTCCGAGGCCACCCGGCAGGTGGACGTGGTTACCACGGGAACCTTCAGCGCTATGTGCTCCTCCGGCGTCTTCCTGAACTTTGGACACCCCAAACCCCGCATCAAAATGCAAAAAGTGTGGCTTAACGGGATTCCGGCTTACAGCGGGATCGCCGCCGTGGACGCCTACCTTGGCGCTACCGAACTCCCCGAGGACGACCCCTGCAACAGCAATTACCCGGGCGAATTCCGTTACGGCGGCGGGCATGTCATCCATGACCTTGTAGCCCGCAAGCCGGTCAAGCTGGAGGCAGTTTCCCACGGGACCGACTGCTACCCCCGCCGGGAGCTGGAGACCTACATCACCCTGGACGACATCAACGAGGCCACGCTCTTCAACCCGCGCAACGCTTACCAGAACTACAACTGTGCGGTAAACTTAAGCGATCGGACCATCTATACTTATCTGGGGATGTTGAAACCCGACCTGGGCAACGCCCACTATTGCAGCGCCGGCCAGTTGAGCCCGCTCTTGAACGACCCGTACTTTCTAACCATCGGGATCGGCACCAGGATTTTCCTGGGCGGCGGTACCGGCTACGTAGCCTGGAGCGGAACGCAGCACTTCCCAGGCATTCAGGAGGACGGGCAGGGAAACAGCTACGGACCGGCAGGCGGTACCCTTTCTCTGATTGGGGATTTAAAACAGATGAAGCCCAACTGGCTGGTTGGAGCAAGTATCCTGGGCTATGGAGCCACGCTGATGGTAGGAATCGGAATTCCCATTCCCATCCTCAACGAGGAGGTAATGCGCTGCGTCTCGGTAACCGACAGCGACCTGTATGCTCCCGTGGTGGACTACAGTCAGGCCTACGGCCAGCGCATTCCCGGCAACCTGGGCTACGTCAGCTACGCCCAGCTGAAATCCGGCAAGATCACCGTCAACGGCAGGGAAGTGCCCACTGCTCCCCTGTCCAGCTATCCCAAGGCCAGGGAAATAGCCGAAACCCTCAAGCAGTGGATTGAAAAAGGGGAGTTCTTCCTGACCGAACCGGTGAAACTGCTCCCTTCCTGCAA
The DNA here is from genome assembly GCA_029555205.1 of Bacillota bacterium. Taxonomy (GTDB): domain Bacteria; phylum Bacillota; class Desulfotomaculia; order Desulfotomaculales; family Pelotomaculaceae; genus DTU098. The sequence continues at coordinate 152,059 of JAKPTB010000104.1, forward strand.
GGATGGCATTACTGCCAGGACACTGGAATTAAAAGGCATCTAAGTTTCTAATAACTCCCGGGATATTAACGCTGGTGGAGATTTCTCCGGCGGGATGATACACCGTCCCGCCTGGACCAAAAAAACAATTCTATCCAGCCTGATCATAGGATTTTCATCCTTCCGCCGGCGCCGCTTCACCGGCACGATGTCTAAAGTAGAAATATGTTTCGTGAAAGAAAGGAACGGCTTTTAGTGCGTTCTCAAAAACAACCGGCCGCCTTAGGGCAGTTAAACCCGCATTGCAGGCAGGGGGTCAGAACAGAAAGGAAGTGAACGGCTTGGCACCGAAAAGAATCGTCCTTCGCTTCGGCAAGGATATATCCGATAAACCCATAATCTATTATCTGGTCAAGGACTACGGTCTGGTGATCAACATTCTAAAGGCCAACGTCAATCCCAATAAAGAAGGAACGCTGGTTCTGGAGCTTAGCGGGGAAAACTACGACAAAGGAATTGAGTTTTTAAAAAGCCAGGGTGTTACGGTGCAGCCCCTGGCCGAGGAAGTTTTCCGCAACGAGGAAAAATGCATCAGCTGCGGCGCCTGTACCGGTATCTGCCCCACCGGCGCCCTGCACCTGGAGAGGCCTTCAATGGAAGTTAAATTTGACAGCGACCACTGCATCGTCTGCCAGATTTGCGTCAAAGTCTGCCCGCTTAAGGCCATGGAGGTCAGGTTTTAGCCTTGGAATATCAGGACCGTTCCTACCGGCTAAGATTCCGCCAGGATGATCTGGTTCATTTCCAGGTGGTCGTAGGTCAGACCGACCTGGACATCGGAGTGCGCCGGGAGAGGTTTTCACCGGAAATGGCCCGCTGGGTGGAAGATCTGGTGCGCAGGCAAAGAAAGCTTCTGGAAAAGTATATCGAGGAGCACCCCGCCTTCCTCCATGCCCTCTCCCCCCTCGAGTTAAAGCCGGGTGCCCCGTCCATAGCGGTTGAGATGGCCGGCGCGGCCCGCCTGGCCGGGGTCGGCCCTATGGCTGCCGTTGCCGGAGCCTTTGCCCAGTATGTGGGCCGGGCCCTGTCCAGGCGGACAAAGGATGTCATTGTGGAGAACGGCGGCGACATTTACCTGCGCAGCACCAGGCAGCGCCGGGTTGGAATTTTTGCGGGCAAGTCACCCCTCTCCAACCGCCTGGCCCTGGAAATCAGGCCGGAGCATACCCCGCTGGCAATCTGCACCTCATCGGGTACCGTAGGTCCGTCCCTCAGCTTCGGCAGGGCGGACGCAGCGGTGGTCCTCTCCCCTTCCGCCCCCCTGGCTGATGCGGTGGCCACCGCAGCCGGCAACATGGTCTCGGGGCGGGAAGAGGTTCAAAAGGCAGCGGAGTTCGCCCTTTCCATAAAGGGTGTAACAGGGGCGGTGATGATCAAAGACGATCGTCTCGCCGCCTGCGGAGAGCTTAAGCTGGTGCCCCTGGTAACTTAATCAAAGAAAGTGAACCGGGCCGGGATGGTTTGCCCTTCTTTAGCCCGGTTTTTGTTTTTCAGACAGGTTGTCTCCGGGAGTGCTTCGACCCCTGCTGAAACTTCCCGCAGGCCTGGCGGTGCGGGGCAATTCCCTCTGTAACCCGCTGCAGTCCTTCCCTGCCCACCTCTTTGAGCAGATCCAGCGCCTTCAGCTCCACCGGAACCCTCCTGGCCAGGCCGGCATACCGGGGGAGCATGGCGGCACAGCCCGGCCTGACCTCGTCCCTGCCCACAATCCTGATCAAAAACTTGCAATCCGAACAGGTATGGACCACCTTGTCCCGCATTTCCGGCAACATCAGCCGGTGCCCCTCGTAGAGAAAATTCTTCCGGTAATAGTCACGGATATTAGCCATGCCCCTTTTCTCCCTTCAGTTCCCGGAACACCCCCGCCGGGGTAAGGGAAACCGCCCTCAGGATGCTTTGCTCACCGAACCGGTCTTTAATCCGGTCACAGGCGGCGTGCAGGCGGCGGGCCCTTTCCTTCTCCCCGAACAAATCCATTTGTTCCGGGGCATTTTTAACCAGCCCCCCCAGGGAGACCCCGACCATCCTGACCGGTTTCCAGGAAGGCCAGTGCCGGTGCAGCAGCTCCACCGCCACACGGTACACGTCATCGGCGCAGGCGGTGGGCTGGGGCAGGGTGCGGGCGCGGGAAATCCATAAGAATTCTACATCTTTAAGGCTAAGGTTCACCGTCCTGCCGGCGTAGCCGCCCAAACGCACCCGCCGGCAGACGATCTCACACAATTCCAGAATAACCACTTCTATAACATCGTAGCCATAATAATCCCTGGGCAGTGTAATCTGGTGCCCGATTGATTTTACCCGCTCCAGGGAGCAGGGGTCAACGGGACTGTAATCGAGACCGTTGGCCGACAGGTGCAGGACGTGCCCCACCAGGCCGAACCTCTTCTGCAGCACCGGCAGGGGGTAGGCAGCAAGGTCTCCGATGGTCCGGATGTTTAAGTCCTGCAACCTCTTCTCCAGGCGGCTGCCCACTCCAAAGAGCTCCCGGACCGGCAGCGGCCACATTTTGGCCGGCACATCCGGCAGATCCAGAACGGTAAGACCGTCGGGCTTCTGCATGCCCGCCGCCATTTTGGCCAGGAGCTTGTTCGGACCCACGCCGACACTGCACAACACGCCCACCTCATTTTTAATCCGGGTTTTCAACTGCAAAGCGATTTCCGGAGAGGAACCGAAAAGGTTGCCGCAGCCGGACACATCCATAAAGGCCTCATCAATGGAAAAAGGTTCCACCAGGGGGCTGAAGTCCTTCATAATCCGGACAATCCGGGTGGAGAAATCAACGTAATGGCTGTAGGCGGGCTTGAAAAAGATGCCTTCAGGGCAAAGGTTCCTGGCCTCCCCCACAGCCATGCCCGTTTTGATTCCGCAGGCCTTTGCTTCATATGATGCCGCCAGGACAATGCCGTGGCGCTTGGCCGGGTCACCCCCCACGATGACCGGCTTTCCCTTAAGCCGGGGATCTATGGCCTGGTGCACACTGGCATAAAAGGAATTCATATCAGCCAGCAGGATCGGGCAGCGCACAAACATCACCCCAAACATGCGTTTGGCAATATTATATATCGAACACATGTTTGAAGTAAAGTGGTATATAGAGACAATCGAAGTATATTAAGGGAAGTAAGGGGTTATTTCCTGTCATGGCAAAGGTCCCTCCCGCCGACCGGCTCAGCCTGGAGCTTAAATATGTCCTGAATTTTCTTTTCCTGAAAAGGATGCCCTTCTACCCGTGTGGAAACCAATTACTTTAAATTTTCTTTACAGGCATGGAAAGACGGGATAATCCTTTGGCCGGACGCGTAAAAATAGCCGTCGACACGGGCGGCACCTTCACCGATATTTGCTTGTTTGACGAAGAAACCAGGGAACTTTCAGTTAAAAAGGTTTCTTCCACTCCCGGCAACCCGGCACTGGCCGTGACAGCAGGGATCCTTGAAATTATAAAAGAACGCGGAACCGAACCAGGGGAGATGGGCATGGTCCTGCACGGAACCACTGTGGCCACCAACGCCCTGCTCGAGCGGCGCGGCGCACCGGCGGCCCTGATTACCACGGCGGGCTTCCGGGATCTCCTTTACATCGGCAGGCAAAACCGGGCCTGGTTACCCTGGAAGAAGCCGGGAACAGTACGGCGTCAAGTTTACGGGCGGTGCAAATCTTTCTGTGGATCAGGCCGCCACCCGGCTTTATCGTGAAGAGCTACGCCGAAAAACTCCCCGGCCCTAAAAACCCGTGCTTGCTAACTTCCCCGGGAAATAAATAAAAAAATAACAGGCAGCCTGCCGCTGGCATAAAGCCAGACAGACCGCCCGGAGAAAGGTTGCCGGTGAAAATGTTTTTTCTCCACTGAAGTCATCGTTCTATATATGTTAAAATTTGCTGATGAGCCTGGGTAATAAAAATATTGTATTGCCGGTAATTGCCCTACCCCACCGTGATTACCTTGCCGGGTCCGGTCAAACGGCTGTTGATCTCAAGCATATTTGAAACCACACCCACTGCCATTTTTTCTTTAACCTTGTAGTAATTCAGGCAGGTTCCACAAACCAGTATTTCTGTAGCGGCTGACAACTTTTTCAACTGTTCGATAACCGGGGAATCCTCCAAAGCTAAAAAAACACCCGTATTTAAAAGACACAGGGCCCGGGGAGGTTTTTGTTCCGCCAGGGTCACCATCAGGCTCTTCATCAGCACTTCACCCAGGTCGGGTGAACCCTGACCCAGGGTGTTGGTGGTAATAAAATAAACAATACCGTCGGGAGCCTCACAGTCACAGGCTCCATTTGCGGTTTCAGCAGCCGTGGGCCGGGCTTCAGCAACCGTGGGCCTGGTTTCACCCGCCGCCCGGGCAATGGAGAGATGATAGCAACCTTCCTTCTCCTCCACTTTAACGCTACACCCGGCATTTCTGGCAAAGCGGGAGACATTCTCCCTGGCTGCGGCATTGTCCACAATGATCAACATTTCCTGCTGAAGGCCTTCTTCCAGGGCTTTTTTTGTTACTAAAACCGGCCCGGGACAGGCCATCCCACGGCAGTCTATTACCTTAGTACTCATCCTTATCCTTCCTTCCGGGTTAATAAAATGAATAATTTATACTTATATTACAAGAATATAAAATATATTCATAGAGATAATACAATTATTTTATTAATCGTAGTCCTGTTATATTAAACCCTTATAACCCTGATAGGATGGCTTCTAATTCTGAAGCGTTAAAGGTGTATGAGTCCCCGCAGAAATGACAGCGCACCTCCGCCTCGCCCCGTTCCTCCAGAATATTCTTTATTTCCGCTTCCCCCATGGCCGCTAAAATATCTTTGATTCTGTCCCGGGAACAGGTGCATTTGAAATACACAGGGTTCTTTTCAAGATACTGGACCTCCAGGCCCCCCACAGCCTTATTTACAATTTCTTCGGGTGTCAGTCCCTGGTTCACAAGGGTACTGACCGGGGGCAACTGGCTAAGACTCTGCTCCAGGCAGGTTAAAACATCCTCTCCCGCATCCGGGAACAGCTGGACGATTAAACCTCCGGAAGCAGCCACAGAGCCTTCGGGGGATACCAGCACACCCAGGGCAACAGCTGAGGGAGTCTGTTCCGAGGTCAAAAGGTACTGTGCCACGTCCTCGCCGATTTCACCGGATACAAGTTCCACACTTCCGGTGAAGGGCTCCTTCAAGCCCATATCCTTCGTCACGTAAAGAATACCCTTACCCACCGCTTTTCCCACAGGCAGTTTTCCTTTCACCTCCGGCTCCAGGTCGACGTGGGGTTCCTGAACGTAACCCTTAACCTCTCCTTTTGCAGTGGCTGTAACAACAATCGCCCCCAGCGGCCCGTCTCCGAACACTCTCAAGGTCAGAAGGTCATCACCCTTTAAATTGGCACCCAAAAGCAACCCTGCTGTCAGAGACCTTCCCAAAGCTGCGCTGGCCACGGGCCAGGTATCATGCCTGCGCCTGGCCTCTTCGGCAAGGTCCGTCGTAATAGCGGCAAAAACACGGAATTGACCGCCCGCACCGACTCCCCGTACAAGATAATCGCTCATGTCCTACTCCTTTATTAATTTGAATTAATTTGAATTAACTACTATACCCGGTACCTTCAGTTCCTCGTAAATTCCCTTTTTAGATGATACTTACCTGCCACCTGGAGCGCCATATCTTACAAAAGCACCGGCAGAAAACAAAACTAGCCGATAATAATAATTCTTCATTCCGGGGACCAGGCTTATTATACCCGGCATCCCTTCCCGTAAAGCTTTTCTGCGGCAAACAGCACGCTTTTAATTACCTCTTTAATACATAGGTCTATCTCAATTCAGGGAAAATAAGATCAAAATACTCTAAGGAGGTACATCCGTGGAAAACACCAGTGAAATGCCAAACAAGCTTGATGATAGATTTCAGCACAGCGCACCGGCACGGGACATGCTGGAAAAAGGAGCTATTCTCCAGAGGGACGGGACTTACGCAATTGCCCCCCACATTCCTGGTGGAATTATTACCGACCCGGAACTTCTTGTCAGAATAGCCAACGTCGCCAAAAAATACAACTGTCCCGCTGTCAAAGTAACCTCTTCACAGCGCATCGCCATTGTAGGGCTTAAAGAGGAGGATGTTGACGCTGCCTGGAAGGACCTGGATATGACACCCGGCGCAGCCATCGGCCTCTGCGTTCGCAGCGTCAAATTCTGCCCCGGCACAACCTTCTGCAAACGGGGGCAGCAGGATTCCGTGGGTCTGGGAACGGAGATTGACAGGCGCTACCACGGCATGACCCTGCCCTCCAAGTTCAAAATTAGCGTCAGCGGTTGCCCAAACAAGTGTATGGACGCCATGATGATTGACTTCGGGATTATGGGAACACCAAAGGGTTTTACTGTTTACGTTGGGGGAAACGGCGGGCTGAACCCCCGCTTCGGCGAAAAACTGGCCGAGCATCAAACCAGCGAACAGGTGTTGCAAATTTTGGACCGCACCGTAAGCTTCTACAAAAGGGAAGCCCGCACCAACGAGCGCCTGGGTAAGTTTATCGACAGGCTTGGCTTTGACCGTTACCGCCAGGAAGTTTTAAATGAGACAACGGTCCACTGAAAACGGAATAAGGCCTAAGACCCCTTTACTCTGACGTTTTTTTACTCTGCTAAAACAGAACAGAACAACATGGCAGGAAGCGGAAGCAGCCTCACGGCTTCCGCTTACCAATATAAAAGGCTTGATCAGGAAAACCCTGCAAAGAACATGTATATTGCAAAGCTGATAAAACAATATAGATTCTCATGAGCATAATAAGCCTATTCCATATTTATTTACAGACAAATAATTGTTAGAGTTAATGATTCAGAGAATTTAAGGTGGATTTATTTTTTTTGTTTTGATACATAAGAGCATCAATGTGATTCAGTGTTAATGGCCATGATAAAATCGACATAAATGGTCACGAAAAACCCGCAAAACCGGTCATTTAGAAAAGGAAAAAAGCTCGTTCCCTACAACATTTTCATTGGAACCAAAACATTAAAGAAGGGAACGAGCAAAAATGACAGGAGTGTGGGAAATCGTGAACATTCAAGAATGTCGGAAAGCCGGCCTAAGTAAGACCGCCACAGCACAGCGTTTAAACCTGGACCGTGGCACCGTAGCAAAATATTGGGATGTTGAAGAGCCTTTGAAAGCACCACCGGTCTACCAGCGAAGTTCCAAAATCGATCTTTACAAAGAGTATATCACAAATCGACTGGAAAAATGGCCTGAACTGTTTGCAGAAACAATTTATGAAGAAATTAAAAAAATGGGATATAAAGGCTCCGCAAGAACCGTCCGGCGCTACGTCTCTAAGGTACGACCAAAACTTTCCCGGGAATACAAACCCTATGAAACCCTGCCAGGTGAACAAGCCCAGGTTGACTGGGGCCACTTAGGCACCATTGTCGAAAACGGCCGGCGGGTTAAGCTTTATGTCTTTGTTTTCTGCCTAAGTTGGTCAAGAGAAAGATATGCGGAGTTCATCACTTCCCTCAATATGGCCGTCTTTAACGCCTGCCTACATCGAGCTTTCGAGTATGTGGGAGGGATTCCCGAAACAATCCTCTTTGACAACGCCAAAACTGTGGTAGCGGAACGAGTAGGTACGATAGTGAGGTTTAATTCTACCCTTCTGGAACTGGCTTTAAGATATGGCTTCACACCCAAAGCATGTTGGATCAATGATCCGGAAAGCAAGGGCAAAGTAGAATCCAATGTCAAGTACTTGAAAAAGAGCTTCTACTACGGGCGGGAATTTAAGAACTTGGAAGACCTAAACCAGCAGTTGCAGGTGTGGCTTAAGGAAGTGGCCAATGCCAAAGTGCATGGTACCACCGGTGAAATCCCGGAAGAACGCCTAATTGAAGAACGTAAATACTTAAAACCATTACCGGCGGCAATCAAAGCCCCTTTACCCGTATACGAAACCCGTAAAGCCGGCAAAACAGCCCTTATCTCCGTAGACAACAACAAATATTCAGTCCCCGCTAAACTGGCCTGTAAAACAGTACATTTCAGGCGATACGAGGACAGGATTGAAATTCTAGATGATGAGCAAGTAGTAGCTGTACATACCTTGGTAAAAGGTAAAAACCAAGTAGTCATTAACGATGACCACTACCCTGAGCATCAAAAAATGAAACAAAGGCCCAAACATCCCCTGCAAGCTGAGTTTGAAGCCCTGGCCCCGGTGGCCGAAGAATACCTGCAGCACCTTAGCCAACGGCGGGAAGGGCACCTTAGAGAGCAGATGCAGAAGATCATCTCCCTAAAAGAAGAGTACAGTGCTTCTGAAATCAATGCAGCCATGGAACGAGCCCTTAAGTTTGGAGCTATTGGTTACGCAAAGCTAAAATCAATACTGCAAAAACAATCCCAGAACCCCAATATTCTGCCTACAGTAGGTTCCAACAGAGCCAATTACAAGCTGGATAACCTTCCTTACCAAGTAGAAGTAGAACGCCGGGATACCAGCTATTACGAGGAGGTTATCCAGTGATTAGACAAATACCAACCGCCGATCGGAAAACCCTGGAACAGAATTTAAAAAGGTTAAGACTTCCCCATATTAGAAACATCCTTGACGATGTTAATGAATTGGCACTGGAAGAAGAACCATCCTACCTGGATTTCTTAGCCTATGTTGTTAACAAGGAAGTGGAACATAGAGACAAGACCCAACAGGAAAAAAGAATGAAAAGAGCCTGCTTTCCCCAGATAAAGACTTTGGAAGAATTTGATTTTAGTTTCCAAAACAGCATCAGCCAACAAAGCATCTATGATCTGGCAACCCTTCAATTTATCGAAGCCAAGGAGAACATCATCTTTCTGGGTCCACCGGGAGTAGGCAAGAGCCACTTGGCCATCGCCCTGGGAGTTAAGGCAGTGCTAAAAGGTTACCAAGTTCGTTTTTACACGCTCACGGACCTCATTGCCGAGCTTTATGCAGCTTTAGCCGATAACAGCCTGGACAGAAAGATTAACAATATCTTGAAAAATGACCTTATCATTCTGGACGAACTGGGCTATGTGTCCATGGATGAAACCGCATCAGACCATATTTTCCAGCTGGTCACCAAAGCTTACGAAAACCGTTCTTTGATCGTTACCAGCAACTTGGATTTTGGAGAATGGGGTACTCTCTTTGTGAACATGAGTACCGCTGCAGCTATCTTAGATCGCTTACTACACCATGCCCATGTATTTAACCTGAGGGGGAACAGTTATCGGGTAAGAAACCGATTAATACAACCAACTACTAAGATAACAGTAACTACAGGTTAACTTAACCGGACTAAGGGAATGCGAATTGCCCAGCAGGCGTTCCGCTACGCTCCACTGCCTCCTAGGCAATTCCTCCACCGTTATCGCAAGGCTTAAATTCTGTATGACTGCTGGTTTTTCATGGCCAAAATTGCTGGTTTTTTTGTGACCAAAAATACTGTTTTTCAAATGACCATTGACATTCAGAAACTGATCCTTGCTCATCCCCGAGCTGTAATCATATACATCATAACCCATGCTAAAACTGAGCTTAACAGGAAAATTGCTGTTCAGATTATAATTATTTAAGCTTTCATTTATTCTATCCACAGATTTTTTTAAATCTGAAGAATCTTTGATATCTAATAAAACAATAAATTCATCACCCCCGTATCTAGCGACAAAATCGTCTTTGCGCAAACTATTCTTAATCAACTCCGCAGATATTTCCAGAACTTTGTCCCCAGTTAAATGTCCATAACGGTCGTTGATCTCCTTAAAATTGTCTATATCTATAATTATTCCTGAAAACGACCTTCCATGGGTTCTGCTGTGAATCTTGTTCTTTAATAAGTAGTCAGCCCGCCTGCGGTTATAAACCCCTGTAAGATAGTCCGTATGTAGCCTGTAATTCTGTATATTAATATAAACAATCAGTATTGATAAAGCGATTCCATTCCAAACCAGAACCGAACCGTAATAAATTATCTGGATTATGCTACCCAGTAAGGGGAGCAGGGGGAATAAGAGCAGCGGAAAAAAAATTCTCTTTTCGACAAGGCGCCTGTTCCGGAAAATAACAATAGATATGTAGATGAGATATGAATAGCAAATAGCTGCAGTCAAAGGAAATCCCCGGCCACGATGATAAATGTTGTTTTCGTCTAAATAAAACAGAAATCCCGTCGACAGGGATGTCAGGGCCAGTAACCCATGAATAAGCACAGGAACTAAAAGGGGGTAAACCAGTTTTCTAATCTTCTTTTCATCACGATATATCTGATAACCGGCATAAAGTGTCCATAAATAAGTTGGTACGGGAGCCATAGAATAAGAAATCACGTTTACTGCTGAAAAAATGGCGACACTGGCTTGTCCCTGACATCCATCAAGCAGCCACTGCAGTGAGTCGAGAAATATTAATATCAGATCTGATGCAATTAGAGCAACAAACAATTTGGACTGTAGAAATTGTTTCTCAGCCTGGATGCATGTATCGATCAAGATTAAGAGACAAATTAAAAATGAAAAAATATTTAGATCTATTCTAAGATAAAAATCCATTTTTCGCTCCTACCTGCAAACCGGAGAACACCATAATAAAAACACGTCTTCGTACAAATAAATAATGTCTAATTAACCCTATTTCATCGATTATTACGGATCCCTGCGATACTGAAATATATTATTATCAAAACTGCTTCGTCCGGGCCGGGGCAGGGCGGTACATTGTCTTAGTCGAAAAGCTTTATCACACACAAGAAAACTGCAAGAAACTGCCACAGGGTCTTATATTGAACTCCATATTTAACGCATCTGCTCTTAATCATAACTGTTTTTTTTAGTTTTGCAATAATTATTTCCAAGATACAAACCATCCCTCGAGAGATAGTTGAAGTTTCAAAAATAGTTTAATAACACTCAATTAATGGAACATTGCCTCGGTTTTGAATTATCAGTCATTTAACCAATGGCGTTTCGGATGGCAGTCCTGATATTTACCCGGAACACCGCTAATGGTCCGGCAGGCCACAGACCTGGCTGTCCCCCACCTGCACAGGCATGCCCGCAGCGTCTCTTAACATGGCGGATAAGTCCTGTTTTCAAAATCACACCAGGTATGTGAACCTCTTGGCCCCTTCCATCGTCCAATACATATAAATACAAATAAATAGTAAGAGAGAAGGGGAGACATGAAAAGAGCTCTGCCTATGCCTGTTAGGGAGGTAAGAAATTTGTTGAGAAAACTTGCACTTATAATTATTTGCCTGGGACTGGTTGTTGCTGCTGTTGGGTGCAATGGTGAAAACCAAACAGGGCCTGATCAAGCCGGGGATCAAAAAACAAATGAGATAATGAATGAATTTCACTCCATAACAAAAAAGGATACTCAAAAGGATACCATTGTTGAAGAAGTTGCCGCTTTTATAGAAAACAACATTAAGCATGTCTCCCGGGAAGATGCTTCAAAGATGGTGAATGAGTTTGAAAAATTACAAAAGGAATACCTCCCCCAGTTGGAAAACTTGTTTTTTGACGATGACATCCAAGCTGGAGTAAATAATGAATATAAATCCATTACTGAACAATCCGCTATCAAAGATCCCGCACTTAAAGAGTTAATAACCAAAACCAACAACAGCGGCTACAGGGTGGAAACTGCTGAAGGAACGTACTTCCCCATCATTGATTACGAATTTTATAAAAAATACCGCGACCACGTTACCGCTGATCTACAGGATTATATCGACATTATGGCCGTTGAATCCAACACTGTTCCGGCAAAAGACGCAGCTCTTGTTATTAGCTGGGACGAAATAGTAAAAAGAGCTTTAAACCAGGAGAGGTTTATTAATACCCACAGCGGGTCCGAAAAAATTGATGAAATAAAACAGCTATATCAAAAATACATTACATTTATCCTGTATGGCTGTAACAACACTCCCCTTTTCAGCTATGATACCAAAACATTTAACCCTCAGGCCAGAGAGGCTTATTTGAATGCAGTGGCCAACAACGGCAGCAGTGAGCTTATAAAGGATTTAGAAGAATATCTCAATGTGGTGATCAAAAATGATAACAAGCTAACCAGCCAGGTTGAAGAATACAGGGCCAGCCTTCGGAAAAAGTATATACCGGAACAAAATAGTTAAGTTCTAAGCAAAGAAATGACGCCAAACAGCCCAGAACCAAGAATCAAGACCAAACCGGCATAATGTTTTAAACCCGGGGGTAAAGTTAAAACCACTGGCATAAACCTCCGGGTTTTTGTTTTCGCATCCTCTATTATTGCATTCCTTTTATTTAAGCGAACTTGTTAGTTTCAGATCCAGATCAGGGATGCAACATAAAGAGGAAGACGGGCATAATAGCAGCGGGAATTAAATTGGCTACCTTAATATTGGTCAACTGCAACATGTTTAAAGCGATAGCCACAATGAGCAGGGAGCCCACGCAATTCATTTCATTAATCACGGGTGTCGTCAGGTATCCGGCAACCGCCCTGGCCGAAAGGGTCAGCAGGGATTCGTAGAGGAATACCGAAACAGCTGCCAGGGATACCCCGATACCCAGCGTAGACGCCATGACGACCATCACAATGCCGTCGATGAGCGCCTTGGCCAGAAGAGTTTCGTGATTACCGCTCAACCCGCTTTGCAGGGACCCCACGATGGCCATTGCCCCCACGCAGGTAAACAAGGTAGCATTGATGAAACCTTCAGCAAAGCTGCCCTGGGACGGTCCCGGATTAAGTAACCCTTGCAAAAAATCCCCCAGTCGGTTTAACCGTCGATCCAAATCCAGCCACCCCCCGAACAACCCGCCAAGGGCAATGGACAGCACTGCCACCAGAACCTGCTCCCCTACCAAAGCACCGTTGATACCCACATACAGCACACAGAGCCCCAGCCCCTGCATCAGAGTTTTATTGAGCCGCTCCGGTAACCCCCGGCGAAGGAAAGTTCCCGCTATACCGCCCAGCAGGATGGCCCCGGCATTGACCAAAACGCCAGTCAAGATCATGTTGTCTACCTCTTAGGCTTGTTTCTCTTATATCATATCTCCTAGTTTATCATCTCCGGCAGCATCGCGCACCAATTCTTTCGAAGTGGCCGGCGCCCCGTCTGCTATCTTTATAACCCACCTTTCCGCCAATCCAAAAGCAGCCCCCTTGCGGTAAATTTAATGGCACTTAAAACCAAAAAACCTGTTTACAAACCCAGGTAATGGTTATATAATATTTTCGTACTAACTGTATTATTTATGTTAGTACAATTAGTACTGAAAGGAGGGGTTCTATGTTTGAACTGGACCTGCGTAGCCGTGCGCCCGTATATGAACAGCTGGTGGAAAAAATCAAAGAGCTGATCATCAACAATGTGCTGAAACCAGATCAACAATTACCGGCCGTAAGGGTACTGGCAAGTGAGCTGACCATCAACCCCAACACCATCCAGAAGGCCTACCGGGAACTGGAACACCGGGGTTATATTTATTCCGTGCCCGGCAAAGGCAGTTTTGTCAAGCCTGCTGTTCCGGGTACCAACGATGCCAGGCTGCAGGCTCTGGAAAACGAGCTGGGGAAAATTATATCTGAAATGCTCTATCTGGGCGTACCCCCTCAGGAAATCATCACCATGCTCAAAAAGCTGCTAGCTAAAAAAGAAGGAGGTAAGCTGGATGATTGAAATAGAAAGGGTCAGCAAGCGTTTCCAGGAAACGGAAGCCCTGAAGGAAGTCAGCCTGTCGGTGCGCCGGGGCTCCATTTACGGCCTGGTCGGTTCCAACGGAGCCGGAAAAACGACCCTTTTAAAGATTCTGGCCGGTATTTACAAACCCGATTCAGGCGCGCTCACCATAGATTCTCAACCGGTGTTTGAAAACTTCCCCATCAAGGCACGCACTGTTTTTATTCCCGACGCGCCATATCACTTTCCCAATTTTACGATTAGAGACATGGCTCATTTCCATGCCCGTCTCTACCCCCGGTGGAACCAGGCCCGTTTCGAAAAACTGGGAGAAGTTTTTAATATGGAAACTAAACGGCGAATCAGAACCCTGTCCAAAGGGATGCAGCGCCAGGTTTCTTTCTGGCTCAATTTGTCCTCGGCGCCGGATGTACTGATCCTGGACGAGCCCCTGGACGGGCTAGATCCGGTGATGCGGAAGAAAGTAAAGAACCTCATTATTCAGGATGTGGCAGAAAGAAAAATGACCGTAATCATTTCTTCCCACAACCTGCGTGACCTGGAAGATATCTGCGATTACATAGGCATTTTACATCAGGGTGAAATGCTGCTCCAAAGGGATTTAGATGATTTGAAATCGGACGTGCACAAAATTCAAATTGCCTTCAGCGGCGATTCGCCCCCGGCCCTGCTGCAGGATCTGCAGGTACTTTATCAGGAAAAAAGAGGCAGTGTGCTGATTCTCATCGCCCGCGGCCCATTTAAAGAAATAATCAGCCGCATGGAGTCTTATCACCCGGCAATTCTGGACATTCTGCCGCTCACCCTGGAGGAAATATTCATCTACGAAATGGGGGATAGAGGCTATGAAATTAAAAACGTCCTTTATTAATAGGGGCATTTTGCTCAATGATTTAAAAAGGTTTTCCTGGATCGGCGCCGGCTACCTCCTGGCCCTGCTTGCAATTGTTCCACTAAAAATTTTCATGCTGTACAGCAGGACGCAAGATCTCCGGACAAATGACACAACTGCATATTTACGCATATTCCAGTTTGATTACTACTCCCCAATTCAGATCCTGGTATTGATCGTAGTTCCCGTGCTGACCGGATTGCTCTTGTTCCGCTATCTACAGGACAGCCGTGCGGCAGATATGGCCCACGCTTTACCCGTAAGGCGGGAAGCCCTCTATAACACCCATGTCGTTACAGGCATAATCTTTCTGTTTGTACCGCTTATCCTTACCGCCCTGGTTTCCTGGGCGCTGGTGTCCGGACTGGGAATTGAAGATGTAAAGGGCATAAATATTCTAACCTGGTTAGCCAATTGCCTGCTGTTTAACCTGTTGTTCTTTATCTGCAGCGTGGCTGTTGGTATGGTTACCGGCATGACTACCATGCAGGGTGTTTTAAGCTATATTCTGCTGTTCCTGCCCAGCGGGCTGTCCGTACTTTTGCTGCATAACCTGAACCAGTATGTTTACGGTTTCGCTTATGATTACTATCTTTCATCCAAAATAGAATACCTTTCTCCTTTGACCAGGCTTACCGATATCTCCAGAAATCCTTTTCAACCCGGAGAAATGGCCGTTTACCTGGGCATCAGTATCCTGTTGTATTTTGTCGGCAGAAGTCTTTACCTGCGGCGTCATACCGAAACAGCCGGCAGCGCCATTACTTTCCAGGTGCTGCGCCCTGTCTTCAAGTACTCGGTAACCTTTTGCTTTATGCTGCTGCTGGGAAGTTATTTCAACGCGGTTCAAGACAGTAGAGCCTGGACCTATTTTGGTTATTTGATTGGTTCTCTCCTGGCCTATTTCCTGATTGAAATACTCTTAAACAAATCCCTGCATGTATTTCAGGGACGCCAGTTCAGGAATTACGGCATTTACGCCCTGGCCATGGTCGTTCTGTTGGGCTTGTTACATTTCGACTGGACCGGTTATGAAAAAAGGCTGCCCGGGATTAGTGAAATAAAAAGCATCTACATGGACAGCTCATTCTACCCTTTAACCTACCAGCCTGCCAGTGACCCGGCTGCCCAGGCTGTTGACTATATGTACACACCGGTCAAGGCCATCTATACAGATCAAGAAAACATAGCCCGTATTCATGCGCTGCACCGGCAAATAATCGCCAACGGCCCGGATCATAAAAAACCCTCCCTGTCTCAAAGGAGGAACACAGAGCGCATCTGCCTGGCCTATGAACTGGCCGGCGGCAAGCGTATGTACCGGCAGTATGATATTTACATCCCGGATTATACCGGCAGTTTGAAACCGATCTACGAATCACGGGAATATAAAGAAATGCATAATCAAATATTCAGAGTCAATCCGGCTGAAGTCGACTTTATCGATATTATCGGTTACGAGTCAGACAAGCACTTGCGCCTGGTCGATCCGGTGTTAATTGCCCAGGCCATCGAGCATCTGAAGACCGACATCTATGCTGATACCTACGAAGAAATAGTTAATATAAACAGCAAGCCACCCTGGGCTAGTATCAATCTCCAACTTACAAACATTCAGACCCGCTCTTACAGCCAGGAGTGGAAAAAAACATACACCAATTTCGAACAGTGGCTCAAAGATACCGGAAAATATGAACAGGTCCGGCTGCTCCCGGGCACGGACATTACTTGCGCGTTTATAGACAGGGTTTCCGTCAGGGACGACAAAGACCTCCACGGACCGTATGCGAAAGCGCGGCGCCTGGATCTTACGGAATTGGAAGAAAGACCTGGTATCTTAAAAATCACCGACCCGGAACAACTGGAGTGGTGTCTTAGACAGTATTATAGAAACGACGAACAGGCGGCCTATGAAATATTCTTTGTTCGAAATAACGGAGATGTAATCTCCGGCTTCCTGGGAGAAGCCGGCGCCCCCGCTTTCATTCAAGAACACTTTGCCGGATAGAAGCACAGGCGGGACAGGGTACAAGGTATCCTGTCCCGTTCCATAATAATTAATCGCTACTTTGAGTTTTCTAATGAAATAAGTATCACCGCAGAAGGGTATTTTTTCCAAATAACCTTCTGCGGTCTTTTTTTAAACATTCA
>JAKPTB010000106.1 GCA_029555205.1 Bacillota bacterium
GGCTTCATCGTTTTCCATCATCATCTTTTCCGCTTCTCTCATGGTGTTCAGTTCCTTGGATTCCGCAAGCGCCCTGCCCAGATCCTGTGCTTTTTCTATGATAGACATTATTTTTAGCCCCCTGTTATTTAAATTATTATTTCTTTCCTAATTCCGTCATCGGGTCCTCGATTATTACGTGTATCTCACGTCTCAACGATCTCGCCTGAAAGGTGCGCCAGTTGAGCTCCGGTAATTCTCACTTTCACTATTTCTCCCCTCAGGTCCCCGCCGCCCGCAAACATGACTAATTTATTGCCCCTGTTCCTGCCGAGCAGCAAACCGTCTTCCTTCCTGCTTTCGCCTTCCACCAGGACCTCCTGGCAACGGCCAACCTCCTCCATGTTTTTCTCCAGGCTGATTTTGTTCTGCAGTTTAATTAAAGCTTGTATCCGTTCCTTTTTTACCTCTTCAGGCACCTGCCCCTCCATATCGGCGGCCGGCGTTCCAGGCCTGGTATTGTATATGAATGTGTACGCGCTGTCAAAACGGGCCTGCCTGACCAGGTCCATGGTGTCGCCGAAATCATTTTCATCTTCTCCGGGAAATCCGACCATGATGTCAGTGGTTATATTGGCCTGAGGCACGTATGACCTTATCTTTTCTATCAGTCCAAGATATTGTTCCCTGGTATAACCCCTGTTCATTTCTTTTAAAATCCGGTTGCTGCCCGCCTGGACCGGCAGGTGAAAATGCTCGCAGACCTTTCTCAACCCTGTTATAGCCGCGATCAGCCTTTCGTTAAAGTCCCTGGGATGGGAAGTCATGTAACGGATCCTCTCAATACCGTTTACACCCTCAAGGCACTGCAGCAGCGATGCAAAATCGTGGTCGCCCTCCAGGTCTTTTCCATAAGAGTTGACATTCTGGCCAAGCAGTACTATTTCTTTATAGCCCTCAGCGGCCAGCCCGGCTGCTTCAGATAAGATATCCTCCTTTTTTCGGCTTCTCTCCCTCCCTCTCACAAAAGGTACAATGCAATATGTGCAAAAATTATTGCACCCGTATGTTATTGTTACCCAGGCACGCACACCTTCTTTCCTTTTAACGGGATGCCTCTCATATACCCCCTTGGAGCCGGTCCATATTTCCTGTACAGTTTTCCTGCTTTCAGAGACCCGGCTGAGCAATTCAGGCAGCTGGTGCGCATTATGAGTGCCAAAAACCAGGTCGACGTGCGAAAAAAGATGTGTTATCCGGGCGGCCATATTTTCCTGCTGGGGCATGCAGCCGCATACTCCTATTATTAAGTCCGGATTTTCAAGTTTCTGCCTGCGAAGCCGCCCCAATAGCGAAAACACTTTGTTTTCAGCGGTTTCCCGCACACAGCAGGTATTTAACAGGACTACCGACGCCTCGTTGACCGAATCAGCTGGAGTGTAGCCGACGGCCTCGAGCATACCCGCAAGGATCTCTGAATCATGCTCATTCATCTGGCAGCCGAAGGTAATAATAAAATATGATTTCAAAAAGTAACCGCCTTATCGAAAAAAGATTAAAACCATTATAATGGTTTAATCATCCATATGCAAACATACCTTCGCGGACAGGCTCCTCAACAGCTAAATAAATTTAATATTTATTTCTAATAGGAAATAATACTATTTTTG
>JAKPTB010000126.1 GCA_029555205.1 Bacillota bacterium
TATGACACTCTGAACTGTATATAAAGCCGCTTGCTTTTATGCTCGCGCTTAAGGAAAGGGTTTATGGATGAGAGGCAAATTCATAGTATTCGAAGGAATAGACGGCTCGGGGAAGACCACCCAGTTGAAGCTACTTGGCGTTAAGCTGAAGGAGCGGGGGCTGCCGGTATTGTATACAAGGGAGCCAGGAGGCACCCGGGTAGGGGAAACGATCAGAGAAATTTTGTTGAACCCTGAATACAGCGAGCTGGTCCCCCGGGCCGAAGCCTTCCTGTATGCCGCGGCGAGGGCACAGCACGTGGCCCAGGTAATTATGCCCTCACTGGCCGGCGGCACGGTAGTGCTGTGTGACCGTTTTGTGGATTCAAGCCTGGCCTACCAGGGGTTTGGGCGCGGCATAGACATCGGTCTGCTGGAAAAGATTAACGAGCCTGCCACTTACGGGCTGGTGCCGGACCTGACCATTATCCTTGATTTTTGTGCTGAAGACGGCATGGACAGGATCAGCAGCTCCGGCCGCATTATTGACCGGATAGAACGCGAAGCAAGGGATTTTCACGCGAAGGTCGCGGCTGGGTACCTGGCCCTTGCCGGGCGCGACCCCGCCCGTTACAGGGTTGTTGATGCCAACAGGCCGGCAGGTCAGGTGCACCTGGATGTCATGAAAGCGGCAGAGGTTGTTCTAAATGAAATTGCTGCAAGAAATAGTAGGGCATAAGCAGTCAGTTAAAATATTGGTCAAAGCGATAGCCGGCGGCCGGGTGGCGCATGCTTATATATTTGCCGGACCGGAGGGAGTGGGCAAGGAAACAACCGCCATGTCCTTTGCCAGGGCACTCCTTTGTTCCCGCCCCGCGGGCGGGGACGCCTGCGGCGTTTGCCGCGGGTGCCGCCAGGCCAGCAGCGGCAACCACCCCGATTTTTACCTTGTAGAACCGGCCGGTTCATCTATAAAAATAGAACAGGTTAGAGAGATTGAGCGCCGGGTTCCTTTCCGTCCCTACCAGGGCGGCCGCAAGGTCTTTCTAATCCGCCAGGCTGAGACGATGACTGCGGAGGCTGCCAACTGCATATTGAAAACACTCGAGGAGCCGCCTGAGGACACAGTGTTTATTTTAGTTTCAGCGCGTCCCCAGCTCCTTCTGCCGACAATACTGTCCCGCTGCCAGGCGGTTTATTTTAAAGGCCTGGCTGTGCCAGAATTAATCCAGGGCCTTGTTGCCATCAAGGGGGTATCAGGTGAGGAAGCGCGTTTATATGCCTCACTGGCCGGCGGAAGCATGGGCAGGGCACTGTCTTACGCGTCCGGCTCGCTGCTGGCGGAGAGAGACGAGGTAAACGCCCTGGCCGGGGCACTCAGGCAGTACGGTCCCCTTGAGGCTGTAGCTATGGCGGAGAAGGTTTCTGAGAGCAAGCCCAGGGCCTTGTTTACGCTCGATACGCTGGCCTGCTGGTACCGCGACCTGATGGTGTACCGGGAAGCAGGGGACGACGGCTGCCTGATCAATACCGACCGGGTGGAAATTATTAAAATGGAAGCGGGACAATATGATACCGCCCGCATTTTGGAAATAATAGAGGAAATCGGGTCGACAAAAAGAAAGATTGAAGTAAACGCCAATACCAGGCTGGCCATCGAGGCGCTGTTTCTGCAAATCAGCGACGGCTCTGCCGGCGATGCGGCGGTCTAAGGCAAATAGGCCGGCCGGCTGCCTGGCCCATAATCGTTGAGAACGCGTAAGGGCTAATACTGGGATGCCGGCTGGATTTGAATCCTTGTGGTTTGGCCGGTATTTGAGGAGGTGTGTTGATAAATGAAGATAAAGGTCGTGGGGATCCGCTTTAAAAAGGCGGGCAAGATTTATTTCTTCGACCCGGGAGATATTTCGCTCACAGCGGGAGACGGAGCTATTGTTGAAACGGCCAGGGGAGTGGAATTCGGGCATGTGGCGGACGGGCCTCTTGAGGTTGAAGAAAGCGAGATCGTCGCGCCGCTGAAAAAAGTGATCAGAAAAGCCACCGAACAGGACCATGAGCAACTGGCAGCCAATAAGGAAAAAGAAGAAAGCGCCTTTAAGACAGGTTTGGAAAAAATAGCGGCCCATAACCTGCCTATGAAGCTTGTCGGTGTCGAACAAACTTTTGACGGAAATAAAATAATATTTTACTTTACTGCGG
>JAKPTB010000131.1 GCA_029555205.1 Bacillota bacterium
CGGTACTTTTTATTTCCGGCTTTATCGCTCATCTTTGAGCACCTCCGTTAGATAATCCGTCAGGACAGGGTTGTTTTTGCTTTAATTGAAAATGTCTATTGTGTTATTCCATAATATAATTCATCAGTAGAGCAAGTCAAGCAACGTAAAACGCGCCTGAAAAGGTTGCTTAACGGGCCTGATTTCATTTAGGGAAAAATCGTAACTCGTTAATAATTTTTAACAGGTATTCATATTTCGTGCCCCCCTTCAATTAATTCTCAACCAGTACCGGGTTGGCTTGAGGCTTTCACAACAGGGCCATCCTCTTGCAGGGATGCTTTGCAAGTTTGTTTTTTTAGACAAAATGGACTATACTGGTTCTAAAGCAGAGATAACCAAGGAGTTATTATGGAACTAAGCGAGCGCCTGGCTGCCCTGGCGGCTTACGTACCGGCCGGGAGCGTTGTTGCCGATATCGGCACCGACCATGCCCATCTGCCTGTTTACCTGGTAAAGGCGGGTATTTGCCGGCGGGTCATAGCCACGGATGTTAAAGAAGGGCCCTTCCGCTCGGCGGGCATCAAGATTAAGGAGCAGGGATTGGACGGCCGGATCGAACTCAGGCTGGGGGACGGCCTGCAGGTGCTGAAACCGGGCGAAGCTGATGTCCTGGTACTGGCGGGGATGGGTGGAAACACCATCCGGGAAATCCTGGCGGCTGCTCCCCTGGTTTTGAAGCAATGCTCCAGGCTGGTGCTGCAGCCCATGGTTGACGCAGGAGATTTAAGGTTCTGGCTGGCTGGAAACGGATGGAAGATCCGGGACGAACAGCTGGTGGAAGAAGAGGGCCGGATCTATGTAATCCTGGCTGCCGTTCCCGGCCGGGAAAGTACGAAAGACCGGCTTTACCTGGAACTGGGTCCCAGGCTCATAGAGAAGAAGGACCCGCTTCTGGTAGTTTACCTGGAAAATATAATGGATAAATACGAGAGGATCCTTACCGGACTGTCCGCTTCCAGGAGCAGGCCGGCCCGGGAAAAAGAGATTATGATCATAGAAAAACTAGCACGGATGAGGGAGTTGACCGATGCCTGCAAAGTGCAGTGATATCTTTCGTTTAATAGAAGAGATGGCGCCTTTAAACCTGGCGGAGAGCTGGGATAATTCGGGCCTGCAGGTGGGTGACCCCCGGGTGGAAGTTGAAAAGGTCCTGCTAACTCTTGATGTTGATATCAGGGTTGCCCGGGAGGCAAAAACAAGGGGCTGCCGGCTCATCGTCAGTCACCACCCCCTGTTGTTCAAGCCGGCCGGGTCCATCCGTTTCGACCGCCCCGCAGGGGAGCTTATCGCTTACCTTGTGAAAAATGATCTTAACGTCTATGCTGCCCATACCAACCTTGACAACGCGGCAGGCGGGGTGAGTAAGGCTCTGGCCGAAGAGCTCGGCTTAAAAAAACAGGCTGTCCTGAACCAGTCCGGCAGGGAGCGTCTTTTGAAACTGGCTGTCTTTGTTCCACTGGAGCACTGCGAGGCTGTCCGTAACGCCATGTCGGAGGCCGGCGCCGGCTGGATCGGCAATTACAGTCATTGCACCTTCCTTACCCGGGGCACCGGCACCTTTAAGCCCTTGCAGGGAACCAATCCTTACATCGGAAAAACCGGCGTAGTGGAACATGTGGACGAAATTAAAATAGAGACCGTTGTTCCCGCAAGCAGGCTTGAGCCGGTGCTGCAGGCCATGCTGGAGGCGCACCCTTATGAAGAGGTGGCCTACGACCTGTACGGGCTGGTTAACAGCGGCCCGGCTTACGGGGCGGGGCGGTTGGGGGAACTGGAAGAAACTGTTTCGTTCCTTCAGTTTGCGGAAAAAGTAAAATCAGTCCTGGGCCTGACGGCCCTCAGACTGGGGGGGAGCTTTGACAGCCCTGTGCGGAAGGTTGCGGTGTGCGGCGGATCCGGGGCTGACTTCTGGCAAGACGCCCTTGCGGCCGGCGCGGATACCTTTGTTACGGGCGACCTAAAGTACCATACGGCCCAGGACATGCTGGCCGCAGGCCTGAAGTTCATCGACCCCGGGCATTTCGGCACGGAAGCCGTCGTTCTACCGGTGTTGCAGCGTTTTCTGGTGAGCCGCTGCCGTGAAAAAAACATGGACGTGGAAATCGTATTAGCGCAAACCAACACCGACCCCTTCGCATATCTTTAGGATAGGACTTTTCCTATCCTTTATCTTTTATTGAGGAGAGATTGGTATGCCTGAATTAAAACCGCTATGGGAAATCCAGCTCCTGGACGGGCGGAGAAGGGTACTGGAGATTAAGCTGAGGGAGGGACAGATGTCGGGGGATCTGAAGGAAGCCAAGAATGAAATTGAAAAAGGCCGTGTTGTTTTTAATAAGTTAAAGGAAAAGTACAGAAGTTTAAAAAGAGATTTAAAGGCCAAAGAACTGGATGCCACTTCAGCAACCGAGCAGGTCCAGAGCCTTGGTGAGAAATTGTACGGTGGAATGATTACCAATATTAAAGAAATCAATACCAGCAGTAAAAAGCTGGACAGTCTCAAAAGCATGGTCAACCGGACCGAAGATGAGATCCTGGGCCTGATGGAAGATGTTGAAGAAATAAAGGCAGAGTTGGAAAAAATGAGCGCAGAGCTTAATGCCAAGGCGGAGGACTATCGCAGAATGTATGGATCCCACCTGGCCAACCAGCAAAATATAAGGCAGCAGCTGGCCCAGATTCCGCTGCAAAGGCAGAAACTGCTGGATAATCTGGATGTCGACCTGTGGAATAAATATCTTGAGATGAAGAAAAAATACAACGACCCGCTGGCCCGGGTGGAAAAGGGCACCTGCATGGGCTGCCGGATGGGGATTCCTTTTAACGATATGAGGCTCTTGAAGCAAGGAGAGGGACTGGTTTACTGCAGCAACTGCGGAAGGCTCCTTTTCTGGGAAAGGTGATGTCATATCAACGATAGTTAAGGCCGGCCGGGCACTTCACCACCAGGCGCCTGCCCGTCCCTTTACACCAGCAGCCGGTTTAACAAGATTTTCCTGAACAGTACGGGGGCCATGTAGATGCAGTGCTTATGGTTAGTGTAAAGTTATTGTAGGAGTTATTGAGACAAAAGGAGAAGATGTGCCCTATTTGCGTAAATTGTCGAAAAGATGATATAATACAATAAATACAAGATTAATTTTAATATTTATGTTAATTTAAGTGAGCAAATCAGGTGATCGCGGGCGCCGGGCCGAAAGGCGGCGCCTGAGGAAAGTCCGGGCTCCACAGGGCATGGTGCTGGGTAATACCCAGTGGGGGCGACCCCGAGGATAGTGCCACAGAAATGCAGACCGCCCATCCCGGTAAGGGATGCGGCAAGGATGGAACGGTGCGGTAAGAGCGCACCAGCGGGCGGGCGACCGTCCGGCTAGGTAAACCCCGCCAGGAGCAAGACCGAATAGGGGAACACCGGGGCGGCCCGTCCCAGTTCCCGGGTCAGGTCGCACGAGGCGCCGGGCAACCGGCGTCCCAGATAGATGATCACCCACGACAGAACCCGGCTTATCGATTAGCTCACATGAGTTAATAACGAGTAGGGTAGCGCCGCAGTAATTTGCTGCGGCGCTACCCTACTCGATCTTTGCGGTGTCTTTGCAGGCTGGGCCGGGAGTTGCTCTTCAATATCATGTCAAGGACATTGAAAAATATTTTCCAGAAAGCAATTGACAGTAATGGTGATATAGTGTACTATTTAACTAATACACAATTACACTATTTTGGGGAGGGAAAAATATGAGCGCCTGGTGGAACCTTTTGCAAAAGGAGTTCCGTATGACCCGGAATTCCGCCTTTGTCTCACTGGCCATTCTTTTAATCGGGGGACTATGGCTGGTCTACCTGTCCTACCGGCACAATCTGGGAATAATCTTTGTGCCCTCAGCCTTTATTCTGTTCATCCTGCTTTTATACCCGGCTATGTATATTCTAAAAAGCCTGGCCTGGGAGTGGAAAGTTACTCCCCACCTGTGGCTGCACTGCCCCCAGCCGGCCTGGATGCTGTTGTCGGCGAAATTTGCCGTTGCTTTGCTGCAGATGCTTGCCATTATTGTGTTGACAGCCGTCCTGCTGCTGCTGGGGATCTTGATCAACCCCCAGCCTGAGCAACTGGGCGGACTTGTCCCCGTAAAACTGGTTGCCTTTGTTGTGGAGGTTGGTTTTTACGCCGCTGTTTTCACCGTCGCCGCCAGTATCTATATCGGGGCCTGGGCCACCCTGATTTCAGTGGTGAACGCATTGGCCGCCGGTGTACTGGGCCGGTTCCGCTGGTTGGCCGGCGCCGCAGTTTTTCTGGTGGCCGTGGTGGGTTTCGGCCACCTGACAGAAACCCGGATTTATGATCTGCTGACCCACTGGGGCCCGATCAAGCTTCAACTATTGACTCTGCCGCAGTTGGCCGGGGAATTCAGGGCAGAAGTACCCGGCAATTTCTGCGGAAATCTTGCCGTAGGCCAATTCTATACCGGTGAGGTGCTCTTCTACCTTCTTCTGACGGCAGCCCTGTTCGCCCTGTCTGCCTGGCTAATCGACCACAGGGTAGAGGTGTAGATGATGAGCCAGACATTTAACAATACCCAACCCATTTACCTGCAAATGATCCGGCGTATCTGCCGGCAGGTGGTGCGGGGCGAACTTAAGGCCGGAGACAAATTGCCATCGGTCCGGGAAATGGCTGTACAAAACGGGGTGAACCCCAATACCGTACAGCGGGTGTACACGGAACTGGAGCGCCTGGCCATAGCTGAAACCAGACGCGGCCTGGGCTCCTTTATCACCGAAGATGAAGAAAGGCTGAAGCAACTGCGGGAAGACTTGAAGAATGAGCAGATTGACACATTTATTAAGGATATGTCTGAAACGGGTTTCAGTGCGGAGGAGATTGTTGAGGGTGTGCGCCAGAAATTGTTGAGCACGAAAGCAGGGAGGGTATAACCATGACCGAACATATTGTGAGCTTTTCGCAGGTGACTAAAAGATACCCGGGAAAACTGGCCTTAAACAACATTAGTTTCCAGCTGCCCCGGGGGAGAATAATCGCCCTGGTGGGACCCAACGGGAGCGGCAAATCAACGATACTGAAACTAATTGCGGGTCTGGTCCGCCCCAGCCAGGGTTCAGTAACCGTGTGCGGTAAAAAAGCCGGCCGCCGGATTGCCGGGGAAGTGGCCTATCTTTCAGAGCTGGATGCCCTTTATCCCTTCTTTACCGTGGAAGAAACAATAAAGTTCAACGCCGGTCTCTTTGCTGACTTTGATCATCAAAAAGCTCAAGAAATCCTCCGCTTTATGCAGCTGGAACCGGACAACAAAGTCAGGCATCTTTCTAAAGGCAACCGGGGTCGCTTAAAAATCCTGCTGGCCCTGTCCCGCCGGGCGCCGCTGCTCCTTTTGGATGAACCCCTGGCCGGCCTTGATCCCCTGGTGCGGGATTCCATCATCAAATCAATGATTTCCTACCTGGACCTGCGGGAGCAAACGGTATTAATGTCCACCCATGAAGTAAGCGAGGTGGAACCGGCACTGGATCTGGTTATCTCCCTGGGTAACGGGCAGATCAAGGGGATGGAGGAAGTGGAAAAGATCCGGGAACAGTATGGCTGCAGTCTGGTGGATTGGATGAAGGAAACCCTGGCAAAATAATGATATGCC
Organism: Bacillota bacterium; assembly: GCA_029555205.1. GTDB lineage: Bacteria > Bacillota > Desulfotomaculia > Desulfotomaculales > Pelotomaculaceae > DTU098. The sequence goes on from JAKPTB010000131.1 coordinate 5,691, forward strand.
AGTGGGAATAAAGCTCATTAGGCAATTCTGTGGGAAAGGATAAATTAGTCAGACAAAAACAGGTTTCTATAAAACACTCGTCGAAAGAATTAGGAATGTCAGAGGAGCAGATAGTTACAAAGACTGCGGAAAGCATGTATTTTGAAAGAATTACCATCTGCCAAAAAGCTTTTGAGAGAGGGGATGTCAAGATGGGTATTGAGGATTTTGCCCGCCAGGTCAAAGAAGCATCCATTAAACTGGCTGCCCTGAGCGGGGACCAAAAAAACAGGGCGCTGGCGCAGATTGCCAGGTCTTTGAGCG
>JAKPTB010000137.1 GCA_029555205.1 Bacillota bacterium
ACAGAATAAATAAAATTTGTCTAGAACTGCAAAAAAGGGGTATAAATAAGTATAATAGTATTATCTCAAATCTATCAAAACAAGGAGATTAAGCAAATATGAAAAAACCCCTTAACCATTTCATCCTGTACGTCATCGGAACAGTGGTCATGGTAATGGTGGTCTATGTGTACTTCGTAGGGCAGTTCACGGACAACCCTCTTGACTCTTCCTCCGCAGGACGGACCGGCCGGACGCAGCAGCAGCTCCAGTCACCCGGAGCGGAACAACCGTCAGAGGCCCAGCCCTCCGGAGCTGACCAGAGCGGGACAAATCCGCTGAACCAGGCAGTTGGCGAAAACCAGGCCGGCGCGCAGGTTCCGGCAGCGGCGCCGACTGCGACCTCCCCGCAGGCTCCGGCGCAGACGGTAAAACCCGCGGAAGGAGTGGAGCTTAAAACCTGGGCCGGGGTTTACACCGGGCGGATCGACAACAACTTTATTGAAATTAAAGTGGGTGACGAAGCCAGAACCTTCCTGGCCCCGGTGGAATTAATCGGGGGCACTCTGAACAAGGACGATCCCGTCATCTTTGACTTCTACAAAAACGACAGCGGGCAGCTTGTACTGGTAAGCTTTAAAAAGATGGCTCCGGCCGCAGGCAATCCCTAGACAACATCTACAGTGTTTCGGGTAAATTAAACAGAAACCCGGCTGCCCCCCTGGGCCAGCCGGGTTCGTTTGCCAGGGGCGGGAGCCGCTGACTTGTTTTTTTGCCGGGAGTTTTTCTAAAAGGCCGCCACTGCAAATAATTCTTCAGTTGAGACGCTCCCCTTGTAAGGAGTGGGTTCCCGATGGTATAATTAGGAACATATAACATGGAGAATTTTGTCAATGCGTGTAAAGATTTATTATAGCTGCCAGGAATGTGGTCACCAGTCAACCCGCTGGTTCGGGCGTTGTCCGGGCTGCGGGGCCTGGAACAGCCTTGTGGAAGAAATAAGCCAGCCCGCCGGGACAGCCGCCCCTGCAGGCCCGGGAGGCCAGTTGCCGCTGCCTGTCACCGAAGTGCCGGCCCTGGCCGAGGACCGCTTTCCCACGGAGCTGGCTGAACTGGACCGGGTCCTGGGCGGGGGTATCGTCCCGGGCTCCCTGACCCTGGTGGGGGGGGACCCGGGTATAGGCAAGTCCACCCTGATGCTGCAGGCTGCCTACCAGCTCAGCCGCAGGATGCAGGTGCTTTATGTTTCCGGGGAAGAATCGGCCCGCCAGGTGCGGCTCCGGGCCGACCGGCTGGGAACCCTTTCGCCCGGGCTGCTGCTGTTCTGTGAAACCGATCTGGATGAGGTGGAAAGCCAGTTGCGGCGCCTGGCACCCCCGGTGGCAATAATTGATTCTATCCAAACGATGTACAAAGCCGGCATCCCCTCCGCCCCCGGCAGCGTGGGGCAGGTGCGGGAGTGTGCGGCCCAGTTGATGCGCCTGGCCAAGACCACGGGAATATCTATTTTCCTGGTGGGGCACGTCACTAAAGAGGGTATGCTGGCCGGACCCCGGGTCCTGGAGCACATGGTGGACACGGTGCTTTACATGGAGGGGGACCGGCGCCAGTTTTTCCGGGTCCTGCGGGGTATGAAAAACCGCTTTGGCTCCACCCATGAAATCGGTGTTTTTGAAATGAGCGGGGCAGGCCTGGTGGAGGTGGCCAATCCCTCGGCCCTGTTTTTAATCCAGCGCTCCCGGCCGGATGTGCCCGGTTCAGCCGTAGTGGCCGCCCTGGAAGGGTCCCGGCCCCTGCTGGTTGAAATCCAGGCCCTGGTATCGCCCACCGGCTATGGTGTGCCCCGCCGGATGACCGCCGGTGTAGACTATAACCGGGTTGCCCTGATTGCTGCAGTTCTGGAAAAGAGGATGGGCCTGAATCTGGGCAGCCAGGACCTCTACGTAAATGCCGTTGGCGGCGTTAAGCTGGATGAACCGGCCCTGGACCTGGCCATAGCCTGCGCCCTGGTCTCCAGTTTTCGGGACGTGCCGGTTGATCCGGCCCTGGTCTGCGCGGGGGAAATCGGCCTTACCGGCGAGCTGCGGCCGGTGACGGGAGTGCAAAAGAGGATCAAAGAGGCATTCAAAATGGGCTTCAGCCGTTTTCTAACGGCCTCCCGGAGCGCCCTTCCGGAGCTGGCAGAAAACCCGGGGATTTTTACGGCGGACACGCTGGCCGGGGCCCTGGAACTGGCTTTAAAGGTATGAGGTGGGACAATTGAGAGACGAACAAGCCGAAAAAACATTATTACAAGTCCTGCGTTCGGTAGCGCCGGGGACCCAGCTGAGGGAAGGGCTGGAGAATATCCTGAGGGCCAAGAACGGCGGACTCATTATTATCGGGGACACGCCTGAAGTAACACAGATTGCCGAGGGCGGTTTTGTGGTTAACGCAGACTTTACGCCAGCCAGTCTGTATGAGCTGGCCAAAATGGACGGGGCGATTATTCTCAGCAAGGACACCAAAAAAATTCTGGCTGCCAATGTCCAGCTGGTCCCCAGCCAGAACATCCCTTCCAGCGAGACCGGCATTCGCCACCGGACGGCCGAACGGGTTGCCAGGCAAACAGGCAACCTGGCCATCGCCATTTCCCAGAGACGCGGTGTAATTACCATTTATAAAGGCAACCTGAAGTATGTGCTGAAAGACCTGGGTGTAATCTTAACAAAGGCCAACCAGGCCATTCAGACCCTGGAAAAATACCGCGCGGTCCTGGACAAGGTGCTTGTGGTCTTAAGCATCCTGGAATTCGAGGAGGCGGCTACCCTTTACGATGTAACCAAAGTCATCCAGCGGGTGGAAATGGTCTTGAGGGTGGTCAAGGAAATCGAACGCTATACCAGCGAGCTGGGTGTGGAGGGCCGGTTGATTACCATGCAGATGGAGGAACTCCTGGCCAATGTTGAAGAAGAAGGCCTGCTGGTGATCCAGGACTACGCCACCACCATTGGGGACGGGGAGAAGACGCCGGCTTCCATCCTCGAGGTAATTGGAAGCTGGCCCGCCGAGGATTTTCTGGACCTGTCCCTGATTGCCCGGGCTCTGGGCTTTCCCGGCAGCGCCAGCATCCTGGACCAGCATGTCCAGCCCCGGGGCTACCGCATCCTGGAAAAGATACCCCGCTTGCCCCTCCCTGTAATTGACAACCTGGTCAGTACTTTTGGTTCCCTCAACAGGATCATGTACGCATCCATTGAAGAACTGGACGAAGTGGAAGGTATCGGCGAGGTACGGGCCCGCTCCATCAAATACGGTTTGAACCGCTACCGCGAACAGTTGTTGCAGGAAAGGCACGGCTAAAAACTCCCCAAAATATTATTGACACTGGCTTAACGCTATGCTAAAATTATAGTTTATTTGACAGGGCAAACCCTTTGTGCTATAATTTATACGTGGTAAATATTCTAAGGAGGGTACGGCATTGTTTAAAATTGGAGATAAAGTGGTGTACCCGATGCACGGAGCAGGCGTCATCGAAGCAATTGAGGAGAAAGAAGTCCTTGGGGAAAAGAGGAAGTATTATATTTTGCGGCTTCCTGTAGGTGACATGAAAGTCATGATTCCCATCAACAACGGTGCGGGGGTCGGCTTAAGAGAGGTAATCGACTCTGAAGGCGTAAAGCAGGTATTTTGCATCCTGCGCCAGCAGTCTTCAGCCATGTCTCCCAACTGGAACCGCAGGTATCGTGCCAATCTGGAAAAAATTAAAAGCGGTAATGTCTACGAGGTTGCTGAAGTGG
>JAKPTB010000159.1 GCA_029555205.1 Bacillota bacterium
ATCCCGGCCCCTGGCATACCAAGCCAGGTCCATGGGTTCCTCCCTTTGATAGCGGGGATCCATGCCCCTGTCGCGGAAAAAAGTATAATAACCCAGGGACTCGCCCAGCCGCGCCAAAAAATCCATTTCTCTGATGTAAAACTTCTGTTTCTTGTCATAAACAAACAGATTCAGATAATGGTAACTCCGGACAAAATTCTCCATAATGATGTCGAAATCCGCTTCGAAACAGGTCTCTTTCATAAACAACGCACCTTTATTTAAACTATAAAGTAACGGGTCACCAATCGAGCACACCGGGCAAAGGGGCTGTACTTTTGACAAATACAGCCCCTTGCCTCAAGGTATTAACCTTGAATTTATTTGCCCAGTTCCTCCATTTTCTTGCCTGCATCCGGGAAGAAAAGGGGTTCACCGTATTTATCCTTACCAAAATCCTCTATTATCTTCTGGGCTTCCGGAGAAACCATGAACTCGGCAAAAGCCTTACCGCCCTCCGCGTTAACCTTGTCGAACTTCTCCGGGTTGACCTGCATCACATGGTAAATATTCAGCAGGCTTGCTTCTCCCTCTACCAGAATGTCCAGCTTGAGATTTTTCTTTTGGGCCAGGTAGGTAGCCCGGTCCGTAAGGGTATAGCCGCGTTTATCATTGGCTATGTTCAGGGTCGCCCCCATGCCTGTGCCGCTCTGCTGGTACCACTGGCCTTCAGATTTAACACCGGCCGCATCCCAGAGCTTGAGTTCCATCTTATGGGTACCCGAGTTGTCGCCCCGGGACACAAAGACTTCCTGCTTCTCTGCAATTTTCTTGAAGGCATCCTTAACCGGGCTTCCCTTGATTCCAGCCGGATCTTCAGGGGGACCGACAATGATAAAGTCATTGTGCATAACAAGCTGGTGGTTGATGCCTGCGCCGCTTTCAATCAGTTTTACTTCATCTTGATAGGCGTGGCACAGCAGCACATCGGCTTCACCCTTTTCACCCATGGCCAGGGCCGCGCCGGTGCCAACAGCGATAGTTTTTACCTTGTAGCCGGTTTTCTCTTCAAACTTGGGCAACAGCACATCCAGCAAACCGCTGTCCTGGGTGCTTGTGGTGGTGGCCAGAATTACATCCTTAACAGCCGGTTCCTGCGGGGTCTGAGGGGCCTGGGGGGTTTGGGCCTGCTGGCCGCAGCCCTGTACCGCCGCCAGGGCCAAAACCAGGATCATAATGATAAACGGCACGTAAAACCTCTTTTTCATCACAAAATACATCCCCTTTCTAAATTGTAACGGTTACTGGGTCAACTTTTTCCCCTCGGTGGAATTGGGGAAAAACAAAGGCTCACCGTACTTGTCTTTACCAAAATCCCGGATGATTGTCTGGCCCTCTGCCGAGGTGCAGTACTCAACAAACTTCATGGCCAGATCATGTTTTACCTGAGGGAACTTCTGGGGATTGACCGGAATCAAAGTTATAAAATTCAGCATGGCCTCGTCCTTTTCCACCAGCACCTTTAATTTAATCTGATCCTTCAGGGTCAGGTAGGTAGCCCTGTCGATGATGGTGTAGGCTTGCTGTTCATCAGTATACTTCAATGTTTTGACATTGCCTTCAGCGCCTTTTTCGTAAATTCTGTACCAATCGCCTGCCGGTTTCAGCCCGGCTTTCTCCCACAGGCCCTTTTCTGCCACGTGTGTGCCGGAGTTATCTCCCCGGGATATGAAGAGTGATTTGCTGTCCATAATCTTCTTCAAAGCCCCGGCGGAAGTGGTTAAGCCCTTTATTCCGGCGGGATCCGCTTCCGGCCCCACAATAACAAAGTCATTGTACATCAGATCAATCCGCTCTGTACCGAAACCGTCCGCGACAAATTTCTCCTCCAGATCTTTGGCGTGGACCATCACCAGATCAAACATACCGCCCTCAGCCATTTTCAGGGTGGCCCCGGTGCCTGCTCCCACGTGTCTGACCCGGATACCGGTTTTCTTTTCAAAAGAATCTTCCAGCAGGGAAACTATCCCCGCGTCAATGGGTCCAATGGTTGATGCCAGTAAGATTTGATTTTCAACTTTTGCCGCCTGCGACGCAGGTGGCGCCGGCTCTTTCCCGCCTGTGCACCCGGCGCCAAGCACCAAAACAAACACAAGCATCAAAACAGATCTTAAGTACCGGCCAATCTTTTTACTCTCCAAGGTAGTCACCTCCGCAAAATCTCAAGAACCAACCTGCTGACGGTTGCCGAAATCATTTCTAAAATGCCTGTGCACCTTCCAGGGATTTTTTTTTGATCTCACCTCCAATTAACAAATACCGGGCCCTTTGTTGAAAAGCAAAGCGGCCCGGGGCAACAACCGTACCGTTCTCCTTTTCTTAGCGGAAGGAGTGCCGGTTTCCCGGCAAACCCTTGCGGCCGGCGGCCCTGGCCCCTGGGGCTGTAGGCTGTCCGGCTCGGAGAGCGTCTTATGTATATTTAAATATAAAAGCTCCGCCCACCAGCAACAGGACAGAGCTTTTTCGGCATAAAGCCATTACTCCTTTCCACAGTGGGAGGCACACGGGTTTCCTCATGTACCCTGGCGGACCGGCAACCATCCCCGGCAAGGATTAGGTCACCGGACTCGGAGAATTTTATTGGTTTTTCTGACAAGGCTCTTAAGAGCACCATCGAATTTTACTTAGATCAGTGTTCGACATGGAAAACCAAAATCCTGCCCTCTTAAAATATTTTTCAGGCCCTCAGCTGCCCCGGACCTCTCCGGCAATCCTGATCTCCCTACCACAGGCCCGGCACTTTTTCCCTTCCAGCCCTGCCGCCCGGGTTGTATAACCCATTCTGACAATTAAGGTTTCGCCGCAGCCGGGGCAGACGGTGTCGCCGGCGTCCAACTGCGGGGCATTTCCGATATAGACGTAGGCCAGCCTGGACAGGGCGATCTCCCGGGCTTTCTGCAGCGTTTCCAGGGGTGTGGCGGGGAGGTCCAGCTCATAATCCGGGAAATAGCGGGAGAAATGCAGGGGTATCTCCGGGTCCAGGGAAGCAACCCATTCCACCAGCCGGCTGATTTCCTCCTCAGAGTCGTTCAGGCCGGTTACCAGAAGGGTGGTCAATTCCACGTGGCACCGGGTGAAGGCAATCTCAACCGTCCGCAGCACCGGCTCCAGGCTTCCTTTGCAGCTTTCCCGGTAGTATTTATCCGTAAAACCCTTGACGTCAATATTCATGGCGTCAATATAGGGCAGGAGCTCCAACAGCGGGGTTTCGTTGATGTAGCCGTTTGTGACCAGCACGTTTTTCAGCCCGGCCTCCCGGGCCAAAAGGGCTGTATCCCGGACATACTCATACCACATCAGGGGTTCGTTGTAGGTGTAGGCAATGCCGGTATTGGGATAACCCCGCTCCCGCTGCTGCAAGGCCAGTTCCACCGCCTCCGCCGGGGCCATTTCCCTGGTAGGCGGGTCGCCGTGGGCAATAGTCCAGTTCTGGCAAAAACCGCAACGCAGGTTGCAGCCCACTGAACCCAGGGAAAGAATACAGGAACCGGGGTAAAAATGGTACAGGGGCTTCTTTTCAATGGGATCCAGGGCGCAGGAGGACACCCTGCCGTAATTGGTGGCGTAAAGGGTCCCCCCGCGGTTCTGCCTGACCCTGCAGAAGCCGTATTTACCTTCCCGGATGGTGCAGAGCTTCGGGCAGAGGCGGCAGGCGGTCAGGTTTTGCTCCTTCCGGTCGTAGTGAATAACTTCCCGCATTTTCACTCCTCCTGTCCAAAGGGGCCTTTAGTGGTACCTGACAACCTCAAACCGCTCCAGCACAACCGGCTCTTCCGGCCCAATCCCCGCTTTCCGGCGGGCTATCTCAACCTGCTCCCCGGCGCTGTCGATGCCCTCCAGGTTGGGCAGGAGCAAGCCGCTCCGGCTACCGGCCCGGACAATCACACCGTACTTTTTGGGGTCCAGTTCGCTCAAGCCGCTGACAGGTTCCGGCGGCTGCAGGACATCCACGGAAAATTCCAGGTCCTCCAGTTCCTCCCTGCACACCGGATCGAAGCGGGGGTCATAAAAGGCGGCGCTGACGGCATTGTTGACCACTTCCTCAACAATATTGCCCGTGGCCGGCTCGATGGTTCCAATACAGCCCCGCAAACTCCCGTGCTTTTTTATGGAAACGAAGACGCCGGCCCTTTTCTTAAACTCTTCGGGCACAAACCTGTCTTCGGACTGCGGCCGGACATTCAGCTGCTCCTCCACGGTTTCCCTGGCAACCCTCACCAAAAAGCTTTCAGCTGCCCTGCGTCGCTCCAGCCTGGCCTGCCTGCCGGCCTTGATTTTTTTTAAAAGGGACCTCTCCGGGTTTGGCGGGCCGGGGATAAAGGAAGCCACCAGGTAACCGACCCCGAAGGGCCCCTCGTAGGAAAGGATTTCCGCCTCGACTTCAAGTCCGTCCAGGGCTCCCAGCATCATCAGGATGGAACGGTAACCACACTCCGCCGCCTCTTGAACCAGGAATTCATCCATTTGCATAATACCCTGCACATCCGGAACCGACAACAGCCTGGCCAGCTCCCGGTCAAATTCCGCCCCCCTGGGGTTATAACCGGCCGGGGCGAGCCGGGTCAGGCAGTGGGAAAGGTCGCCGCTGGCCAGCAGGGCCACCCTGCGCCCTGTCAGTTCCGCTGCCTTCCTGACGGCCAGACCGAAGAGATAGAGTCTTCCGGCAATGTCCAGGGCCATGGATACATGGACCAGGGGCAGGTTCACGCCGGCCTGCTGCAGAAAGTACAGGGGCACAGTAACACCATGGTCCAGACGCAGGCTAAAGTCATACTGTTTGGCCAGTTTCCCGGTCAGCTCCAGGGTGCTCAGCCCCAGGCCCGCCGCCTGCCTCGTGATTTCCTTGACCAGGTCCGGATCGTTGGCCACCTGGAATTTCACCCCGCGGGCTCCAAAATGGGCCAGATCCCCCTCTAATACTGTTTCCCCGTTTAAGCCAATCAATCCATGGAAGATCGGGGCATGGGGGGAAATGATTACAACAGTCCCGGCGCCGCTCTCCTTTAACCTGCGGCCCAGTTCAAGAAGGGCCCTCCGGGTGTCCTGCACCTCCTCCGACTCCCGGTGGCCCACCTCCGGCACCGCCACCGGAGGGTGCGGACAAATTCCACAAAACACAACAGACAAGATAAGTTCACCCCTTCCCTAAACCTTTTCTTTAGCCTTCAGGCGTCAGTCCAAAATATAGAAAATAGCCCCCCAGGGCCACCAGAAAAACCCCGCACAGGATCAGAATACCCCTGTATGCTCTATCTTTCATGAATTTGCGGCCTCCCGCCACAGCCGCGGCAATCAGGCTGTACCAGGTGAGATCCGCCAGGATGTGGCCCGTAAAGAAAGAAGCCAGACCGCTATAGCCGCTTTTCAGGGACATGGTTATGTAACCCAGGCCGATGGTGGCCCACCACAGGGTCCAGTACGGATTGGAAACACTGGTCAGGATCCCGGCTGCAACTGGATGCATCCTGCTTCTTGCTTTGCCCGCGCCTTCCGCCGGCGGCTCTTGGGGGGCAGGGGTTCCAGCCCTCTCTCCCGCCCCTTCCAGGTCCAGGGCCACCCTGCCGGCCCGGGCGTCCCGGGCCATACCGTAGCCCATATAAATTAAAAAGAAGCCGCCGAAAACTGCGATAGTATGGGTAACAGCAGTCCGGGTCAAATAATAGGAAAGCCCGCCAACAAGAGCAAAGACCAGGACCAGCTCAAGGACAGCGTGTCCCAAAACCAGAAGCGGTCCGGCGCTGAACCCCCGCCGGGCACTTTCTCCGATGGTAACCGTAAGCAGGGGCCCGGGCATCATGGCCCCCGAAAAACCCACTACAAAAGCAGTCGCAAAAATTGCAAGCAGTTCCAACTACATTCATTCCTTATCTTTCTCAAAATCCAGCAATTTTATCTCCGGGCTGGAAAATATCCGTTCAGCGCCGGACAACCCCACCGGGGGACACCTGTCCTAAACTGTAATCTGTTCTAAATTGTTATCTGTCCTGAATTGTAATCCGGATCAAATTTTCAGTGATCTAAGTTTCCTTCCTCCTTTTATAGTCATGCCCACCATATTAACAGGAGGTGAAAGACCGTCCCTGGAATAATCCTTCCCCCTTTTATAGTCCACCTGCTAATCCATAGTAGTCCAGATTAGATTTTCAACGATGTTAAAGCCTCCTGGATCTCGCCGATACCCTGCTCCAGCATCCGGGCAGCTTCAGTGAAACCTTCCACCAGTTCCGTCTGTTCCCCTGCTGCCGCATTCACGCCGTCGATCCCCTCTGTTACCAGCTGCGTGCAGGCCGTGACTTCAGTTACCCTCTTTACTAGTTCCTTCAGGTCGGTAATAATGTCCGAGAGGAACAGGGAAGCCTCCCTGGCAGCATTATACCCTTCCAGAACAACCTGCCGGTCCTTTTCCAGAGTGACGGTGGCCTGGGCGGCGTGTAGACGCGCTTTTTCAAAAAGGCTGGTAATACCCCGGGTAGCCGCCGCCGCATCCCGGGCCCGGTTCTGGATCTCGCCTGCCAGGGCGGAAAAATTGTTTCCCCCGGCATTGTTGCCGGCCGCTGCCTCCGTAACAGCTTTCTGGGCCAATAAACTGGCCTGATCGGCAATCAGGGAAATAAACAGGAGAATTTCGCCCACTTTATCCACATAGGACTCCAGCTCTTTTACCGATTCGCCGGCCCGGGTCATCACCGCGCTGCTTGTTTCCATCTGCTCCAGGAACTTGCCTGAGGCTGCCTCAGCCCTGGCCAGGCTGGTCATGGTCCTGTCCGAGGCGCTCACAACCGCGCCGGCGCCTTCCTCCATTTTTTTCATAGCTTCCGCCAGCCCGCTCATCCTGGCAGCAACCTGGCCGGACTTGTCTACAACCTTCCGGATGCTGTCCTGCAGCTCCCGGGTGTAACCGGCAACAGCGGCAGCAGAGTTGAGGGACTTCTCCGCCAGTTCCCGGAGATTGCCCACCATGTTACAGAAGGTGCGGGTCAAACTGCCCACCTCATCCCTGGACATTTTCAGCCCGCATTCATCCACGCCGGTCAGATCCCCCTGGGCAACGCGCCTGGCCGCCAGCTCCAACCGCTTCACCGGATCGGCCACAAGACTGGAAATATACAGGATCAGCAGGATCATGGCGACAATGAGCACGGCTCCCCCGGCGATAATCTGGTTGCGGATGAAGGCTATCTGAGCATAGGTGTCTTCAATGGAAAAGCCCACCCTAAAGCCCCCCCAGTGCCTGCCGTTCACATAAATGGGCGAGGCAATGTCCCAGATCAGTTCCCCGCTGTCCCTCCTGTATTCCTGGAAGATGTAGAGTTCCTGGTTCCGGACCGCGGCCAGTCCCACGGGATCGTTGAAAATTCGCTTGGAGCGGCTGGAGTTTTCGCCGTAGCCGATTTTAGATATGGTATTGTGGGTGGGGATGTAGCCGTTCCGGTCCAGGGCCACGGCATAGACAATAATCTCATCCTTCAGGTAGGCATCCTGAATATGCGTCAAATGTTCGTCCGTATAGGCGTCATAAGCGGTGTGGTATTTCTGGGGGCTGGTATTGGGAATGGGCTGGTAATTCGTATCGAACAACTGGTCCTCGGTCAATTGCCCCTTCTCCAGGGCATCGGATAAAATCTTGCCGGTCATTTCGGCTCCGGTCAGGGCCAGGATAATACCCCTTTCAGTTATGGCCTTGCGCATGGAGCTGGTCTGCCTGTTCAGATCGTAGGCCAGAAATCCCACAATTAGCGGCACCATCACCGCAATCATGATCAGGCTGTTTTTCAGCTTCAAGGAATTCATGGCAATTTTCACAGGATCTCACCCCGCTTATCGGTTTTTCCGGTTCACTCTTCTTTAACGGTTCAGCAGTCTAACCGGTTTTCGCCTATAAATACTGGTCCGTCTGTTAAAAGTTCTTCTTTCCTAATTTTAAGCTTTTTTTCCTGGTAGGAATACTTCTTCTTTTTTACTGTATTCCCTCCTGCGTCCCTGCTTAAAAGCAGGCATTTGCAAGAAAATAAGGCTAAACCAGGACCGGCAGTTTTATAAAACTAAAAAAATTAATTTCTTAATAAAGGAAATAGCGTGGTAATTAAAGAATGAACCAGGAAATACTGTTCCCAAAACCCCTATGTTCAAAGGAGTGGTAATTCTTTATGTACAAAAATATTTTAATAGCCGTCGACGGTTCCGAAATATCGACTAAAGCCGCCCAGCACGGCGCAGAGCTGGCTGCAAAACTGGGGGCCGGACTCACCCTCTTCCATGTGGTCCCCCCCCTGCCGTCCTTCGACAACATGTCCCCCGACCGCGTTGGAAACATCCACCAGGACATCGTCAACGAATTCGTCAAGCAAGGCCGGGAAATTTTGCGCCAAACGGAGGAAAAGCTGGCCGGGTACGGCCTGAACATCACCACCGGCATCACCGTGGGACACCCTGCCGAAGAAATCTGTAATAAGGTCGAAGCAGGCCAATTTGACCTTCTTGTTATGGGCAGCCGCGGCCTCGGCCAGATTAAGGGATATTTGATGGGAAGCGTTAGCAACAGGGTTTGCCGCCATGCCAGTTGCCCCGTTCTGATCGTGAGGTAGGAACACGCCCTGGATCCCGGTTCCCTTAATAATATAGAAGATCTTAAATTATAGAAGATCTAAGCAAGGCCCGCCGGGTGCGCCGCCCCGTGCTCCCCGGAAGGCGCACCGGCAAAAAAAGGCGCCTGTTTACCAGGCGCGGTTACGGGTGCGTAACACTATCATCTTCAATTCTTGAACAGTCATCCTAGATCCCCAGGTAGGCCTCCTTGATGTGCTCGTCGTTGAGCAGTTCCTTGCCGCTTCCCTGGAGGATGATGCTGCCGTTTTCCAGCACATAGGCCCGGTGGCACAAATTTAAAGTCTGCACGACATTCTGCTCCACCAGCAAAACGGTGGTACCCTGTTCATTAATATCCTTCACTTTCTCAAAAATCTGTTTGACCAGCACCGGGGCCAGGCCCAGGGAGGGCTCATCCATGATCAACAGCTTCGGCAGGGCCATCAATCCCCGGCCCAGGGCCAGCATTTGCTGCTGCCCGCCGCTCAGGGTGCCGGCCTCCTGGTTCTGTCTTTCTTCCAGGACGGGGAAAAGTTCAAAGACTTTTTGCATTGATTCTTTTCTCTTAGCCTTGGCCTCCGGCAGGAGGGACCCCATCTCCAGGTTTTCCCGCACGGTCATTTCCGGAAACAGCCTCCTGCCTTCCGGTACGTGGACTATGCCCAGCTCCGCAATCTTGTAGCCCGGCAGCCTGGAAATATCCTTGCCCATGAATTCGATGGACCCCTTGTTGACCGGCAGCATGCCGGAAATAGCGTTCAATGAGGTGGTCTTGCCCGAACCGTTGGCTCCCAGCAGAACAACCAGTTCCCCCTGATGCACCTCAAAGGATACATCCCACAACACCTGAATGTCCCTGTAGCATACGTCAATACCCTTTACTTTAAGCATAGGCGTCACCCAGGTAAGCTTTAATAACCTCCGGATGGTTGGCAATCTCCTCCGGCTTCCCCATAGCAATTTCACTCCCGAAATTAATAGCCAGGATCCGGTCGGAGATCCCCATCATCACCTTCATGATGTGCTCCACAATGATAATCGTAATCCCCCTGTCCCGGATCCTGCGGATGAGGTCGATGGCCTCCTCGGATTCTTTGGGATTCAAGCCCGCACAGGTCTCGTCCAGCATGATCAGGGTCGGCTCGGTGGCCAGGGACCTGGCAATTTCCAGGCGCTTGCGCAGGGGAATGGGCAAACCCTTGGCCTCCCGGTGGCTATACCTTTCCAGACCGCAGAATTCAATGATTTCTTCAGCTTTATGCCTGGCTTTCCCGATGCTCCCGGTGCGCAGGAAGGCCCCCGCCATGACATTTTCGATAACACTCATGCGCCGCAGGGGTTTAACCACCTGGAAGGTCCGGCCTATACCCATTTCACAGATTTTATGGGCGGGAACCGTATCAATGCGCTTCCCCTGAAAGTAGATTTCTCCGGAGGTCAATGGGAAAAAGCGGCTGATCAGGTTGAATACCGTGGTCTTTCCGGAGCCGTTGGGGCCGATAATACCGAAGATTTCTCCCTGTTCCACCTTAAAGCTCAAGTTACAGACGGCTGCCAGCCCGCCAAACTTTTTTGTTATATTTTTTACTTCAAAAAAGTTCACCCTACACACCCCCCGATAGGCTTTCTTTTTTCCGCGACATGATTCGCTTGATAAGATCGAGTTCACCAACGATGCCGTTGGGCAGGAACATGATGATCAGGCAGACAAGAATACCAAAGATTAAGACGTTGGCAGACCCGAGGGTGGTGCGGAAAATCTCGCCCAGGAAGATATAAATCAAAGCTCCCACTGTGGGTCCCCAGGTCGTGGCGACACCACCGAGCATTACCACCAGGATTACCATGACCGAGATGTTGGACAGGTTGAAAACAATGTGAGGGTCGATAAAAGCAACGTAATTGGTGTAGAAAGCCCCGGCCAGGCCGGTGAAAAAGGCGCTGGGAAGCAGGGCAAAGTTCTTATACAGAGTGGTGGGTATCCCCAGGGAGGTTGCCGCATCCTGATCCTCCCGGATGGAAACCAGGTAATAACCTATCTTGGAGTGGACAATCAGGTACGTGATTAAGACAGTGAGCAGCAGCATGGCCAGGCCCACATAGTAGTAGAATACCTTTGAAGTGATTTCCGGCATGATCAGTATTCCCTTGGCGCCGTTGGTTATAGATACCAGGTTGATGAACAGAAGCCGGAATATTTCACCAAGGGCCAGCATGGCCAGGGCAAAATACGGTCCCCTGAGGCGGAAACAAATCAGCCCGATGGGCAGGGATATAATAGCGGCCGCAATGGGACCGAGGAGCATACCCCACCAGGGGGAGATCCCGAAGTGAAAAATCAGGAAACCTGCAGTATACGCCCCCACCCCGAAGAAAGCCGCGTGACCGAAGGAAACCTGGCCTGCATACCCTCCCAGAAGGTTCCAGGCGGTGCCGATAACCGCCCACATCATGACGAGGATCAGCATGTGCAGCTGGTACGGGGCATTAATAAATAAAGGAAGAACGGCAGCTAAAACCACAAAAATGGCGGTGTAGATTATATTTTTGTTTTTCATCGGCTCACCTCCTCGTCAAACTTCTGAAACCGCCGGGCAGGAACAGCAGCACCAGCAAAAAGATCACCAGGCCGACGATGTCCTTATAGCCCATGGAGATATAGGTGGCTCCCAGTGATTCGGCGATACCGAGGACCAGGCCCCCAACGGCCGCGCCCATAGTACTGCCCATGCCGCCCAGAATTGTGATGATGAAGGACTTTGCCGTAAACAGGTGACCGATATCCGGCCAGAGGTAAAACAGGGGCAGCAGCAGCGAACCGCCGGCTGCGGCCAGGGCGGAGCCCAGCCCGAAGGTAATCATGGTGATTCTGGAAGAATTGACACCCATGTAAACAGCCGCGTCCCGGTCCTGGGCCGTAGCCCGGATGGCCCTGCCGGTATCGGTCCGGGTCAGGAAAAGGTGCAGGAGAAAGGTAAAGGCCATGGCTATAATAAAACCGATAACCATCGGCACGCTGATGGACATGTCTCCCAGCATGACCGTACTGGATGAATAGCCGGTTGATACGGACCGGTAATCGGATTTAAAGATCAGCCGCATGGTTTCAGTTAAAACCAGCATGATTCCCACCGTCAGCAGCACCTGGTTTTCAGGAAGAATAGAATCGACCTCAACCAGCCGGTTAATCATGTAATTCTGGATCAGGCAGCCGATGAAAAACAGGATCGGCATCGCTATAAACATGCCCAGGTAGGGGTCTATGCCGAACTCTTTGAAACAAACATAAGTTACGTACATTCCCACCATCACCAGAGCGCCGTGAGCCAGGTTAATTATTTTCATGACACCCATAATCAAGGTCATCCCAATGGCGATCAACGCGTACATCCCCCCCAGCAGGATGCCGCAGATTACTGTCTGACCAAACAACAACATACGTTTACCCCCCAAAAATAATCCCCAAATTGGTTCGCAAAACAGCAGCACAGGAAAAAGGCAACAGGATGCCTCCGGCTGTTCCGGCAAAAGCAGGCTGCGGTACCCGCCTTTACCTGCGGCGTCCACCGCAGCCGTGAATCATGCCGGTCAACCAGTTAAAAAATACATCCCTGGACAGCTTATTCCAGAACAAAACATTTGACTAAAGAAAGGTTAACCCCTTGCCTTTCCTCTGTGCCGTATTTATCTTCTTTTACCGCTCCCGCCAATTGGGAACCGGGTACACATAGTCCGCTGATTTTACATTTTCAGGCCAAACCACTTCCAGCTTGCCCTTCTGCCACTGAACAACGTAGGTGTTGGGCTTGTTCTGGTTGGTGTAGCCCTCCCAGTCTTCAAATTTGATGGGACCCATAATGGTCTGCAGGTCTGTTTCCTTCAGGGCCTTTTGAACCGCCGTGTTGCTGGTGTCCTGGGCCCTGCTCAGGGCGTCGGCAATAACGTACATCGTTGCGTAAGCCTGGGCGCCGTGGTAGTCGGGCTCTTTCTGGTACTTCTTCTTATAGTTTTCAAAAAACTCGCCGGCACCGGGCCAGGCTACGTTGGGCACCCACAACGTCGTGGAAGCGATAAACTCCGAGGCGTCACCGGCGTTGTCCTTGAATTCCGGCATGGTGTAGCCGGCGCCGCCGCCCACAAAGAGATCCACGTTAAAATCAAGTTCTTTCATCTGCTTGCAGATCATGGCGGCGTCCATCACGTAGGACACTGCGAAGACCATATCGGGATTGGTGCTTCTCATATTGGCCAGCATGGGCTTGAAGTCGATGGCCCCGTGTTCGTAGTGCTGGTCGAAGACAATATTGATGCCCCTCTTGGCGCAGTCCTCCCGGAAGCCTTTAGCCGAGGAAGTGCCGAAATCCGTATTCTCATAAATCACTGCCACGTTTTTGGGTTTGACAACCTGCTCGATCATTTCCCAGAGGGCTCCGGTGTACTTGCTGGCGGGAGCCGCCGTACCCCTGAAAACATACTGCCAGCCTTTTTTGGTAATTTCATCGGAAGAACCGGTAACAACCAGAAACGGTGTATTCAAGGCCTGGGCCGAACCCGCGATGACGTTGGTACAGGCGCTGCTGTAACCGCCGCTGAGCATGACAACCTTATCCTGATTGACCAGTTTTTCCGTGGCTGACTTGGCCACATCCTGCTTCCCCTGATCATCCTCAAACATAAGCTGGATTTCTTTACCGTTGACAGTTGTTTTGCCGGCCGCCTTCAGTTCCTCATAGGCCATCTCAAAGGCATTCTTTTCCATTGTGCCGAACATGGCCTCACTACCGGTTAAAGGCAGAATAATACCAACTTTGATTACATCCGTGGAGGACTGCTTTGCCCCACCGCAACCGCCGGCTACCAGCATCAAACCTACCGCTACAACTAACAGGACAATTAGCCATCTTTTCTCTTTCACATTTTTACCTCCTTTTTGTAATCTCTTTATCTAGCTAATATCATCCCCGTCTCTCCTTTCACACCTCCTCATTGAATCTTAAAGTAAGTAGCGGCATGTGATGGATGCCACATACACCAGTCTCATCCTGCTAAAAAACCGCCGGCTCCGGGTATCCGGGACAGGCCCGCGGAGCTGGGAGCTTAAAAGTTATCCCTGCTACCGTCTCCGCTGCCTGTTTTAGGTTTTAAACTAGCCCGCCTGTCAAGAACCTGAAGGGGAAAAATCCCGGAAGAACAATAATTAATCATAAGGATAATTTAATAGAACATTAAATCCCTATGTTTTGTTAAATATGTTGTTATTTAAACATAAGATTTAATAATAATGAGGGGAACCGGAAGGATTTGACGGCAATAAACCTGCCGAGGGCAATCCATAGCCTTTATTATGTACATTAATATGGGTAAATTAACCTAATTATAACATACTCAAACAATTTACAGTATACAAATAATTTAAATTTTTATAATTTTTTGTTTATTCCAGCGGGTCCTACCCCCTTAAAAAGTCCCGGGCAGCCCTGAAAAAGCAGGGGAAATGGGTACACAGCCCGGATCAAGCACAAGTCACATTTATTATAATTAGTTTTATTTCTTTAGAAAACAATTAGCTCATAAAGGTACAAAGTATTTATAATGTTTTGTGTATTCAAAATATCATATACAATGCCACAATTCAGTCATATCAGCCCCGCAGGCCGGAGCCGGTCCGGCTGACGGTTAAATTCAGCTTCCGGTAGCAGCCGCTCCCCTTCCAAACCACCGGCCCTTCCCTGCTCCTGCTGTACAGAACCCGCAGAACCCGCTGAGCTACCATCTCAATATTTTCAACCACAGGCTCTTACCGGCTCGCCCCGCCTGGCTACTTGCGCAGCAGCAGGGCCAATGCTATCTTATTTATAGAAAAAAGTTTATAGAAAACAAAGCCGAGGAGTGATCTTATGGTTACGAGGAGAAGAGCACCCCGCCGTAAATCAAAGAAAACCTGTCTTTCTTCCCCCGCACATTTTGAAGGGGAAGAAAAACAGGTTTTACAGGTATCCGCTGAGTCCGAAAACCGGGAGCAGCCGGTGCGGGAGGATCCGGTCAGGGAGCAGCCGGTCCAGGAAGAGCCGGCCAAAGAGCAGCCACCAACTTTATCAACTAGCATGCCCGTTGCCGTTATCCTGGAAATTCTGGCCCGGGAATATAGCCGGGACGCCCAGGGAGAAGCCCTGTGCCGCGCCGCTGTAAGCATTGCCGAAGAAAGCGGGCTCCTGGAACACTACCGTGCCATCTGGGAAGCGGAGGAAACAAACCTCTCCGGGAAACACTCCTACCTGCTTTTTGAACGGCGTCAATCCCTGGACCTGATCAACTTCCACAAGAGTAAAAACAACCAGCCGGCCCTGGAAAAAGAGCTTGCCCACTTACGGCTGGTGGAAGGCCGCCTCCTCCTGGGCGCCTCCCAGTCGTCCGGCATCACCGACGAAGACCTGGCCAAGCTGGAGGAATTCATCAAATATTCCGGCTTTTAATTACTGGAATACGCCTCAAGCCCCCTGGCTTTAGCTATGGGGATATAAGGCGCGCCGGGCGTTGGCCCGGCAAATTTCCAGGCAGATACTTGCGTGCTATAGTTTTGGGAACACCCTGGCTTTAGCTATGGGGAGGCTCAGAGCTGCAATCCTTCTGTAGCGGGTACCCGGGTTATTTTTTAATATAGCTGCAACTTTCTGCAACGGGTAGCCGGGTTATCAAGTTATTAAGTTTATTAAGTTACTGGGTTTTGGGGAGACGGACGGTGAAGGTGCTGCCCTCCCCTTCCCGGCTCTGCACACCAATGGTCCCCCCGTGCTGTTCCACAATCCAGCGGGCAATAGCCAGCCCCAGTCCGGTGCCGTCGCACTGCCTGGTCCTGTCTGCCCGGTAAAAACGGTCGAAGACGCGGGGAAGATCACTTTCGGCGATACCAGCCCCGGTATCGCGGACAGCAACCTCCACCCAACCCTCCTGCAGCCGTCCTTCCAGGTAAACTGTCCCCCCGGCCCCGGTATAAATAAAGGCATTGTCCAGCAGGATCAGGAAAAGCTGCTTCAGGGAGTCGGCATTCCCCTGGACGGATACGCCTTCCAGCATACCGGTGCCTGCTGCTACAAAGTCCACTTCCCCCGCCAGGATCGAGGACTGCCGGATGACATCGGCAAGCAGCCTGCCCATGTCCACGGGACCCATCTCCAGTTTGAACCCGGAGTCGGCCCGGGCCAGGGCCAGCAGGTCGGCGACCAGCCTGGACATTCTTTCCGCCTCACCGGCTATGTCGTCCAGCGCCTCCGCCCGGGTTTGCGGGTCCTGGTCACCCATTTTCCGCAGCAGCTCAACGTTGCCCCGGATTATGGTCAGCGGTGTCCGGAGTTCGTGCGAGGCGTCGGAAAGGAAGCGCCGCTGGGCCGCCCCGGCCTCCTCCAGCACCTGGTAAGCCCGGTGCAGGCGCTCCAGCATGCGGTTAAGGGTTTCGGCCAGACGGCCCACTTCGTCCCTGGGACCGCTGTAATGAATGCGCCTGGTCAGATCCTGGGCCTCCTGGATTGCCGAAGCCGCCTCGGTCATCCGGTCGATGGGCCTCAGGGCCTGACCGGCCATGATCCAGCCCAGGGTACTGGTCAGGAAAAGAGTAATCCCGCTGCCGAGAAAAAGCAGAATCCGCAACCTGCCCAGGGTGGCCTCCATCAGCCCCATAGTCCGTCCCACCTGCAGCACACCCACCAGCTGGTTGTTGTAAACCAGGGGCCGGTTGTAGATGCGGATGCTCTGGTCGCCGGCCATTACCGTCTCGTAAAACTCTTTACCCCTGGCTGCCTGCCGCAGCGTATCCTCGCTCAGGGGCATGATCTGCCCGCCCAGGTTTCTGGACTGGACAGCCACGCTCCCGTTCCGTTCCAGCACCTGGATGTAGGTGTTGGGGCTGGAAAAGACATCCATATTGGGAAGCACCACCTGCCGCAGGGGAAAAATATTGTTTTCCACGATCCTGGTGGAGCGGACCACATCCCGGGCAATTTCAGCAATGGCCCGGTCTGTCTCGGCAGTCAGGTTGTGCTGCATAATAAAATAAACCAGGGCGCCGAAAAACAACAGGGTCAGGGCCAGAAAGCCGCTGTATAGAAAGGTGAGCTTCAAGCGCAGGGACATTTCCCTCACTTCCTCTTAAGCACTCTAAAATATCACCGGATGGCAGATGGAGCAGATGGATCTTTGAACCGGCGCCTATTTCAGGACATAACCGACCCCCCGCCGGGTGTGGATCAGGCGCCTTTCCCCGGCCTCCTCCAGCTTTTGCCGGAGCATGCCGATATAGACCTCCAAAACGTTGGATTCACCGCTGAAGTCGTAACCCCAGACCCGCTCCATAATCAGGTCCCGGGTCAGAACCTGGCGGGGATTTTCCAGGAGCAGGGCCAAAAGGTCAAATTCCCTGGCGGTCAACTGGATTAACCTGTCCCCGCGGCGCACCTCCCGGGTGGTGTGGTCCAGGACCAGGTCCTCGTAAACCAGGGGCTGCAGAACAGGCTCGCCGGGCTTCTTGCGGCGCAGGAGAGCCCTGATCCTGGCCAGCAGCTCCTCCAGGGCAAAGGGTTTCACCAGGTAATCGTCGGCCCCCAGGTCCAGTCCCTTGACGCGGTCGGACACTTCATCCCGGGCCGTCAGCATCAGGACGGGAACACCACCGGCGGCGCGCAGCCTCCTGCACACCTCCCAGCCGTCCAGGCCGGGCATCAGCACGTCCAGCAAAACCAGGTCCGGCTGCCAGGAGGCCGCAAGCCGCAGGCCTTCCTCGCCTCCCCCCGCCACCTGTACCTCGTAGCCTTCAAAGACCAGGGTACGCCGCAAAAGCGCAGTGATCCTCCGGTCATCATCAATCACCAGAATCTTTGCCGTCATCATGGACCTCCCTCAAAACATAAGGAAAAAGCCTGAGAAGGGACAGGCTTTAACCGGCACTTGTGCGGGACAGTGCTAATTATATCGGGACATTCCTATTATACCGGGTATCGGACAATGCTAATTATTTCATTAAATATCGGGACAATGCTAATTACATAAGGACAAATACTGGTTGTATAGGTATCGGGACAATCCTACAATCCTGATTATACTAGATTAACTGTATCAACTATTTCTTGGCCTCAATTGTGGCAACGGTGGACATGGTTTCGCCCTTTCTGACATACTGGATTTCCACCTGGCTGCCTATGGCGGTCCCGCTGACCAGGTCGATCAGATTGGAAGGCGTACTCACTTCACTGCCGTTATAGCGCACGATTACATCACCCTGCTGCAGCCCCGCCCTAGCCGCCGGACCGCCGTTTACCACCGAGGCAACCAGCGCTCCCGACTGGCTCTCCAGTCCGAAATAGCGGGCAATTTCCTGGGTCACCTGCTGGAGGTAAACGCCCAGCCAGGCATGTTCGACGCCCCCCTTATTGACAAGGTCGTCAAAAACCGCCTTAACCGTGCTGCTGGGTATGGCAAAACCGATGCCCTGGGCCTGGGCGTTGATGGCCGTGTTGATCCCGATCACCTCGCCCTTCAGGTTGAGCAAAGGTCCGCCGCTGTTGCCGGGGTTGATTGAAGCGTCTGTTTGGAGCAGGTTCCGGTACTGGCGGTCCTCGATGGTGATCGGGCGCCCCTTGGCGCTGATCACGCCGATTGTTACCGTGTGGTCAAGGCCGTAGGGATTGCCGATGGCGATAGCCCAGTCCCCCACCCGGATGCTGTCGGAATTGCCCAGGGACAGGGCAGGCAGGCTACCGGCGTCAATTTTCAGCACCGCCAGGTCCAGGTCGTGGTCGGAACCCACCAGACGGGCGGTATAGGGCTCATTCCGGTTGGACAGGGTAACTTCAATGGTGTCCGCTCCGCTAACCACATGCTCGTTGGTCAGGATGTACCCGTCGGAGGACACGATGAACCCGGAACCCATCCCCCGTTTCACTTCCGGTTGAGAAGGAATACGCAGCTGGTCGCCGAAAAATTGCCTGAAAAAGGGGTCGTCAAATAAAGGATTGTAACTCCTTACGTTTCTCTGCACGGTTGTATCAATGCGAACCACGGCCGGGCTGACATTGGCAACAATATCCGGAATTGTGTCCGGCCCCAGACCGGGCAGCGGCGCAGCCGCAAGAGCGCTCAGGCCGTTGTCCTCCGCCCAGGACTGGTGCGGCGGCCCGTACAGGTTGAAAGCAAAGACGGCAGCGGCAACCAGCAGCATTCCGGCCAGAAAAGCTCCGCAGATCCGGGCGCCTGGAAGCTGAATAAAACCTTTCATAGTCTTCCCTCCCTGAAAACAATATTATCATAAACCCGTGAAGCAAATCCATCGCCTTTATAGTCTTAGAATTACCTTAAAATTACCTTAAAAAACTGGTCAATCTACAAAAAATGCGCGGTCTATTCCTGTTTAGATGATTGTTCCACCCTGATCCGGGGGGACTGAGAAAGGATATTACGTACTCTGTCTACCCCTGTTGAAATGACTGGTCCACCCGCCGGAGCAAATCAACTAAACAAACATTTTCACCGGGTGCCTGCTTTAAACCTCCGGACAAAAAAATAAGAGGACAATATCTGCAACTGGTTGACTTATCACTCCGGATAGCTTATCCTAAAAAATGAAAACAGAATATTCTTCGTTAGGTGAGGCTTCTACACAGACACATGCCACTGCCCGGAAATGTCGAGAGACGCCTACGGGTTAACAGGTACTGCCGGCTTAAGGTTTTACTTAATGTGGCTGGGATGGTTAATCTCTAGCTGTGTACGTGTCAAAACTTTGACGAGCGGAGAAGGTGTATTTGTTTATACTTGTTATCAAAAAGCCTTCTGATTTTGTTGAGGGTTTTTTTATTTTTTTAACCGGGGGGAGGTGGAAAGAAAAAATGGCAGACCCTGATCCATCCGGCAAAAGCCGTTACCGGGCTTCCTTTTGTCGTGTTTACTGGATCCAACATCTACGAAGAATTTTGTCAGATTGGGGGGTAGAAGATGATTAAAACATATTTCTACAGCCACAGCGAACAACAAATGCGCCACGACGTAGACCTTGACCAAAAACACCTTTTCCTCAAAGACGAGGAAGATTTATTATGGGTGGATCTGTATAAATTTACCGAAGAAGAAATCAAGTATGTCGCCAATATCTTTGACTTTCACCCTCTGGCGGTGGAGGACTGCCTCAGTTACAGCCCCCGCCCCAAGCTTGACAACTACGAAGACTACTCCTTCTTCGTCATGCACGCCCTTCGCTATGATGAGGAATCCGAAGAGGAAATCGCCCTGGTCCAGCTGAACGTTTTTCTGGGACCGAACTTCGTGGTCACCGTCCACAAGCAGACCCTTCCGGTCCTGGGACGGATCGCCAGGGTAAGCCTGCAGAATCCGCAATATATGAACAAGGGCATGGAATTTTTCCTTTATTCCATTATTGACGGCAACACCGACGAAATTTTCCCCATCATGGACCGGATCGGCGTCCGTATCGACGAGCTTGAAGATGAGATATACGAGCAGCCCAGCAAACAAATCACCGAAGAGTTTCTGGCCCTGAAAAGGACGATCCTGACCATCCGCCGGGCTGTCCTTCCCCAGAAGCGGATCTTTACCAGCATCAATGCCGGCGGCCACACCTATTTTGATATCAGGGAAGATATCAAGCCCTATTTCCTGGACCTGGTTGACCATATGGAGCGGATCACCGACTCCATCGAAAGCCACCGGGACCTGGTTGACGCCGCCCTGGCCACCTATTACTCCTTGATCAGTTCCCGCACCAATGACACCATCCGGGTCCTGACGGTGATCTCCACCATCTTCATGCCGCTGACCTTTTTGACCGGCTTCTTCGGCATGAATGTGCCGCTGCCTTACCAGAGCCTCAGTATCTCAACGGCCGTAATCACCGCAGGCCTGTTCGGCATCTCAGGGCTGATGCTGATGCTTTTCAAAAACTTGAGGTGGCTTTAACCCGCTATAACCTGCTTTAAACCACCCAACACCGGCATAACCCGGGCTAACAACGGGATAGCCCAAGATAACGCCGGGCTAGTTCAGGCATAGCTCAAGATAACGCCGGGCTGGTTCAAGATGATCAGGACCGGCATAGTTCAAAATAACAACAGGCGGCCGTCTTTAGGATTAGCGGCCGCCTGGCGCATTTTCCCTGCCTGGAGTTAACCTTTTTTGCCTGCGCTTCTCCCGGCTTCAAAAACGTGCCCGCAGGATAACTATCTTTGCCGGAGTTTTTTCAGTAACTGCTTCTCCTCCTCAATTAAAACCCTGCGCAGGACCTTCCCGGCAATGGTTTTGGGCAGGCTTGCCCGGAATTCCACAAGCTTCGGCACCTGGTAATCTTCCAGGCGCTCCCTGCAGAACCGGATGATTTCCTCCGCCGTGACGGTCCAGCCTTCTTTCAGGACAACATAGGCCTTGATTGTCTTTTCGTAATAAAGACTTTCAATCCCGATCACCACCGCCTCGGTGACACCGGGGTGTTCATAGATAGCGTCCTCCACATCCCTGGGGTTGACATCGTAACCCACGGCAGTAATGGTCATTTTTTTGCGGTTGACGATGTAAATAAAGCCGTCCTCGTCCATTCTGGCCACATCACCGGTAAAGAGCCAGCCGTCCCGCAGGGCGTGGGCAGTTTCCTCGGGGTGGTTCCAGTAGCCTTTCATCACCTGGGGACCCCTGACAATCAATTCTCCGAATTCACCGGGCTGAAGCTCCTTTTCACCGGTATCCAGGTTCACCACGGCACAGTCCGTATCCGGCAGGGAGCGGCCGATGCTGCCTGGCTTCTCAGCCCCGCAGAGGGGATTGAGCGTGATCACCGGAGACGCTTCCGTAAGCCCGTAGCCTTCCACCAACCGGCCTCCCGTAAGGGCCTCGAAACGCCTTACTGTCTCAGGGAGCAGCGGGGCCGAAACGCTGATGCAGGCTTTAAGGGAGGAGAGGTCGAAGTCAGCCAGCCGGGGATGGTTGAGCAGCGACGTGTACATGTAAGGCGTACCCGGGAAATAGGACGGCCGGTAATCGTTGATTGCCTTTAAAACAGCCCCGGCGTCGAAACGGGGCAAAAGGATCTGGGTTCCCGCAATGGAAAGGGCCAGGTTCATCCCCAGGGTAATTCCATAAGCGTGAAACAGCGGCAGGGCTACCAGGATCCTGTCCTGACCCCGGCAACAGGCAGCAGCAAGGGTTTCCCTGACCTGCAGGGTATTGGCCACCAGATTGAAGTGGGTCAGCATGACGCCCTTGGAAATACCCGTGGTCCCGCCGGTATACTGGATCAGGGCCACGTCCCCGGCCGGATCGGGGAAGTGGGCCGGCGCCCCGTCCTCCGTCCCCTCCAGCAGGAGGTCGTAGTCCAGGACACCCCCCTGCGGGGCTTTTGTTTTCCCGGCCAGGTTTACAGTAATAACGTTTTTAACGGAGTTTCGCTTTTGAATGGCCTGCAGCCGGGGCAAATACTCATCCAGCAGGATAATAGTTTCAGCGCCGCAATCCTGGAGCCGGTTTTCCAATTCCCGGCTGGAGAATACCGGGTTGACCTGGACCACTATTGCCCCGGCCTTTAAAACCCCGTAAAAGGCAGCGATCATTTGCGGACAGTTGGGCAGCATTAGTGAAACCCGGTCCCCCCGCTGCACCCCTAATTCCCAAAGGGCACGAGCCAGGCGATCCGCCTGGCTGCCTAACTCCCGGTAAGTCTGAATAGATCCGGCAAAGATTGACGCCGGTTCATCTGGGAAGCTGGATACCGCGTCATCTAAAAACTGGTAGAGGGGGATAACGGGATACTCCAGGTTCTGCCGGACCCCCGGAGCAGCATGGCTGGGCCGGGGCCTGTTTTCGTTACGGGTCATTTCTTATTCCCCCCAGATCTTCTGGCCTTAAGTATCATAAATTATTTCCTCACCATTTTGGAAAAGTCCTTTTTCTTGATAGTTTTTTTAGCGCAAGGGCATCTGCCTGTAAAATCCGGAATCCCGGAAGCTCTTGAACATAATGGCACAGACTTTGCAGTACTTAATATTTTGAGTTATTCTAGGGATCATCCGTTCCTTAATAAAGCAAACCCATTCACCGGATCAAAAAAGGGGGTTATCATCAGATGCAAAACCTGAATAATTCCGGGGCCCCGGGTATTACTTTTCCGCCACGTTACCTGGAAATCCTGAAGCACATCAGCGAAAAGGGCGGCATGCTCTGCACCGGAAGCTGCCACGCCCAGAAACCGGGCCAGGTCCACTGCCGCCAGATCGGGAAGGCCCTGGAAATGGGCTTTAACAAGGTATGGGACAGCCTGACCTTTTTTATAAACCACGGACTGGTGAGCAGAAAAAAGTTTGATGACAGATCTACTCTCTTTATTGTAACACCTGAAGGTGAAGAAGTTTTAAAAAAGAACAACATGTAACCGGAGTAACCGCAGCGGCGAAGGCGGCTCTGCCTGTGCCGGCGGACGCAGGGGAGCCGTTGTGCTGAAAAGCCCTTTTCCCGGAAGGGATTTCTTTGACCCTGGCCACCAAAGCCAAAGCCGTCCGGAGTTGCTCCGCCGCCCCCGCAGCGGCGCCGGTCCGGCCCCCAGGCGGGCACGGCCACTTCTGCCGCCCCGGCCCCAAAGGCTTCCAAAATCCACTCCAGGCGAAGGGTACCTGAGGTGGGCAGTTCAATAACCAGCGGGCGCCCGCTACCGGACGCTTTTTTGCTGCCCTTTTTCCTGCTGTCCTCCAGAACAGGATCCTCCCGGCAGGAACCGTCCGGACAGGCCTCCGGGCAGTCAATAACAACCGGGTTTTGTAATTTTTGAAAACAAAGCCGGCTTGCGGCGCACCGCTCCCGGATCCGGAAAACTGATCCTTACGGCCCCCGCTGGACACCCCCGGAAAGGACTTCCGCCCTTTCCCGGCTGTGGGCGGGCATCCTCTCCCCCGGCTCAATCATTTTCCCATAATAATCAACAGTGTCAACAAAAATAGTAATTTCTGGTTATTGGGCTTTGAATACCCTTTGGTAATAAGATCCTGAACAGCCCGGCAACCCACTGTAGATGCCGGTTTTCATGTTTTTTTAAAGCTGTTCACGAATATATTAATTTTTCCTGGGGTACATACAGGATTACTGTATTTTACCTCGAATGTTATTATAGTTTGAAACTCTTTTTTAACAAAAATATTTATCCTGCCGTTATAGATTCAGGGAACGCGGGTTAATATTTTAGTAAATGATGTCATCTTTAAACATCGCAAGGAGACATAGATGTTCATGAAATTTCCACAATTAAAAATCGGCAATCTTGTACCCCGTTATCCCATTGTTCAAGGCGGCATGGCCATACGGGTATCAACCGCGCCCCTGGCGGCCGCCGTTGCCAACGCGGGGGGGATCGGGGTCATCGGCGCAACGGGGATGACTGTGGACGAAATGAAAAACGAAATCAAGACGGCCCGGCGCCTGACCAAGGGCATTATCGGCGTCAATATCATGTTTGCCGTCCGCCAGTTTGCTTCTATGGTCCAGAGTGCCATAGAGGAAAAAATTGACCTGATCTTTACCGGGGCAGGCTTTTCCCGGGACATTTTCAAGTGGGGCAGGGAAGCCGGTGTACCCGTTGTCTCCATCGTATCTTCATCCAAACTGGCTGCCATAGCCGAAAAACTGGGCGCCTCCGCGGTAGTGGCTGAAGGATTCGAAGCCGGCGGACATCTGGGAACGAACCGGTCCATCGAGGAGATTCTCCCTGAAATCACCTCAAGGGTAAAGATCCCGGTCATCGCAGCCGGCGGCGTTGTGGACGGTAGTGGCATCGCCAAAATGATCCGGATGGGGGCCAGCGGGGTCCAGATGGCAACCCGTTTCGTTCTAAGCGTCGAATGCGCGGTTTCGGACGCCTTCAAACAGATGTACCTCAAGGCCTGCGCCGACGACGTGGTTATCATCAAAAGCCCGGTGGGTATGCCGGGACGGGCCCTGCGCAACATCTTTTCCGATAAAATCCGCGGCGGTTGCGCCCCTCAGCCGGAGGTATGCGACGGCTGTCTCAAGGAGTGCTCCCGCGAGTACTGCATCATCCAGGCCCTGGAAAACTCACGGCTGGGCCGGGTTGACGACGGCGTAGTGTTTTGCGGTAAAAATGTCTACAAAATTAAAGAAATCCTGCCGGTGCAGAAAATTTTTGAAAAACTGGTCAAGGAGTTTGACAACGAGCCGGATTAAACGGACTAAAAACCACACCTGGTAAGTTTCCCCAAAAAAATACGTTCCGTTCATGATCGACTTGTTCAGCAGTCGATCATTTTGATGAATAATTGAACATCCCCTGGGCCGGCATTCTACCTGACTGAACAAAAAAAAGCGCCCGGTTACGGGCAAGGGAGAGGGTCGGGGATTATTACCAGTTTAATTGAAAACTGTATTCTTTTTAACAACCAGGCTTAAGTTCCAGCGGGTTATGAATATAGCTGCCCTCATTCTATACTACTTTCCTGTTTCTATACTCTCTCTGTATTATGTTATTTAAATTATATTATTTGATTAAGGGACCACCCACGGGCAGGACTTGTTTTCCGTACATAGTGTTCAAAATACCGGCGGCGGAAGTATATAGGGCCACAAGGGCGGTAAAGATTCCCACATAGCCTGCCAGCTGGCCCAGTCCCAGGTCAAGCAGGATAAAGACGATTAATAACGTGGTAATAATGATAATAACGGCCGTGTTTGTAACAAGTGTGGCAACCCAGATAATAAAGGTAAAAATGGTCCAGGCGATAAAGAAAACTGTCATCATGCCGGGATCCACTTCAAACCACTTCAGAACCAGGCCCAGCTGGAACAGGGAAAAAATGATCCAGAAAGCCCCGTAGGTTCCAAAAACAAGGGCTGTAAAGAGCTCATTCTTAAGAAATCCCCAGAGGGCGACGATAATGTGGACCAGCCCGCCGCAGATCAGGGCAGTGGCAATGATCAAACCGATGGAGCCTGCACCCACCAGACCTGCGTTTACAAAGCTCAAACAAAACAGAGCTATACCGAAAGAGGCCAGACCGACAGTTGAAGGATCAGCAATACAATTCTCCTTGAGAACATAAACCTTTTCTTCTGACAAGGTAATACCTCCTAAATCTCGCGCAGTACCATTTCATCCCGCTTAGAACTCACCGGTCCTGGTTGTTAAAAAGAATACAATTAAGAATAACCTGTCAACAGATGCTGGTAGCCGGCATCAATAAGGCCCCGTTTCGGCTGCAATCACCTCCTTTACAGACAAAAACATGGTTTTGGATAGGGGCGCTCGACTCAAAACTTAAAAAACGTCCTGGTTCCCAAATCCCCGGCAGATACCTGTCCTAAAATCAACCCAGGCTTCTAAGCCAAATACTACTTTAGCTCATTCTGCAGCGGCAGATACCTGTTCTAAAACAGCCCGGGACTGATCAAAGATCCTGTGGTAAGGGTTAATCTGCTTAAAACAAAAAGCTAAACCTGAAATACTTTGAAACTTGCGAATTGACTAACTATAAAGATAAGCAAAATACATGCCTTAATACTGAAAATTCGTAAAAGAATAAAAAAAGTCCTTACTTCCTGATAATTTTGGCTCCGGGCCCGGGGACGGGGCTTTTTACCTCTCCCCCCGGGTCAAGAACAACGGTGCCCGGCGGGAGGTGAGGGAGATAATCATTCCCAGGAGTAGCCTGATCCAAACATTTCCCGGTAAAAAAAACAGCTTCCTAAAAAGAAGCTGCCTGCCGGAAAAACAAAAGCCCCGGGTCCGGGGCGGCATCGTGTATGAGAATAAACCTTTTCGACCATTCAGGAAATAACTATCAACCCATTTGGACAGCTTTTTTGTTATCCTTTGGAACATGCTTGTCTACATCTTGTGACAAATTGGGACAAATATATCCATATTTTTGACAGAATCAGCCCGTTGTAACTGGCATGAAAATTGCTCATTGCTAATTAACAAGCATAACTCCTTTCCTATAAGTAATTATACTTTTTTTGCGTCCATAGTTTACGGGCTGTTGGACGTATTTTTTTTAGCCGGTCAGCCAGTTATAAACACCACCAGCCTGCCCTCCTCCGGCCGGATTTCAGACAAACTGTAACCCTGCAAAAAGCTCCCGAAATCAATTTCCAGCATCTCCTCCCCGGCGATAAACCCCAGAACTTCACTGCTTACAGGCACACCGGACAGGTACATCCGGCCGGGCTGGAAGCTCACCCTGCCCTTTCCCCGGGTTTCAAAATTTCCCTCAATTTTAAATTCAGCACCTCCGGCTCCGGCGGCAGCCGTTCCGGAAATAGAAAACAGGCCCGGGGTGCAGTGCACGGACAGCCCGGCCAGGGCCGGGTCACCCTGCCCGAAAAAGACCCTGTTGACCTCCTGGTCCTTGAACTCAAGGCGCATCCTTCTTCCGGCCAGGGAAAAGGTGTCCGGAGTCAGGCTCTGCCAGGGCAGGGAATCCAGGTGCTGCAACAAATACTGCAGGGAATCCAGGGAACGGAAAAGGAGAGTTTCCTTCTTGATAATTTCCTCCGCCAGGCTGGCGGACTGCTCCTTGAGTTCGTTGAGAAATACCTCCCGGCCTGCCCTGTAGTGGTCCATATCCCGGATCCGGCCGGCCAGGGCAGCGTTTTTTTGGTCAAGCAAAGCCCTGGCCTGCCGGAGGGCTTCCAACTGCTCCTCCAGCCGGGCGGACCGCTCCCGCACTTCCTCCAGCAACTCTGCCTGGGCGGAGATAACGGCGAAAACCATTCCGGCGCGTTCTACAAATTCACTAAAGTTTTTTGCTTCAAGAATTACCTCCAGAAAGGACACCTGACCATAACGGTACAAATAGTTGACCCACCACCCCAGGTCTTCCAGGCCTTCTTCCAAACGTGCCCGACTTTCCCCCAGACCGGCTTCGGCTCCGGCCAGGGAAAGCTCAGCCTGCTGGATCTCCAGGAGCAGCTGCTCCTGCTCCTGACGGGCGCTCTCGATTTTAACGTCCCAGTCCAGCAGTTCGGCAGCCAGTTCCCCTTCCCTCCGTTCCAGTTCGGCCTGCCTGGCCAGCGCCTCCAGGCGGTCTTCCGGGTTTGGGGCGCCGGGAGCTTCACCCTCGCCGGCCGCCCGCTTTCCCGGCGGCGCCGCCAGGAGACAAAGGGCCAGCAAAAATGTAAGCACAATTATTCGTTTCCCGGAGATCATCTTATTCTTCAAACCCTTCAAACCCCCGGGGATGACCGCTGTGCCAGCGCCAGGCCGTCTCAAGCATGGCCTGCAGGCTCTCAAAACGGGGCCGCCAGCCCAGCTCCCTTTTAATTTTAGCCGCCCCGGCCACCAGGGCCGGCGGATCCCCGGGCCGCCGCGCCGCGTACCGGAGCGGGACGGGCCTGCCTGTCACCGCTTCGGCAGCCCGGATTACCTCCAGGACGGAATAGCCGTTTCCATTTCCCAGGTTGTAGACCGTGGAAGAAGCCCCTGCAGCCAGCGCCTCCAGGGCCAGGATATGGGCTACGGCCAGGTCGTTGACGTGGATGTAGTCCCGGACGCAGGTACCGTCCGGGGTGGGGTAGTCGGAGCCGAAAATATCCAGGTGGGGCTTAAGCCCCAGGGCCACCTTTAAGACCAGCGGGATCAGGTGGGTCTCGGGATCGTGGTCCTCCCCGATATCCCCTGCGGGATCAGCGCCGGCTGCGTTAAAGTAGCGCAGGGAGATCCAGCGCAGCCCGTAAGCCTCGCCGTACCAGCGTAAGGCCCCCTCCAGGGCCAGTTTGGTAGCCCCGTAGGGATTTGCCGGGATTGTTACGTGCTCTTCCGGGATGGGTATCTCCCGGGGTTCACCATAGACGGCGGCAGTGGAGGAAAAAACCAGGTTGCGCACCCCGGCCCCGACCAGTGTGTCAAAAAGGGACAAGCCCTTCACCACGTTATTATTGTAGTATTCCGAAGGAAAGCGGACCGACTCGCCCACCAGGCTGCTGGCTGCAAAGTGCAGCACCGCTTCAATTTTCTCCCGGGCTAGAAGCTCCCCCAGCAGCTCCCGGTCGCAAATGTCCCCCCGCACCAGGCGGGCGCCGCTGACAGCCGCGCCGTGCCCCCTGCTGAGGTTGTCCAGCACCACCACCCGGTGATTTCTCCGGACCAGTTCCCGGACGGTATGGCTTCCTATGTAGCCGGCCCCGCCGGTAACAAGTACATTCATTTCATTTCCCCCTGCATTTATTGTGTACCAATTATACCACATCCAGTTTCAGGGAGGGTATTCCCGGCCCGGGAAGATAGAAATTCGAAGTCCGAAGCCCACCTAAAAAAAAATAGCCAAAGGGCTAATTTAAAACAGGCATCCAAACCCGGTGCAGAAAGCGATAACTCTAGCCAGGCAGGTTATAAAAAAATTAAGTTTAAGAACTGGGGCAAATCAGTATAAGAGCCGGGGTAATTATGATAGAATTTTTATAAAAAAAGGCTTATGGGTGAAAGGAGTGCTTGCCGGTGTTTCCACAAGAACTTAAATGCCCCCTTTGTTCCCTGACAGAATTGCAGATAGGGGGCGGTATGGTTTCCTGCCTTACCTGCGGGTATAAATCAGAAAGCAATAGATACCTGAACCTTTTGAGTATCCAGAACTATTCCCGCCCCTGCCCCCACTGCACTACCCGGGCCCTGGTGGATCTGGAGAAGACCGGGTTGTATAAACAGCAAGGACCACTCTTTATCTGCTTCTCCTGCGGAAAGAGCTGGTTGCCGGAAGAAATGGATTACTGCCCCGAGTGCGGCGACCCGCAGCCCCGGGAAGGATTCCAGGAACTGATCATCTGCCGCAGTTCCGTCGGTTTCTATGTCTGCCGCAGTTGCTACAACAAAACCTGCTCCCCCGAATAACTTAATAAACCGGATCAACCAGATAAACCGGATAAACCGTACCAGGTAGCTAAAGTATTAAGTTATTGCAGAAAAACGTACCAGGTACCCTCAAAACAAATATTTACTATTCTCGCGGACTATTAGCAGCAAGGAAAACCGGCCTCGTTACTCCAGCCGTCAGAGGGATCTTCACCAAACTCAATGCTTTCATATTATGTGGTGCTGCCGCTGGATGGACAACTACCCTGAGTTATTAAGTTATTGATTTTTAGGGTTTGTTGGGGGTCAGTGGCGCCGGCCTTCCAGGAGGATTAAGAGGCGCAGCCAGTTGAGCAGGTAGACAGGCAGAATGTAGCGCTGGCGGACATACTCCCGCCCGGCCCCGCCCAGGCGCCGGCCAAGCTCAGGCTCTGCCAGGAAACGCTGGATTTGAGCCGCCGCCTCCCCGGTGGTCTGCGCGGAGAGTCCCGTAACGCCGTCGACGACCTGGTGCTTCAAACCGCCCGTGGGTGTGGCCACCGTCGGTTTCCCTTTCCACAGGGCTTCCGTTGCGGTGAGTCCGAACCCCTCCCGGAATGATTTCTGAATAATCACGTCGGCCCGGCGCTGCAGTACGTTAATCTCCAGGTTGGCGTCAGGGGACAGGGACAGAACCTTGATATCCGGGTCGTTCTCCGTCAGGGCAAGCACCTCCGCCAGCACGGAGGCGCCTTCGGGGTCGTCGTCGGCGCTCCCCCCGGCCAGAACAAGGCGGCAATCCCGGTTCTCCCGCACCAGCCTGAAGGCCTCCACCACGCCCACCGGGTCCTTCAGCCGGTCAAAGCGGGACACCTGCAGAATCAGCGGCGGGCCTTCGGGATCAACTCCCAGCTTATTTAAAACACTGCCGTACTCTTCCGGAGTCACTTCCCTGTTCTTTTCCGAGAGGGGGTCGATGGCCGGCGGCATAAAATACTGCAGGACCGGCAGGTCCCGGGCGTACTCCGGCAGGTGCAGAATCGCCGCGTCGCAGGCAGCGGCCCTGGGCGCCAGGACGTACCAGACTTCTTTAACGGCAAAGCTGGGGTCGATATGACAGTACCAGAGCCAGCGGCTGTTTGTATCTCCCCGGTAGGCGGTCAGCCCCAGAGGCTGCTGGTCGTGCAGAACGATGCAGTGGGCATCCCCGTTAACAACCTCTTTGTTCATGTGGGTTACCTCAAGATAGGACTCCAGCATCTCGCCGGTAACATTGACCGGCTGCCCGTGCAGGCCGTTGTGAAAAAGCTTGGTTACATGAAAAAACTCGGGCGTCCCCTTGAGCACCGACCAGGCAGCGTCAAGACCGGCCTCCCGCATCAGGGGAACAAGCGAGTGCAGTATTTCCACCACCCCGCCCCCCACGGCCGTGGAATTAATATGTAAAATGGAATAACCCTTAAGCCGCTCCCCCAGCGCCATAATTTCCTCAATTACCGCGCTCCCCGCCGTTTCCTCGTAATCGCTGAGCTTAATCTCCTTCATTGTGCCGCTCCTTTTGCTCACTGCGTGATTTAAACCTTTCATAGTCCGTTGATAGTCCGTCCCGTTGTCCGTCTTATTATATGACGGGCTAGGTCTATTCATTCCCTGCCCTAAAGCGGCACAAACAGGAAGACGCCCCTTAAGCCGGTCCTGTTTACCTTCATTTCCGGCGCAAAGGGCGTCACAAAAGGAGCATAATCAGAATAGCGGATCAGGGATGCTCGATCTGGAGGGTGATTGATCTGATAACCCCGTCCCGGACTTCAAAACTAAGGAGCATGCCTTCTCCCTCATTTAGACTGGCGTAGCTGTAAGAGCGGTTTCTCGGGTCTTCCCTGGCCGGTTCCTTACCGTTCCCGGCAGGATAATGCTCCAGGATCCTGGTGTAGCAGTCTCCCACCATTACACCCCTGGCGGTGGCATGGGCCCCGCCCGTGAGATGCATGGTGTCTACCTTAAAGGGACCCCCGCTGCCCCGTCTTGACAGGAGCCCCAGTTCAATTCCGTCGTAAACCTGATTCTTAACATAGGAACCGGCCAGCGCGCCGGCATCCGCGCCCAGCCGTACAACATTTTCCGAGATAACCTTGCCGAAAACTTCCCCCAAATTCACATCCCTGTCGGAAGCCCCAAGTTTAACGGACCGCTGTCCGGATTTAACAGTAAAGTCCCCTTCCCCCAGGGCCGGTATGTCTTTAGGGCTGCCTGCTTCCTTCTCTTCCTTGAGGGATGTAATCTGCCACTGACCGGAGCTGTTCTTAAAACAGTTCAATTTGACCCTGTCACCGGTTTTTAGATCTGCTGCCGCCCCTACGCCTTGCTCAACCGGAAACAAAAAGGCCGTAGCTGCATCGCCCCCGGGAAAAGCCTGTCCCGGGTCAATCCGGATTTCAATGATGTTATTGTCGATCCGGCCGTTATAAACCCCATAAATGTCCTGATAAGATTCCGGACGGGTCACCTGGCCCGCCGGTGGAACCGAAACCTCACCGGCTGTTCCGCTGTCCTTCTTGCTGCAGCCGGTGAGCAGCAGCCCTGCCAGCAGCAGCGCCCCCAGGAAAAAAACTAAAAGCCTGTTTACCAAAACAAACGCCTCCTTATTGTTCTAAAGCAGCGGCTAAAGATCATTTTAATCCTGTCGGCTTGTTTCATTTGCTTCAATTATAACACTAAAGGGCAAGGCTATGAATATATTCAGGGAAGGGCCCTAAGGACTGCGGGCAGGTCCGTGTTTTTAAGCCGGAGCGCCAGCGGTAAACACAAACAAAGCGCTTACTTTTTTTACAGTA
The DNA here is from genome assembly GCA_029555205.1 of Bacillota bacterium. Taxonomy (GTDB): domain Bacteria; phylum Bacillota; class Desulfotomaculia; order Desulfotomaculales; family Pelotomaculaceae; genus DTU098. The sequence continues at coordinate 32,272 of JAKPTB010000159.1, forward strand.
CACCTGTACATCTTTACAAGACATCTTTGCAAGCTTTTTTTTAACAGGTAAATAGTGCAATCCAAGCCGGGAGATAATATACGGGTACAGACCCCGTTATTACTTGTATTTGCCCTTTACCTGAATCCATAGTTATTTAGCCTCAAGATCTTTATTCTACCTTGATTTGCTGTTCCTTATTAATCAGGACATCCAGGCAAACAACATTATCTGGAAAAGCCCGCGATGATCCTGAAATATATAGTTTTTAGACGTCTTATTCTGAAAATCCTTTGCAAGCAGATTATTTTCTTGCCCGGCGTCATTGATCAAGCTTTTTCCTGCATAGTCTTTTACAGACAAAGCCGGACAAAGTCCTGTGCTTTGCATGTTATCTATTCATGTTATCTATTATCGAAGATGTGGGGACGGATGACCATGTCAGGACTGCAAACCCGTCAACTTCACCGGCTGGCCCGGCTCTATGGAGTAGAGACCTCTTTTTTGGATTACCGGGGAACCCGGCGACGGGCCGCGCCCGAATCCCTGCTGGCGGCGCTGCGGGCCCTGGGTGCGCCGCTGGCGAAACCGGAGCACCTGTCCGGAGCGCTCCGGGAAACCCTCCAGAGGCAGTGGCGGCGCATCTGCGAGCCGGTAGTTGTGGCCTGGGGGGGCAAGAACCCCTGCCTGGAGCTGCGCCTGCCCGGCCGGGCTGCCGCAGGCCCGGCCGGCTGCAAACTCGAGCTGGAGGACGGGCGGGAACTGCGCTGGTCCCGCCGCCTGGAGCGGCTGCCCGGGCTGGGGCCGGTCCTGGTTGAAGGCGAAGCCTATACAGTTAAAGGCCTGGCCCTGCCCCGCAGGCTGCCGGAAGGCTACCACCGGCTAACCCTGGATTTGCCCGGCAGCCGTCAGGAGATCCTGATCATCTCAGCCCCGATCCAGGCGCACACTTCCCCGGGCAACGCGGCGGAAGGCGCCTGGGGGGTTTTCCTGCCGCTCTACGCCCTGCGCACCGGGACGGACTGGGGAGCGGGCGATCTCAGCGGCCTGCAGGGCCTGCTGCAGCTGGTGCAGTCACTGGGAGGCAGCATTGCCGGCACCCTGCCGCTGCTGGCCTCCTATCTCGACGAGCCCTTCGCCCCGAGCCCCTACCAGCCGGTCAGCCGCCTCTTCTGGAACGAGTTTTACCTGGACGTGACCCGGTCGCCGGAATTCGGGGCCAGCCCGGAAGCCCGGGCGCTGTTTGATGATCGTGCCTTCCAGGCAGAGCTGACCTCACTCAAAGCAGCCCCCCTGGTGGACTATAAAGGGGGAATGAAGCTCAAACGCAGGGTCCTGGAAGCCTGCCTGCGTCATCTTCTGGCTGACGTCTCCGGCTCCGGGCGTCTGGCTGCTTTCCAGCGCTGGGCCGAGGAAAATCCCGGAGCCCGGGACTACGCCCGCTTCCGGGCTGCGGTGGAAAAACAGCGGGCCCTCTGGCCAAAATGGCCTGAACGGATGCAGGAGGGAACCCTGCTGGGAGGTGACTACCACCCGGAAGCGGAACAATACCACCTTTACGTCCAGTGGCTGGCCCGGGAACAGTTCCAGAACCTGTCCACCATAGCCCGGCAAAGGGGGCCGGGCCTGTACCTGGACTTTCCCCTGGGGGTCCACGGCGGGGGCTACGACGTCTGGCGCGAGCAGGCTATTTTTGTCCGGGAAGCCAGCAGCGGCGCCCCGCCGGATGAGCTGTTCGGCGGGGGGCAGGACTGGAACTTCCCGCCCCTGCACCCGGAGCGGCTCCGGGAGCAGGGCTACCGCTACTACATCGCCTGCCTGCGCCATCACCTGCGCCACGCCGGCATCCTGCGCCTGGACCACGTCATGGGCCTGCACCACCTTTACTGGATCCCCGCGGGCCTGCCGGCAACCGAAGGAGTTTACGTGCGCTACCGCAGCGAAGAATTTTACGCCGTCCTGACCCTGGAGTCCCGGCGGAGCCAGTCCCTGATTGTGGGCGAGGACCTGGGGACCGTACCCGGTTATGTCCGCAGGGCTATGGCCCGGCACCGGATCCAGCGGATGTACATCCTGCCCTTTGAAACCACCGGGGCTGCCGGGCGGGTGTTACGGCCCGTCCCGGCCAATGCCCTGGCGGCCCTGAATACCCACGACATGCCTCCCTTCGCCGCCTACTGGCAGTCGCGCAGGGGCAAGGAGGAGCGGTTGACCCTGCCCGCCTACCTTTACCGCCGGGGATTGCTGGAAACCCCCACGCAAAAAACCGGGGCCCTCCTGCGGGGCTGCCTGGCCCACCTGGCCGCAAGCAGGGCGCGGGTGGTACTGGTGAACCTGGAAGACCTGTGGCTGGAGACAGAACCGCAGAATATCCCGGGCACCGTCGACCAGTACCCCAACTGGCGGCGCAAAGCCCGCTACACCCTCGAAGAAATAAGCCGGATGCCGGAAGTTCTGGAGGCGCTGGCTGAGCTCAGCCGGTTGAGAAACCGCCGGGTAAAGGTACGTCCCCGCCGCAGCCTGCGGATTACAGGAAAGATCCTGCAAACTGGAAGGGAGGGCTTTAACCATCATGAGCATTAACGCACCCCTGGGCGCCACCTGCCTGGGAGACGGCCGCGCCGGGTTCCTTGTCTGGGCGCCCCTGGCCGAAAGCGTGGCTGTCCACATTGTGGAACCGGTAGAGCAGCAGGTACTCCTGGAGCGGGGCGAACGCGGCTATTATTACGGAGAAACGGCGGGAACCGCCCCGGGCTCGCTCTACTTCTACATCCTGGACGGACATAAGGAAAGGCCTGACCCCGCCTCCCGGCTGCAGCCCCGGGGCGTGCACGGCCCTTCCCAGCTGGTGGGCCCCCCGGTTTTCAGCTGGACGGACAAATGCTGGTTCGGCCTGGCCCGCCAGGACCTGGTATTTTACGAACTCCACGTGGGAACCTTCACCCCCGGGGGCACCTTCGACGACATTATCCCCCACCTGGAAGGACTCCGGGAACTGGGCGTCACCGCTGTGGAGCTGATGCCCGTAGCCCAGTTCGCCGGCAGCCGCAACTGGGGCTACGACGGCGTCTTCCCCTTTGCCGTCCAGTGCACCTACGGCGGTCCCGAAGGCCTAAAAAGGCTGGTGGACGCCTGCCACGCCCTTGGTCTGGCCGTCTTTCTGGACGTCGTCTACAACCACCTGGGACCCGAAGGGAACTACCTGGGCGATTTCGGCCCCTATTTCACCAACCGCTACCGCACCCCCTGGGGGGCAGCAATCAATTACGACGGAGCCCACAGCGACGAAGTGCGGCGATTTTTCATTGAAAACGCCCTTTACTGGTTGAGGGAATTTCACATGGACGGCCTCCGGCTGGACGCCATCCACGCCATTACCGACAAGTCAGCCCGGCCGTTTTTGGAGGAGCTTTCCACGGCGGTGCACCGGGAAGCCGACAGGCTGGGCCGGCGGGTCCATGTCATCGGCGAAAGCGACCTCAACGACGTCCGGGTTTTCCGGCCCCGGGTGGCGGGGGGATCCGGCCTCGACGGCCAGTGGAGCGACGACTTCCACCACGCCCTGCACGCCCTCCTGACAGGAGAGCGGACCGGCTACTACCAGGACTTCGGCTCCCTGGAACACCTGGCCAGGGCCTTCCGGGACGGCTTCGTTTACACCGGCCAATACTCCCTCTACCGGCAGCGGCGGCACGGCTTCCCGCCCGGCCCGCCGGACGAGGGCAGCCGCTTTGTGGTCTACGCCCAGAATCACGATCAGACGGGCAACCGCGAGCGGAGCGAGCGGCTCAGCTCCCTTGTTTCCTTCGACGGGCTGAAACTGGCTGCAGTTACAGTGCTCCTGTCCCCCTTCCTTCCCCTCCTGTTCATGGGCGGAGAGTACGGCGAAACGGCGCCCTTCCGTTACTTCACCAGCTTCTCGGACCCGGAGCTGGCCGTGACCGTGCTGAAGGGGCGCCTGGAGGAGTTCAGCGCCTTCGGCTGGCAGAGCGGGGTGTACGACCCCCAGGACGAAGCCGCCTTTAACCAGTCCCGGCTCAATCATGAACTGAGCCGGAAGGGCTACCACCGGGTGCTGCGTGAACTCTACCAGCTCCTGCTCCAACTGCGCCGGGAACTGCCGGCCCTGGCGGAGCCCGACAGGGACAACCTGGAAGTCACCTCCTACGACAGGGAAATGGTGCTTTTGGTCAGGCGCCGGCAAGGGGAGAGCCAGGCCTGTATCATCCTTTGCTTTAGCGACGCCCCCCTGGAGCTTAACCTGCCCCTGCCCGCCGGCCACTGGCTCAAACGGCTGGACACCGGGGAGGAACAGTGGCTGAGCGGCGGCAGCAAAGTACCTGCAACCCTGGAATCCCTGGGCGAGGTAAAACTGGAATTGAGCCCCAGATCCGGCGTATTGTTTGAGCGTCTCAAAGAAACCGGGGTTAAACCGGAAGGAGGTCAGGTTTAAAAATGGAACGCTGCATCTGCATTCACGGCCACTTTTACCAGCCGCCCCGGGAAAATCCCTGGCTTGAGGACGTCGAGCTGCAGGACACGGCCTACCCCTACCACGACTGGAATGAGCGGATCACCGCGGAATGCTACGAGCCCAACACGGTCTCGCGGATCCTGGACGGTGAAGGCTGGATCCGCAGGATTATCAACAACTACGCCAGGATCAGCTTCAACTTCGGACCCACCCTGCTTTCCTGGCTGGAAAGGAAACAGCCCGGAGTATACCGGGCTATTCTGGAGGCCGACCGGGAAAGCAGGGAACGCTTCTCAGGGCACGGCTCAGCCCTGGCCCAGGCCTACAACCACATGATCATGCCCCTGGCCAACCGCCGTGACAAATACACCCAGATCCTCTGGGGTATCCGTGACTTTGTACACCGCTTCGGGCGGCAGCCGGAGGGAATGTGGCTGCCCGAAACCGGGGTGGACCTGAAAACCCTGGCTCTCATGGCGGAGCTGGGCATCCGTTTTACGATCCTGTCCCCGTACCAGACCCGGCGTTTCCGCAAAATTGGAGAAACGCAATGGCGGGAAACAGCCCCCGGGGCCATCGACACCACCCGTCCCTATCTGGTCAACCTGCCGGGCGGGCGGACCATCGTGGTATTTTTCTACAACGGAGAAATATCCCAGGCCGTAGCCTTTGAAAACCTGCTCTCCAACGGCGAGCGCTTTGCCGGGCGGCTTCTGGGCGCCCTTGCCGGGAGCCACGGGCCCAGCCTGGTCCATATCGCCACCGACGGCGAGACTTACGGGCACCACCACCGGCACGGGGACATGGCCCTGGCCTTCGCCCTGCACCAGATCGAAACGGGCGGGCTGGCCAGGCTCACCAATTACGCCGAATACCTGGAGCACCATCCGCCGCTGTATGAAGCAGAGATTAACGAGCACAGCGCCTGGAGCTGCGCCCACGGCGTGGAACGCTGGTCCGGCAACTGCGGCTGCAGCACCGGCATGAACCCGGGCTGGACCCAGGCCTGGCGGGCGCCCCTGCGCAAGGCCCTGAACTGGCTCCGGGACGAACTGGCGCCCCTTTACGAGAAGCAGGCGCGTTCCTACCTGAAAGAACCCTGGAAAGCACGAAACGACTACATTTCAGTAATCCTGGACCGCTCCCCGGAGAGTCAGAGCGAATTTCTGGCAAAACACGCCCTGGGCAAACTGGGTCCGGCGGAGCGGGTTAAAGTCTTCAAACTCCTGGAAATGCAGCGCCACGCCATGCTGATGTTTACAAGCTGCGGCTGGTTTTTCGATGAAATTACGGGGATTGAAACCGTGCAGATCATCAAGTACGCCGCCCGGGTAATCCAGCTGGCCGAAGAAGCCCTGGGCAAAAAGGACCTTGAGCCCGGCTTTCTGAAGATGCTGGCGGAGGCAAAAAGCAACTTGCCCGATCACCGGGACGGAGCTTATATTTACGAAAAATATGTCAAACCGGCCAGGGTGGACCTGCCCAAAGTCGGGGCTCATTACGCCATCTGCTCACTTTTCGAGGAATATGAAGAGCGCCACAGGATCTACTGCTTCGACATCGAGCGGGAAAACTCCCACAGCAGCCTGGCGGGGGTGGCCAGGCTCTCCCTGGGCCAGATCCGGGTGACCTCGAGGATCACCCTGGAATCAGCCCGGCTGATTTACGCCGTGGTCAACCTGGGCAGCCATATCGTTAACGGCGGCGTCAGTCACTTTCAAAATGAAGAATCATACCGGAAAATAGCCGGGGAAATAACCGGCGCCTTCGACCGCACCGACTTTCCCGGACTGGTCCGGCTTCTGGACCAGCGGTTTGGAGGCTCCACCTACACGCTGAAACAGCTCTTCCGGGATAAGCAGAGGCAGATCCTGGACCAGATCCTGAACACCACCCTGGACGAGATCGCCGGGGACTACCGGCGGATCTACGACCGCCACGCTCATTTGAACCGCTTCTTGAGGGAGCTCAACATTCCCCAGCCCAGGGTCCTGCACACCGCTGCGGAGTTTGTGCTGAACTCGAATCTGCGCCAGGCCTTTGCGGGAGATATGACAGACCTCAAACAAATCAAAGCCCTCCTGGACGAAGCAAAAATAGCCAACGTCCAACTGGACGGGGCTGTCCACCGGTACGTTCTGGAACAGACCTTAAGCCGGCTGGGAGAGCGCCTGCGGGAAAACCCCAACGACCTTGCCCTGATCACGCACCTGGACGAGGTCATCGACCTGGTTGGTTCGCTGCCCTTCGAGGTGGAACTCTGGAAAGTCCAAAACATCTACTACAGTTTGCTGCAAAAAGTTTACCCTGACAATCTTGAAAAAGCAGCCGGGGGTAATGAAGACGCCGGGGAGTGGAACGCCCGGTTCAAAGCCCTGGGCGAAAAGCTCCGGGTTAGGAGGGACGGATAGCATGGAAGGCGCTGAAGACAAGGGCGGCGCAGGCTGCGTGGCCTGTGCCGGCAACGCAAGAGCTATGAGCAACCTGGGCGGTGGGGGCAACGCCTGCGCAGGCGGCAACGGCAGCAGCAGGGGTATAGGCGACACGGGCGACCCCGGCGGCCGCAGCAGCAGGGGCGATAGGGGCGCTATGTGCGTTACACGTGTCCCCGGGGCCACCTACCGGCTCCAGTTCAACCGGGAGTTTACCTTCGCTGACGCCCAAAAACTGGCGCCCTACCTGAAGGATCTGGGGATTACCGATCTCTACGCCTCTCCCCTGCTGGAAGCCCGGCGGGGCAGTCCCCACGGCTACGACGTCATCAACCCCGAACGGCTCAACCCCGAACTGGGGGACATGGCAGCCTTTGAGTCCCTTTCCGGGGAGCTGGACCGGCACAAGCTGGGGCTCCTGCTGGACATCGTGCCCAACCACATGGCCGCAGACGGCGAAAACCCCTGGTGGCGGGACGTCCTGCGCCGGGGCCGGGATTCCTCTTACGCACCCTTTTTCGACATTGACTGGCAGCCCGCCCGGCCGGGGCTCTCCGGCAAAGTCCTACTCCCGGTCCTGGGCTCCCCTTACGGAAAGATGCTGGAGAGCGGGGAACTGAAACTCACCGTAGCCGAAGACGGCCTCCGGGTCTCCCTCCAGGGGGGCAGCTACCCCTTGAGCCCTGCCTCCGCCGGCAGGCTGCTCAGGGAATGGTCCGGCAGCCCAACCGCCGCTGGCAGCGCAGGTGCAGCGCCCGGGGAACCGCCCAGGGACAACCTGGCAAGAGTGTTGCAGGAGCTGCCGCCGCTAAACAGCCCGGAGTACGGCGCCGGCTTCCAGCGGGCCTGGGACCTTTTCCGGCATTTTTACAACAGCCACACCGGCTTCAAGGACTTCGTCGACGGGCAGCTGCAGGCCTTGAACGGACGCAGGGGAGATCCGGCCAGCTTCGGGCGCCTGGACCGGATTCTGGAAGAGCAGGCCTACCGGCTGGCCTTCTGGAGGACGGCGCTGGAAGAAATCAATTACCGGCGTTTCTTTGACGTAACCGGCCTGGTGTCCCTGCGCATGGAAGACGAAGGGGTTTTTGACGCGGTACACGGGCTGGTCTTCAAACTGGTCCGGGCAGGCCGGGTGACAGGCCTGCGGATTGACCATATCGACGGCCTGCAGGACCCCCGGACCTACCTCTGCCGCCTCCAGGAGCGCCTGTCCGGCGGGGGCCGGAACTTTTACATAATCGCCGAAAAAATCCTGGCGGAGGACGAGGAACTGCCAGCGGACTGGCCTGTTTGCGGAACCACCGGCTACGACTATCTGAACCTGCTCAACGGGCTCTTCGTCGACGGGGAAGGTAGCGCCGGCCTGGACAGGGCCTATGCCCAACTCAGCGAAACAGAAGGGGACTTCAGTGATGTAGTTTACAGGCAAAAGAAGCGGGTCCTGACGTCGCTCTTCAGCGGAGAGATGCGCAGCCTGGCGCGGCACCTGGGCCGGCTGGCGGAGCAGGACCGGCACGGGCGCGACATCAGCCTGAGCGGTCTGGAGCAGGCCCTGGTAGAGGTCACCGCCTGCCTCCCCGTTTACCGGACCTATATCCGCGACCTCGCGGTGCCGGAGCGGGAACGCCGGATTATTGAAGGGGCCGTGGCAGAAGCCAAAAGACGCCTCCCTGCCGCCGCCTTTGCCTGCGACTTTCTGCGCCGGGTAATGCTTCTGGAATTTCCACCCGGCCTTCCGGAGGTACAGCAGCAAAACTGGCTGGATTTCGTCAGGCGCTGGCAGCAGTACACCGGCCCGGCCATGGCCAAGGGATTTGAGGATACCACCCTCTACATTTACAACCGGCTCATCTCACTCAATGAAGTGGGGGGCAACCCAGCCGGCAGGGGTATCTCCGTGGCGGAATTCCACCGGCGCAATGTGGAAAGGCAGAAGCGCATTTCCCATACCATGAATGCAACCTCAACCCACGACACCAAGCGCGGTGAAGACGTCCGGGCTAGGATCAACGTGCTCTCGGAGCTTCCCGGCGCCTGGTCCATGCTGGTGAAGCGCTGGAGCAACTGGAACAGCCCCCGTAAGCCCGTGCTGGACGGCTTGCCTGCCCCCGGCGCAGCCGGGGAAATGCTGATCTACCAGACCCTGGCAGGCGCCTGGCCCCTTCGTGAGGAAGATGTCCCGTCCTTCCGGGAACGGCTGAAGGCCTATGTAGTCAAAGCAGCCCGGGAGGCAAAGCTCCGCACCAACTGGCTCGACCCCTGCGAAGCTTACGAAGGCGCCCTGGAGGAATTTGTCACGGCTATCCTGGAGCCGTCGCCGGAAAACCGGTTTTTACAGGATTTCCTGGAATTCCAGAAGACGCTCGCCTATTTTGGCGCCCTGAACGCCCTTTCCCAGGTACTCCTGAAAATCGCCTCCCCCGGCGTGCCTGACTTTTACCAGGGAACGGAGCTCTGGACCTTCAGCCTGGTGGACCCCGACAACCGGCGGCCGGTGGATTTCGGGGAGCGGGCCGCGCTCCTGGCGGCACTCCGGGAAGAGGAAGAGGCCGGCGGCCGGGCAGCCCTGGCCAAAAAACTCCTGGGCGGCTGGGAGGACGGCCGGGTCAAGCTCTACCTGATCTACAAAGCCCTGCACCTGCGCAGATCCTCAAGGAAGCTGTTCGAAAACGGGGAATACATCCCCGTGGAGGCCGTGGGAGCACGGCGCAGGCACGTCTGCGCCTTTATCCGGCGCCTGGAAAACAGCTGGGTCCTGGTTGCGGCGCCCCGCCTGGCGGCCCGGCTCTACGCGGCCGGCCTGGGACTGGTCTCTGAAGAAGCGAAAGAACCGTCCCCTTACTTTTACCACCCTGCTGACCCCTGTCCAGGCCTGAGTCAACCTTCGGAAGCTAGAGAACCGTCTCCTTGCTTCCCTCCGCTGCCGGACAGCCTCCTCCTACCGGCAGAGCTCTGGGAAGACACCGCCCTCCTGCTGCCCGAAGGGGCTCCGGAGCACTGGCGCAATATCTTCACAGACGAAGAAATCAGCGCTGCCCCGGAGGGTCCGGAGGCAGCCCCCGCAGGCCGCAAAACTCTGCCCCTGGCCCGTTTGTTTGCCGGCTTCCCGGCCGCCCTGCTGACCCCGGACCGTACGTGAGTCTGCCTTCGTAAGGGAAGCAGGGGGACGGTTCTCTTGCTTCCCTCTTCTTACTCAAAAAAGGCCTGCATATCATGCAGGCCTAAAATCTCTTGCAAAAAAACTTATAATACCATGTAAACTCAAGCTTTAGCTTCAGGTATCCGGAAATAGCAATTGTCCTTACATTCGGATCCATGTTTCGTCTTGACTATCCCCTTGCCGCCCCGGGGACATTTAACAACAGAATCTTTGTGGTGAGGACATCTTACCCAGTCAGGAGCTTCCAGGTTATAACCTTTGCATTTGGAACAGCGAATTCCTTCATTTGTCGCTTCCAGCTCGGAACTGAACCTTATTCTTTTACAGTCTGAACAATAACAGTACTCCCATTCTTTAATTTTGGCAAGAAAATGTTCAACTCCATGTCCTTTTTGCATAACAATTACCTCCAAAACCTTTAATATTTAATATTACAGGATTATTTAATCTAATCCCAAATCCCAAAATCCTGGGGCTGGTCATAGTCGGGTTTATAAAAAAACCCCCGGCTAAAGCCGTGGGGTCTGTGACTAATCGAAGATGTCCTCCAGCATCCCGAATATGCCGCGCTTCTTTTTTTTATGCTTATAGTAGTCTTTATCATATTTCCTGTCATCTCTTCCGTAATAATCACGGTCGCGGTCCCGGGACCTGTCGTCGTAATCATATTCCTCATCCCGGTACGTCTTGATGTTCTCTAAAAGCCTGGTTAGTTCTCCGCGGTCAAGCCAGACTCCTTTACAACTCGGGCAAACATCAATGAGTACTCCTGATTTTTTTACTTCATCCATAGGGATAGAACATACAGGACAGCTTTTCATATCAACACCCCCAAGTATCTTACAACATATTTTGCCACAATATATTATAAAACGGCGGCACAAAATTACCAAAAAAATCTTATAACAACATTTTACTACAAATGTTACAAATTTACAAATTGGCTATGTCGAAAAGTAAACGTCCCCTGTAACATTTTTCTCTAAGGTGACAGGGGAACTGTCCTCCTTCATCCCTGCCACCTGACAGGGAATACACCCGATGATACTCCACAATTAACTTGTCCAACTCCTGGCTGACCTTCAACACCTCCGAATACGTAAAACCGTCATCAATAAGATTATGCAATCTTAAGCGGAGGTTTTCAATACTCACAAGCAATTCTGAATATGACAACTCAATCACCCACCCGTAGAATGTATCTATCTTACAAAAATTAACATAAAATATATCTGAAATAAAATATATCTAAAAATTGTTATTCTTGAAGAACAATGTTTTTTCCTGCCAAAATAGTAATATTTATAAAATATTTTAAAACAGTTGAAAAAAGCCCCGCATCAACTCTACGGGCGAAATACCCTGTTTTACTTTCAGCCCCAACAAATTATTTACATATGCTTAATTGACTGTCAGTTAACTTTATTTCTAATATATCCCATTTTGAGGCGTAGAATTGAGCCAGGTAGTGTAGATACACCACGTGCCCATACTAAAATGCTAAATGAGCCCGACCTACCGGGTAATCCGGACAGGTTGAAATGGCGTAAGCATCTCCTTGAAAAAACATGCTGTTATTATCTGCATCCCGCAAAGGGCCGCCTGCATTACAGCAGGCGGCCCTTCTATTATCCACCCATCCTTATTATCGGCTTTTCCTTATAATCCACCCATACTGATATCGACTTATCCATTATCCACCCTTCTCAATTATCTACCTTATTTAATATCCACCTTTTTAATTACCAACCCTTCTATATATCAATTAACCCTTCCTTAATTAGGAATAAAACCTTCTCTTTCATATTTCATCCCTGACATTCCCGGTGATTGTTAACAAACAGCCCGGGCGCCCGCAGATGCTGTTGAACCTGTCTATCCCTTCTGCTTCCTGCTTATTCCGGTTCCACCCATTTCTGCGCGTCCGCTTTAATGAGGCTGTAGGACTGCTGCCTGCCGTCGTAGAGAAGGCCGATCAGTTTTCCTTTGTTAGTGGGCCCCAGAAGGTTGAAGACTCCTTTCTGCACTTCGTAGCTGATTGAATCCCGGAACACCTCAAAAAAAGTGAAACCGTCCAGGGTGGCGATGACCAACCCGGGCAGCTGCCCGCTGGAGACCTTGACGATATAGGGAAAGAAGGCGGGTGCGCCCGGCTGCCTGCTCTGGAAGGCCAGTTTGGCATTATAGGTCAGGCGGGGCGAATCGTCGATCCGGTAGGCGACCTCAATAACCGGCGGGTTGGACTTGCCTGCCCGGTTGTAGCGCAGGATACCGTTGGGTGAACTGTCGGTGCCGAAGAGCACGCAGTCCGGCAGCGGAAAGATGGTAGTGGCCTGGTATTGGGTTGAGGCCACTTGCCAGGTCTTGCCCCAGTCATCGGAATAAAGGATCGACTGGTGGGGCATGTCGCCCATGGTAACCCAGATCCGGTTTATTCCGAAGCCACTACGATCTTGCCGTGGGTACTCAAAGACCACTCATTGGTAAAACGGGCGTTTGCACTGGATGCTTCCAATACTTTCGTCCAGGTTGTCTGGTTGCCCGAGCTCAGCCACAGTTCTCCGGGGGCTCCGGTGTTACTGCAGGCCACCAGCAGTTCGCCGTTGGCCAGTTCCCGGCAGCCTGAGATTTTGGAGTCAAAGGTGGTGGGTGCCGAAAAGAACGCAGTCCGGCAGGGGCACAATGCTCGTGACCAGGTCCGTCGAAGCCGTAGTCCAGGTGACTCCCCAGTCGTCCGAATAGCGGACGGCATTATAGGGACTGTCTCCGCTGGCGACCCAGATCCGCGATTCATAGGGATCGTAAGCGCAGCCGTGCACATGGGCATTCTCCACCCCGCCGAGATCGAGAATTTCCTGCCAGCTGACCCCGTAGTCCGTCGACAGGTAGACCTTCCTGGCGTTTTTAGGCGGAGTTTTTCCGCCGTATTCGGAGGCCACCACGATCCTGCCGTGTGCGCTCAAGGACCATGAATTTGTAAAGTAAGCGTTTTCGCTGGAGCATTCCAGGACCCTGGTCCACTCTGTCTGACCCTTTGAACTCAGCCACAACGCGCCGGGCTTGCCGCAATTCCCGGTAGCCACCAGCAGCTCGCCGTTGTCCAAATCCCTGCAACCGGTGATGCAATCATCGAAGGTATGAATGACTGTTGCTGATCTCAGGTCGTCGCAGGACTTGCTTAACGTTTTCCTGTACAATCCCGTATACAGGGTGCGACCGTCCCTGGACAGCCAGATGGGGTACTGGTAGGCGGCAGAGGTGAGGAGGGGCGCCAGCCTCCGGGGGGTCGGCGCTGTCCTTTTCCCTGCATTCAAATAAACTGCCTGCCGGAATGTCCTGGCGCCGCTCTGTCCAGCAGGCAGCTTTTCCGGATAAAGATAAAGGACTCCCCTATTCCCGCTCCACTGGGCACGCACTTCCGTTAAATCTTCCAGAAGGCCAGGGGGCATAACAGCCCGGCCGTTCCTGGACGCCAGGCAAAGCGCCCTCGGGCTGCTCGAAGAAACGAAGCAGTATAAACAGCAGGTGGAGGAACTTCTGCACAAACACAAACAGGACGCCGAAATGCTCCTGAACAAGTTATATGATAATATAAACAACCATATAGACTCCCTCAAAGAAGAGTTTTTCCGGGAAATATCCGACTCCCTGACCGGACTGGAGCAAGTGTTTACAGCCGCCGGCAAGCCTTACACGGAAGGAGACCTGATTGGCAGCAGCCATCCGGCATAACAATAAAATCTGGGAAGCAGGGGGACGGTTCTCTGAAAACCAATCTGAGAACCAGGGGAACGGTTCCATGCTTCCTTCTGTCAAGCTGTTATGTCAAACTGTTATTTATCGGGAGAAAATAAGTGAATTTTTCAAGCCTGACCCCAAAAAACCTGAGGAAGCAGGGGGACGGTCCTCCTGCTTCCTTCATGTTAAGCTGTTATGTCAAGCTGTTATTTATCAAGAGCAAATAAGTGAATTTTTCAAGCCTGACCCCTAAGGCAGGAGCATCACGTAGGTCAAATGGGAAACGCGGCCGTTTTTGTCCGTTAAGGTAGCATAGAGGTCAACCGTTTCACCAAATATCTCTTTAAGTTTCAGAAGGGAAATCCCGTCCTGTTCTTTGTCCAGCATACCCAGGTAGGAAATGGCGTCAAGTTTGTTTACACCCTTGACCAGCTGCTGCGTGGTGCTCAATTCTGTCGGGAATTTTTCCGTTTCCGAGGTCAGCACCAGCTCGCAGTCCCGGTTCACCGTGACACTCCCTCCTGTAACCTTGGCAGCTTCGGGCAGGGAAGTGAAGTCAACCGTGCCTTTGGTACCCCTTGACGACAGCTTTATGCTTGGAGATCCTTCTGTTACGTCCACAGTAAGGGCTGTTATTTCCGGCATGCTGACGCCGCCGTTGCCGCCACCGCCGCCGGTAGTCGCTTTAGTGGTGAAGGTCGCTTTCAGCGAGTCAACCAGCAGCTCGTCCGAATCTCCGATTGACAGGTGTCTGGCAATAGTTGTTGGCTTGCTGTCCGGTTTTGACGGATCGTAAACCTGTACGGTGTATTTTCTATTTTTCAACACCACGATTGTATACGTGCCGTCGGAGCCGGTGACAGCAGAAAAGGTAAGGTTATCGACAATGTACAGGACCTTCGCGCCGGCCACCGCCCGGTTGTTATTGTCAATAATCTTGCCGGTAACCACCGCTCCCGGCGTCAGGACCAGTTCAATAACGGCCATCCCGCTTTCCACCTCTACACCGTTAGCATAGGCTAAAGCGTCCGGAGCAACGGCGGTCAGGTCATAGGACCCCGGGGGCAGTTCCAGCTCGAAGAAGCCCTGATCGTCAGTGGCAACCCCGGCGACATCTTCACTTTCACCGGCCTTAAAAACTGTTACCGTAACGTCTTCAACCCCGGCCCCTTCCCTGGTTACGAAACCCGAGATACCGGTCTTTCCTTCAGGAACGGGCAATTCGTATTTGAGAGCCCGATCCAGGCAAACCAGGGCTTCAGCCCTCGTGATGGGTTTTTGCGGCCCGAAGTTCCCGTCCGGGTAACCCTTCATCAGCCCGGCCTGAACAACTGCTTTGATACTGTCCCTGGACCAGGCGGCTATGTAGCCTTCATCCAAAAATCCTGCCGGCCCGCTCTCTTCCAAATTCAGCTCCAGCAGCCGCGCCAGGATAACGGCGACTTCCTGCCGTTCAATCTCTTTCCCCGGACGCATGGTATTGTCCTCATAGCCCGTGATATAACCTGCCCCAAGGGCTGTAGCCACCTGACCGTAGAACCAGTCCGTCTCGGAAACATCGGAAAGGGTCACTTCCGCGCCGCCGGTGAACCCAAAGGACTTGTTGACCAGGGTGATAAATTCAGCCCTGGTGATGCTGTTTTCCGGCCGGAAAGTCCCGTCCGGATAACCGCTGCAGAGACCCCTGTTGAGCCAGTCCGTAATCTGCGGCCCGGCCCAGTGTCCCTTGATGTCCTGGGCCTGGGCGAGTCCCGTAAAGGATAAAACCAGGCTCAGCGCCACACACAAGATAAATACCTTCCTCCACCTCAAGACCAATACAATCCCTCCCTAATTTATTTCTTGGTCTTACCTATCCTGTTTTGATTCTTCTTGCCATAAAAATGTAATTCGACGCTAAAAAAGGAAATTCCTTTATTCACGGCGCTTTTTGTAAAAATAAAAACCAGTCCGGAATATAAGGGTAACCAACAATCACCTGCAGGCTACACCCGGCGCACCTAATACACCTTATACACCATATATCCCCCATATACGAAGCCAGGGGCTTTTAAGGCGCATTCTGGTAAAAAACCCGGGCATTTTATGCTAAAATGAACCGGAAGGTAAAATTATGATATCACCATTTTCCAGGAGGACGGTAAAACCGTAAAATGAATGAGGAACAGGAGAGGTATCAATAATGTCATCTAAAAAGAGCCTGTGGGCTGTTTTTCTCGTAACTTTTTTATGTGCCGCCCTGGGAGGTACGCTGCTCTATTACCAGGCCATCCAAAAACAAAGCCGGGACAGCCCGGCCTTACAAAACAACGCCCCCTGCCCGCCCTCCGCCGCAGGTACCGGGGAGGATACCGGAAACAACCTGAGTCCTGGGGGTACAGGCAGTGACGGCAATACACCGGGCAGCCCGAACCCGGGCAGCGGTGACGACAAATCAGGCAGCGGGCCTGCGTCAGGTACTCCCGGGCATTCCGTCAGAGGAGAGACGGACCCCCGGAGCACAACAGGGGCAGACATAGAGGGAAAACCCGGCGAAACTGAAGCGGCGCCAGGCAGCCCTCCCCCGGCAAATGACCCCGCTGAACCGGCAAATCCCCGGCAACCCGCAGGGGACGACACCATGCGGGGCCAGATCGAGCTGAACTATATCTCCCAATTGCAGACCATCGCCTCCGGCTACGAGAGCCGGTTAAACGCCCTGGCGGCTGCTGCCGCCAAAGAATACAAAGCCGCAATTGAAGCAGACCCCGGTGCCGACATCAGCCCCATCGCAGGCAGGTACTACGCAGAAGGAAAGGCCCTGGAAGCTGAATGCGACGCCCGGGTGTACCCCCTTCTGGAAGCCTTTGAAGGCGAGCTTAGGGCCAACTCCTTCCCCATCGACAAGGCCGTTCAGGCCAGAGAAACCTACGAGGCCAGAAAAAGCACCAGGGCTGGAGAGCTCATCTCCGTCAGCCCATGATAACCCGGCAACAACTTCAAAGGCTATGGCCGGGGAGCTTACATCGGCAGCAGACCATGATACCCGGCGAGGAAACTTCGACGACTTCAAGGGCTATGGTCTCCCGGGGATCCTGCTCCAGCAGCCCATGAGACACCCCCGCGAGTAAACTTCGATGACCTCAAGGGCCATAACCGGCCAAGTACCTCTAATTCGTCAGCCCATGACATCCCGGGCATTTGACCGGCCACCCGGGCCCAGCGACCACCCGGGCATTTGCTTCCAGAACACCATCCTTGCACACTCCTTGAAAACATATCAGCGCTGGGGGGCACAGGAAAGCAAGGAGGGGATCCTCTCGATTCCGGAAAAGGAGGTGATCCTCTTGCTTCCGGAAATGAAGGAAATCTTCCTGCTTCCAGAAAGGGAGGCCGCCTTTCTCTTGAAAACAGCCTCCCTTTTCCTTTACTTTTCTAAGGCCCGTTCTCGATTAACAAAACTGACTGCTCCTGCTGCTTTTGCTCCCGGCAGTGCCGCGATTCTGAAGAGAATGTACTACAAGCTTTTGCTCCTCCTGCTGCTTTAAATTCTTCCGCTGCTTTTACTCCTTCAGCTGCTTCTGCTCTTCCTGCCGCCGCATGCCCGCCAGCGCCTCGGTCAGCCTGGCGATGCCCACGGTCAGGTCCTCCAGTTTGCCCTCGATACGCACCAGCAGGTATGTTGCCACAGCTACTGGAAAGCCCACGCTGCCCACCGCCTGCAGAATTAGTTCCAGAGAGATCACTCCTTAAGTGGTTTAGTTTGCGGGAGTCCGCCCTCTGCCTTATTTTGCAGACGTCAGCTAAAGGCGCTGTCCTCAGGAAGCTGAAAGAATCCTCCTGATCCCTCGTGTTTCTCCCAGCTCCCCCCTGTTTACTCCTGCTCCTTCCTGCTTTCTTAACCCAGTCCGCCCGCTTCTACTGGATGGGCGGGTCGTAGAGATCGTTGGTGGTGCTGTCAATGATGCGGATATCCTGCTTGGAAACCAGATCTCCGCCTGAACTTGAGAAAATGTTCCTGGCGATAACCAGATCCATGGCCGCCTCAATTTCCGCAGCCGTCACGTCGTCCCGGGGGTTGTCCAGGCTGAACGTAACGTTTTTACCGGACTGGTTTTTAAACACCAGGCGCAGGGTCTGGGTTGTAGTTGCCAATCAAACTCCTCCTTTCTTTATTAAATACTCAATATTCAATATTCGATATACATTATTTTCCATACAATGTTTTACGGTAACAGTTTAACAAACCAGGCTGTTCAGTGAGACACCTATTCTTCCACAAGATGGGCGTTGTCGATGCGTATAATGTTGTTCAAGGGGAGCTCCTGCAAAGCTGCCAGACTGGCGGCCACGTCGAAGATATCCTGGTCGGACGCGGTGGGCTTGACATTGCTCAGGCTTTTGTTCCGGAAAACCGGGTTGCCGTTGCCGTCGACGCCGGCTTGCAGCTCCAGCCTTAAAACTGAACCGATTGAGACTTTGCTTACGGCCATTTACTCATCTCCTTTCCGGTAGAGGACTGCCTGCGGAACAGGCTTTCCATCCTTTTTGAACCGGCCCGGAGAGGCAAAGGCAAAAATTTTGGGGCAGTAAAATGATTGCCATTTGCCTGCCCCGAACATTTGTTCTATATGTATATTAGCAAACTGGTAATAGGAAGTCAACCCTGAAATAATAAAAAAATGGAAAAATAAGTGTCGAAAATTGCCATAGATACCCATTTACCCAACCAGTCTCACACCAGTCCCCCGTCCTTTAAACAACCTGCCGTCCTTTACACCATCCCCCAACCAGTCTTCCGGCTAATCTCCCGTCTTTTAAACCATTACCCAGTATCCCGGCCAATCCACCGTTCTTTACACCAGTCTCCCGTCCTCCAGCCTCAGGACCCTGCCGCAGGCGTCCGCCACCCGCTGATCGTGGCTGGCCACCAGCACCGTCTTCCCCGCATCATTCAAGTCTTTCAAAAGGCTGATAATCCCGGCGCCTGTGGCTGAATCCAGGTTCCCCGTGGGCTCGTCCGCCAGGATCAATTCCGGGTCCAGCAGCAGCGCCCGGGCGATGGCCACCCGCTGCTGCTCGCCCCCGGAGAGCTCACCGGGGCGGCGCTTTTCCACACCGGCCAGACCCAGCCGGCGAAGCAACTCCCGGGCGCGCTCCCGCATCCGCCGCCCGTTTCCCCGGGGGTAGACCGGCGCCAGCACGTTCTGCAGCGCGGTCAGGGAAGGGATCAGGCAGTAGGCCTGGAAGATAAAGCCGGCCTTTTCCCTGCGGTAGCGGCATAAGCCCGCCTCCCCCAGCCCGGCAAGGTCCCTGCCCTCAAAAAAGATGCTTCCCCTGCTGGGCCTGTCCAGCGCGCCCAGCAGGTTTAAAAAGGTGGTTTTGCCGCACCCGGAGGGGCCGGTCACAGCTACAAAGTCTCCCCTGGCAAGATCCAGGCGCTGGATATCCAGGGCCTTTACCTCCCGGGACCTTCGCCCGTAGACCCGGACCAGGTTTTGCACAGAGATGAGCACATCCGCCATTCAAATCATCCCTCCGTCTTAATCCCCCCGTCTATAATCCACGCAGGATTTCCGCCGGCGCGGCCCGGTTGGCCCGCCAGGCCGGGTAAAGGCCCCCCGCAGCCCCCACCAGCACGCCGCAGGCGCAAACCGCCGCGGCTACCCTCAGGTCCAGGGCGCCGATGTCCAGGCCAAGGTACCCCTTTGCCCCAACCAGGCCGGCCCAGCCCAGGGCAACCCCGAGGATCGCGCCCACCAGGCTCAGGAAAACGGACTCCACCAGCACCATCATGGCGATATTACCCGGAGTCCAGCCGACGGCCTTGAGAATGCCGAACTCACGCCTGCGCTCCACCACCGACAACAGCATCACCACCATGATCGTAAGGCAGCCGGCCACCACGGCCACCAGCGACACCGCCAGGAAAAACTGACCTAAAATCCTGAGCACATTGGTCAGCGGGATCAGCAGCTCCCGGGGCACCACAATCTGCACTTCGGGCTTTTTCCCCGCCAGCCTCAGCTCGATCTCCCGGGCGGCCTCCTCAACGTGTTCCATGCCCCCCACCTGCACGCTGATGGCTGAAAATTTGCCGGGCTGCAGACGGCCAAGCTCCCGGGCCAGCTTTTCCGTGCCGCTGAAGCCTCCGTCCAGCAGCTCATTACCCGTCCGGTAAACGCCCACCACCTTGATGTCCCGCACATCCTCCTTGTTCCCGGAGACACGAAACTGGTAAACTCCGCCGGTTTCATAGAAAACATTCATAAACCCCAGGTACTCCTGGAGGCTCTTGCCGATCACCACTTCGTCGTCGCCGACAGGCGCAGCCCCTTCTACAATCCTGCGAAAAGGTGTACCCCCCGCTTCTTCTCCCCCGTAACCAAACAACGGCATCACCAGCGCAGAGCCCACCGGGCGCAGTATAGCCGTCACCTGACCGGTAACATTCGTTACGTGGGGTACATCATCGATCAAACCTATGTAGGAGTCCGGGATAGAGGACGAACCTACACCCTGAAACAGCCCGCCAAAAACAGAACCCTTCTGGGTAACCATAATCCGTCCGGAAAGGTTGCTGAAGGTTTGCTCCACCCGGTTTTCCATCCCGGAGGCCACAGAAAACAAAAAAGTCATCAGGGCGCAGCCGAAGGCCACCCCGGACACCGCCAGGGCGGCCACCGCCTTTTTGCGAAAGGCATTGCGGATGGAAAAGAATAACAGGGACACCCGGCAACAACTCCTCACCCTTTAAAACATAAAAACTTTTACATAAAAATCTTGACCGTCAAACATTTGCCCCATCTTACAATTATAATGGGAAATAGCCGGGAAAAACCAGTTTTTTTGCCCCGGCCACAACCTTTTCACCCAAAATAAACCATCTGCCGGCAAATTACAGCAGGAAACGGCAGCAAGAACCAAGAAGAAAGAACTTCAAGAAAACAAGAAAAATGGGAAGATGGTCTAAATCATGAAGATACGCAAGAAAAAAAAGAAAAGCTACAACAGAAGGTTAAAAAAGAAGATCAGCGTTTTCTTGAAAAAGCACAATTTTAACATGACCACGGTTTTGGGCTGCCTTTTCATCCTGGCAGCTGTAGTAATTGTCCTGCATCTAATGAACTAACCCTGGCTGCAGTCAGCGTGTCATGGATGATATCCACAAGGTGAATGCAGCCGTCAGGGCCTCCGATTATTTTGGCAACCTCTTTTTTATTAAGCTCCGCAATACTTCTTCCGGTAAACGGCCCGAGGAACTCCGAACTCTCAATACAAACCGGACCCGGCGCCCGTAAGAAGGCTGCTTTACAGGAAGTTATCCTGTCCCCGTCAAAGGACAACTGCACATTCAGTTCATGAAAACTATCGCTAAAACTGCCGGTTGCCAAAAAGGACCCGTCTGTCCGGCGGTATACCGTCATACTTTTGTACCTGTTAAATAGGTTGATTTCCCTTCTGTGCTCGCCGACATAGGCGAACCAGTGATTCTCGCCCATGTTTTCCCGTTTATAGTAGCGGCAGGAATCTACATGCTCCTGTTTCCAGCACCTCTCATATTCATCTTCTGTAGGGAACCCCCTGTATTTGGTAATATAAGTTTCCGCCTGAATGATTCCCCTGACACACTCGGTTAGAAGCCCTTTGACCAATCCGCCGCCAATCCTGTCCGTCGCACGGCTTAAAAACCTGCCGGCATTGAAATAAGCCTCAACCCCCTTTAACTCCGGCAAAACGCCCCTGCCCTGCAATTCCGGGTCCGGAGCGCGGTGTATTTCCCAGCCTGCCTCTTTAATGCAAAAACTCTTTAAATCAACCAGAAGCGTCCCCACCGCCTCAAGCTCAGTGCTTAGGAAAACAGTTTCAGCCAGAAGTTCACTGTCTTTAACCTTCTTAACCGAATAAAAATAACTGCCCTGGTATAACACCTCCACTTTGCAGGCACCCCCGTTTTTTTTCCTCATTATACTTTTCGCAAGATATTCCAGGCAAGAGCACTGCACAGGAAAACCCGGGGAATAACAAACAAATCGTTTTAAACAAAAAAAATAAGCTGTTTAGACCAGCTTTACAAAAGGAGATTTAAGAGGGGCTATAATATTAAAACTTTAATAGTTCCCGTCAAAGAAATACAAGGAATCACCTTTTTACAAATATTACTCTCTCTAGTAAGATATTTTTTTCACTATCCATGCTTTAATAATATCTTACATTGTTACACGAAGAATTTGAAATATATCTTTACGATTGCATTAATAATCAATACTAATCAATGGGACTTACGTTCATTTCACCACTTTCCAACAAGTCCCACTTTCCATTTTCCATTTTCCATTTTTCAAACAGTACCCACTTTCCAAACACTTCCCACTTTTTAACCACTTTTCACTTTTCAACCAGTCCCCACTTTCTAACCAATTTTCACCTTACAACCAGCCCCCACTTTTCAACCAGAGAGGTCCTTTTCCTTCCGGTACAGCGCCCAGACCACGCAAATACCAATAACGCTGCCGGCAGCATCCATCACCAGGTCGCTAAGCTGAAAAGCCCTGCCGGGAACAAGGATCTGGTGGATTTCATCGGTTATCCCGTAGACCACACATATAGCCAGGGCTGCGGCCACAGCTTTCACTCCCCTGGCGCCGCACTGCCTCACAGCATTGTGAACCAGCATCCCCAGCACAAAAAAAACCACCCCGTGCATGTACTCACGGGCAACTGAATTTACCTCAGAGATCAACCTCAACATGTCCTGATCAGTAATAGCCTTCCCGGTCAGCTTCAAGGCGTTTTCAACCAGAAAGGCTACTATACCTTTGCTGTAGGCATTAGAAATACCGGCAGGGTGCGCTGAAAGAAAATATATGGCCAGCATGAACAGCAGGACAGCTAGCCAGGACAGGGCTGGTTTGAGCTTGTGGTTTACAGTCATATAATCCTTCTCCGGGGTGTTTTCTTATTTATCCCTTTTAGTCCCGGGCCCGGGCACATCCCGGGCCGCACGGTAAAAAAAACTCCTTTTCCGCCGCTATCTTCTTGTGCTTAAAGCACTAAATCAACAGATTTTACAATACTAATCTGGTTTTCTTTTTTCAGTTTCCCATATTCACTTTTCGAATCAAATCCAGGTATATCCGACATGCAATCCTCAAGGATAACGAATTTCCGCAATATATCCGGCCTGTTGGAATAATACTCCAGAAACTGCTGAATTGACCTCAAAACACAGTGGCTGGCCGCTTCACCGGCAATAATAATTTTATGATATTTTTCAAATAAATTAAGGAAGTCAAGATTAACATAATTCTTTTTATCATACTCCGGCTTGATAATGCCGTACATTTCTGACAGAGGATCGGTCCCCTTGACAATACATATTGGCGTACTCTTTTTTGCCACCGCATGAAAGTAAATCATATTGCTCAACTGGTTTTCCAAAGTACAGCCGAATGTCCCCTGAATACAATGATAAGTCCAGATAAATAAATCCATATTACCGGCTTTTTTCAGACCTTCGACGTAATCAACACTATCCGCGGGGAAATACACCGGTCTCCATTTTCCATTGACTAAATCTTCCTTTGTAATCGGAGTAAATGGCGGAGGATTATTGCCATCCTGATCAACCCACCAGCAAGGAAAGAAAATTTGGTGGGGTATGTGGGTATCCAGGGTCATGGCAATTTGGGAGATTTTAGCCATATTTTTATACACAAACCTGGTAAGCCTTTCAACATCACCGTGGGAACCGGGAACACCCAAACTTCCATTTTCCATAAAATCGTTCTGCATATCAATAATAACCAGGAGGTTTTGTTCCGGATCATTTTCTGCCGGAGAAAGGTTCTCTGCGCTTGCAAGGGGTAAAAGATCATTCAAATTCCTTGTATTCTGGGTCTGTCCAATTGCCTGAACATCAACAATTTCCTCATAGGATGTTTTAAGCATAATTCAATTCTCCCTCCTCTATCTCAATGATTGTAATGTTATCTCCCGATATTTCCCATATTCAGAATAATTTATTCAATGTAGTCTAGTAATTTATTCAAAAGTAAATTTCCGCTTTCTAAATATTATACTCAAAAGTATGCAGGTTACCAGCAATACTGTCCAGTTAATGGAAATAGCCGCTACTTCGAATCTATATTCGCGGTGAATACCATAATTAGCAGAATATATGATCAGAGATGTGATTGTTAAAAGAAAACCAAAGCTGAAGACCCTGCGCAATCCTTTTTCCATATTGTCAGTTCCTGAAAAAACCGGGACCAGGCAAAGGAAGGAAACACTCATCAGCAAATACCCCATCTCCTCCAGAGCTATGAATATTCCGTGGGGATTATACTGCGTCAGAAGGGACGCTTTCAGCTCCCAACTCCCACCTGTATTTTTCCACTTCCAGGCAGCTGTTTCCTTTTTACTTCCGGAATAATCTCCAAATCAGGCAAATTTCAATGATGCTGCCGGCAGCATGTCAGGCATCAGGTACCATCACCGCTAAATTGTTTCAATATTCAATAAGTTGATAAGTTGGTGTCAGGCACCACTCATCCCATCCTTGCTCTAATCTTATCAAAAATATAAATGCGGTCATCTTTGTTGAACACTATCAGAAAGTTGAAGCCCAGCCCCAAAAGGACTGTGATTATGGCAACCACAAACAGGCCGGACCAGGAATAAGCCTGTAAAAATGATTTTATAAACAAACCCGCCGCGCTTATAACAAAAACTGAAGCAACCGATTTCCCGGTTTCCGGAAAGAAGGTAGTCCACCGGCGGTTAAGATAGAGAGCCCCGAAGGGCAGGGTATAGCCCAGGTTTCTGATGATAATCAAGACAGAACTCACGCCGGCCACGGCAAACAGCCCCAGGGACGTGGTTTTCAACAGCACTAACACAAGCAACACATTTAAGAAACCGGTTATAGTCACCAGTATGGAATTAACCCTGATTTTATTAACAATTGTAAAAATGTTATGTATTATGGCCGTCTGCCCCATTATAGCCCAGGGTAAAACCGTTATGACAGACAACAACTGCAGCAAACCCGAATCCTGCGTGGGGAACCACAGGGCGTACAATATATCTCCAAAGGCTATCAGCAGGGCTATGGGAATATTAATAATCATTCCGGTAATTTTCATATACCGTTTTGCCGACTTAACAAGCTCATCGTATTTTTGTTTGGCATACAGCTCCGTCATGTCGGGCAGAAATGTTGAAATCATCGCGTGCAAAATCATATTAATAACGTTGGGAATAATCTTTGCAACTGCCAGAATTCCCATAGCTGTTGCACTTAGCATCAAATTGGCGATCAGTAAATCAAGACCATCCTGCAGGATCTGGCCCAGGCGGGTGATGGAATTCCAGACACCTGAGGAGATCAGTTCTTTGACCTTTTTCAGGTCAAAGAATTTTCTGTTTATGTTCAGGTCCGGAATCAGCCTTCTCTTCCAGTAAATATTCGCTGATTGAGTAAAGATCGTTATAATCAGAGTGATTAAGCCGATGTAAGCAACATAGGGTTCAAAAAAAGTAAAAAATCCAATCAGCAGCACAGCCCGGAGAATATGGCCGTATACCTGGACCAGAGAAAACAAATACAGCTTATTTGAGACGTAATATGATATACCCAGGTTTGTAGCCAGCAGGTCAACAACAAAATTAACCGCCATAAAACCCATTAAAAACTGCACATCAACAAGCAAGTGTGCAGGAACATTGATTATTTTAGCGATGTTTAAAATGGCTGCTGCCAGGACCGGGAAAATTATTGCTCCCAGAATAACATTGGCGTAAAACGTTGATGCAAAATATTTGTTTGCCGCTATGAAATCCCCTCTAAAACAGGATACCATTATGAACCGGCTGGACATGGAATTCAAGGCAACTGATAAAATTGCAAAATACGAGATCAGGACATAGGAAAATTGTACAAAACCGTAAGCCTCAACCCCAACAGTCCTGACTATATAGGGACTCAGAAAAAAACTAATCCCCATTTGAACAAAAAGGGCAATATAACTTGCCAATATATTAATGGCCAATTGCCTGTTTTTGCTTATTGTTCTAACTTGCAGGTTCAACCCGATTCCCCTGCCCCGCCTTAATTAACCTGATTATGATTATACTGATTCTACGGGTGTCCCCTCATCTCCTCCGGGGCGAGGAACTATCCGGGGTCCTGCCTTCAATCGAAAACTCCCCGGTGCTGTCTGGCTGGGTATTCCGGGAGGTGTTACACCACCTATCCGGTTGCCGGGAACCATCATTTCGCTGGCCATTAGATGACAATCAGACTGATGCTGTATCATGTATTATGTATTATAAGGAATCCTATTCCTCAAGACTAAGCAGGAAAACGTCAAAAAACGTATGCCTGGCCTAAACTATGTCCACAAAGAGCTGCTCAATAATGGAGTCAGCCGAAAGCTCTTATGGACAGAATACATGGAGAATTGCCGCTATTTACATGAAATTATTTATACTCCCAAATTATTTATACTCCCAGTTGGTGTCAGGCACCTCTTATCATCTTATTTACCGCTTCACCTGATACTCCAATGTTTGCACCGATTTCCTTAAATGTATAACCCTGTTCAATCGCTAGTTTTACATAACTGAGCTTATAATCCTTAAGTGACCGCTGCCGCGATCCTGCCTTAATCCTTTCAAATTCCTCCGCAGTGGGTACCGCTCGTCTTAAGATTCCATCCAGAGTGTTATCCTCGCATTCCAATTTTAGAACAAGTTCACCGTCGTCTTTCGATGCGTCTTTAGATGCACCGATGACATCTACAGCTTCATATTCATCATAAGCATTTTTGTTGACCATAGGCTCATCCTCTTCCATGAATCGCACATATTCTTCCAACGCAATTCTCCGATCATCCGAAAACATATTGAGAATCTTATCCACGCTCACCAACCCGTTGATATTTTTCCGGTAATAATGGTCACTGCTCCATTTATATTGAGCAATTTTTTCGCAAACTTTTGCCCGCACCGGATTATAGTGAATATAGCGAAGCAACGTAAAGAGATATCTGTCGTCAAGCACCAGGATACCTTTGTATCTTCCCCCAAAAACATGATCCGAGCGGCTATGCCTTTTGTTGTAGTCCTTACTGTAGCGATTATTGACAGTTTGCATGATTTTACTAAGGGGCTTGTCTTCGGTCTGTATGATCAGATGATAGTGGTTATCCATGATCACATACCCCATGAGGTTAAACCCGCCGTCTTCTTTGGCATATGCAATATATCTCAGCAAAGATTCTTTATCTTCCCGTCCCTGAAAGATATAGTCCCGATTATTTCCCCGCTTAATGACGTGATAGATTGCCCCTTTAAATTCCACTCTCGGTTTTCTACCCATCACAGCCCTCGTCTACATAAAGCTCAATATATATTACATTTTAGCAAATATGTTAATATTTTGCTATCACTATCATAAAAAATAAACCATAATTGACAGCATTAAATTGTTTGAATAATCAATAAGTTGATAAGTTGGTGTCAGGCACCGTTATTCCTTTTTTCCACAATGTATAGTTTCAGCCAGTACAATAATCCCAGGGTAAAATTATGACCCAATCTGGCGGCATTGCCGAGAAGGAAAAAAAACATGCCCATTTCCTTCTTCTTAAAGTTCAATCTCTTTCTAGCCTTATTGAGATATTTCAGCCTTTCAACAACTCTCCCACCTGCTCCGTCATATTTGTTCAAAGCTGAACATACATGGCCCGGGCTTTTTGTAAAACTATAAGAATTGGCCACGATAACATTGATTGTTTCATATTGCATCAAGGCCATGAACTCGGGATAGAGGACAGGCAGCCTCAACTGAACCAACGGTTCGATTCTTCTCATCAGTTCCGCATATCTCTTTTCCAGTAAAGGCTTATAGCTCTGGGTTATGGAACCCTTCCTGAGCCTGTAATTATATTGTACTGCGGCAATCTCCACCACTTTTTTGGCGAATAAAATCAAATTTGTATTGAATAGTATATCTTCCGCATAGATTTCCTGAGTATCTGCAAATCTCAAGGATAATTGCTCGATTAAACTCCTTCTGTACAGCTTGTTCCAGCATAAATGTCCATATTTAGCTTCAACAAAGGTCTTGTAATAGAAATCAAGCAGGGTGTTTTCGTCAGTAATGACTGTACAGCCTTCCCCGGGTGAAACTTGAAAGATAATTGCATGGTCATGACCATGATCATAATCATCTTTATATATCCGGCAATAACCGCACTGAGCTATGTCCGCCCCGTATTTCTCGATTCCGTTAAGAAGCACTTCCAGATAATCCTTTTCCACCCAGTCATCTGAATCAACGAAAGCAACATATTCACCTGTTGCTACGGCAAGACCGAGGTTTCTGGCAGCGCTTTGACCCTTGTTTTCCTGGTAGAAATATTTACAGTCAGCTCTTCCCGCAATGGTATTTTTAATTATGTCCCCGCTTCCGTCAGTACTTCCATCATTGATAATAATTATTTCAAAATCTTTGAAGGACTGTTCAAAAAGAGACTCCAGGCATGACTTTACTATAACCCCGGTGTTATATACAGGCATAATTACCGATATTTTGGGCATAAATTCTTACCTTTCATAAAACAGTTGCGGTTTATTGCTTTAAATTATTTTCAACGGAATTCAAGGAAAAAGGTCAAAAATTCCGTTTCTTTGACAATCGGAGAACTGGAGGCAGCAGGAGAACCGTTCCCTTGCTTCATGCTTCAAATTGTTTGAATAATGGAAAGAATCAATAAGTTGATAAGTTGGTGTCAGGCACCTCTTTGTAAAGATTCAATAACCTCTTTTCCATCTCGTCCCAGGAATAATGCTCTTTGTAGATTTTCTTCATTTTAGCGCCAATAACCGGCCACTCCTGCTTCCTCTCCGCAAGCAGCGCTAATGCCCTGGAAAAACTGCTTCTTGTAAAGTCTATCAGCTCACCTATGCCCTCCCTCTCCACTATTTTACTCATCCCTGTGTTTCTGGCCATAATAAGCGGCTTGCCGAGCATCAGGGCCTCGTAAAACTTATTGGGAGCGGCATAATAATGGTTGGGAACAGCCGGGTCATATATGGCTGCCATAATATCGCAGCTGTTCTCCAGCTCCAGTGTTTCTTTATAGCTCAACTTGCCATAAAAAATAATGTTATCATATTTCCGGGACATTTCCCTCAGGTAACTTTCAAGCTTGCCGAAACCACCCACATGAAACTCATAAACAGGGTTATTCTTCACGGCCTCCGATATTTCCTCGATAAATCTTCCCTCTATTAAAACTCCCACGTAGACTATTTTGATTTTTGATTCATCCAAAGCCAGTTTCTTTATTTCCTTTAAACCTGCCGGCGCATTGTGAATGACAACCAATCGCCGCGGCCTTGTTCCTTTGATCTGCTCTTTTCGCTGTTCTGTACAGATAATAACCCCGTCCGCGGTATTGATTATTCTATGGTCCATCTTTTCGATTGTCTTTTTTAGAAAACCGGGGACATTAAAAGCATCTATATAGTAATCAAAAATATCGTAGACAAATTTCTTTTTAAACCTCCCGGCGGCAAGGGAAGCTATAAAAGCCGTATCGAAGTCACAGGCATGGATGATATCATAATTATTCCTGTTTTTGCAGAGCCAGCTGTATACCCTATAATTAAACTTAATTAACGGAATTAAATTATTTTTTATTCCCCCGTCAAATGCGGCAGGGATGCCGAACCTGTGAATTTTTACCTTACCCGATTCCAGGCGCAAATAAGCATCGTTGATTTGATAGTCGCCGTCCCTGTCCCAGGCCAGAATTTCCACCTCATAT
The DNA here is from genome assembly GCA_029555205.1 of Bacillota bacterium. Classification (GTDB taxonomy): domain Bacteria; phylum Bacillota; class Desulfotomaculia; order Desulfotomaculales; family Pelotomaculaceae; genus DTU098. The sequence goes on from JAKPTB010000159.1 coordinate 61,876, forward strand.
CCGGCGCCGGTAAGACTGTTGACCTCCTTTTCAACCCTGGAATCCGGATCAACTGGATTTGAACGCAATAACACAATTCTTGTATTCGTCTTCCCGCCATGCCCTGTTGAATTAGCCATGTTGCATATTGCCCTGCCTTTATTTTAATAACTCCGGATTTATAATTGATCGCAACCCTTTGACGCCTCTGACGCCCGTCAGTATGAAATAATAAAGTCCCGGACTCAGACTAATTAAGACACTGTTTAATTTTATATTTAACGGGGCAGAGCTCCGCAAACAGGTTAACAAATGGTTTCTGATATTTCTTCTGAGCAGGCTTGCCGTTTCTTTATTCAGCCCCCCCGGATCAAGAGCCATAAGGGATACGTTTATCCCCACAAACAGCCCATAAAAGGCGTCAACAGCCTTCCGGCTTGTGCCGGCAATCATTTCTTTGATCTGGCTGAAGGCATCCAGTGCCGTCATTTTACTTTCGGAAAAGGGCGCCAGGGTGTAACACTGATTATGCATATTGTAATGATATTTGGGCAAATCCAGATAGACAACTCTTTTTGATTCAAGCATACAGCGGCAGACACAGAGCAAATCCTCACAAAGCGTTATGTTTTCGTCTAGTAATGTCAATTATAAAGTTGACCACCACGATAACCAAATATTTGACCACCCCGAGGCAAAATTTTTTGTTGTTTAGTTAGCTTGAGCAACAACGTCTTTTTGCTTCTTGCTCTCCTTAAATCGGTAAGATTCACCGACAAAAGGAATAACGTGTGCATGATGGGTGAGCCGGTCTAATAAAGCTACAGTCAATACATTGTCACCAAACACCTCCCCCCATCGTGCAAAGTCAAGGTTAGTGGTGATAATTAAGCTCCCACGTTCATAACGTTCGGAGCAGAATTGAAATAATAAAGGGCTTCCGGCTCCCAGGTTTATATAGCCAAGTTCATCAGCAATAACGAGATCGAATTTATCCCAGGTTTTTAGATATCGTGCCAGCCGGTATTCGTTTTCCGCCTTCAACAGTTCCTGAATCAGATCGCAGACTTTTATGAAACGTACCCGGTAACCCTGTTGAATAGCAGCTACCCCTATCGCTATGGAAATATGGCTTTTACCGGTTCCGGACTGGCCGACACAAATAATGTTTTCTCGGGCTTTGATAAATTTACATTCTGCCAAAGATACAATTTTTGTTTTAGGCAGCTTGGGAATATTCAAGAAATCAAAGCTTTCCAAAGTTTTTATACGGGGGAATCTAGCTTGTTTCAATCGATTGTTCAACCGTTTTTCAGCTCGTATTTCGACTTCTTTTCCTAGGCAGGCTGCTAAAAAGGCAACTGGTGTTTGATTTTGCATCATGGCATCCCGAGCCAATTCCCGGAATGCTGATTTCAGTCCCGGAAGTTTAAGCTGCTTACAGTAAATTTCCACAACTGCTTCTTTAACATCAGGAATATCATTCATGCGCTCACCTCCATAATTAAACGGTTAAACTTGGAGGGATTGTCAACCGGTATTTCCAGATGAGAAGCAGGTGAGTTATGTATTTCATCTTGTGTTTTTTTGGTATTACATGCTTTTAGTATTAACGATTGTTTTACAGTTTCCAGGCTGGGATTACCAAGCTTTATGCTTTCTTCCACAGCCAAGAGAACATCTTCAAAGTCAAATTCCATATTCAGGAGAAGAATTTTCGCAAATTCCTTGTAACCTTCAGGGTCCCTACCACAGAGATAACGCCTAAGTTTCTGGTAAACCTCCGGAAGTTTTCTTACAACCAGGGCGTTTTTTACCGCTCTTGGTTTTCTGGCAAGCACGGGAAGATAGTGTTCTAACTTCATGATTTTTTCGCCCCGGCTGTAGCAGCGTTCATGGACGGCAACCTGTTTTGAACCGTCATATACCTCGATCCTGTCTGTGAATGCCTCAACCCGAAGGTTTTTCCTTACGCAGTTAGTGGGCACAGAATAACAGTTTCTATCATACTGGAACAAAAGCAGGTTGCTTGATGTTACCATCCTGGTTGTGGAACATTTAAACGGTTGAGCTGGCAACGGCAGTAATTCCTTTTGTTCCAGTTCCCATTCTTTGATCCGGTGTTGGCGTTGATTGTTGCACCAATCCAAAAGTTTTTGGTTAAGTTCCTCTATGGATTCTACCTTGGGAATCGGAACTAAGGCATTCTTTCGTACAAACTTCACCAGGTTTTCAACTGTCCCCTTCTCGTTACCCCGGGAAGGATTGCAAAACTCGCTGTCAAAGAGATAATGGGCTCTGAGACTGGAAAAATGCTTATGCTCCTCTCTGTAAGGGCCCTTGAGAATTTTGGTAACAGCTGTCTTCGGATTATCATAAACAATTGTTCTGGGAGTGCCCCCCAGCCATTCTAAGGCTCTTTTATGGCCTTCCAAGAAGGCTTCCAGCTTTTCGGTAGGCGCCGCCCAAACAAATGGCACCAGGCTGGCCTTAAGACGTAAACAAAAAAGTGATACTGTAATCAGAGTTTGTCCCAGATATATTTTTGCTTTACCCCAATCGGCCTGGGCCTGCTCACCCCAGTCTGCCGTGAGGGGGATAAAGACTTCGCCGGTTTGATTCTTCATTAACCGGACACAACGTCTGACAGTGGATTCACTGCCGGCAAACTCAAATTGGGCAACAAGCTGCTGATAAATTTGATGTGCTGTTAGACGTTGTTTTTTCGGTTGTAATTTATCCTGTTCCAGCCACTCCAGGATAATATCCTTGTATGGCTCCATCACAGGACAGGGCTTTGCTTTGGAAAGGTTATATTTGGGTATTTCGGAACTATTAAGGGCTTTACGTACACTCTGTCGGGAAACCCCAAGATTCCGACTGATTTTTCGTATTGACCACCCTTCAACTAAGTGCTTTTTTCTGATATACTCAATATCGACCATTTCGAGCATGTCCTTTCCTCCCGTATGAATGTTTTCTCGTCAATTACAATCATACAGGATTAGGCTCTCGAGGTGGTCAATTTTTTCGTTATCAAAACAGCTTAGAGTGGTCAACTTTTACTTTATCACTACTATAATCTGGTAACCAGCATATTCAATCTCCCCGCCTAAAATGGCGATATACTGCATTAGGGCTGCCCTTCTAGAGACCTTTTGGTTGATTTTCATGGTAACACTATCGGTGAAATCAACGATACCGGCAGTAAAAGGAGTACCCGCTAAAACTTGGGTTAATCCTTCCGTAGGATCTCCAGTGAAATTGAATTCAGTGATATTATACATTTCATGATTAAGCAGATAGGATACATGTTCACACAAGACTGAGCAGATAGGTAGATCCCCTTGAATGGATTTACTAATCTGCACAATCTCAAAATACTGGCCATCAAGTTTTGCTACCTGCCGGGTTTTTAAAGCCAGGGCAGACTTGGCCAGTACGGTAAAAGACAGGGTATATTCCCCGTCCAGGGTTTCCCTTAAATTGGCACTCATGACTTTTTTAATACTTTGAATGAGCGTACTTCCTGCATAGATGTCAATCATACCAAGCTGCCCTCCTTTACTTTATTTAAGTTCCGGCCACTCCCAGGTTTCTGACGGTGACGGTATTTTGGTTCCACTGCAGCTGGGCTATGACTCGGGTTAAGATGTTCCCGTCAATGGTTAATGGAATAGTAACATCAAAGATTGAACCGCTATTTCCGGCTTCTACGCCGCTGACTACACTATTCATATCTAAATCAAAGTCGGTAGGAATAGCCCCAGCCATTTCTTTTTCTACATCTTTCATGGCACTAGTAAAACCTTCTCCGATGCCTTGACCCATGTTTTCACCAATACCGGCAAAAACTTTAGAAGGTGAGCGGATCCCTAGTACACCTTTCATGCTACTTACTATACCGCTTACCATGCTGTTTACTTTACTTTGGATCCAACCCAACATAGAGGATATTCCATTCCAAAGACCCTGTATAATATTTTTGCCAATCTCCACTATGGAGACGGCAGCTTTTCCTATACCAGTTATAATAGCGGCGACGATTTGCGGCAGGCTTGCGACTAATTGAGGCAAGGCCTGAATCAATCCGGCTGCAAGCTTAATGGTAAGTTCAACACCCAATCCAATAATTGTGGGCAGATTTTCTGTAATAAAATTAATGATGCTAGTAATGATATGAGGCAACGCCTCAATAAGCTGGGGCAGAGCATTTAAAAGCCCTTCCGCCAATCCAGTCATTATGGCAAAGGCCGCCTCGATGACTTTATCCATGTTCTCAAGCAGCCCTTGTACGATTGTTATCACCGCACTCATCGCCGCAGGAACCAGTTCCGGCAAAGCAAGGCCTAAGCCTTCCACAAGCGCGGTAATAAGCTGCACTGCGGCATCGATTAGCAGCGGAGGTTATCAATGAGTGCACCGACAATCGTCATAACCGCATCCACTGTAGCCGGAATAAGTTCTGGCAATAAACTTAAAATCGTTTCCAACACCTGGCTGAACACATTCGTGACAGTATTAAGAAGTGTAGGAAGCAGGTCACCAATCGCCGATAAAATCGCGTCCATTGCTATTGGGAGAGCTGTTACAATATTCTCTAAGACAGGCACAATGTTTTTAACTACCGCCTGAAAGGCCTCCACAAGATTCTGTGTCAAATTTGTCATGTCAGCATTAGCATTGCCTAATCCAGCTGTGAAAGAGCCAAGAGCCGCTTGCATCAACCCAATCGAGCCGGTTATGGTCTGGGTGGATTCCCTGGCAAAGTTTCCGGCATACTGCTCTGTATTTTCAAAGAACATCTGCATCGCAACTTCAGCTTTTTCGGCATTTGAAGCAGACGCCCAGGTAAAATCTAAGCCCTTGGCGAGGGCGTAGGCTTCAATGTTGGTGGCATTCATGGCGACACCCAAATTATCCATCATTGTGAAGTTTCCCTTGGCTGCTCCCGCCACAGATTCCAGAGCCATCTGCATATCGATGCCCATCACGGAGGCCATATCTGCCGCCCTTTGCATTGCCTTTTCCGTCAATTCAAGGCTTTTTTGCTGTTCAATGCCGGAGCCTTGGAACAAGGCACCCATCTTGTTGGCGGTAGCCAGATACTCACTTTGCGACACGCCGAGGTTTTTATATGCTTCCTCGCCCGCCTTTTGAATTGACGCAGCATATTTGCCAAACACGGCTTCCGAGCCACCAAGATTCTGCTCCAGCTCACCGAACTGTTGTACCACCTCTTTGCCTAGTTTTATCGCAGCAGCACCGGCTGCGACGGCCACTGTACCCATTGCCGCTCCGACACCTTTTAAGATACCGCCTAGTTTCTCAAACCTACTCCCAGCTCCATCTGCAGATTTACCCGTTTCCTCCAGTTCATCGCCAAGTTTATCCGCATCGGCGGCGGACTCCTCCAACTCTCGTTCCATATTATTAAGTTCTGCTTTGGCGTTATTAAGCTGGGTAGCCCAATTCTGGGTTCTGCGATCTGTTTCACCAAATGAATCAGAGGCATTTTTTAGGGCAGCTTCCAAGGTGCTAATTTTTTCCTTCTGTGCTTCAATCTCTTTATTTAGTACATTATTTCTGGCTGTTATTGCCTGAATGGATTTATCCTGTTTATCAAACTGGGATGTAACCAGATTCATTTCCGAGCCTAGCACCTTAAAACTCTGGTTAATTTCTTTTAAGGCATTTTTGAACTCCCTTTCGCCCTCGATGCCGATTTTAAGGCCAAAACTATCATATCCCATAAGTTTTGTTATCCTCCTAACTCCCAGCGGGCATCAAAAAAGACACCCTAGTTTTAGAGTGTCTTACCTTTTTAATAATTTTAGTTGTTTATATTATCGTATATCCTTCCCCTGCATTTCTAAAAAGTTGAGAAAGTCTTCTAATTCGTTTTTAATGTTATTGAATAAATTTGGCAGTTTCTTTACTAAAGGCTCTATTCTAACAGCAGAAAGATTAAAGCTATACACATTTCTTACTATGTGGCGAAAGCCTCTATATTCATCAAGGCTGTTTCTTGTATCTTTAGAAATAACAACCGGACGCACAAATTCAATTTCAACGGCCATTTGTCGCAAAAGTTCTTGATGCCAGTTTTCTCCTTGAGGTTTTTCTTGGTCTATTGTAGTAGCGATTAATTCAAAAACTCTTTCAAGTGCCGTATAAAAACTGTGAAGATTTAATGCTACACTATCCAAATAAAATTCATCTCCAGATTGCTTCACACTTCCCAGCCACACTGTATTCGATCAAGAATTATCTCGATTTCGGATATTTCTTCACGAATTCTACCAGCCAAAGTAAAAAAACTTTTTATTCATATCTCTATACCCTCAATTTTGATAGCTTTACGCAGAGATTCTCGACAATCCATAGCATCAACTAAATCTACCTTAAATTCTGTAGTTAAGCCTGTTACCGCCCCCACCGCTGCATAAAACCTATTATCCGGTACCCCCCATACAGCTAAATCTATATCAGACCAACGTGTAAATGCAGAGCGCTCAGTTAAAGAACCAAATACCACTACTCTTCTTGCACCATAATTGTTTTTTAAAACTGTTGCGGCTTTTTTAGCAATTTTCCAAGCAGCTTCATACCGCTCAGCTAAAAATGGTTCTTTCTTAAAAGTGCCTTTTGTAAAAGTCAAGGGATATTTTTGTTTATAATATTTTGCTAATTCTTCGCTTTTTACATTCATTTTTAATCCCTGCCTAATCTACATTTCCCTTTTGTAAAATTATACCACAAGCATCCCGTAATCTCAATCATTGCAAAATAAAATAGCCGCTCACGCTATGATTCCAAACCACCAAACTTCCAGCAACCTTATCTTTCACTGCAGAAGAGTAAGCTATTCCAGATTATCTCCTCCGGTATCCTTCGAGCCTGAGGATTTTTCATCTTTTATGGTAAAATCCTGTAGCTTTAAATCGGGAAAATCATAGCCACTCGGGAATTACCTCATCAATAAAGGCAATTCTTTTAGGCTTGGCAATCCCAATAAACTGCTTATGGCATTCCCACAAATCCATCAAATAGCCAATAGGCATCAGCCAGACTTCTTCTTCCCGGCGATTCAATTGCACCGTCCCATAGTAAATGATCCGGGTAAAGAGTGCCTCCTCACTTACCCGGCCGCCTCGTTTTTTGACTCTTCACTCTCCACATTTCTTTTGGTGCCCTTCAGCATGCTGGCCATGATAGCATTTTTGTATTGGGCCAGATCCAAAGGCGAAGTCAAAAGCTCCATCTCTTCTTCGGTTAAGAGTTCCTGCTTATCCTCTTTGTTCCTGAGATTGTGGATCAGGATGGACTGATTGGCCAGCAAAGTGATGAGCCACACCACTTCATCCAAGGCCATTTCAAAGTTCTCTGTTTTCATGAGCTTTTCGCCAAGCTTCTCTAACCCCCCATAGCGCTTGGCGATGGCTTTGGTCGCTTTCGTGGTAAGAATCAGCCGGTACTCCCTATCACCAATGGTTATCACTGTACTTCTTTCTGCAGAAGCTTCATCTACTTCCACCGGTTTTATTTCATTAGCCATAAGTCATCCTCCCATCTTTATTCTGAAACCACTACTGTAGCTACAGTGGTGGACACGCTATCAGCGCCGCTTAGGCTTAAAACACAATAGTAATAGTAGGTACCGGCTACCAAATCGGTAGGAATGTCAAAGCTGGCTGCAGTTTCTCCATTGATAATCGTGCCGCCGGTAGTACTGTCTACCTCATTCTCGTACCATTGGTAAGTGACCGGGTTACTGGTATTGCTGCTGGCTACCACCGAGAGGCTCTCGGTAATGCTGCCTTCAGTCACTTCCGTTGTAGCTGCTGGTTGAGTCGCAATGGTAATGGTGGGTGTTACCTCAGTAAAGTCGGGTTCATAAACAGATGTGAACCAATTGGTAATGATGGAAGCAGCCACTCCATCATCTCCTTCTGTCACTTCTGCTTTCCAGGGAT
>JAKPTB010000160.1 GCA_029555205.1 Bacillota bacterium
AACATTTTCCCGGTTTAGGAAACTGTCCCTCCTGCAGGCCGCAACTATTGCCTGCTCCTGTGTCCCCGCCGATACCAGCCAGCGGTTTATCTTCCAATGGCATGTTACGTTTTTTATCATTCATTAATGATCACCCCGGGATCTTTTCCATTTCACAAAATATGGGCGCTGCTCTCATCTGCGCCCAGTCCCCGCAAATCATAAATGGATCAGGCATCACGAATCGGCCTGTTACATTTACACTATAAAGCATCAGGACTAACAAAAAAGCTAACAAAACCAATCTGAATTGATATTTCGTTTCTTTAGCTTTTATAATTTATTATTAAAATAATATACGCTGGTTATTATTGACAGTCATATTTAAGTTAATGTATACCTCCAAGTATTAGACGAATTTTAACATAATTATTCTTTCCTTGACATTTTTTCTGTTTTATACCCCCAATGAGTTGAAAGTTGTTATAATAGTTTAGAGCGAAAGAACAGGAGTGCAGGATGTGGCCAGCGTATCAAGTGCAAAAATTTCCGTTCCAACGAAGACTGCCGGCGAAATTATACGCAAAGAGCTCTTATCTGCAATTCTCGGCAGTCAAAAAAAACTTACATATATTCATGCCGGAGCGGGGTACGGCAAAACTACCCTGCTGGCACAGGTTGCCAATTCAGTGGAAAACGCTGTCTGGCTCACATTGGATGGAGAAAGTGACATTTTCTCCTTTCTCGGCCTCTTAGGTGAAGCCATCCGCCATACTTTCCCCTGCCATGAGCTTAATTGCTCCCAATACCTTCCTTTCGAGGGAAAAAACAATTTCACCACCATACTGGCTAATGCGCTCATCAGCAGCATTGAAAATATTGCACAGGATTGTTTGATTGTGCTGGATGATCTGCATACAATACAGGACAAAAGTATTAAAGATTTCATCACCTGCATCATAAAATACAAGCCTGATAATATACGGATTTACGTTGGCAGCCGGGAAACTCCCTGGCAGGAGCTTGTGCCTTTGCGGGTCAGGGGTAATATTTTAGAGCTTACTCAAAAAGAACTGGCCTTCACCAGGAAGGAAGCAGCTCAGGTGCTGGGCTTTGAGGACGAAAATATCTATGCTGTTACGGAAGGATGGCCTTTGGGAATCGGCTCCTTCAAGGTGCTTTTGGAAAACGGCGTAGACATTGTTGACATCTCCGCCCAGGGTAATCATATTTTAGATTCCTACCTTTTTTATGAATGCACCAGCCGCCTCCCGGTTGAGATGAAAGATTTTCTCAAATTTTCAGCCTGCTTTGAGGAATTGGATCCCGCTATGCTGGATGCGGTTACCAACAGGAAAGACTCCCTGCTCATCTTAAACACTCTGGTAAAACGCAACATCTTTACAATCAAGACGAAAGGTGAACAATTTCGTTACCATACACTTTTCAGGAAGCACTTACTGAAAGACATGGAGGATTCCCAACAAAAGCAGCTGGAGCGCAAGGCCGGATTATATTACTTTGAACTGAAGCAATATTCCCGGGCTGCCAGATACGCCATGCTTGCCAATGATAACGAAATGCTGGAGAAAATTATCCTGGCCGGCAACGAAGACCAGATAAAAAACGGCAACTTCAGCGAACTGCGTAACTGGTTTAATGCCCTGGGCGGCACCCCAGCCACCTCCAGTCAGAAAATTTCCCTGGTCAGAGGGATTCTTCTCTCCAGCATAGGGAACTTCAGTGAGGCCAAAATATGGCTGGATAATGTAAAACTTCAGGCAAATAAAGCCGGCGAAGACCTGTATTTTGATGCCATGGTGCATAAGGCAAGGATTTTAAGGAACTCTGCCTCCCTGGAGGAATCAAACAAGCTTCTGGATAGCCTGCTGTCAAATATCAACAGCCTGGCTCCCGTTAGATTGTATCAAGCCGGTATTGAAAAAATCTATAACCTCTGCTGGAATTCGCAGATAAGGGAAGCTTATGATACCTCATACCTGATGATAGAAACATGTACCCGGGCCGGGAATCTTGAGGTCAAGGCCTGGTTTGAGCGATATTTGACTGCTGTTCATTTTTTTGCGGGACGTATGAAGGATACGGTTTACTACTATGAAAAATCTCTGGAGCTTCCGGAGCAGGAACGCCGGTATTTGGACATGCACAGTATCGGCATCTATGCGGCAAAAGCATATCAAACGCTTGGCGATCAAGGGAGAGCTGAGACCATCATCTCAGAGGAGATTCAAAAGCTTAGGAGTAGGGGAAAATATGAGGAATTGTGGGTGGCTTATCTTCTGGCGGCAGAAATCTACTATCACATTGCCGACATGGAGCGAAGAACGGGTAATAAGATCACCTATAATAAGGCTATTAGATACTTTGCTCTTGGTATTGAATATGCATCGCTCTACCGCACTTCAAAATTCCAACTAGAATGGGCAAAAATGCAGCGCCTTGTCTACAGTCTCATCTTGACAAGCGAACCCAAAGAAGCGATTATTGATGAAATCCATTCCAATCTGGAAAACGCAAGTGACTACTTGAAAACCATTGTCCTGGGCAGGCTCTTTGCCTATTACACATCGGCATCCGATATCCCCAGTGCCGTTAAATACGCTAAGATGTCAATAGAGATTGGGGAAAGGTCCAATATAATGATGATCCCCACCATTGCTTATGGCCTTCTGACGGTAGCCGCCATTTCAGCAAAGGATCATGCCGGGGCTGAACGTTTAGCAGCCCGCTACCTTAAGCTATGTTCCGAAAACGGCATCTATGATTATTTCAAAATCCGGAAATTATACGGATCAATTCTTCAATTTGCCCTGGAGCACGGGATAGAGACTGATTTTGCGCAAAAAATGATGGCATTTGCCGGGTACAAAACGAAAAAGTTATATATTACTACCTTTGGCGGGTTAAACATCTACCCGTATAAAGACAGGCAAAAGCCGCTAAAAATGCGTTCAAAAAAGGAACGGGAACTTTTAGCCTTCCTCCTTGATGCAGGCAGGGCAGGAGTGACTAAAGAGCAGATCTACAATGCCATCTGGTCGGAAACCGAATCAGATAATGTGAAAAAGCTGATTGGGGTAAACCTGGCTCATATAAAAAAGGACCTTGCTTCTCTCGGTGTTCAGGATCTTATTATAAACAACCAAAATCACTATCGTATTTGCCGGGATGAAATCCAGTGCGATTACGAGCTTTTGGAAGAAGCCGCAGAAGAATTCAGGCTGCATAATAGCGATGAAGCAGCCCAAAAAATTCTGTCCCTTTATAAAGGTGAATATCTGGCTGGATTTGAAGCATTCTGGGCAACCGGCAAGAGAATTAGATACCATGAGATATATGAGCAGGCCCTGGATTTTATAAAAAATAATAAGAGGGGCTACTGCAAAACGAACTATTAAGATCGTTCTGCAGTAGCCCCATTATACCTTAAAGCAAGCCTGACATTTCCCCTTATACCTTTACAGGGAGGCTGTCTTTTCCCTGGTGGCAGGATAGCTGTTGACCCGGTAGGCCGCGAAAGCCAGGACCAGGACAAGGGCGCCTGTTATTGCCAGGATTAAAGCTCCTCCTTCGGTAACTCCTGCAGCTGCCGACGCCGCGGCCACCGCCGACGGGATCATCCAGGGGAAGATGTAGGCCTGGGCCAGCGCGATCAGGGCGATGATCGAGGTAAACAGGATGCTGTGCGGCAGGGTGAAGCGGAAGAGATCACCCTCACGCCCGGTCAGGCCGGTGGATGATGTTCCCACAACAATGCTTTGCGGCGAGATCATCTTGGCCGCGACGCCGCCGGAGGAGTTGGTGGCCACTGTCAGCACAGGGTTGATTCCCATGGAATCTGCTGTGACCTTTTGCATGTTGCAGAAAAGTGCGTTAGAAGAGGTATCGCTGCCGGTCACAAAGACGCCCAGCCAGCCCAAAAAGGCGGACACAAAGGGGAAGGCCGCTCCTGTGATTGTGAAGGCCCGGCCCAGTGTGGTGGTCATGCCCGACCAGTTGGCCACATAGGCAAAACCCAGGACACAGGCAATGGTGAGCAGGGCATAGCGCAGGTTTTTCAGCGTTTCAACAAAGATTGCCAGGAATCTCCCGGGGCTTACCCGGAGAACAAGAGCGCTAATCACAGCGGTTATAAGAATGGAAGTCCCGGTGGTAGAAAGCCAGTTGAAAGAGTAAACCACGGACAGCGGGCTGCCGCCGGCAATAATCATTTGATCCAGGCCGGTGAAGGGGATCTGGACGGTTACGGTGTCGAGAAGAACTTTAACCGGCTTCAAGCCCCAGTCGGCAATGAATATGGTCAGGATGATGAAGGGTGACCAGGCCTTTAGGATGATGCCGGGACTGTGCCGTTGGATTTTGAGTGTGGCGACTGGCTCGTCTTTAAAGCGCCAGACCTTTGCCGGCTTCCAGAATTTCAGCAAAAAGACAAGGCAGATTATGGAGAACAGGGAAGACATGATGTCCGGCAGCATTGGGCTAAGGTAATTGGAAGAGAACCACTGCATCAGGGCAAAGGATATGCCGCTGACCAGGATGGCGGGCAATACTTCTTTGACGCCCTTCCAGCCGGACATGATCAAAATCAGCCAGAATGGGACAAATACGGAGAGGAAGGGCAGTTGCCGCCCTGCCATCTGGCTGACTGCCATGGCATCGAGGCCGGAGACGGCGCCTGCGGTTATAACCGGGATACCCACTCCGCCGAAAGCCACCGGGGCTGTATTGGCAATCAGGCAGATACCGGCGGTGTAGAGCGGGTTGAAGCCAAGACCCACCAGCATAGCCGCAGTTATGGCCACCGGGGTGCCGAATCCCGCCGCGCCTTCGATAAAGGCTCCGAAGGAGAAGGCAATCAGAAGCGCCTGCAGGCGGCGGTCGCCGGTTATGGAGGCGATGGAGTCTTTGATTATCTCAAACTGGCCGGTCTTGACCGTGAGATTGTATAAAAAAACAGCGGTAAGCACAATCCAGCCTATGGGTAAAAGGCCGTAAAGGGAGCCATAGAGGGTTGAAAGGAGGGCGTACCGGGCCGGCATGCCGAAGGCGTAAATGGCCACCAGCACGGCCAGTACCAGGGTTAGCAGGCCGGCCACGTGGCCTTTCATGCGTAGCCCTGCCAGGGCAATAAAGAGAAATATTACCGGAATTCCTGCGATAAGTGCCGATAGTCCAAGATTCCCCAGTGGGTCAATCGTCTGCGACCATACCATGTGTTGTCATCCTCCTTATGATGGCAGCTCATTTTGCATACGAACTCTTAAGTTTGTTCTGTAACAGCCCCTGCCTGCCCTAAAGCAGGCTTAACAATCTGTAGATAAACACCGCTGTTTCTGCCCGGGTTGCAATGACTTTGGGTTTTATCATGTTTCTGCTGCCTTTTACCAGATCCATGGATACCAGCGCAGCTATGGCTTCTTTGGCATACTGGGAAATCCCGGCGTTATCGGTGAACTGATTCAACACGCCAGGATCACCCTCAGTTTTAACCAGACCTTGCTGCTGCATAACCCGGCAGGCCAGCACAAACATATCCTCCCTGGTGATGCTTGCTTCCGGATGAAATTTGGTGCCGTCAATGCCGTTAGTTAAACCTAAGTCCCTGGCGATACCTATTTCTTTGTAATAATACATATTTCTGCTACATCACCAAAGTTTCCTTCCACACATCTGCCGTTTATCCCAGTAATCTGACAATTAGGAGCATATAGTGCCCGCTTGATCTCATTCGCCGGGACAAAACTGGTGGTAATGATGCCTTTGATGATGCCCTAATCTGCCAGGGCCGTAATTGCTTCCCCTGGCCCAGCCATAGTTTGCAATATCCATGAACATGACTGCAACAGGTGGCGGTTGCACCGGTAAACTTACGGGCTTGTTCCGTGTTATATTTAGCACATGAACAAAGTCTGATGTTTAAAAAGCTTTTTAATTTTGCTACTAATAAAGAGCAAAAATCCGGCAGTTTTCTCCGGCGGTCAATAACAAAAGAACCATGAATATACTCATTTTGTTAGCTGTTTTGTTAGCAATCAGGTTATATAATGTAAGTATGACAGCAAAAAAGGGGGTTATAATGGCGATGATTACTAAAACTCTGTTTCCCGGGCGCTATATCCAGGGTTTTGGGGCGACCGGGCGCCTGGAAAATGAGTTGCTGAATTTTGGCAAAGTGGGTTTGTGTATTATGGCGCCCTCGGCTATGAAGATGTTGAGTGGCAGGATTCAGCAACAAACAGCAGGTCTGCGCTTAATCTTCGAGAGGTTCAACCGGGAATGCTCTGATCTGGAAATAGAACGCCTTACCAACCTGGGACAGGAATGTCAGGCGCAGTTTGTCGTTGCCGTTGGCGGGGGAAAAACCATTGACACGGGCAAGATAGTGGCGGATCGACTTGGGGTTTCCGTAGCCGTCGTCCCTACTATTGCCTCCACCGATGCCCCCTGCAGCGCTTGCACTGTTGTGTACAACGAGGAGGGCTTTGTAGTCCGGGTTGAATACCAGAAAAAAAATCCCGACCTGGTCCTGGTGGACTCTGAGATTATTGCCAATGCACCGGAACGTTTCTTAATTGCGGGTATGGGGGATGCCCTGGCCACCTGGTTTGAGGCGGAATCATGCCGGAAAACAAAAGCCAAAAATGAGGCGGGAGAAGCGGGCTCCCTGACCGCCTATGCCATAGCCAGGCTTTGTTACGATACTCTTTTGGAATACGGTGTGGCCGCGCTGGTCTCATGTAAAGCCAATGCCGTCACCCCGGCCCTGGAGCATGTGATTGAAGCCAATATCCTTTTAAGCGGCCTCGGCTTTGAAAGCGGCGGCATAGCAGCGGCCCACGCTATCCATAACGGCTTGACGCTCCTCCCCGGGACACACAATTATTACCACGGTGAGAAAGTTGCCTTCGGGGTTTTAGCTTCCCTGTTCTTAACCGGCAAATCAAAAGCCGTAATTGATGAGGTCTATTCTTTCTGCGAAAGCGTTGGGTTGCCGACTACCCTGGCCGGGTTGGGTCTTGCCGGCGTTTCAACTGACGAACTGCAAAAAGCATCTGCCCGCGCCTGTATTGAGGGCGAAAGCATCCACCACGAGGGAGGAGAGATCAACCCGCAAATGGTTTTCCACGCGCTGCTGGCCGCAGATGAGGAGGGACGGCGGAGAAAAGGGATAGGTTGATCATCTCCGGCAGGTGAAATAAATAACGGCAAGGACACCCGGTGTTTCCAGTAAATGATGCAATGCTCGACCAAACAACCCAGAACAGGACCGAAGACAAATCACACAGAATAAAGACTTCGGTGGCCATGAGTAGGGCTTCGGGAGCCTTCATCATTAATGGAGCCATAAGTGCTTGGCCAGGCGATAAGATTTTTTTATCAGACCCGTTTGTTAGCCGTTTTGTTACTACTGATGTTTTATTATAATGAAGGTATAAAATGACAGTGGTACAGGAGAACCCTCCTCTTGTACCGTTGTAATTAATCAGGAGGTGGGTTATGGCCATTGAAGAAAAGCTTAATGAGATCAGGTATCTGGTTGAGAAAGGCATTGATGAGCAAGGGTTACTCGAATCTTACAGATCATCGGCGCCTTCGAATTTCCCACAAAAATTCTCACCGGTCTGAGGCTTTACAGCGAATATCTACCCATGGCCCGGGGAGCGGGCTTTACTAAAGAACAGCGCTATTTTCACTTTTTATGGGATGTCATCGACAGGTATCCACTGGGGGTAGTCGCCAACTTTGCCATACCTTTCCGGCGCATCATAGCCAACAAACTGTTTGAGAAATGCGGCAAGAATTTCATTGCTGAAGAACACGTCCGCTTCAACTACGGACAGAACACTGAGGTCGGTGATGATGTATTTTTTAACAGGGGAGTGTACCTGGACAGCAAAGGCGGGATAAAGATTGGCAATTATGTTTGCTTGACTGAAGGGGTCCAGATCTTCACCCACGTTCATTCCGAAGACACACATACCATAAGGCATTACAACGGGGTAAGGATCTGCGACTTTGCCAAAATAATGGTCAATGCCGTGCTGCTTCCCGGAGTGACCATAGGTGAAGAAGCGGTGGTGGCAGGATGTTCGGTGGTGACCAAAGATGTTCCTGCGGGAATGATGGTGGCCGGTAGTCCCGCCCGGGTGGTAAGAGAGGTGTTCCAGGGGGAAAAAAGGCCTGGAACTTGAGCACATCTGGCTATTGGAAGGTGCTTTTCAAGTTGACTAATTAATCCAAACATGGTGGTATTATGAAAAAAGTTATAGCAGTTATTTTATTGTGTTTATTTGCAATCCCCTCACTTCATTGGTGGTATTCACAGGCGCAGGCGGAAACGGTACAAAGCGAAGGTATTACTGGTAGCGACAAGGTTTTCCCTAACAACCAGGCGGGTGACAGTTATGAACCGCTGACCTATGAAGACTTCAAAGGGAAGCGGTTTGCTGTATTAACCGGTTCAGTGTTTGACGAGGTTGCCGACAAGATCTTCAACGCTTCGGAGAAACTCTACTTTAATAACACCGTTGAGGAGATCGAAGCAGTGAAGCTGGGCAAGGTGGATGCCGTGCTTATGGACGAGGTCGCCGCCACGCTTAGCCTGTGCTCAGGCCAGTATGACAGCTTACAGGCTTTGCCCGTTCCCCTTCCGGAGCTTAATCTTGAGTACGGCGTTTTCTCCGTGCGGCAGGATATCATCGAGCAATACAACGAGTTTTTAGCATCCATAAAGGCGGACGGCACGCTCGAGGAGATGCAGGAACGCTGGCTGAAATCCAATGCCTTTGAGGCAGTCATGCCCGAGATCCCGCTAACCGGTGAAAACGGGACATTAACCGTGGCTATTATGGCTACTTATCCGCCGTTTACCTTTGCGGGGGAAAGCGGGGAGTTTACAGGTTTTGACATTGAGCAACTCCGCCGTTTTGCCGCGTGGTTAGGTAAGGACGTCAGGTTTGTCGATATGGATTTCGGCGGAATGACGGCCTATGTAGCCAGTGGAAAGGCAGATCTCGGGGCAAGCGTTTATATAACCAGCGAGCGGAAAGAGAGCTTCCTGTTCAGCGACCCCGACTATGTGAGCAGGACCGTGCTGGTGGTAAGGAAGCAGCAGCAGGAAACGCCGGTTACCGGGCGTACGTATACCTGGTTTTCGGGTAAGACGGTGGGCATGGTCATCGGCTCGATATGGGATTCGGTTGTGCTGAAGTTCGGTGCGATTCCGGCCTATTACCCGGATGTGCCCACCGGGATTGAGGATGTGCGAAACGGCAGGATCGCGGGACTTGCTTCAGATTTGTCCATGCTTAGAGTTCTGGTCACTGAACCGGGTAACGAGGACATGGATGTCATTGAGGTTCCTCCCGAGTTTTTTATCAGTCCCATGGGTGCCTTTACCAGACTTGACAATCAGCCTCTGATCGATGAGTTTAACGCTTTTTTGGATCTTGCCAAATCCGACGGTACGCTTGAAAACATGAAGAAACGCTGGTTCAAGAGCCCGCCCGATCTCAATGAGCCGATGCCGGAGCTGGTGTACACGGGCGAGAAAGGTGTTTTAAATATTGCCACTGTAGGTACGAATATTCCCTTTGATTTTTTCGGAGAGAATGGCGAGCTAAAAGGCTATTCCATCGAGCTGATGAACCGTTTTGCCGCCTATGCCGGCTATACTGTAAAATATTATCCTATGGAATTCAGCGCCCTTATCCCCGCAGTGACCGGCGGCAAGGTTGACATAGCAATTTCAAACGTTTCCATTACTGAAGAGCGCAAAAAGTCGGCGCTGTTCAGTGACCCTGTTTATGACGACCAGATGGGTATTATTACGCTAAAAATACCGGCAGGGGTGGACGCTGCTGCGGTGGATGACCAGGGGGATAAGACGGGCGCCGGGTTTACCGAATGGCTCAAAACCGCAATCCACCGCAACTTGATCACGGAGAACCGATGGAAGATGATTGTGGACGGCATGGGCGTCACCATAAAGATCTCGCTGCTGGCACAGGTACTCGGCACATTACTGGGCGGGGTTATTTGCTTTGCCCTGATGCACAAGAATAAGTTTTTAAGCGGCCTGGGCAGGCTTTATTGCTATCTGATCCGCGGCTTGCCCATGGTGGTCTTATTGATGATCAGCTACTACATCATATTTGGTAAAACGGACGTGGATGGGGTATTGATCGCGGTGTGTGCCTTTGCCCTTGTCGAGGGCGCCGCCGTCGCGTCAAACCTCAAGGGCGCGATAGAAACCGTGGACACCGTGGAGATAGAGGCGGCGCGCAGCTTGGGGTTTACCGCTTTCGGCGCTTTTCTGACGGTGATCCTGCCCCAGGCGGTCAAACGGGCCCTGCCCGCCTATTGTGCCGGCTTTATTGAGCTTGTCAAGGCGACTGCAATCGTCGGCTATATCGCTATTCAGGACCTGACGAGAGCAGGAGATATTATCAGGAGCCGCACCTATGACGCGTTTTTCCCCATACTGTTTGTGGCGTTGATTTACCTGATTGTCACAAGCATTTTCGTCTACCTGTTTCAGAAGCTGGTTAAGCTGATCAACAAGGAGGTGTGCTGATGAGCATTATAAGAACTGAAAACCTCACTAAAATATTTGATGGAAATATTATTCTGCAAAATGTGACTGTGGAAATCGAAAAGGGTGAGATCGTCTCCATTATCGGCCCCTCCGGTACGGGGAAAAGTACGTTTCTGCGCGCTGTTAATTACCTGGACCCGCCCACTTCCGGGGAAGTGTATTTTAACGGCGTGAAAATAGACAGGAAGAACATTGACGGGATTCGCCGCAAAATGGGGATGGTGTTCCAGAATTTTGGGCTTTTTTCACACCTGAACGTGATGGAAAACCTCTGCGCAGGCCCAATAAAGCTCTTGGGGAAATCCCGCACCGAAGCGGAGGCTAAAGCCAGGGATCTATTAAGAACGGTGGGGCTGTCAGAGCGGGCACGTCATTACCCCCATCAGCTGTCGGGCGGCCAGAAACAGCGCGTGGCGATTGCGCGCTGCCTGGCAATGGAGCCGGAGGTCATTTTATTTGACGAGCCGACTTCCGCGCTCGACCCTACCATGGTGGGCGAGGTCATGGCGGTAATTCGCAACTTGTCAAAAACCGGGCTGACGATGTTGATTGTTACCCATGAGATGAACTTTGCGAAAGAGGTTTCCAGCCGGGTGTTTTATATGGACGAGTGCGGGATCTACGAACAGGGGACGCCGGCAGGGATATTTGAGGCCCCCCAAAAACCCAGGACACAGGCATTTATCTACAGGATCCGCAGCTTCAATTACAAGGTAGAATCAAGGGATTTTGACTATGTGGCTATGCTCAACGGCATAGACAATTTCTGTTTCAGCCATGCGCTGGAGGATAAGACTGCTAAGAAGCTAAGGCTCATTGCAGAAGAAATGGTGATCAATATCGTTGTTCCCAGATTTGGTGGGTGTGACTTAAGTGTCAGTTTCTCAGAGCAGCTAGGCCGCTATGAGGTAATTGTCACCTATCCCGGTGACAGTGAAGACGCACTGGCAACTGCGACGGACGACCTGGCCAGGTTAATGATCCATAACACGGCCAGTGAGATAGTACATACCTTTGTTAACGGGGTCAATACACTGCGGCTGACAGTGAAAGCCGAATAGTCGTATTAATTGGGAGAAGCCCATGGAGTCCGTTTTACGATTACCACTAATTTGAGAACAAATATTTACTATCCTGCGGACTATAAGTAATAAGGAAAACGGAGTCGTTACGCCAGTCGCCAGAGGAATCACTCATCAAACTCAATGTTTTCAGATTACGTGATGCCGCCTGCGGCATGGGGAACTACTCTACTCAGAAAATATAAATTTCAGCTTCTGCCGGTGCCGCCTCAGCGTCACTGTGTGTCTACCTCAATAATAGACATGGCTGTCTAAATAGTTTAATCATTTTGAACCTCTATAGGATTATATAAAAGCCCGTAATTTAAAAAATTTTACTCTTTGCCTCTCTAAAAAACTATTATTTTCAAATCTGGTTCGAGTGGTTAAACCGGTGCAAGTCTTTAATCAGATCGAAGCGGAAAACCTGGCGGGTTTCTTTTGCTCTGCTTTCTTCAGGAAATGCTCCGTGTGCAGCATGCTGATGTTTATGGAAAACACATCACCGGAGGTTATCAGATAATCAAAGAGAATAAAGAGACTTGCTGCCATCGCCAGGCCTTCGAGGGGGATACCGTATTTTTTAAATACAACCGTAAAAAGGAAGGTACCCATACCCTGTGCGGGCGGCACGGCTATAGACATAATTATACTAAGCACAACCAGGGATATAATTTCCGCTATGCCAAAACTGATCCCGTAAAAATTACCTAGAAATATAGTTACCAGGAATAAGACCGGCACCACAAAGGGTTTGGAGAATAGTGCACCTACAGGTATAGAAAAGTTAACCAGATAGTCGCGGATACCCTGTTCGGTGGAGGCAGTCCTGGTATGGGAGGCAAAAGTGGCGCTTGAGCTTGCGGTTGATAATGCTATCAGCAGGACAGGGCTGATAGTTCTGATGTAATCAAACGGATTCTTCTTTTCGATGGCAGCAACGCTCAACAGGCAAAGTAAAGTAAATACAATAAAACATACACATATGATTACAACTACACCGAGGGAACTGAGGAGCGCCATGCTGTCCCCGGATAAGATCATGTTGAAAATGCAAATAAAAATCACCCATGGCATCAGGGAACAAACAGCATCCAGCAATGTGGACAAAACCAGGTTTAATTCCGTTATCGCCCTGGTTAAAACGGGAAAGTTTCCTTTCAAGGTAAGCATGGCAATACCCGTGATCACGGCAAGGAAGATCGTTTGTAAGGTGTTACTATCTAAAAAAGACTTGAGGATATTAGTGGGGACGATATCAAAGACTATTTCGGCAATTTGTGTCCAAACGCCTTCACTGGCGCCTGCAGCGCCAGCAGCTTGCAAGGGGAAATAAACCATCCCTGCCAGCACGGAAATTACCCCTGCTAAAGCCGTCAGTCCAAAAAACCAGCTAAAGAGTGTTTTAAAAATGCGTTTCATCTGGGCAATATTATCCATGTTAAAAATACTGGCAATTACTGACACAAAAAGAAAGGGAATGACAATCGCATTCAGAAATCCGAAAAAAGCATTGCTCAAGGGAGTCAATATTGAGGTAGAGAGGATTGTTTGCATAGAGGGGGCAAAGCGGTTCACGGTAAGACCGCAGATTATGGCCGCGCCAAGGGCTAAAGCAATGGCAACGACGGGGTTCAGCCCCTTTTTTTTCAGGGAAAAAGTAACAACATTAACTCCGTTTTCATAGTAATAGGTTACTGTCGAAAGCCCAATTAGAATATTCTGGCCAATGAAGCTGAATTCATCATCCTCAGCTTCCTCAGACAGGTCAAGCGGGTTGGCCTGGGCGCCTCTATAAGTTAATGACAGAGTTATGGTTTTAAACCGCTTCCGCAGCTCGATTTGAAAAGTTTCATTTGGGGCGGCAACATTTGCCCAGTAGACAATTGTCTCTTCCGTAAATAGTTCAGCTTGAATAATGTCACGGTTGGTACATTTGTATTGTTTCAGCAGATTTCGAACGAAGTTCGTGGCGGCTTCAATGCTTGCTATTTCCAGTTTAAAATTCTCTTTTTCCGCCATGTATGGTATGCACATCCTCACTTTGTTAAATTTACATTTTAGTAAGCGAACCGGCCAGATCTAGATTCTTTTCATGTTTCTACATCTTATGGCTGGTTATAAGCATTCCACATAAGGTGTATTGAGGAAGCATTATAGTAGTCCTGTCAAATATAAGACAAAAGTTTGTTATAAAGTTTGTTCCAGCCCCCTGGCATTTTAAATGGACCCTCATACGGGCTTTTTATAACGGCCTTGTACGGATATCCGGCGGCAAGCCGGGCTGTTTTAAGGCTTCTACGGCCAGCTGGTCGCAGCGTTCGTTTTCCGGATTGCCGGCGTGACCCCTGACCCAGACAAATTTTAACTGGTGGAATTCGCAAAGTTTCAGCAGCCTGGCCCAGAGATCTGCGTTAAGGGCAGGCTCTTTTTTATTGCGCATCCACCCGTTAGCACGCCACTTTTTGGCCCAGTTCTTTTCAATGGCGTTCACCAGATACTGGGAATCTGTATAGAGTGTCACCCTGCATTTTTCCCTTAAACATTCCAGGCCCCTGATGGCGGCCAGGATTTCCATCCGGTTGTTAGTGGTGTCTTTGAAGCCGGCGGAGAGTTCCTTGCGATGCCCCTTGTATAACAGTACCACCCCGTAGCCCCCGGGGCCGGGATTTCCTGAGCAGGCTCCGTCGGTGTAAATAGTAACCTCCTTAAGCGGTTTATCCGGCGAACTGTCAGCATTAGACTTCATTCATTATCCCCTATCCTTGGTTTTACTGATTTTAATTGATCGGGACCTGGATTCTTAAGTTTTTTTTAAGGTAAAATTAAGATTTTCATGAAATAATATTATTTAACAAAAATGTTTGTATTTATTAGTTGTCCCTGGATAAGACAGGTTTTTGTATGCAAGACAGACGCTGCAAAGGAGGATTGAAATGTTTACACAGCCGTTGGCAACTGTGGGGAATGTTATTGTTACCTTTGGCTTACTTGGTTTTTTGGGAATTATTGTACACGCAATTTCGGATACAGACAATGGGAGACAATGATTTTTTAGCAATAAGGTCATTATCTACACTTTTTCATCTTCCAAAGGTATTTTACAGCGTTCTTTTTGTTGGTGAAGGATGAACTTATTTTACCATAGGGCAAGCTTAGTCCGTCAAGTTCGAATAAGTATAAAACAGGATTACACTTGATATTTGTATCCGCGTTAATTCATAAAAAGCAAAAAACCGCAGACCCAGGCCGGGTAGCGGTTTTTATTCTTACAGGTTGCGGATTTCTTCTTTTTTAAGTTCCGGAACCAGGTCTATTTTTACTGATTCTGTCCGCTCAAAAAAGGCGTATAAAATGCTCTTTAATGCTTCTACAAGATGCATTTATTAATTCACCTCCGATTTAATTATAAAATATAGCTAATAATGAATCATTGATGAATTAATGGAATTGCTTCCAGTAATAAATTATACTAAGAAGCCTTAAAATCTCAATTATCATTACTATTATTGGGGTAATGTATAAATCTGGCTAATAATTGGCGGAAAGTAAACAAGATTACTAGATATGTAAGCAAAATAAATAACATGAGTAATCTAATATGGATATAAAAAGGATGCAATACCTGATTGCATCCGCTGCATAATAATGTCATTAGGATCGTCATAGAGATAACTGAAGTCAAAAAACATATAACTTCAACAACAATATTTAAGTAATTGACACTAGCCCATGTTTACTTGTCAATAGTTTTTGACTGACGTTTCTTGCGAATACGGTAAAAGATGTAGACGGCGACAGCGATAAAAGGCGCGTATGGGAGTATAACTACAAAAAGCACCACAAGTTCCCCCGCTGTGTTAATCAGGCTGTTCACTCCCCGTAGCCAGCCGGCTTTAATCCTCTGGTCCAGAGGTTCTCCCGGGGTTAAACCGGTGGAGAGGGTTTTCGAAGTACTCAGCTCAAGGTTGATTGTGGCGAGGTTGGTGAGGTTGTCCAGCACTTTCAGCCGTGCCTGCTGGGATTCGATTTCTCCCCGGATGCGGGTGAGTTCATTCTCAATTTCCAGCATTTCCTTCACTGTGCCGGCCCTGTCAAGCAGCTCCAAAAGTCTTTTTTCCTGTTTTTCCAAAGTTGTTCTTCTGGCTTCAGCATCGTAATATTCTTCCGTAACGTCCTTTCCGGATATATTTTTGCGGTCTACCCGGCCCAGAGCTTCCAGACGGGGCAAAACTACGTCCAGTTTTTCAACAGGGACGCGCAGGCTGAACTGACCCTGCTTGTGCTCATTCCTCTGCCATATGCTGGCGCTTTCTATATATCCGTCCACCTCTTGAACGATTTCCTCCACCTGTGAGGAGGCCGCTTCAACATTTGTTACAATTATTATGAGCGTTATTTCCCGGGTTACCTTTCTCAGCGGGCTGGGTCTGGCGGCGACGTAATCCACCCGGGCGCCGGAGGGGGCCACTTCCTGGGAGCTGGTATTAGTGCTTTTTGAACTGCCGCAGCCGCTCAGTACGGCTGCGGCAAGCGCCAATAAGATAATGATTGTGCAAATGGTTTTTTTTCTCAGTGAATTCATCAAATAATTACAACCTTTCCTTGTTGAACCTGTTCCCTTCCTGTTGGACGGCAAAAACGGAGGAAAGGTTCCCCAAAATATAAAATCTAATGAAGTGAATTCAGGCAAAGATACAAAGAAGAGAAGATGTCTTGCCTTAATAATTGAAGAAAAATTGAATGTGTTACTGGCAGCGGTCAAAGGATAAAAAAGCATGGCTGATGTCAAACAGCCATGCTAAAAGAAGGAATTGTTAGCGTCACCAGGCAGTTAATAAACGGGCCTGATGGTCAATTATCATTGTAATAGCTTACATAAAAATTATCAATCGGAATATTTTACATTTTTAGACAATGTTTTTAACCTGTCCAGCTTATTGTTGATGTTATTTTATAAATATTATAAATTCGGTTCCTGCCTCTAACTAATCAACCTTATGATTTTTTCTGATACCATGAGAAATGGTCTGCAGAAAAGTTTCAGAGTGTTTTTTTTCTAAACTAGAGTCTTTATTTTGTCCTGATTGTTCTTGTTTTCTGGTACTGGCTGCCTTGATTTTGAGGAGCATGTCCGAGCGCTTGCAGTCGGTTATGTCGAGAACCACTCCAATGATTCCTGCCAGTACTCCGTCGGTATTTGTATAGGTGGCCTTGTTAAAGACAACATCGTGGGTTGTCCCGTCCGCATATAGGACGGTAGCTTCATAAACCTGGACGCCGGGATTCTGCAGCAGTCTGGAGTCCATCTCCTCATAAGCGTCAGCCAAATTATGGGGAGCAATGTCGTGAGCTTTTTTTCCGATAATTTTTTCTTTGGGGAGGCCGACAAAGACTTCGTAAGCTGTATTACACCCCTGGTAGACTCCCTGGGTGTCCTTATAAAATATGGGGTTGGGAATACTGTCAATGAGCCTTTGCAGGAAATTATACTGTTCCCGCAGGGCTTCTTCCGCCTTTTTACGCACCAGGATCTCGTGCTGCAGTTTTTCATTGGCGGCTATTATTTCATTGGTCCGCTCCCTCACCATCTCCTCCAGGTTGTCGCGGTGTTTTTGCAGCTCATTCTTCATCCGCTCACGTTCGGTAATGTCTGTAACAAATGCATAATAATACATAACCTCGCCTTCACTGTTACAGACCTGGTGTTCCAACAATTCCACTGGAATTCTTGTGCCGTCTTTGCGCACATACTCCTTTTGAAAGCGCACGGGTTCACCAGTACAGCGCATTATAGCCAGCATTTTAGCCTGGTGCTCGCGCCATTCCCTGGGTGTCAGGTCCATATCCCAGGATATAGTCTGAAGTTCTTCCTTCGTGTAGCCTGTTAAGTCACAGTAGGCCTGGTTGCAGGTCATGATATAGCCACTGGGGTAGACAGCCGCAAAGGGTTGTGAAGAACGTTCAATCACATCAGCCAGAAACATAACACGCTCGTGCATTTTCCAGAAGGCTTCATCCGCCCGCTTTCGTCTCAGATCGGAGGCTTTAAGAAGGGCATTTTCCTGGCGTAATGATTCCAGTTCTTTTAGAAGCTGTTCTTTTGACTTATTCTTATCAGTCACCCTTTTTGCGCCACCTCCCGTTTTAATCATTAAAGCATGGGTTTATGCCTTATGCTCAATTAAGTACTATTTGATTCTAAGCCTAACATAAACTTACCCGGTATGCTAAGTTTATTTTAATAAAAATTACGATAACTTACAACCAAAACAGGTAGGTCCGGAGCAAAGGTGTTGGAAAATACTTTTAATAGAAAGGCAAAATTATACAATTAATAGCAACTTGGGAACATAATACCATGCTTGGGAGGAATGATTGAAAACAATGTCGAAAATTATATTATCTCTTTTTTGTGTTCCCCTTATAAAAGTGGTCTGCTCTTCCGTATAAAGGAGTAAGGGATAGCCTTTATTACTTTTTCGGGAAAGAGGTGAGCACCTTCAGGAGAAGGGGTGTATAAGCTTGTTTCCTGTACAGGATTTGGACAATACTGTTAAAAAAATCAAGCAGGGGGATCAACTGGCCCGGGAGGATTTCCTGGAAAGCAGCAAACCCTTTATATTTCGGGCAGCCTGTAAATTTTGCAAGCGTGTTTTGGATTGGGGCAGGGATGATGAATTAGCCATCGCTCTGATTGCCTTTAATGAGGCCATAGACCGGTACCGGGAAGACAGGGGCGTTCCCTTTCTGGCCTTTGCCAGGCTGGTTATAGTCAGCCGGCTTAAAGATTACTACAGGCGTGAAAACAGAGTCGACGCCGACGAACTGTCACTGCAGGCGGACAGCCGGAACAATCTGGAGTGCGCCAGGTCCTGGGAAGCCTACCTGGAAGAAGAAGCTAGCAGGGAAAGGGAAGAAGAAATAAAGGAATATGAGGTTTTATTGAGCAGTTACGGGGTAACCTTTGAGGACCTGGTCAAGTGTTCGCCGCGGCACCGTGATACCCGCCAGTCCCTTCTGCAGGCAGCGCGGGAACTGGCCAATAGAAATCAACTGCTAAGTGAACTCAAGGCTAAAAGAAAGCTCCCTTTAATGGATCTGGAAAAGGTAACGGGACTGAGCCGTAAAACCCTTGAAAGAGGCAGGAAGTACATTATTGCCATGGCTTTATTGATTAATAAGCGGGAAGAGTATTTGTACTTAAGTTCTTATCTGATCTTGCCGTCTCCGGCTGAAAAGGGGGTGCCAAAAAAATAATGAAAGAACGAGGGATGATTGTCAAGGTAAAAAGTGACTCGTGTATTGTTCTTACGCCTGAAGGAGAATACCGGGAAGTGCCCCTGACCGGAGGTTCAAGAGCCGGGGTTGGCCAGGAAATTCAAATTCCCCAAAGGAAAACCATTCCATATTTTAGATTTTTGATGGTTGCAGCTTCTCTCCTGGCCGTGGTAGTCCTTGCGGGCCAGTTCTTTCCTTTGGCGCCGCCTGCGGCTGCTTACCTGACCATTGACATCAACCCCAGTATTGAGCTGGGGGTTACTTCCAGCGAAAAGGTGGTTTCCGCAAGGGGGCTGAATCCTGAGGGAGAGCAGATTCTGGCAGAGGTCGCGGTCAAAGGATTGAAATTGCATGATGCTGTTGACCGGATTGTAAGTCAGGCTGTGACTGACCAGTTCCTCTGTGATTTAGATGAGAATATAATTCTGGCTACAATTACTGTGGAAGAAAATCAGGAACCCCTGGTGGAATTGGATGTTGTTTACGAAGCTATTGAAAAGCCTGTAAGAACGAGCGGTATCCTGGCGGAAATTATCATCGAACCGGTAACGCCAAAGGTGCGCGAGGATGCAGCGAAGACCGGGCTTTCTACCGGAAAGTTCCTGGTGCTTAAGAAGTCTGGCGAAAAAGGCGTACCGGTCAGCGTTGATGAAGTGGGCGGATCGAGTCTCGGAAGCCTCGAAAAGACTAAGAAAATGAGCATCATTGAGCTGATGAGGGAAAACGGGATAAACGCGGAAGAGAGAACTGTTGAGGCAGGAAAGACTGCTAATCCCAGGAAGGTACGGTCAGGAATTTACTACGATGGCCGCAAGAAAGCTCCTGGTTTTGTGGCCACAACAGAAGGAAAAACGGTTAAAGCTGGAGCGGAGCAGGAGAAGGAGAAGGAGAAG
>JAKPTB010000012.1 GCA_029555205.1 Bacillota bacterium
TTTCTTGGTGGATACTATGTAGTTATTATCCCGGCAATAGGCGGTCTGCTGGTCGGGTTGCTGGTATATTATGCAGCCCGGGAGGCAAAGGGGCACGGTGTTCCCGAAGTGATGGCGGCTGTGGCTTTTAAAGGCGGTGTAATCCGCCCCCGGGTGGTCCTTGTAAAATCATTTGCTTCGGCCATATGTATTGGTTCCGGTGGTTCGGTGGGTCGGGAAGGACCTATCGTTCAGATTGGTTCGGCCATAGGCTCTACAATTGGCCAGTTGAGCCGGATCGATTCCCGGCGCCTGAAAGCTTTTGTAGCCTGCGGAGCGGCTGGGGGAATTGCCGCAACTTTCAACGCTCCCATCGGGGGAGTGCTCTTTGCCCTAGAAGTTATTTTAGGGAAGTTTAGCGGTGGCCACTTGATCCTGGTAATTATTTCGGGGGTACTGTCAGCGGTTGTCAGCCGCGTTTTTCTTGGTGATGTACCGGCTTTTATAGTGCCGGCCTATCCCCTGCACAGTCCCTGGGAACTGATTTTGTATGCCGGAATGGGCGTGATAAGCGGTATTTTCGCGGTGCTTTACATACGCACCCTTTATAAGTTTGAGGATATCTTTAACGCGATCAGGGTAATCCCGGAATACTTGAAACCCGTTCTGGGAGGTTTACTGGTTGGATGCATCGGTTATTTTTACCCCCATATTTTTGGGGTGGGTTATGAGTCCATTGAGCTGGCCTTGACAGGAAAACTGACACTTTCGTTAGTTGCGCTTCTGGTTTTCCTTAAACTTTTAGCTACTTCAATAACCATTGGTTCAGGGGGGTCAGGCGGGGTTTTTGCCCCGGGATTGTTCATGGGAGCCATGCTGGGGGCTACACTGGGAATGATTTTTAACCAGTTCTGGCCGGATATTGCTCCGATTCCTGCAGCCTATGCTCTTGTTGGAATGGGGGCAGTCTTTGCCGGCAGTGCCCAGGCGCCCATGACCGCCTTCATTATGCTTTTTGAGATGAGCAACGATTACCATATCATACTGCCTCTCATGATCACTTGTATCATCAGTGCTGCCGTAGCACGGGGTTTGTACCCGGGAAGCATTTATACTGTTAAATTAATCAGGCGGGGCCTGGACATTGAGGCTGCCCGCTATCCGGATGTTTTCAGGGAAATCCCCGTGTCGGAAGCAATGACTGAAAACGTTGTAGCTATTTCCGCGTCGCTGAGTGTAAACCAGGCTTACCGGCAAGTTCAGGACAGCCAGCACCGGGGGTTTCCAATTGTGGACGGGAGCGGCGGTTTAGTGGGAATAGTCACCAGTTACGAATTGGTATCCTCACAGCAAAGAAGCGGCAGCCTTCCGGTAACGGCCATTGCCACCACTGACCTGATCGTGACCACGCCGGACGAACCCCTGAGTTTGGCAGCTATGAAATTAAGCAGGTACGGCATCGGCCGCCTCCCTGTAGTTGAGCCCGGCCAGCCGAAGAAAATGGTAGGCCTGCTATCCCGCACAGACATTATTGAAGCATACAGTAAAGTGATCCGGGATGCCACCTCGCAGGATTCCAATTCGAAAAAAGTAGTGTAAGCAAGGTAGATTTAAACAGGAAGCAAAGGAACAAAGGGACGTTCTTTTGCTTCCATTATTATTTTGATAATTACATTTGAAATTTTATCTAATAATACATTTAAGGCAGGCTTTGCCAGATGAATACAGCTCATGGATGTATTATTTTTTCTTTGAGGGGAATGTTATTTTAACAAAAACCAAAGATATGAGGGATAATATGGATATTCAAAGGGCACGGCAGATATTGAATGTGGACGAAACCATTACCGTACTGCACCATGGTTCGCCCATCTGGATCGAAAGCGTAATTCCGGAGGATGGCACGGCAATGGTTAAGCCTGTGGATGGAGGGGAAGGGGTAAGGGAGGTACCCGTGGCCGAACTGATTGAGGGTTAGAGAACAACGGCGTAATAGGGCAGTTAAACCTTATCAAAATTAAAGGAAAACTTGAACTGGTTGGTGTAATAAAACCAGTTCAAGTTTCCTTCATGAAACGTTACGACAAGCATTATTAAAACGGCTCTTTTCTGTTTAAACCCGAGTCCGCAGCTTCAATCTAAACAAAACTATAGCTTTGCATTTACCGGAACCTGGATTTCAGTGGTCCAATCAGCGGGGTCTTCTTTATTCCAGCATCCGTCTATATACGATTCCCTGGGATGACCTGCAATTTCATAACCGTTTTCCTCAATCCATTTCATAACGGTGCTGTAGGCCAGGCCGATGGTGTTATACGGTCCCCTATGAATAACGCAGGCAGCGGTGGGATACCCCTCGGTCCTTTTAAACTTTATCTTCTCCGAATCCCTGCCAGGGGCGACCACAGCCTCACAGATTTCAACGTCAATGTCACTTTCTGAGTTTACAAAAATAACAGGCTGGAAGTTTGCCTGTCCAAAACTTGCACTGAATTATACATTTTAGGGTTACAAAAATTACACCTTGCTCCATTATTTGCATATAGTAAATCAACTGAGAATAGAGCAAGGGGGTAATAAAGTTTGAGTGATGACAAATATAGGGGTTCTCTGAACTCTGAAGGGCAAATCCCGGCTCCGCCCCGGGAATGTGACGGTCAGTTCTACACCGTAAAGGCTTCAGATACACTCTTCAACATCGCTAAAAAATTTGGCGTGACAGTCCGGCAGATTGTCGACGCTAACCCGCAGATCGAAAACCCCGACATTATTTTTGCAGGGCAGGTCATCTGCATTCCTACCGGTAGACCCAGGCCAACACCAACACCTACGCCCACACCGCGGCCAACTCCAACTCCCACGCCAACACCTGCGCCGGATGGCCGGCAGCTTCGCGTCCTGTCACTCAGGCTCCTTTCAGAAACGGGTCAGCCTTTGCCCAGGGCTGACGGGGCAGTTCAGCTTGATGGCCGTGTAATTGTCCGGGCCACCTTCAACCGCCCGGTCTCCCGGGCCTTCTTCTTCCTGGAACCTACCGGCACCGAAGCTTGTGAAAACGCCCGGCTGATCGGAATCGATTGTCCCAGTGCGGTTACCGGGGTTGCCGAAATACTCTGGCGGGTGCCCGCAGGTACCCTGGGCCGTGTTTTTGTTGTTGCCTGCCTTGACAGTATTTGTACTAAATCCAGTGAGGTCCTTGTTGTGCGTAATAGTTAGTCCCTGCATTTTTGTCTTTATTCCTTTTTCTTCTTAAACCAGCGCAAGGGATTCAGGTGTCTCCTGTATTTCATTACCAGTTCTTTACCGAGAATGAAGCCGCCGACCCAGAATGATATTTCCCCCGATACAATCAGGATTGAGGAAATTGCTGCCTTTGTGCCCAATGGGTAAGGGGTAAAAGGGACAATTAACAGCCCTCCGTAAAGAACAAAGGAAAGTATAATCAGGATAATGCCGGTTTTACGGAATCTTGTTCTATCTATACTGTTCTTCCTCTCTGTTTAATAATTCCTTAATAAGCCCGTGCTTTGCAGGGCAAGGAAGGTGATATCTTTAAGGCTCAAAATAAGACAGAGGGTTCCGGTCCTTGCCCCCGCTACCTCCAGTTCTTCGATCCGACGCTGCTCCACCATGTTTTTTCTATTATACTTGACATATGCCGGATAAGACAGGCCCTGTGCAGAATAAATGTTCCCGGGCAGTTCAAGTTGAGTAAATTGTAACAAATATTCAGATTTTAAAAGTTTGTGTATTTATTATATAATTATGGTGTGCTTTGGCTAATACCGGAAACCTGTATTTTTTAGTTGATTATCTTTGATTATCTAAAGAGAGCTAGAAACTAAAACTTAAAGGAAGCGGGAGAGGCGATTTTTTTGGGGCTGGTTGATGAGTTGTGGAAATACGTCAAAACAATAGGAAAAACAACTCTAACTGAAACGGAACTGCAGAGGGTTGTCCGGCAGCCTGATTATAACTCGTTCCACCGGGTGGTCGAAAAGCTGGTTGCAGACGGATTGCTTGTACCTGTCAAGTCTTCGGGCTCGAACGGCAGGCTGCCGCCCCTGTTCAATAAATACCGCATCATCAAACCAAAGGAAGATTTTCAGAGTTATCTTGAATCCATCCGGCAGCTCAATCCTGCCTTAAATATCGCCGGTTATCTGAAAAGGCCGGATTTATTCAAAAAGCACCAGGAGATTGTCGGGGGCCTGAGCCGGTATCTGTGGTATTCGCCGGAATTGCTGGAAGAACCCATGTCCCGCAAGGAAAGGTCATTTTCCGTGTGGGGCAGGGAAAAACTCCTTGACCAGAGTTCCGCCCTTGTAAGGGAAGTCCTCAAATTCAGTGGTCTGGGAGAAGATTTCCTGAACTGCTACGATACCCCGGAGCCGTTTTTCGAATACGTGCACGACCGCCGGGAGCAGATGACCGTACTTATCCTGGAGAACAAGGATACCTGGTATACTTTCAGAAAACTGTTCCAGGAAACCGGGAAGAACAGAGTATCCGGCACTCCTGTGGATGTGCTCCTTTACGGTGAAGGCAATAAAATTTCCAAGCGCGGCGCCCTGGAGGAATACAAGGCCCTGATGCTGGGCGTTAAAGGGGGACAAGCCGGGCCTTTTCTTTATTTCGGCGACCTGGACCGGGAGGGGATCCGCCTGTTTTTCCGGGCCAGGGCGGCCAACCCCGGCCTTCTAATCCGGCCCTTTTCCGCCTTGTACCGGCTTATGCTCAAGCTGGCCGGGGATATAGACCTGCCGGAGTCGCCGGACGAGCGGGATTTAGAGGCTCCCCTGGCGGAATTCGCTTCCCTGCTGGGCTTTGATGCGGCCGGTGTGCTGGCTGCTATTTTGGAAAGGGGCAGGTACATACCCCAGGAGATCATCAATTACCAGGTGGTAGCAAGGATCCTGGGTTAGACAATCATGCCGCGACGCGGACCCGGCAGAGGTTAAAATCTATTATCAGGTTGGAAATGTATATTCTCAAGATGGAATGTTTATGTTCAGGTTGAAATGTCTATGAACAAGTTGAAAATATTTATGCTCAGGTTGAAAATGTCTCTGCTCGGGGTAGACACCCATGCCACTGCCGCGGCACAAGCAGAATATGAATAAGCCTATTTTCAAGAGAAGCGGGGGATGGCGCAAATGAACAGGCGGGGCTTTGAGTTTCTTGAAGGCTTTGAGAAAAGGATGCAGATTGTGGCGGCCGTCGATTCCATCGTCAACCGGGGCAACCGGAGGATGGACATCGAGAGGCTGTTCGACCCGGGACAGCTTGATAATATTATATTCTCCGTCCTTGTATTCATCATGGAAAGGACTCTCGCCGAGGATGAAGAATGCACTATGGACAGTATCGCGGCCTTTGTTGCCGGGATTATGCCTGATTATGGCCTGGATTTTCCAGCGCCGGCTGTTCGCACGATCACGGAGTACATTATCAAAGACATCTTGCAAAACGGCGGGGAAGCAAGGTATTACCCGGTGATGAGGTACGGGCAGGGTCTGGCCCCGGTCCGGATCAGGCTCATTGACGACAAGCTGAAGGAGGTGGAGCGGGGCTATGTGACCACCTACCAGCTTACGGACCAGGGTTATGACCTGCTCTTCAGGACCAAGGAAGTGGAACAGGAGATCAGCTTTACCATAGAAGAGCTGAAGCTGCGCGAACTGATCAGGCGCAAAAACTACAAAAAGGCCATCGGGCAGAGCGGCAACCTGGTGCAGATGATCAGGCAGAAAAAGAACGACATCAGGCAGTTCATCCAGAAAATAAGGGAAAACATTTACGATGTGGATATCCAGGAGTTTGAAAGGCTGGTGGGCAGCACATACACCCTGCTGGAGGAAGAGTACGGCATTATGAAAGAAATCCGGGATATGATCGTGCTGTCGGAGGAGCGTCTTAAAGAAGAGGAAGCTTCCAGGGGCGTTCTGGACGAAGAGATGAGGAGGGCGCGTTCGGAGATAGCCGTCATCAGGAGAAACATCAATACCACCATCGACGAGCAGAAGGAGCTGATCCTCGAGCGGCACAGCCTGGCCAGGATCTACAAGGAAACCATCGCGGACTCCTTTTCCCTTTCCCTGGCCCGGAACTATGACTTTGAACGGGAAATCCTGATTCCCCTGGAAAGCTGCCGGGAGAGCGCCGTTCCTTCCCTGTGGAAGCTGTTGAATCCCCTCTTCAGGCCTAACCCGGACCGGAAGCTCAACCTGCTCTCGCTGTTTGAACGCCAGTCCCGGCTCCGGCAGGAGGAGGGGACGGCGGAGGGAGTGGCCATTGAAGAACTAGGAGAAGATATCGAGCGGATCAAAATTAAAAGAATGAACGAAGCCAATACGGAATTCATCCGCAGCATCCTGGAGTTTGCCGCGGGCAAAGGGGCGGCCTACAGATTTGGAGAACTGTTTGAATACCTGAAAGAACGGGAGGACATTTTTGAACTGCTGACCGCAGATGATCTTATTTTTATATCGATGCTGAAGCTTTATGATCTGAACGTTATTGACATCACAGCCTGGAAAGAGCAGCACGATGAAGTGGTGGCCAACGCCACCGGAGAGCTGGACGTCGGGTTCTGCCTGTACTGTATTGAAGACAAACGCCCTGATTTGTACGGGGTGAAAAAAATAGTGATTACAAAGCCCGACGAGAGAGTATTCGAAGAGGAAATATCATCCCGCCGGGGGGATGTCATGTTCAGCAGGCGTGTCGCCATCAGTGATTTCGTGATCGAGGTGAGCTTTGCTTGAGCCATTTAAATACAGCCATAAAGATATTCAGGAAATTGCTGGATAAGGGGCAGCTGGACAGGGAGACTGATGGGGACCTTTTTCTGGAGTTCCGCAACAGCGAAGTCCGGTCAATCCTGGCTGAGTTCGAAGAAGAAATGGACTTCAGGATCGTGGAAGCTTCCAGCGCAATCTACCTTGTCCCGGATAGCGGGAACAGCCTGCTGGGCTTTATAACCAAGGACTTCCGGGAATGGGTGGCCTCTGACGCCAGGCTGGTTGACGCCTACCTGCTCTGTTATATCTCCATGTTCATTCTTTACCTTTTCTATGGCAGCCGGAACAGGAATCCCAAACAGCGGGAGTTTTTAAGGATCAGCAAGTTGATTGAGGAGCTGGACAAGCGCTTTGCCCTTGCCCTGGAAGACAGTGCTCAGGCAACCGCGCTGGAGGAAAGGTACGCCGTCAATTTTATCAGAGTGGCGGAACTGTGGGATAGCAAGCAGGATTTTGAAGAAAAGGGCCGCAAGACAAAGGTGGGCACCATCCTGAACGCCTGCCGGCTGCTGGAGCGGGAGAACCTGCTCAGGATTGTGGATGATGACCGGGAAATACGCACCACCAGAAAGCTCGACGACCTGATGCTGAATTATTACCTCAACGACAGCCGGGTCGGCGAAATAAACAGGTTGTTTGAAGGAGGTGCCGGGGGTAATGCCCAGGATTAACCGGATCCGGATAATAAACTTCTCTTACAATAATGATTCGCGGCACATACTCGATGAGACCTTTAACTTCCATGGCGGGGAGAACGCTCTTTTGAACCTGGCTAACGGCGGCGGTAAGAGTGTTCTGGTCCAGCTTTTTATGCAGCCGGTGGTTCCGGGCGTTACGATCCAGGGGCGCAGGATAGCGAGCTTTTTCCGCAAGAAAAAGCTGCCGGCCTACATTATGATTGAGTGGAAGCTCGACGGAGCCGGCGGCTACCTGCTGACCGGGATCGGGATTGTGTCAGCGGAAGCGCCGGGAGCAGAGGATGAGAAGAGCCGAATCAGGTATTTTACCTTCACTGCTAAATATACCGGCGCCAACACCTTCGATATTGCCCATATCCCCTTCGTGAACCGGAAGGGCGGTGTTCTGGAGGTGCTGCCCTTCCGGGAAGCCAGGGAGATGATTTCTGAAAAGGCCAGAAAAGATCCCCTTGCCTTTGGCTATTTTCCGGAGGACGACGGGGACCGCTACGGGAAGCACCTGGCAGAATTCGGGATTGCCCAGGACGAGTGGCGGAATGTCATCGCCAAAATCAACGACAGTGAGGGCGGCCTGGAAGAAATCTTTCAGAAGTGCAGAAACTCCAGCCAGCTGTTGAATGACTGGATCATCAAGACCGTGGAAAAGGCCATGTTCAGAAACAGGTCCGAAGCGCGCCGGCTGGAGGAGATGCTGGAAAGCCTGGTGCGGGAGGTTGTGGAGAACGAGCGGTTCATCATCGAAAAGCAGCTCCTGGACAGCTTCCTGGGGACCTTCAGGGAGCAGGTGGAGGCCCTGGCCGGGCTGGTGCAGGGACTCGAAGGGCAGAAAAAGCTGGCAGGGCAGCTCGCGGCGCTGCACGGTTATCTGGCGGCTGAAAAAAGAGCGCTTGAGGGGAAATATGAGGAAAACGGGCTGGAGATGGAGGCCTGCAGGGCCGAGGAGCAGCGGGTAGAGCTGGAGGAGCGCTCAAATGATTACTGGTTGAGGCATTCGGAATACGAAGAAGCCCGGAAAAAGCTCGAAACCGCCGGGAACAGCCGCAGAGAAACCGAGGACGCCCTGCAGGAGGCCAGGTTGCGCGAAAAAATAATGCAGGCGGCCCGCCTGGCAGGGGAAATCAGCCGGATAAGGTCGGAGCTTTCAGGCCTGGCGGAGAGACTGTCGGCAGCCAGGAAACAGTATGACAGTGACGGCCGGGTGCGAAGCCTGGAATACTCTTTGAAGATAAAGCTTGAGGAAAAGCTGGCCTCTCTTGCCGCCGTGCTTGCCCGTCTAAACGGGGAAAAGAGGGAGAAGGAAAGGCTCGCCGGACAGGCCGGGGAGGAATTGCGAAATATTGAAGGGAAAAGAAACAAACTTGAGCAGGAAAAGGGCAGGCTGGAGGAACGGAAAAGCAGCTTTGAAAGGTATGCCGGGGAAGTTCAGCGGAAGCTCGGCCTCAGCCTAAGAAGAAACCTTCTGGGGGAACTCGATGCCGCAGAGATTGAGAAAACCGGGGCGGCCCTGGAAAATACCCGGGCTGAGCTGACTGAGAAGATCCGGAGGCTGGAAGGGGAAAGGACTGCTGCTGCGTCTTGCCTGCAGGGTATCGACTCTGAGGTAAAAGCGCTCTTGTGCGAACAGGCCGACGGAAAGGCGGCTTTAAGCGGACTTGAGCGGGATATCAGCGAATATGAGCAAAGGGAGCAGGAGATCATGGGAATTCTGAACAAGTACGGCTATGATCCTGCTCTCAGATTTGACCGGGAGCGTCTCAGCGCCCTCTTCGGACAGCATGTGAAGAATCTTGAGGACAGGCTGGAGGAGGCCGCCCGGGTCCGTAACGACGCCGCGGAGTCGCTTGCCTCGCTGAAAAACGGGCGGCTGCACACACCGGAGGAGCTGGCCTCCCTGCTGGCCGGCCTGGACATCCCGTATGAAACGGGTGAAGCATACTTGCGCGGCCTGCCGCCGGAAAACCGCCGGGCGATGCTGGGGGGCAATCCGGTTCTGCCCTATGCTTTCATCATGGCCAGGGCTGATCTGGACCGGGTGGCCGACGCCCTGGGCAATATGACCATGCGCAGGGTAGCGCCCCTGATAGCTTACGAGGACCTGGCAAAAAAAGTACCCAATGACGGCCGGGTGACCCGAACCGGGGAAGGGATAGCTTTGGCCTGCCTCTACGAGGGCAGGGTGTTTGAGAGTGAGGGGCTGGCCGGGCTGGTGGCGGAGCTCGAGCAAAAGCGGGACGCGGCTTCTGCGCAGCATGACCATTTGACGGAGGAACACAGGGCGGTTCTTTCCGACCGGACAGTTTGCTCCAGGTTTAATTTCGCTGCGGATTACCGATACAACCTGGAGAAAAGGAAAAACGAGTGTGAGAAACAGCTGCAGGACGTCGAGGACAAACTCTCCGCCCTGGAAGAAGAAAAAAGAAAGCTGGAAGAAAAAGCCGGAAAACTGGAACAGCGCCTAAAGGAGTTACAGGCACAACTGCAAAGAGCCGGGGAAGCCGTGGAGCTTTTTGCTGGCTTTATCGAAAAGGAAAAGGATTACCAGAACTGCCGCGGCAGGCTGTCCGCAGTTAGGAAGGAAATTGAGGATTTGGCGGCGCAACAGAAGCAGCTGGCAGAAAGCCGGGAAAATTTGCGGCAAGAAATCGGTGCTATCGAAAGGCAGGTCTGGCAGAAGGAAAAAGAGCAGCAGGATGCCCAAACGCGTTACATTTTATATAAAGACGCCGCCCCGGCAGCGGAAACTGTCGAAGGAAGCGTGGAGGAGCTGGAAGAAAGGCTGCGGGCTCTAAAAGAAAAATTTAGCGGGGATCTCAAGCAGCTGGAAAAAAGGAAAAAGGATTTGGAACAGGATTGTGCCCGAATGCAGCGGGAGCTTGCAAAACTCGGCCTGAAGGAGGAAGAGTACGCCGGTCTGGTTTACGATGAACAGGCCGGGGAAAAAATTGCTGGAGAAATTGTTTCTCTGGAGGTCTCGTTGGAGGAACGGCGGCAGGAGGAAATGGCTGCGGTTGCTAATGAAGCTGCCGCCAAAGAAGCCCTTAAAAACGCCCTCCAGGAAATAAAAAGGATTGGTGTGGAGGCTCCCCTTCCCCCGGAGGAGATCAGGGGGGATTTTGGGGAGCGGCGCAGGAGGGCGCGCCGGCGTGGAAGAGAGCTGGAAGAGGCAAACAAAAAGATAAGCGAACAAATCCGCGGGTATGAAAGAATACGGGAAGAAATAGGGCGGTTGATCGACCCGGGAGCAACTGAGCCGGAAAAAGATTTTGTCCCCGAAAGGGATGCCGCTGCCCAGGCTGCCGGCCTGGCCCGGGACTTTGACAAAACCAGAAGTAAAAACAAAGAGGCTGCGGACAGGCTCAGGAACAGTTACGCCGGGCTCAGGATCGACTACAAGGATAAAAATCTTAATATCGATAATATCTTTAAAGGGCTCGACCCCCTCTGGGATAAGGCTGTATTGGAATACGAAAGCTTTTATTTCCTTTATGAGCGCATGAGCCAGCATTGTGAGAAACTGGCCGAACTGATCAGGCTGTACGAAAGCCAGCTGGCCAACCTGGAACGGAACAAGAAGGACCTGGTGCAGCAGAGTTTTTTGCACGGCCTGCGGTTTTACGAAGAAATCCAGTGGATTTCCGATAATTCCAGGATCCGCCTCCAGGGCAGGAGCAGGCAGGTACAGATGCTGAAAATCGAGCTGCAGCTGGACAACCAGGACGCAGCCAGGCAGAGGATGAGAGAGTACATCGAGGAATGCATCTTAAAGGTAAGAGAGATGACCAGGCAGGAAAAAAGGGAGGATGCGGCCGGAAAAACCGCCGCCAGGCTGATGTCCAGCCGCGAGCTGCTCAACGTGTTTCTGGGCAACCCCCATATTCCGGTCAGTGTGTTCAAGATCGACTTGAATATGCAGAACAGCCGCTTGAAGCGCTGGGAGGACGCAGTGCGCGAGAATTCCGGCGGCGAGAAGTTCGTTGTCTTCTTTTCCGTGCTGTCCGCCCTTATGACCTATACCAGGGCCAGGGCCATGGAGGCGGCGGGGGGCGACGCCGGTACCGATACCCGGGTGCTGGTGATGGACAACCCCTTCGGACCCATATCTTCAGAGCACCTTTTGAACCCGCTGTTTGAGATTGCCAGGAAACACCGTACCCAGCTCATCTGCCTCTCAGACCTCAAGCAGAACTCCATTATGAACTGTTTCAACCTGATTTACATGCTCAAGGTAAGGAGCAGCGTTATCGGCAGCAACGAATATTTAAAATTTGAGGAAATCATCCGGGACTTTAACGCTGTCCAGGATGATGAAAAGTTGGAAAAAGCCGTATTCAGGGCTTCGGATGTCAAACAGATTTCTTTGTTTGAGGAAGTTATGTAAGCAAAAGGTAAATCTAAAGTATTATAGCTGAAATTGAAAATAAATCAGCCGGGAAATAAATATTTCAAGACCCAACAAAGAATCCGGTCAGTTCCTGTCCATAACAATTTTCATCAAGTTCTCTGCAGAATTTATTTTTGTTTAGCGTTGCGTTAGGTGTGCCGGGTTTAAGCAGGGGTTGACAAATTTAATTAAAGTTAAGAAACAAACTTAACCATCCCGGGCTAAATCCCGTTGGTTAGGGCTATGTACACGCAAAGCAAAGAAACAAAAAGTCTATTTCTCCGTACCTTCCTGGACGGGGATTTTTGTTTTTGACTTGGTTTTAATGGAAGCATAATCTCCCGTGCATGCATAGAGGATGCAAAATCGCAGAAAATATACACCATAACAGTCTTTAGGAGGTTATTTATGCACCACAGGGTTAGAATTCATTACGATAACAAAAACGGTTTTCTGGAGCCGGTTATGTGGGTGTGGGTAAGTGACGGGGCTACCCTGGAAAGGGAAGTGGAGCCGGGCGGTTTTGATGACTTCGGTGTTTATTACGACCTGTCCTATAACCGCAGCAGTTTCAACTTTATTTTTAAGGACGGAAAAGGGGAAGACGTCCCCTGGGAAGAGGAGAAATTCAACAGGTCCTTTCATGCCCACCTGGGCAAAGAAATCTGGTCCATGGCGAACAGGCACAATATCTACAATGTTCGACCGGCGTCCCCTGTGGGCAATATCAACGATTACTACCGTCAAATCAGCCACCTTGTGCCCGGGGACAATTTTTACCTCCCCAATACCGACGTTTCCGGCCTTGGTATAACCTCTATGCTGG
The DNA here is from genome assembly GCA_029555205.1 of Bacillota bacterium. Taxonomy (GTDB): domain Bacteria; phylum Bacillota; class Desulfotomaculia; order Desulfotomaculales; family Pelotomaculaceae; genus DTU098. Next base: position 12,688 of record JAKPTB010000012.1, read on the forward strand.
GAGCGAATATCCTTACTGACGGTTCCGTTCTTTTCGGGTTTTTCCATCCTTATGCGGCAAGGGTCTACCTGGTTGGAAATTTTAACGACTGGCAGTGTCCGGCGCACCCCCTGCCCCAGGAGGAAAAATTTATTCCCATGGAGCTTTACCGGGGGTTTTACTACCAGCCCAATATCTGGCTGGCGCGCATCAAGGCCGGGCTTAAACCGGATTCCCCCATCGAGTATAAGTTCTACCTGCAGGGAGGCGCCGTTGAAAATGAACGGTATGTGAGCGATCCCTATACCAGGTTGTACAGCGATGATTATAAATACCGCAATGCCGTGGTGGTGGACCCGACAAAATTCAAGTGGACCGACCAGGACTGGAAAACACCGGACATCAAGGATTTAATCCTGTATGAATTAAATATCTACGGTTTTACTGACAACGACACCGGGATCCCTGAAGATATCCAGGGAACATTCAAGGGCGTTACCCGCCGGATCAGGGATGGTTATTTTAATAAGCTGGGTATAACCGCCCTGGCCCTCATGCCTACGTCGGAAGTTCCGGTGAAGAGAGGACTTGGCTACGAGCCCTGCACCTTCATGGCCGTGGAAAAGGACTTCGGCACCCCGGACGATTTCAGGGAGATGGTTAACGAAGCCCACCGGCACGGTCTGGCCGTGCTGATGGATCAGGTTTTCAATCATACTTCGAATGATTTCAACCCCTTGTGGAACCTCATTGACGACGGTTCCGGCGAAGGCGGCTTTTATTTTTCCGGCAAAACGATGTGGGGAAATAAAGTGGCCACGGGTAAAGACGAAGTGGACAACATGCTTATTGATTCCTGCAAACTGTTTATTAAGGAATACCACATTGACGGTTTTCGCTTCGACGCCACCCACAGTTATTTTTTGAACCACAAGTTGCTGCACCGGCTGGCCCACGAGATCAAGGATAAGGGGTTCAAGCCCGACGCCATCATGATTGCCGAAAACCTGCCCAATGAAAAAGATCTTAACATCGAGGGATATAACGGCTATGCCCAGTGGTCCAACCATTTCCACGACAAGGTAAAGGCCCTGCTGCGGGAGGGAGTATTTGAAGGAATAGGCAACGAACCGGATAACATGGGCGCCATGATTTATTTCAGCAAGGACAGTTTTGCGGCCCACACCAATAATGTTATTAACTATTGCGAAAGTCATGACGAAAACAGCGTTCAATTTGAGGTAGCCACCGGCGGGGAGCATTTGCAGGATCCGGAAATCAAGGAAAGAAAGGCCCGCCTCGGACTTCTGACTACCATGGTAGCCCTGGGGCAGCCGATGATTTATATGGGGCAGGAGTACGGCGTGGAGAGGGAAAGGAACAGGATTAAGGTGAACTGGAGCAAGTATGCCGGGGACGACAACGAATTTTACCAGTGGGCCAGGTCCCTGATTAACCTCAGAAAAAGGTATGAAGCTTTAAGAATCAACGGCTATAATCCTGTTGAGGAGGGTAAATTCCACTGGCTTGCAGGTCCCTGGCTGGAGCATAACAGGGGCGCCGGAAAAAGAGTTCTCGGCTGGAAGGCCCGGAGCAGCGCCGATCCGTCGGGACAACTGCTGGTGATGCTTAACTTTGAGGGGCATGATGTTTCCCTGAATTTTCCCTTTGACCCGGGTCGCTGGATCAAGCTGGGCGACATCGAACAGATCAACGACCTGCCCCCGGCCGGCAACAAGGATCCGCTGGATCCCGACAGTATCGTCGTCAGCGATGATATGCCGGAGCAGCACTTTGTGCTGCCTCCCTACAGCGGATTCATTTACAAATACCACCCGGCGTGAATTGCGGGGAGATAATTCTACTCTGAAAATAGACATTTTCATCCTTCGTTGTGCCGCTAGCGGCATGGGGAACTATCCTGAAAATAGACATTTTTCATCCTCCTGCAGATGCCGCTTCAGCGGCATGAATGTCTAGCCTGAAGAAAATTCTGCATTATGGCTTGGCTTCAATAGCCCGGCCACGCTAAAGGGGTCCGAACTAATTACGCTTAAAGCAAATAATTCCATAGCGCCAAAGTCGGCTGTGCGGTTAAAGACGTCACCGCGGTCCACCAGGCGGACCACCAGGGGGAAGTCTTCCCAGCCTCCGGGTTCTGCTTCTCCCCCCAGGGGAGGGAGGTAAACCCCCACATTGAAGCTCTGCAGGCAGGCTTGCTGCTTTAGCCGGCCCAGCACGCGGCCAACCGCCCTGCCGGCTTGCCCCAGCCGGTCCGGGGTTGCAGGCCCCGGAGGCAGCAAAATCCAGACTTCCTTTTCCTTAATGGGTGTCAGCATTGAGAGGAAGCGGCTTTCGCCTTTTTCCCAGCCTAGGCCCAGAGCTTTGTAAAGGGTATAAAGGTCCTGGAAGTAATTACTGCCGTAGCGGTGCCCGTAGCGGGTGCTGCAGTCCAGCAGCTGTTTCAGCCTGGGATAAGGGCGTCTTTGAGCAACTGTCAGCTGAAGGTGTCCGTGCAGGATGGAAGAGCCTGCGGGCCAGAGGCAGTTCCAGATCAAAAAAGGGTAGAGCGCCGGTCCGCCGCCCCTCAGGGCGGTATCAGTTTTGACCTCCTGAAACCACCGGGCGGCCACTCTAAAATAATCCTCCACCATATCCTCATTGAACCTTAGAGGGTGATGCTCCCGGGCTATGATTAAACCGTGGTATCCGTCATATTTGGCCAGATTGGCCGCCGTAAGGCAATATTTCCCCCGGATGCGCCCAAACCTTTCCCCGGGAGTGCGCTCTTCCGAAGCGCAGAAGGGACAGTTGCTGCGGTGTTCCTCCACCAGGGATTCCAGGTCTGTTTCCGCAAAACGGGCCGTGGGTCGCCTGCTCCGGAGGCTGTTAAAGAGCGCTCCCTCTCCGCTAATTAGATTGGTTGTCCGGATAATCTTCTGGTTTTCAACCTCCGGCCCGCTTCCCAACTTTTCTTCAACCCAACTGCGGAGACCCGGAACCAGTTCAAGTTTACCATGCAGAACATCTATCTCATAAATTCTGTGCCACAGCGCCTTTTCCCGGAATGGCAGTTCCTCAGCCAGGCGGGGCAGATCGAAAATGGACATAAAAACTCCTTCCTGTTCACTGAAGAGTGGGCGGTGAGTTTTTCAGCTTCCCATTCATGGACAATAAATGTCTTCCTGTTCAAACGCTAAAAGGCAGTTGAGTAATTAATGCCCATGGGGCAATTCCCATAGTAGTTTTTGCTGTATATGTGAGGTTTATGTGGTTTTTAGTATGTAAAGCTGCTGGGCGGATAATCTTACGGAAATGAAATATTTTTTATAAGAAGCCCTGCAGGGCCGGTAAACCTGCAGGGCTTGATTTAATACTTTGATACTGTTGTACTTAACCCGGCAACCAATTGGTACCTGATATAATTCACTGTTTAAGGTTATCTTCCTCATCTTTTTTATCCTGGTTATCTTCATTATTTCCTTCTGTTGTTTCCTCCAGTGCTGTGGAATCCGTGCCTTCAGCAGGCATGTTTTCTTCTAGAACAAGTTCTTCAGCAGCCTCATTAGAAACCTCATTTTTATTTAACAATATTAAGCATTTCGAAATTTTGTGATTAATTATACCGGCACCCAATAAAATTATGGCAATGCCTCCGGTTATAGCGATTGACTCAAATATTCCCGGCAGTAATTGTGTCCGGACTAACTGTTTGGTAACTTCAGCAGCAGGATAGCCCATCTTTACATAATGAGCAACATTATCACCATAGATAATAATGGTGTTGATTAAGGACGCTAATGCAAGGAGAGCTGTAACAGAAAAAGCAACATACAGGACAATAGAACTGACAGGTGGTTTAGTATTCTCCGCCGGATTTTTTTCTTTAAGTTCCAAGATAATGTGTCTCCTTTTCCGCCGTCACAGGCTGTAATGTAAATCCTCAAACTTTAATCCCTGTGGGCAAATAAATGATATAAATGTATCAATTAGGTTGCGCGCAATACTAACTTATCAGCTGAAACTTAAAATAACCTTAAATGCAGCAATCTGAAAACAGCAACCCTTATTCCTCCAGGTAGTTTCTCAATTCTACCAGGTGCATTTTTTCTTCTTCAAGCAGCTTATAAATGGTCCTTTTAATTTCCTGGGAACGTATAAACACCGTCAGTTCGTGATAGAGCAAGATAGAGTCTTTCTCCGCCTGAATCCCGATATTCAGTACATCCCGATAAGAATCAATCTTCTCCGACAGTTCCTTTAGTTCGGAAAAATCAGGGAAGATGTCGTCCCTGCCAATTGCGTTCAGGTAACGCAATTCCTCCTGTTCCAGTGTCTCATCCCCCTGGTATTGGTTGATTATTTTTCTGAAAACCTGCTGGTGTTCCTTTTCATCTCCGGCCAGTTTTAAAGCCAGTTGCTTTACCCGCTCATCCCTGGCCAGGGCGGCGAGATTGGTGTAAAAATTGAAACCTCTTTCCTCCAGCAGCAGCGCCATTTTTAGAATATCAACCAGTTTTGCTTTTTTCCCCATTCGGCAAGCCTCCAACCTGATAAGTTTATAAGTCTAACATAGAATGCCCCTTAGAAGTTTTTTAAATTAATTCCACCATTATTACAAGTGTTTCCGTTTGTAATATACTTCCGCCTTCCAATAATGTCAACGCCGGTAAAAAAAGTTGCCAGCCAGTGATTTTGTGAATAACCAGGGCCTTATGCTATCAACAATCATTATTAAAGAAGGGAATGGATTCAAGCAGGAGGTGGAGATGTTTGCAGGAAAGTTATGCCTTTTGTTGAATGATAATTGTTTAGGACTCTATCATATATTACGACAGCGGTTTGCAAATAAAGAGGGTATTTATAGTAATTATTCTAGTAAAGGAGCTGGTTATATGAAAACAAATAGACTATTTTTAATACTGGCAGCAGCGGCATTGTTGAGCATGGTGTTTTTGAGCGGGTGCGGGCAAAAAGAAGCCGGCCGGAAAACAGGAGATTTTCAAAAGCTGAAAGTGGCTATGGTTATCATTGGAAATCTCGGTGATAAGTCTTTTAATGATATGGCTTATGCGGGTATCGAACAGGCCGGGCAGGATTTTGGTGAAAAATTTGATTTTGAGTTGTACAACTATACCACTGATGATGAAAACTATGAGGATTTCCTGCGGTCCGTAGCTCAAAAAGAATATGATTTAATCATTGCTGCCGGAAACATGTTTATCGAAGAGCAAGTAAGGACAGCGGCAGATTATCCCCGGACGAAATTTGCGGCTCTTGACAGCGCTGTTCCTGGTTTAACAGAGGAGAGCAACATCACCTGCCTGACATTCAAAGAAAATGAGGGCTCCTTCCTGATGGGCGCGGCGGCTGCCCTGAAAAGCAAGAACGGTAAAGTCGGTTTTATAGGCGGTATGCAGCTGCCTGTGATTGACAAATTCAAAGCCGGCTATATAGCCGGCGCGAAATACATCGATCCTGAAATCGAAGTGTTTGAAAATTACATTGAAGATAACAGCAGCGGCTTTTCTAATCCTGATAAGGGAAAGGAAATTGCCACGCAACAAATTAAAGCCGGAGCTGACGTTATTTTTCAAGCTGCCGGCGGCTCAGGTGCAGGAATAATTGAAGCTGCGTCACAACAAAAAATATTTGTAATCGGTTCAGACTCAGATCAAACACTGATTGTACCCGAAGATCATAAGCCCTTTGTACTCACCAGCATGATCAAAAGATGCGACCTTGCTGTCTATGAAACAATAAAAAGCCTGGTTAATCAAGAATTAAAGGGCGGCTGCCGCGAATTTGACTTGAGAATGTCTGGTGTGGGTTATGCCGAGAATGATTATAATAAGAGCTTGATTGCAGAGATCAAGCCCAGGCTGGAAGAAATAAAGGCAAAAATAATAAGTGGGGAGATTAAAGTCCCCACAAACTAAACTGGCCGTTTATTTATTATATTGGTTACAAATAATAAGCCGGGTGAATTTATGTCCGGGGCCGGAAAAGGAAAATTTGCCGGAAACGTAAAATTTACGAAAGAAATCAAACCATTTTATATATCCGGAGGGGGTACAGGCTGCCTGTTGCTCCATGGTTTTAGCGGCTCACCGCTGGAGATGCGACCTCTGGGCGAATACCTGGCGGCCCGGGGGATCACTGTAGCGGCTGTGCGCCTGGCGGGCCATGGGACCAGACCTGCGGACTTGAAGGGGCTTACCTGGCATGATTGGGTGAAATCAGCGGCAAACGGGCTGGCAGAACTGAAGAACAGATGCTCAAGAGTATATCTGGTGGGCTTCTCCATGGGGGGTACTATTAGCCTGCACCTGGCGGCCAATTACAGGGTGGAGGGCGTGATTGCCGTTTGCGCCCCCGTTTACCTGGACTTAAGGCTGTACCTGAGGCATCCTTTTAGATACCTGCTGAGTTTTAAAAGGGAAGTTGACCACAATATCAAGGATCCCCGGACGCGTAAAAATCACTATGCTTACAAAAGCACACCACCGGGTGCAGTGCTTCAACTGTTTAAGCTGATGCGCCTGGTCCGGTCTGAATTAAAGACTGTAAGCTGTCCGGCCCTTTTGTTCCATTCCAGGAGAGACTGCATCGTCCCGCCCGGCAACGGTCCATTTATTCTCGAAAACCTTACCGGCGCCGCAGACAAAAAATTAATCTGGCTGGAAAACTCAGGCCACATGGCTGTTATTGACTATGATAAAGACCGGGTCATGTCCGAAGCCTATAGATTTATTGCTGCGCTCGACAAACAAACCTAAAACTGCGCCTGCTTCTTGCCGCCTGCAACTTTAATGTAGAGTTGTTATACTTACTTCAGCGTTTTTTCCTTGCCACTAACTCAAAAACAATAAAAAGTATACCGGCGACCGCCAGGGGAAATGAAATCAACATGAAGGTAGAAAAGGATCTGTATGTATGAAAAGCGAAAGTGAACAGCAGGCCGGTTAAAAGTAGGATGCAGCCACCGGCAACCGGTATTTTCCAGGTGAAGATCAAAGTAACCGCCAGAATAAGTGAAGGTATCAAGTGGATTAGAAAGCCTGTAAGCTTCTGCAGAAGAGGGGAATCGCCGGAAAATGCGTCCAGCGCAAAAAGTGATAAGAAGAGAATGAACACTATTGTAATAATCCTCGGAATCCAGATTAATTTCTCCGCTTTCATAAAACACACCTCAACTTTCTATGCTTTCTATAATCGAAACTATCATCACTCTCTATAACCAATTGACGAACTATACCTGTTTAAACCTCCTTTCAGCAGACCGGGGAAGACCGGTCCACCCTGCTCTGTATCATCCAAACACAATAAAATTAAAAAAGCAGCATTTTGGGGAGATTGGTCCGTGCTGCCCTGGATTCAGCTCTCACGGACCGGCCGGCAGCATGACTGTCAAATATTATATTCAGTCAGCCTGAACTCTTTTCCACACAGTAACAGCCCGGGCCAGTTCTGCTCCGTCAGCCTTATCCCTGATCCTGTGGTAAAATTTTAAAATTCCGGACACTTCCGGTTCCTGCCTGGTCTCGGAAAGCACATAGGCGCCATAAACAGTTTCTTTTCTGTAGGAGACCTCCAGGGAGGCGGGATAAAATTCCCGATGGATCTTGAAAGGCACGGCCTCCAGCATCCATTCCACATATCTGGTGTTGTTTACGTGATTATATGTGTCAATATCGCTCAAACGGACTCTGAATTCCAGGCCGGGTCCGTATGAATCCGCCATTTCAACCTCTGGTAGTGCGATGCTGTTGCCGTGATTATCTTTGCCGAAGTTCACCTTAAAAGCCTCTGCAATTTCTGAAGGAACCCGCACCGGCCGGTTGCGGTGGATGTCGTAAAGAATCCACCTGGAAACGGCCGAGCCTAAGATGCTGTTTTTTTCATCCTTGATCGCAAATTCCCTGAAGGCATAAAATCTTTCAAATTTTAAAACCCTGGTCTCAACCAGCACATTTTCCATCCACCCGGGGTACCGGTTCATGCGCACCGACCAGTTGGTCAGAACCCAGATTAACCCCTTGTCCATCAACCGGCCGATTCCGTACCCGCACGCCTCGGATTGCCTGACCGCGGTTTCCTCGAAGTAGTTGAGCACTGTCACCGGGGATGCCTGCCGCTGGGTGTTTATTTCGTAATAATGGACACAATTGATGGTACTGTATGTATTCATAAAATCTAAATCCTCCGGGATTTTTGTGGTAAGCTTAAGTTGATACCGGCCCTGTCCCGGGCCGGGGGCTGGGGTATTAAAGATAAAAAGCAGTTTTCAGGTGTATCTTCACAATAATGTTATCACATAAGCCTCCTTCTTAGGCATTATTTCCTGCATCTTTGTTTATTAATTTCATTAATTTCTGCAGGTTTAAATTGTTCAAGTGTAATGTTTATTTTTATTTACCGTATCTATATATTTTGAAGTAAATGGGTCTTTCACTTTCGCCAGGGCGGTACAGTAAAATGCAGAGGGCTTTCATAAATATTCAACCTGTTCAATTTTCTGAAATACTGAGATGGGCCTGAGGTGGGCGTCAGTGTTTGGCATGAAGGTTAAGAGGGTACCGGGCAAAAAATGTGGTGCCTTCTTTTTCTGATACTTTAAAAGATATCGACCCCTGTAAATAACGCTCAGACAGCAATTTCATGCTGTACGTCCCAAGTCCCCGGTTTTTACCTTTGGTGGAAAAAGACCTTTGAAAAAGCTGCAGTTGAACCTCGCGGGGCATGACTGCAGGATTGTTTACCCAAAAAATGACCTGGCCATCCCGGGTAAAACACCCCAGACTTACTGTTTCTCCGGCGCTGGAAGCTTCCAGGGCGTTTTTTAGCATATTGCCCAAAACCCGGCCCAGTAAATGGGGGCTACTGATAAATTTAACGTTTTCTGACGATGGATCCAGCTGGATCTTAATACCTTTAAAGATTTCGTTATTTGTAAAATGGGTGGCTGCTTCAGCCAGGATTTCCACAGTATACACTGCGGCGAGCTTTACTTTAAGGTCGTCGTTTTCAGCCTGGAGCAAGTCACGCTGTTCCTGAATTTCTTCAATTAATTGCCTGGCCGCTGATTGCATGGTTAATAATAAATCGTCCTTGTCCTGGTCGTTTGTTTCTATTAATAACTCGGCAAGAGCCTTGATCGAGGAGGCTGTATTCAAGATGTCGTGGAAGAAGATTCGTTCCAGGGCGAGTCGACGCTTATGATCGCTGATATCGTTGAGAAAAACGATGGTGAATTGTTCATTCTCAACCCGTAACGGTGTGGCTGTTATCCCAAAATCCAGGGACTTTGTTAGTCCATTGTTGGATGTTGTCAGGCGGCATTCATGGTAAGCCTTCAACCCGCCCTGGCTCTCCAGAATGGCAAGGACGGCGCCGCATGAACGGCAGGACTCGGAAGTTCCGCAGCCGCCAGACATTTCAGAGGCATGGATACAGCCCAGTAACTCTCCGGGTCGGGAGCCGAGCACCGGTTCAAGTTGGCCGATACCAATCAAGTCTAAGAGAGGTTTATTACAAAAAACCAGCTGTCGCTGCTGGTTGAGAACCATAACGATGTTTGGTATTGAGTCAAAGAAGCTTTGAACAGCAATGAGGTTTTTTATTACCTTCGACTTTTTTTGAACACTTTCAAGCGGTTCACGTTGAGCAGGAGCAAAGTAGGTAGCCTGGCGTCCAGCCTCCATTTTTTAGACAACTCCCTTCAGCCGGAAAACCATTAGTATAGACATTGTTATATACTATTTCTTCATTGCTGCCCGGCAGCCCTTTTTTTGCTTCACACAAAGGGCTTAACAAGTTGCTTAAAACACCTGTTTAATAACACCTGTGCCAGGATATGGTGAAAGAAAATATAAAGGTCAACACTTTAGCGGGGCCGGTTTTTATCCAGGACAGGCGTAATAACCCTGATAAAATAGAGTTGTCTGAACTCGTGGCATCAAACGGAAAATGTCTTCGTAAAAAATGTTTTATCAGAAGACCGTATTCCGGAATACTGTGTGGGGAGGGCAAGTAAAACTCTCAACCGTTTTCAAGGAACCGGCGGAAAGGGGCGAGGGGCCTTGAGGCCTGGCTTGGCCTGGCCTGGCTTATAAGGCTTATAAGGATAATAAGGATATCAGGATTAACAGGATTAATAAGTAAAATATTAAGCTAGATAGGAGTGGTCAGTCAGGATGGCAGCGGATTATTTTGTCCACAAAAGCAGTTATATAGATGAAGGTGTTTTTATAGGAAGTGGCACGAAGATCTGGCATTTTTGCCATATTCAAAGGGGGGCTCGAATCGGTGAAAGGTGTTCTCTCGGGCAGAATGTCAATGTATCAAATAATGTAAAAATCGGAAACGGCGTGAAAATCCAGAACAATGTTTCTGTGTATGAGGGCGTAGAACTGGAGGACTACGTGTTCTGCGGTCCTTCATGTGTTTTTACCAACGACTTGACCCCGAGAAGCAAGTATCCCAAGGGTAACGCCGGGTACCAAAGGACACTGGTAAAATACGGCGCCTCCATCGGCGCCAATGCTACTATTATATGCGGCCATACGATCGGCAGGTGGGCAATGGTAGCATCCGGTGCTGTTGTAACCAGGGATGTGCCGGACTATGCTCTGGTGGCAGGGGTGCCGGCCAGACAAATAGGTTGGGTCTGTGAATGCGGCTTGCCGCTAAAAAGTGGACTGGTGTGCCAGGCTTGCGGCAGGGAATACGCATTAGTAAACGGGTTACTGGAAGAGAAACTGAAACCAGTATATGATAAGTAATATAAATGTATATTTAGTGATTGAAAGCAAAATAGCAAAAATAAAAAAGCGAGATAGATCCAGCCATAAAAGGAATTTCCCTTCCTAAAACCCGGCTGGTCTAAATATTTGCTTCTCCAAAAGGATAAACGACTTGATTCGTAGAAATGATATCCATTAAGTTTTTGCGCCCCCGCTGGTAATAAATGTTTTCATGTCCAGGCTGGAAAGCCTCCAGACTTCAGCGGGGGAGGAAATCAATGAATTAAAGGTGGATGGCTGTGACTCAACTTAGCGATGCAGGTCAAAAAGTTTTTAACGCCCGATACGCCCTGAGGGACGAAGAAGGTAAAATCATTGAAACCTTTGAACAGGCGGTTTACCGGCTGGCCCGGGCAGCGGCGGGCGCCGAGAGGGAGAAACAAAAATACTGGGAAGATAAATTCGCCTCTTTGATAGGCCGGCTTATATTTGTTCCTTCAACTCCCATTTGGGCCAACATGGGCAAACCTGACCGGCCCTGGCAGCCTTCCGCCTGCTTTGTTTTGGCGGTGGAAGACTCGCTGCATTCCATGTACGAAACATTGATGTCCACCGCCCTTGTTTTCAAGTCCGGCGGAGGCGTGGGGTACAACTTCAGCACCATCAGGCCCCGGGGTTCCCTGGTGCGCTCTACCAAGGGCAAGGCTTCCGGTGTGGTTGAACTGATCAAATTATACAACGCCTCGTCCAACATGGTCATGCAGGGCGGCGTGCGCCGGGGGGCTTCCATAGGCATTCTGAACGTGGACCACCCGGAAATCGTCGATTTTATCAACGCCAAACTGCACGGCGATCTTACCAACTTCAACCTGTCGGTTGGAATTACAGACGCCTTTATGAAGGCCCTGGAGCAGGGAGCAGAATGGGCCCTTTCCTTCAACGGCCAGGTGCACGAAACGGTTCCCGCCCCGGAGCTGTGGGAGTTAATAGTTAAAGCGGCCCACGCCTGCGGTGACCCGGGTATTATTTTTGTCGACCGCCTGCAGAAGCACAACCCGGTGCCTAAAAAGGTCATCAACGCAACCAACCCCTGTGTTACAGGAGAAACCTGGGTCTTAACAGATGAAGGACCCCGTATGGTCAAGGAACTTGTGGGCAGGCAATTTAGTGCCATTGTCAACGGGAAGGCCTACAGAACCGGAGCAAATGGGTTTTTTAAAACTGCCACAAAGAAAGTCGTGAGGTTAAAGACTCAGGAGGGGTATTGCCTGAGGCTTACAGCTGATCACAGGGTCCTTCGAGCAGTTAATAAAACCCGCTATGCTTTAAAGAGTGAATGGGTACCGGTTTCAGACCTGGTGCCCGGTGACAGGATTGTTTTGCACAATCACCGGCTTTTTAAAAAGTGGCCCGGTTCTTTAACAGAAGGCGAGGGATACCTGCTGGGCCTCCTGGTTGGAGACGGGGTTTTGAAAGATGATTCAGCTGTTCTAAGTGTTTGGCACAGGGAACCGGCAGTGAATGATCCCGGTTTTGACGGTGCTTACTCCGTAATGAAGGCAGCTTTAGATTATGCTATGGAATTACCCCACCGCCGGGACTTTACCGGATGGATTAAGATCGAGGGGCGGAACGAGTACCGCTTAAAACTGGGCTACCTCAGGGACCTGGCTCTACGGATGGGTTTGAGCCGGGGCAATAAAACCATTACGCCTCAAATAGAAAAGGCCTCTTCTGAGGGATACGCCGGCTTTTTAAGGGGTATTTTCGATGCGGACGGTACGGTTGCCGGAGACCAGAACAAGGGAGTAAGTATTCGCCTGTCACAAAGCAACCTGGAACTCCTGCAGAGGGTCCAGCGGATGCTGCTGAGGTTCGGTATTGCCGGCACTATATATGAAAACAGGCGGCCCGCCGGCATAAAACTCCTGCCGGACGGCAAGGGTGGACTAAAAGAATATAGCATAAAGATGCAGCATGAACTGGTAATCAGCAATGATAACATTCTGGTTTTTGCTGAGTGTATTAATTTTGGGGATTTAGAAAAGAAACAGAAGTTAAACCGCTTAATTGAAGGTTACAAGCGAGGAGTTAACCGCGAGCGGTTTTTAGCAACCGTATCAGCTGTTACAGAAGATGGCACGGAAGAAGTTTACGACGTGCAGGTACCCGGTGTTAACGCTTTTTGCGCCAATGGCATCTTTGCTCATAATTGCGGCGAGCAACCTCTATGTCCGGGTGAATCCTGCCTTTTGGGAAGCATCAACCTGGCCCGCGTTGTCTCGGCGGACGGCCGGGTTAACGTCGACCTGTATAATGATGCGGTTTCTACTGCCGTCCGTTTTCTGGACAACCTCATCGATGTAGCCGAATACCCGCTGCCCCTGATAGCGGAGGCAACCAGGGCCACGCGCAAAATCGGCCTGGGCTTTACAGGACTTGCCGACGCTTTAATCATGGCCGGACTGCCCTATGACTCTCCGGAGGGCAGGGATTATGCCGGCAGGATCACAGAAATGATGCAAAATGCCGCCAGCGCAACCTCCCGGGAACTGGCAGAGGAAAAGGGCTGTTTCCCGGAATGGGAAAACAGTGTCTATCACCCTGAAGAGAAGCGGAGAAACGCTACCTGCGTGACCATCGCCCCCACCGGGTCGGTAACCACCATGGCCGGCTGCGAGGGCTACGGCATAGAACCCGTCTTTGCGGTGGCTTATAAAAAATCAACCAACGTGGCCGGGGATTTCGAAGTATTCAGCCCGTTGTTCCTGGAGGCTTGCCGCAAACACGGGGTTACTAAGGATATTCTAGGAGAGGTGGCCCGGCGGGGCTCCTGCCAGGATGTTAAAGGAATCCCTGCAGAAATAGCACGGATTTTTAAAGGAGCTCAAGAAATATCCCCTGAAGACCATATCCAGATGCAGGCAGAAGTTCAAAAACATGTGGATAATGCGGTCAGCAAAACAATCAACCTGCCCGGGACCGCCACTGTTGAAGATATTAAAAAATGCTACAGGATGGCCTATGAGCTCGGTTTAAAAGGCATTACGGTTTTCCGGGACGGCTGCAAAGAGGGTACGGTAACCATAGGCAAGAAGGAAGAGGCAACCGGGAAAAAAGTGTTGAAGCGTGGCGAAATACTGCCCAGGCCGAGAAGCGCCCACGGTATGACCCACCGTCTGGATACCGGCTGCGGCAAGCTGTACCTCACCGTCAATTACCAACCCGGCAGCGGCGAGATTTTGGAAACATTCATCACTACCGGCTCCGACGGAGGATGCCTGGTATATACCGAGGCTTCCTCGAGGCTGATCAGCCTGGCCATACGCGGGGGAATACCCGTTGAAGAAATCGTCGAGCAGTTACAGGGCACCCATTCCTGCCCGTCTTACATGCTGGCCAGGGGCAAGGGCAAGAACCTTTCGCCCGGCAGGTCCTGCGCATCGGCGATAGCCTACAAGGTAGCTAAAATCAAAGAGGAGCTGGACAAAAAGTACAACGGAAAAAGCCAGCAGGATGAGATGTTGGCGGATAATGCCATGCTCTGCCAGTGCGGCCAAAAACTCGAGCGAGCCGAAGGGTGTTTGATCTGCAGAAGCTGCGGTTTCTCAAAATGCTGATTGGGTTTAAATTTTTATAAATCTTTATAATAAAAAAGAGATGTAATTCTTGCGAATTACATCTCTTTTCAATTGTGCGCCCGTCATTTAATTTTTAAGCATTATATCTGCATGGTATTCCTGGAGGGATTTGATGCTTCCTTCCGTATAGTGGTTTTCTTTATAGGCCGCGATGCCTCTGGCGCTGGCCAGGGCTGCTGCCGTGGTGGTGATGTATGGAACGCTGTACTTAATTGCCGTTTTACGGATATAAGAGTCGTCATACTGGCTGCTCTTTCCGGACGGGGTGTTGATTACCAGGTTGATCTCCCCGTTTGTAATGCCGTCGACGATATTGGGACGGCCCTGGGCCAGTTTATTGATCTGCCTGGAGGGGATCCCGTTTTCTTTTAAGAATTTGTGGGTGCCTTCGGTCGCTAATATTTTAAAGCCCAGTTTGATGAATTCCCGGGCAGTTTCCAGTACATAGGGCTTGTCCTGGTCAGGTACACTGATCAGGACGGTTCCGGAGGTGGGCAGGGGTGTCCGGGTGGCTTCCTGGGCTTTATAATAGGCCAGGCCGAAGGAATCGGCAATGCCCAGTACTTCGCCGGTGGAACGCATTTCAGGTCCCAGGATTGGGTCCACTTCCTGGAACATATTAAAGGGGAATACCGCCTCTTTCACCCCGAAATGGGGGATCTCCCTGGAGAGCAGGGTGTCCAGGGAGGATTTGCCGCCCGTGGCCTGGGTCAGCATGATTTCTGTGGCAACCCGGGCCATGGAGACATTACAGACCTTGGACACCAGGGGAACGGTCCGGGAAGCTCTGGGATTGGCCTCCAAAGCGTAAACCCGGTCGTCGACAATGGCGTACTGCATGTTCATCAAGCCAACCACATTCAATTCCCTGGCAATTTTCTTTGTGTATTCAACAATGGTTTCCAGATGCTTTTTCGGGATGCTGATGGGCGGAATCACACAGGCTGAGTCCCCACTGTGGATGCCTGCCAGTTCAATATGCTCCATGACCGCCGGTACAAAAGCGTCAGTGCCGTCGGCTATGGCGTCCGCTTCCGCTTCTATGGCGTTCTTTAAAAATCTGTCAATCAGAATCGGTCTTTCCGGTGTTACCCCCACTGCGGCAGCCAGATACTGGCGGAGCATCTCCTCATCGTAAACAACCTCCATGCCGCGGCCGCCCAGGACATAGGAAGGACGGACCATTAAAGGATAACCAATCCGGCCGGCAATTTCCAGGGCCTCTTCGATGTTGACAGCCATTCCGGATTCAGGCATGGGAATCCCAAGCTTTTCCATGATCTGGCGGAACCTGTCGCGGTCTTCGGCCAGGTCGATTGTATCCGGGGATGTGCCGAGAATTCTCACCCCGGCTTTAGCCAGTTCCCCGGCAATGTTCAAGGGGGTTTGCCCGCCGAATTGAACGATTACACCCAGCGGCTTTTCCTTTTCGTAGATGCTCAGCACGTCCTCCACCGTCAATGGTTCAAAGTACAGCTTATCCGATGTGTCGTAGTCGGTGGAAACCGTTTCAGGGTTGCAGTTGACAATCACGGTTTCATAGCCCAGATCGCGCAGGGCAAAGGCCGCATGGACGCAGCAGTAGTCAAATTCGATTCCCTGGCCGATCCGGTTCGGACCTCCGCCCAGGACCATCACTTTCTGCCGGTTGCTGGATGTGGTCCGGTCCGGAGCGTTGTAGGTGGAATAATAATAGGCTGCGTTTTCCACACCGCTGACCGGAATGGCCTCCCATCCTTCTACAATTCCCAGGGCAGTTCTGCGCCGGCGAATTTCTGTTTCCGGCAGTTCCAGAAGCATCCCTAAATAGCGGTCGGCAAAACCGTCCTTTTTAGCCCGGATCAGGAGTTCGTCCGGTAATTGTCCCCCTTTGTATTTGAGGATCTCTTCTTCCAGGAGGACCAGTTCCTTCATTTGCTGAATAAACCATGGTTTGATATGGGTCAAGCGGTTAAGTTGCTGGATATCCGCCCCTTTGCGCAGGGCCTCGTACATGATGAACTGCCGTTCACTGGAGGGTACTGCCAGCATCTTCAGCAGCTCGTCCAGGGAGCGCTGGTTGAAATCCTTGGCAAAACCCAGGCCGTAGCGGTTAATTTCCAGGGA
>JAKPTB010000032.1 GCA_029555205.1 Bacillota bacterium
GGCGTCAATGGTAACATACAGCCCGCCGCTGGACGATTTGTCCCCCGGCTGCCAGCTAAAATTCCAGTTTTTGTTCTTCTTGAACATGTAATCCTGCTCCAGATTGCTGCTGGATAAAACATAACCTGCCGGTATCTCCACTACGGACCTTGCTATTTGCAGGGCCTTCTCCCTGGGCAGCAGGTTCTTCAACTCGTCCACCGCCACTTCCTCAGCCGGGTTGAGCTGGATACTCTCCTTAAGGGAGTAATCGGCCATGGCCCCGGCGTCACCACCGCCGGCGCCGGCACCGTAGCCATAATAGTAATTCATTTCCTGATTCAACAGCTTGCCGGTGAGGGCGTCTATGAGCACCTGCCGCCGGTTCTCCGGCTGACGGTAGACCAGTTTTACAGGCACGTCCATACCGTAGGGCGCATAGGGGCGAAAGTAGTTCAGTTCAGGCGCCGCCTCAGTTAAAAAGATTTGTCTGGCCTGGGGCAGGCTGATTTTGGTAACCGGCGGCGGGAAGTCCTGAGTATCCTCCCAGTTCAAATTAAACCGGATAACTTCACCGGTATCCCCGTTTACTGCCACATTAAACCCGTTTTCCGGGTACAGCACACCCTCGATAACCCTGGCGTAGTTAAAGTTGTACTCCACAGCCCCGCGCTCCTTAAAGGACAAGGGCGGAATATAGTCGCGGCCCGGCTGCAGGATGGTTTCCCCAAAGCGTTCCGGGTGCAGTTTTTGAATAAACGCCGCGGCTATGGCCTGCGCTTTCTCCCTGGTATAGGCGGGTAACCCCCGGTATTCAACCCCGGCAACCGGCGGCAGCCACTTGTACATACTCCAGATTTCACCCGTACCGCTGTTTACCCTTACAGTCATCTCACCGCCCTGCATGCTGCTCCGGTACCAGCGCAAATCCCAAAAAGAATTCTGGTCCGATTGACTGAAACCAGTTGAAAACTGATCCAGTTCCGCGGGGATCTTAAAAGCCTCCCTGGCAATCTGGATGGCTTGCTCCAAGCTAACGGCAGCCTGCCCTCCCTCGCCCGTGCTTCCTTGATTACCCGCTGCATTTGTTTCAATGGCCCTCTCCGTTTTAATGTCCACAGAGGAAAGCTCCGCCCCGGCCACACCCCGGCCGGCACAGAAAAAGCCCAGGAGCAGAAATAATAGAACAATCCCGCTAGTCCAACTCCGCTTAACCATTTTTTCCCTCCTTAGTTAGTTGACTGTTCAATACCTGTCAGTACTTAGTATCGCGCAGGCGCAGCGCAGCCCTGGGCATCACTGCAACCAGTCCGGCTCATGTTCTCCTCCAAAGGGAGCAGCAGCCCATCCTGGTCACCTTTGAACAGGCCCAGGCCGAAGTCAAATGGCCGCGTATTTGTGCGCCCTGTCTGAAACCAGATCTGCGTCAGCCTTTTTTAACTCAATCCTGACCGGCATCCCGGCAAGTTCCCCTTAACCCAAAGCTCACCTACCCCCCAAAAGATCATATCAGGAAAAATTTGCCATTGAACATGCCTATAAAAAATGCAGGCGATTTAAACCCTGCTTGAATACTTCCTAAAAATCTGCCTGATAAAATCTGAAAGGTTATAATCCACCTTAATATATTGGACGATTAAAGCATGAGGAAAGTTCTGTGAAAAGTAATCTGAGCGTTGTTTTTTTAGACTGAAGAACGGCGCTGTGTTTCACGGCTGCTTCTTACCAATTCAAGTAATTAATACAGATAATTGCTTGATAAAACATTTTGTGAATAAATATAGAAAAAATTATCATTGTAATTAGAGGGATTTTAAGGTAATAAGTTGAAATAAAACTAAAATCCTCATAATTTTCCAAAGGGGGTGCTTTGGCTTTGGAAAGGGTATCTACAGGAATTTGTGGTTTTGATGATTTGCTGCACGGTGGAATTGTTCGTGGCAACTCAGTCCTGATCGAAGGTATTCCTGGTGCA
Organism: Bacillota bacterium; assembly: GCA_029555205.1. Lineage (GTDB taxonomy): Bacteria > Bacillota > Desulfotomaculia > Desulfotomaculales > Pelotomaculaceae > DTU098. The sequence continues at coordinate 1,955 of JAKPTB010000032.1, forward strand.
GGTAAAACCACCTTTGGAATTGAGTTTATCTACCGGGGCATTACCGAGTACGGTGAACCGGGGCTGATTGTTACCTTCGAAGAATTGCCCGAGTCGATCTACCGTGACGCTCTCAATTTCGGCTGGGATCTCCGGGCCCTGGAAGATGCAAATAAACTCCGGATCCTGTGCACTTCTCCCGAAGTGCTGGCGGATACGGAGGTGAATCTTCTTGAAGAAGCTGCCCGGGAGGTTGGCGCCAGGCGAATTCTGGTAGACAGTATCAGCCATTTTCGTAATATCCTCAACGACGGTCTTTCGCTGCGCAGAAGTTTTTACAGTTTCTGCAACGGTCTGCGCCGCCTGAAACTGACTTCCTTTTTGGTTAAAGAACGGGAGAGCGAGGGCAGCCGGGAATACGCCTTTGAGGAATATGTAGTAGACGCCATCATCCGCCTGGAAAACAAGGACAGGCCGGGACTGCACCGCCACCGGATGCTGGAAATATGTAAAACAAGGGGGCAGGAACATATTCCGGGTAAACATACTTTTCGCATAACCAACAGGGGCATCAAGGTCCTGGCTCTGATCAGGGACCTGGATGTCTATAGACAGGAACTGCATGAAAAGGAACTGCTTTGTACCGGCATTTCCGGACTTGACAATTTGCTGCAGGGCGGACTGCCCCGCGGTGTCAGTGTAGCCGTGGCCGGCGGCTCAGGGACCGGCAAAACGGTGCTGGGCCTGCAGTTCCTGGCCAAAGGCGCTATGGATTACGGGGAGAGGGGAATTTTTTTGTCGATGGAGGAAACCCCCTCTCAATTGATCGCCAACTCCCTGCGATTCAACTGGGACCTGCGCTCCCTTCAAGAACAGGACATGGTAAAAATCATGTACAAACCTCTTTCCACTATGGAGATTGATGAAACCATTATCTGGCTGGTAGAAAAGGTGAAAACCCTGGGGGCGCGCCGTCTGGTTATTGATTCGATTTACGGTTTTTTCTCCCGCATAGACAACGCTGCTGTTCTCCATGAAAAATTCTATTGCCTGGTTACTTATCTTAATAGTCTCAATTGTACCAGTTTGTTAATCAGCTCCGCCTGGGAA
>JAKPTB010000089.1 GCA_029555205.1 Bacillota bacterium
TTGATCGAGATTGTGGAAAGTGTTGCCGAGGGCCGCTATTTTGTTGATACAGCCATAGCCAACGAACTTCTGGTAAACCTGGTGCAGGGCACTCCCCACTACCAGGTCCAGAAGGACCCTTCGTTGCTGACACTGCGTGAAAAGGAAGTTCTTCAGTTAATTGTAAACGGTCACAGCAACAAAGAGATCGCAAGCAAATTAAATATAACCCTGCGCACCGTGAAAGCCCATGTGAGCAGCATTTTAATCAAACTTGACGTAAATGACCGCACTCAGGCCGCTGTACTGGCCATCCAGGAGAAGCTGGTGGATCCCAGTCCGAAGTAACAAATGTTAAACATTATCACAAGATTAACAAGATGACCCGGATTAACAAGGATTAAAAATTTAATTAGTAAAAAATTTTTGACTTATAACTTATTAATCCTGAAAATGGTGTTTGTTATGCGCAGTATTTTTTCTCTTTAACTCAAACAATTTAATTAATCACGTGAAAGATTCCGTAAAAAAAAAGTGCGCCCTTTGCCAAGGCGCAGGTGAGTAGGGGGTAGTTTTCTGTTTAAGAATTAAGCCTTTTTTTGAAGGGCTTTTTTATTTTATGATTAACCCTTGTCTACACCTCCCAAAGTAAAAGTTATATTATCTGCATTATTTCTTGATGACTCTCTTAAGGAAGTAGCCCTCGGCGTCAATGACGTCCCTCAGCAGCCTGAGGTCTTCATCTGAGGGCTCGACCATTTCCTTGACATCCGGCGGTATGATTAACTCGAAATCAACCAATTCCTGTATGTCAGCCGGTGTCCGTCCCGGTTTCACTTCTAACAGCTTCATCCTCCTTGTTTCCTCATCAAAACCAAACAGGGCCTGGTTGGTAATAATCCTGTAAGGGCCGGATCCTAAAACGCCGGCCTGCTCCCTGTAATCAGGCGACCCGTCTCCGAAGCCGATACTGGTTACAAAGTCAAGCTTTTTAACAAATCTCCTCTTTTCCAGGGCCATAATAGCGATAGTTTTTTCGCAGTTGGCCGCCATGGCGCCGGCGCCGCCGCTTCCCGGGAAACGTATGCCGGGTTTGTCATAGTTGTGTCCTTCGATAGTCGAACAAATATTTCCATACATATCAACCTGTGCTCCGCCGATGAAGGCATAGTCAGCACAGCCCCTCTGGGTCAGCTCGAAAGCGCCGCACAGACCTTTCAGGTAACAGGCTTTACGGGCAGCCCTGGTGTCACCAACGGATAAAGGCATCCCCATTTCCAGGATTGGAGCGAGGGAACCCGCTTCATAAATCATATAAAGGTTGGGGGCATGGGTCAGCTGCGCGTGCATCGCCGCGATGATCGGCAGGCCGGTACCCACAAATACTATCTTCTCGTCTTCGAGAATTCTGGAACCGGTATAGGCTATCATTTCAAATGGCGTATATTCAGACATTTTTTTACCTCCTTAGTATAATTATTTTTTTAATTAAACTACTAACTAGGTTAAGATAATTCGCTGGCCGCCGTCCATATCCCTGAGTTTCTTAAGGGTTTTGTAACCGATTTTCTCCAGGAAGTCATCATGGTTTTCACAGCCGTAGATGTACTCGTCATAATATTTTTTCAGAGCGTCTTTGCTG
>JAKPTB010000114.1 GCA_029555205.1 Bacillota bacterium
CGCTCAATTCAATCAGGTCCACGCCCATTTTCGACAGTATTTTAGCCACCGTGGTATATTGTTCTATTCCATTACCACCGTCTATATAGTCTGAAGTGTTCAGTTTCCAAAATACCGGGAAACCTTCACCGACCTGTTCCCTTATGGCGGAGTAGACTTCCAGGGTGAAGCGCATCCTATTTTCCAGGCTGCCTCCCCATTTGTCTGTACGGTTGTTCGTAGCCGGGCAGAGGAACTCGCTTAGCACGTATCCGTGGGCGCCGTGGACGGCAACTGCGTCAAAGCCTGCGTCTTTTACCCTCCGGGCGGCCTGGCCAAAAGCCTTTATTGTTGCGAGTATATCCTCTTCTTTGATATCGTTAAGACGGTACCCCTTGTCGAGAGAGCCATAGGAAAATCCATATCCGGAAGTGCCCTGGTGAAAAATTTGCACCGCGCACCTGCAGCCGCTGCCGTATTTGTGCACGATATCAGCAAGTTTTCTTAAACCTGGTATAAACTTGTCATCATAGACACATATCTGCTGCGCAAAGCCTTTCCCCGCTGCTTCAACTGCGGCGGCGCCGGTTACCAGGATGCCAGACCCTCCCTCTGCTAAATGGTAGTAAAGCTCCAGCAGGTTATCGGTAACGAAGCCGTCGATATCAGCCTTGTTCTCGACAGTCGCGGAACGCAGGAACCTGTTTTTGATCTCCATATTTTTAATTTTATAAGGAGTGTTCAGTATAGACATCTTCAGTCCCCCACATTATGTAAATTACTTATTGTTGTCAGGCCTTTTGAAGTCCAGGATCTTGCCCATCCTCGGCGTTGATTCAAAACTTTCGGGTGAGATATGCTCGATTTCGGGGAAGTATCTTTTTATTTGCTCCATGACCTGTCTCGTTACTGCCATGGTTTCCTTGTCTGTGTTTTCACCGGCTAAGTTCAGGGCCAGGCCGAAAAGGAGCATTTCATCATGGGAGAGATTAAGTTCGTAGCCGCTGGTGGGAAGTTCATTTATTTTGGCCAGTGCCATGAGGCAAACACCTGAGAACATGGAGTAGGACTCAGGGTTTAATCTGTCATTGGATACATTTTCGTAATTCTTTTTGTAAGCTGAAATAACCGCGTTTAACAGTACCGGGGCCTTTTCAGGCTTTATTGTCAGCTTGAACAGCGGTGAAAACACAAAGCTGTCCCTGCCGGTCCTCAGGATTAATTCCCCCCTGTTTCCCAGGAGGCATACAATACGCCCATTTTGTATCTCTATTTCAATCTGGGAATCGTTAATTAACAGGCTGGTAGGGAAGGTATTTCTCAAAAAGCTGGAAAATTCGTACTCGGATTCATTCTGCATATACTTCTGTTTAAAATACCTGCCCGCGTCGCCGGGATCAAATTCAACTTCAATATCTTCAAGGTATATAATTGTTGACTCGACCAGCTGATCTTCGAAATAGTGCTCCAAAAGCAAGTACTCCTCTATGTATTCCTCAACCATTTCCAGTATTTCATCGATTTCAAACACAATATGATTGCTTACTAATGAGTAATCCAAAATAAGGCTCCTTCCTGTCGGTATACTTTTAATCCTGCAGAGTTAGTATTAAATTATCATATACATGGTAATTGAGCAACAACCTGATTTTACAGGCTGCTGTTATTCGCGATTAAAAATATATTTGCTAAAAACACTGCCGGGTTTCTCTCCCGGGGAGGATATGTTATTTCTTCTGCCAGCTATTTTAGATTATAACCTGAAAAAGCGGCAGGTAATAGATACCTGCCGCTTCAGAGTAAAGATAAATACCTTTTACAAAGTCCATGGTGTTGAAACCAGCTGATCCATTGAGACGTTTAATATAAGACATGAGAATTGTAGGTGTGGCTTCAGCCGCACATTATTGGCGGGTTAAAACCCGCCCTACAGCGGAAAGGGGACACACCTCCATTAAGAGCCCGGCTCTAGGGCCGGGGAATGTCCCCAATTGGGGAATACCCTGATTCACAGACTCACGACCCGAATGAGCCAAGCGGATTCAACGCCGTAGATTCTATAGAGAGATACTAAGCGGGAAAACTGAGGAAAGGGTATGGTTTGCGGTCCAGCTTGTGGACCGCCCTTATAAAACGCACCGTGCAGGTTTTGGCCCTCATAACCACCGAATGTGTCTCGGCCCTATCGCCGCCGTAAAAGCGCACCCCTCTTATAAGTTCCCCGTCCGTAACGCCGGTGGCGGAGAAAATAGCGTCATCACCCTTTACGAGGTCATCCATGTACAATATTTTTCTTGGGTCAGTAACACCCATCTCAATGCAGCGCTGGTACTCGTCATCGTCTTCCGGCACAAGACGGGCCTGCATTTCACCGCCAAGACATTTTAAGGCGGCAGCCGCGATTACTCCTTCAGGCGCCCCGCCGATACCCGCGCATATATCAATGCCTGTATCATCGAAAGCTGTGGATATGGCAGAGCTAACGTCACCGTCACCGATCAGCCTAACCCTGGCTCCTGCCTTTCGCACCGCGTCAATGAGTTTTTTATGGCGTGGCCTTTCCAGTACAATAACGACGCACTCCGATACTTTTTTGTTATTGGCTTCCGCCACAATTCTAAGGGTCTCCTCGATAGGGGCTTCAAGGTGGACCCTGCCGGCCGCCCTTGGACCTACGGCGAGCTTTTCCATGTACATATCCGGCGCGTGCAGCAGGTTGCCCTTGTCAGCTATGGCGATTACCGACATGGCGTTGGGCAGCCCCTTAGCCAGGATATTTGTGCCTTCCAGCGGGTCAACGGCCACGTCGACTTCCGGTGACGGGGCATTTCCGACCTTCTCTCCGATATAGAGCATGGGG
>JAKPTB010000094.1 GCA_029555205.1 Bacillota bacterium
CTCTTCCATGCCAAGGAAGCGCGCTCCCACTGCGCCACAGCCCCATCTCTTTACCCACTTAAAGCTATAACGTCGCAACCGGACCGGAGTACTAAACCTTCCCCCGGACAGCTCAGAGGCGAGTTTCGGCAGCCTCGCCCACCGCCTTGCACCAACCGGCGGCTCTCTATAGCACTGCTCTGCTTACTGCTCCTCGTCATCGCCCTGCAAACTAAAACTGAAAACTATTATAAGACATAGATCCACATATGTCAACAACATAGAGCAATTTGACCGCCGGCTGGATGATAATCCTGATGCCCGGTTGTTACATGTATAAAACTAAATGTTCACCGGGACACCCACAATCCGGGCGTCACCCCACAGCCTCTCGATATTGTAAAACTCCCGCTCTGCTCCCTGAAACACGTGGATAATAACATCACCATAATCCAGCAGCACCCAGTTGGCCTCCCTGAAGCCTTCCCGGCGCAGGGCAAGCATACCATTATCCTTCAGTTCCTTCTGAATGTTCTCCACTATCGCCTGGACCTGGGTGCCAGTACGACCGCTGCATATTACAAAATAATCGGCAATAATTGATACTTCTCTGATGTCGAGCACTGTCACGTCTAATGCCTTCCTGTTTTCCGCAGCCTGCACAGCAATATTTACAACTGCTTGTGGACTTAATGGCAATGCCACTCCCCCTTGGTTAATTAATTTTCCCTTTGCTGCTTATTTATTCTTTCTTTCAGGCAAAAGTTCCTTCCGGATTGTTAAACCAGTTATTAAGAATATAACCTGATCTTAACATAATTAACCTGTCTTGTTATGAGGCCCCTTTATAAAGACCGTTCCGTTGGCCAGCGCCACCAGGTCATCATTTTCATCCCTGACTTCCAGGCGGTAGAGCCCGGTCTTCCTGGTTACTTTCTCTTCCCTGGCCACAGCGGTAAGCACAGCGCCTTCGGTAGTAGCTTTCAGGAAATTAATACTCACGTTAAGCGCAAGAGCCAGAGACCCGTGGGAGTTGCTGGCAGCGGCAAAAACAATGTCTGCCAGCGCAAAAACAGTGCTTCCATGGGTCAGCCCGGCTCCGTTCAGCAGTTCCGGCGTTACCTTTAGGGTTGCCACAGCGTAACCAGGCTTTATTTCTGTAAGAGTGATGCCAAGGTGTTTGGCCAGGGCGTCCTTTTCCAGGCGCTGCCGGCAAATCTCAATATTATCGTAAATTTTTCCCGCCCCCTTTTTTAATGACTTATAAGGGAAATTTATTGCACTAACGCACCCTGACAGTATTCGCCGACAGCCGCTGTTAGTCCTTCCCTTTCCAAATAAAAGCAACCCGTGCAGTTTTAGCAAACACGGGCATTCAACACCTTAATCATGATAGTTTTTTTAAATAAAGCTTTTACTAGGACATCCCTTCCGCCCTGTCTTCTCTGGACTTTGCTTCGTTTACCGTTATAACCCTTCCATTAAGTTCGGTGCCGTTCATAGCAGCGATCATAGTTTCCGCATCTTCATCCCGGACTTCAACAAAGCCGAATCCGCGGGAGCGACCGGTCTCTCGATCAGTAATAACGCGGCTACTCAATACTTCTCCATGCGCGGAAAAAGCATCTGCCAAATCCTTCGCTTTGGTAGCCCACGGTAGATTTCCTACGTACAGGGTACGCGCCATCTACTAATCACCTCTTTCCGATGAAACTTATTTTCCTTAAAGCTATTATTTACAAAAGAAAATGTCCTGATGCAATGTTAACCAGGCTAAGATTTTTCCAAATTTCATTGCCGGTACAAATTATTTTGAATTATGTAGTCCTCTACGGATTCGGGAAGAAGGTATTTTATAGGCCTCCCTTCACGTACGCGCTGCCTGATGTCAGTTGAGGAAATAGCCAGGGCAGGGACTTCCATGTATGAAATATTTTGTTTTAAATTGTCTCGAAGAGAATCAAGTTTTTCTTTCAGCTCCAATAAACGATATCCGGGACGAGTGGCAGCCACAAAATTGCAGATTGACAAGAGGACTTCGAAATTTTTCCAGGTAGAAATCTCTAAAAGGGCGTCCGCACCGGTGATGAAATAAATCCTCTGATCTGGATGGAGCCGCATCATGTACCGCACCGTATCGATTGTAAAAGAAGGCCCGTCACGCCGGATCTCCAGGTCTGAAGCGCAAAAAAAAGGGTTTGAAGCAACCGCCAGGCTAGTCATCTCATAGCGTATCGACGGTTCGGTAATGATACGGTCAGGTTTATGGGGCGGGTTGCCGGCCGGGATGAAAATTACTTTTTCCAGGCTGAACGAGTACCTTGCCCCTTCAGCCGCCACCAGGTGCCCGTAGTGAACGGGGTCAAAAGTGCCGCCCATGATGCCCAGCCG
>JAKPTB010000130.1 GCA_029555205.1 Bacillota bacterium
CCCAGTTCCAGGTAAAGCCGGTCTTTCGTACTTTCCCGGCCGGGAACGGCAGCCAGGATTACATAGATCCGGCCCTCTTCTTCCACCAGTTGTTCGTCCTGGATTTTCCAGCCGTTTCCAGCTAGCCAGAATCTTAAATCTCCTGCATCTACCATGGGTTGGAGCACCAGCCTGGAGCATTGCTTCAAAACCTGGGGAGCAGCCGCCAGGATCTCCCGGATGGTGTTTCCACCCATCCCCGCCAGCACCAGGACATCAGCTTCGCCTGGTTTCAGCACCTGCAGTCCGTCCCCCAGCCTGAGTTCGATCCGGCCGTCCAATCCGTGCTCCTTGATTTTGATCCCCGCCGAGCGGAAGGGCCCTTCTTTTACATCCGTGGCTATAACCCGCCGGCAAATACCCGCCTTTACCAGGTAAACAGGCAGATGGGCATGGTCGGTGCCGATGTCGGCAACAACGCTTCCGGCCGGCACGTAAGCCGCCAGTGCGGCCAGGCGCCCGCTTAGTTCCATAAAAACTCCTTGGTAATCTATGCTTTAGAACCAGTATAGTCCATTTTGTCTAAAAAAACAAACTTATAAAGCACCCCTGCAAGAGAACGGCCCTGTTATACAAGCCTCATGCCACCTAGGTAGTGGTTGAGAATTAATTGAAGGGGGCACGCAAGATGATGATTTATTAAAAAAATTTTAACGGGTTACGATTTTTTCTAAAAAAATCCGCCCTGTGGGGCAACCTTTTCAGGCGTGTTTTATGTTAGTTGACTTGCTCCAGTGATGAATTGTATTATGGAGTAACAAAAAAGACATTTCTAATTGGACATCCATGCCGCTGACACGGCCCCGGCAGGGGTTGTAAATCTCTATTTTCAGAGTGAGAAAAAACAACTCTGTCCTGACGGGATTCTATCGGAGGTACTCAAAGATGGGTGATAAAACCAGAAATAAAAAGTACCGGATCCTCCCCAAAAGGATAGCCTCCCTTTCCCTGGATGAGTTTGAATCCCTGGCTACAGCCCTGATTGACAGGATTCCGGAAAGGCTTTGTTCAGAACTTAACGGCGGCTTTCTGCTGCTGCCCGAGGTAAAAAAAGACGGGGATTTTTATATCATGGGTGAATACGTGGAAGACGAGATCATGGGCTGTTCGATTATCCTTTATTACGGCTCTTTCGTTCAATTGCTGGAAGATAGCAGTCCCGGGGAATGGGAGAAGGAACTGTGGGACACCATCGTGCATGAACTCCGTCATCACCTGGAATCACTGGCGGGGGTGGACAATCTGGTCAGGGAAGAGATGGCCGAGCTCGAGGCCTACTACAAAAAACATTAAATCATTAATAAGAACCTGGAGGAAAAAACATGCCCTTTGACGGTCTTGTTCTGGCAGCCGTTCAAAACGAACTGGAAAACAAAATGGCCGGCGCCCGCATCGAAAGGATCTACCAGCCCCATAAAGATGAACTCATCCTTCTGCTGCACCGGCCGGGGAACCGGCAGCGGCTGGTTCTTTCAGCCAACGCCCGGAACGCCAGGGTTCACCTGACGGATGTCTCCAGGGAAAACCCCATTACTCCGCCCCTTTTCTGCATGGTCCTGCGCAAACACCTGGAAGGTGGGCGCATTCTTCATTTCGAGCAGGCCGGGCTGGAGCGGGTGCTGATCATCAGAATTGACTCCCGGGACGAGCTGGGCAACCCCTCGGAAAAGCATTTAATCTGCGAGATTATGGGCAAACACAGCAACATCCTGCTGGTGGATGCTTCCACAGGAACTATTATTGACGGCATCAAACGCTACTCCCACATTGTCAGCAGGCACCGGGAAGTCCTGCCCGGCCGCCCCTACCTCGCCCCGCCGGCCCAGGGGAAGAGCAACCCTTTAAACTTGACCGAGGAGGAGTTCCGGCTGATCTGCCTTGAATCTCCCCTGGATACGACCCTTGTGGAACTGCTTCAGAAAAACTTCGAGGGGCTCAGCACCCTCACCTGCAGGGAAATTGTTTATAGAGCCAATCTCCCGCTGGAAACCCTGCTGGACCACTGCGGAGATTATGAACTAAGATCCCTGTGGAAAGCCCTTCAGGGGGTGATAGCTCCCGCAGCCCGGGGGATTTTTACCCCCTGCCTGCTTACCGGGCCGAAGGGGGAACCAGTGGACTTCGCCGCCCTGGATCTGCATCATACGGAATGGAGCAGAAGGCACGGGGAAATGAACTTCCTGCTCGACGTTTTTTATACCACCAGGGAGAAGATTCAGCGATTCAACAAGGACAAAAAGGAGCTCTCCACCTTTCTGAGCAAAGAGCTCGCCCGTCTGGAAAAAAAGCTCTCCATTTATACAGAAAGCCTCGCTGAAACCGCCGGAGCCGAAAAAATGAGACTTTACGGTGAATTACTCTCCGCTAACTTGTACCGCCTGAAGCAGGGGAATACGGAAGTTGCTCTGGAAAACTATTACCAGGAAGACAATCCCCTTGTTGTCATCCCCCTGGATCCCCAGCTCACTCCATCGGAAAACTGCCAGGCTTATTTCAAAAAGTACGAAAAGGCCAAAAAGACCCGCCTGGCTGTGGAAGCAAGGATCGATCAGGCCCGGGAAGAACTGGGCTACCTGGAAGGGGTCAAAACGGCCCTGGAGCAGGCCGGTGACCCGGATGAACTGGCTGAAGTCCGGCAGGAACTCGTGGAACAGGGTTATCTAAAACCCCTGCCACCCCTGCCGGGGGCAAAAAAGGCTAAAAAGGCGAAAAAGGAGAGGCATATTCCGAAACCCAGCGCCTTTTGCTCTTCCGACGGCTTTATGCTCTTTGTCGGCAAAAACAACAAGCAAAACGATTATCTGACCCTTAAGCTGGCCAGGGATGAGGATATCTGGCTGCATACCCGGGAGATCCCCGGCGCCCACGTGATTATCCGGACGGAGGGAAAAGAGGTTCCCCCTTCGACCCTGGCGGAAGCCGCCGGGTTGGCGGCTTTTTTCAGTAAGGCCAGGGGCTCGAAAAAGGTGCCGGTGGACTACACCCTTAAAAAACACGTCCATAAACCCAGGGGCGCGCGGCCGGGTATGGTTATCTACGAGAATCAGAAAACCATCATGGCCGTGCCCGACAGGGAAGCGGCAGAAAGACTGGCTGTCCGGGAATCTGGCCGGAGCGGCACGGCCGAAGAAACCCTTTATGACTGAACCCGGCGGCATTTATCTCACAGGGTATGGGTATGCGGCGTTTCTGCCCTGCAAAATGCCGGCTTAACGCTCTTTCACTCCTACCGCATTTTGTTTAAGTTTCGTTCAAAGGTTTCTGCTGCCGGGTTTCACGGCCGGAATGCCACTTTTGCAAAGCGGGCAGTCTTCGGGAGCATAGGAAGCAACCTTCGTGGTCAACAGCGCTTCCGTGCGCACGCCCAGCTTTGCCGTGCCACCACTGCGGTCCACCAGGACACCGGCGCCCGCCACTTCGCCGCCCAGGTTGCGAACCACTTCAATAACCTCCCTGACCGAGCCGCCGGTGGTGATTACGTCCTCCACCACCAGCACCCTTTCCCCCGGCTCCAGGGAAAAGCCCCGCCTTAATCTCATTACACCGTTTTCCCTTTCCGTGAATAGGCTCCGGGCACCCAGGGCCCGGGCCACCTCGTAGGACACGATGATGCCTCCCATGGCCGGACCGATGACGGTGGTGATTCCCTCGCCGCTAAAGCGGGCGGCCAGTTCCCGGCAGAGCATCTCCGTGTATTTGGGGTGCTGTAAAACCAGGGCACACTGGAAATACTGGTCGCCGTGCCGGCCGGAAGTCAGCAGGAAATGGCCCCTGAGCAGGGCTCCGCTACGCTCAAAAATAGATTGGACTTCAGCTTCTGTCAGCATTTAAAACACCTCTTCTTCTTTTTAGAGCCGGTTAAAGCATCTTTTTTATACCCGGGCCGCAAGTCAGCCTGTCCTAAGGGAGAGATTACAACGGCCGGTAAAATAATAAATTTGTTTTCACGGCCTTCCTCTTAATGAATTATCCCTTTAAGGGTCAGCTTTTAAGCGCCATAATAATTACTATTATACATTTAACAATAAGCGTTCTGATCCTTTAATCTTTGACCTGTGAAAAATATTGGCCCAGAACGGCTGTACAATATCCCGGAGCAAAGGGAAACCCGCGAGTATTTTCGCGGGCTCTGCGGGAGGCCTCCCGGCCTCCCCGTTGCTCATTTAGATAAAGCTGTTTTAAGGTTTTAATTAATGGCCACAGATCTTGCCTCCGGATCCCAGTGGACTGCCGCGCCGAGGTACTCGCCCACATAGCGTACGGGGATCATGGTGCGGTCGTTTCTGATAACCGGACTGGTATCCATTCTCTTTGTTTGTCCGTTGACGACGGCCATGGGTGTGTTTATTTTAAAGAAAAGGGTCGTTTCCTGTTTTGAAATGGTGATGGATTGATCCCCGGGGTTCCATTCCACCACGGCGCCCAGAGCCTCTACAATAGCCCTCAGGGGCACCATCAGCCGGTCATTTTCGTCAATGTAAGGTGGGGAATCAAAGGCCACAGGATTTCCCCCAACCAGGACCGCGATTTGCTCCTTTGTTTCCCTTCCGGTCTCCAGGCCGTCCCTGCCGTAAATCAGGTAATTTTCCCTTTCCTTTTTAAACTGGTTCAGGCCCGGGGTATAGTTTGCTTCTATCTGTTGGGGTGAAAGCCCTGCTTCCAGGTACTGCCCGATTTTATCCGTTCCCATAATTTTGTCGAACATGACTACCGTCTGGCCGCTCTTGGGAACGGTAAACTGGTTTAAGGAACGGGCGTAGGCCAGGGCGTAAATACCGGTTTTGGCCGGGTTAAAGGTATGATAGTCCTCAATCTTCAAGCGGACTCCCCCTTCCTCTCCCCTGTTTTCCGGGATAAAAACCACTCCGGGCAGCCCCGCCTGATTCAGCAAATCCGCAAACTCCTGGGAATCTATGCCCTTGCCGCCAATCCACTTGAATTTATCGGCTTGATGGATGCCGGTTCCTTCCCCCAGTCCGGTGGCCATATAGCCGAATACGGAATCAATGTCCGGAATATTCGGGGACGTCTGGACCCAGGGCAGCCCCGTATCCTGGAAAACCATATCCCTGGTGTAGCCTTCCATGGGCACCACTACAAGGTCGGCGCCAATTTTCCGGTTATAAAACAGGGCCAGTTCACCGGCAGTCATTCCGTGGGCCATGGGCAGGTTATCGACACCTACAAAGGTAATGAAGGGATCCTCCAGCACCGGACCTTCAACAATCGTTCCGCCTACCGGGTTCGGCCGGTCAAGCACCACAATTGTCTTATTGTATTTTTGGGCTGCCTGCATACAGTAATTCAATGTCGACATATAGGTATAGGACCTGGCCCCGATATCCTGGATATCAAAAAGCAGCAAATCAATATCCCTCAACATTTCTTCGGTGGGCATTCTGGTTTGACCATACAAGCTGTAGACAGGTATGCCCAGTTTGCTGTGGGTATAAGACTCTACATATTCCCCAGCCCTGGCGGTTCCGTCAATGCCGTGCTCCGGTCCGTAGAGCGCCACCAGACGGGTTGAAGGGTCTTCTGCCAGCAGGTCAATGGTGCTCCTACCCTGCCTGGTTACACCGCTTTGGTTTGTAACCAGGCCCACTTTCCTGCCTTCAATCAAATAGTGATATTCAGACATCAACTGCTCATTGCCCAGCTTCACCACAGGGACTGACTGGCTGGCTTCAAGCAGCCCCGCGCCGGCAATTACAGCACATATTAACAGTAAAACTACAGTGTTTCTCAGTTTCATAGGTTCTCCTTTTCGTCCTTGAAGGGCAGCCGTTCAGAAATCAACTGCAATACCGGAAGTGCAAATTATTAAGGTAATTACGGTGCAGGATAAATTACTGTTACCTCACTCCGGGCAGGATCCCACTCTACCTGACAGCCCAGATTTTCAGCGATAAACCTTAAGGGAAGCATGGTTCTCCCGGGTAATACAATAATTGGCTTGACATTTGGATTGTTGACATCAATAGCCCTGTACAGGCCGTCTACCATAGCGTAGTTTCTCTCGATCCAGAGTTCAATCCTGGTTCCTTCTAAAGTGATGGTAACCTTTCTTTCGTCATTATCCCATTCCACTTTGGCGCCCAGTTCCTCCGCTACGTAACGGATGGGAAGAAGGGTGCGGTCTTCCATGATAAAGGGAGCAGTATCCATGGTCTTGAGCTTGCCATTGACATAATAGGAAGGGTCACCGATTAAAAGCTTGATGATTATCTCTTCTTCACCGGTGGTTGCGCTGGCTTCGTTGGAGTACGGGGAGTTCCCGGCTTCGTTGTAAGCCCTGACCCGGTAGTAGTACCTGGTGTCTTCGGCCAGCCCGCTGTTGGTGTAGCTGGTGACGTTCCTCCCCACCGTGGCTATCTGGCTGTAGCTCCCCCCTGATTTCTTCCGCTCGATCTTGAAGCCGTCTTCATTATCCGATTCATCTTCCCAGGTCAGCTTGATCTTTGTACTGGAAATGGAAACAGCCTCCAGATCTTCCGGCCTGTCCGGCACGTCTTCGTCTTCACCTGTGACCGCACTGGCCTCGTTGGAGTAAGAAGAGTTCCCCGCTTCGTTGTAAGCCCTGACCCGGTAGTAATACCTGGTGTCTTCGGCCAGCCCGCTGTTGGTGTATGTGGTGACGTTTTTCCCCACCGTGGCTATCTGGCTGTAGCTACCCCCGGATTTCTTCCGCTCGATCTTGAACCCGTCTTCATTGTCCGATTCGTCTTCCCAGGTCAGCTTGATCTTTGTAGTCGAAATAGAAACGGCCTCCAGGTCTTCAGGCCTTTCCGGCACGTCCTCATCTTCCCCTGTAATCGCACTGACTTCGCTGGAGTAAGCTGAGTCACCGGCATCATTATAGGCCCTCACCCGGTAGTAATACCTGGTGCCGGGGTCCAGCCCGCTGCTGGTATAACTGGTGGCGTTCGCTCCCACTACTGCGATCTGGTTGTAGCTTCCACTTGATGTCCTTCTCTCAATCTTGAATCCTTTTTCGTTATCCGACCGGTCTGTCCAGCTCAGGTCAATCCGGGTTGAACTAAATACCGTGGCCTTAAGATTAGTGGGCGCTTCGGGTACGGCTTCCCCTGTAATCGCGCTGACTTCGTTGGAGTAAGCTGAAGTCCCTGCATCGTTGTAGGCGCAGACCCGGTAGTAATATCTGGTGCCGGGGTCCAGCCCGCTGCTGGTATAACTGGTGGCGTTCGCTCCCACTGCTGCGATCTGGCTGTAGCTTCCACTTGATGTCCTTCTCTCGATCTTGAATCCTTTTTCGTTATAGGACCGGTCCGTCCAGGTCAGGTCAATCCGGGTTGAACTAACTGCCGTGGCCTTAAGATTACCGGGCGCTTCGGGTACGGCTTCCCCTGTAGACAGGCTCACCACGTTGGAGTAAGCGGACTCGCCTTCGTCATTATAAGCCTTGACCCTGTAAGAATAAGTAACGCCGGAGAACAGACCCGTATCGGCAAAGGCCGTAGTGTCCGGCTCAAGGGAAGCAATTTCGGCAAAGCTCCCGGATGAGGTTCTTCGTTCGATGATAAAACCTTTCTCATTGTCAGACCTGTCAGTCCAGTCTAAATTGATTTGAGAGTCAGAAACAGCGGTTGCTTTTAGATTTGCAGGTGCATTAATCTCGGCTCCCTCTGCTTCCGTCCACCCTGCTGCGGCAAAAATAAGGCAGCAAAACAAAACTGAGAACAAAAAACGATTCACTTTTTTCACACCAGCACCTCCATTAGAACAATAGAAATTTTTTAAGATAGACTTCAATCACCCCTCTTTAATTTTTTAACTGGTTGGTTGACCGGGTAATCCCGGAAAAAGCCTGGTTACAGTCTTTTAAAATACACCGGTAAGACACCTGTACACCGGCAACCCGGTCTGAAGACCTCCTTCACCCTGGTAATCCCATTAATTATTGCGCTCCAGCAGGCATGGCAGTCTCTAACAGAAACTGCCCCAAGATAAACACCTGGATTTTTTGCAAGCAACCAAGGGCATTGCAGTCTCTAACAGAAAACTTCCAGGTGATTTCCAGCATATTTCCAGCATTATGATTGGAACCAACGGTATCAATATCTGTGACCTCATATATTAGACGAGTAAACAGGCGTTTTAGTTTTCCAGCGGGTCCATTTTTTTAAAATTTAGAAGAAAGAGCATTATGCTAAAGCAGGTCAAATACTCCTTTTACCTGGTATTCCCATTGTCTATGGGAGATTGAGAGGCGTTTAATAATGAGGTATGGTGGAGGGATTGCCGGCAAAAAGCTTTCTGCGGCGAAAGCCGGCAAACCCGGTCAAAGAGGCGGAGTGCAGGATATTAAAGGATTTGATCCGGGCCTTGTACTCTACAGCTCTTATTAGAGCCGGAACACTTATCCCGGGATTTTTATCAGTTTTAAAATATTTTTATAAAATAGCCTTTCCTTTAGTTCCTGGCTTAAATAATCCGAATTCTTGATTAAATCCACATACTTCTTCTGTTCCCGCCAGGGACTGTCCGTACCAAAGAAGAAATAATCTTCATTTTGCTTAAAAAGCTGCCGGGCATGTTTATCCAGCATCATTTTTTCCAGGACAAAAGAAAGATCATAATAACATTGTCTGGCGCCGTATAATTCCAATATTTTTTCCCATTCGCCGTCGCCTCCCCCATGGGCCAGAACTATTTTTGAGCCTTGAAAGTCTCTTAAAATGTTTGAAAATCTTTCAATGGTTGCAAAATCGGAATCCGGCAGGCTCAGATCAGGACCGGCGTGGAAATAGAGGATCAGATCATTGTTCAGGGCTTCTTCATAAATCCTGTAAGCCTCCCTTGAATCAGCGGGAAACCCCTGGTAATCAGGATGAAATTTGAACCCCTGGATTCCCGATTCCTTTGTTTCTTTGATCAGGTCCTTATACCCGGGATCATAGGGATGTACCGAGCTGAAAAAGATCATCCGGCTGGAACGGTCTTGCAGCTGCTTGACCCATTGTAAAATACCTCTTCCCTGACCCGGATTGGTGGCCACAGGTAAAACAACTGAAAAGTCAACACCGGCATCATCCATAGAAGCCAGCAGATTATCATAAGTCCCGTCGGTATGGGCATCCACCAGGCCCCTTGCATTTTTTAAAATGGTACTGATTGCCCTTTTCGCTACTGCATCAGGATAAATATGAGTGTGAGCGTCAATAATCATGTCATTTCCTTATCCTAATAAGATTATAATTTTAATCTATATAGTTTTATCTATATAATTTATTTCGCTATAATTTATTTCACTTCAGCCGGCTGATTTCCTTCAATATTTCCCGGATGGCTTTTACCGGATCCGGCGCTGCCGTGACCGGCCTGCCCACCACCAGATAGGTGGCTCCCAGTTCCATAGCTTCAGCGGGGGTCATGGTCCGCTTCTGATCATTTGCCGCCGAACCGGCCGGGCGCACGCCCGGTGTGATGATGACGAAGTCCGGGCCGCAGGCCTTTCTGATTGCCGTGATCTCCTGCGGCGAGGCCACCACCCCGTCCAGGCCGGACTCCCTGGCCAGCCGGGCCCAGGCAGTGACCCGCTCCTGCAGTAAGCCCGGGATCCCCAGCTCGTTCTTGAACATTTCCTGGTCGATGCTGGTCAAAACGGTTACTGCCGTAACCAGGGGACGCTCCGTCCCGTTATCTGCCGCTTCTTTCCGGACTGCCTCCGCCGCCGCCCGCATCATGGAGCTTCCCCCCGCCGCATGCACGTTCAGGATGGAAGCACCGTATCGTGTCAGCACCCTTGCCGCAGCAGCAACAGTGTTGGGAATATCGTGCAGCTTTAAGTCCACAAATACTGGGACATTTTTTTGCCTGAGCCATTTGAGCACTTGCGGTCCCGCGCTGTTGTAGAGCTGCATTCCCACTTTAAAGGCGCCTGCGTATGGATAAAGCCTGTTCACCAGATTCCCGGCTTCTTCCATGGTGTCGACATCCAGGGCAATAATAAGCGGGTTTTTTAAAGCAAGCACTTGATCAATCACTCTCCTTGGCAGTTCTGCAAAGATGTCTCTTGAGGATTCACTTTGAACTGGGCGGAGTCGGTTAACCTGAATTAATTTGTCCGCTGCAGCTCTTTTCAGGTACCCGGGTTAATCTATGTCCTGTGAGCCGCACCCACCAGTTCCCCGATCTCCCCGATTTGGTGTTCAACCAGGTATTGTTCAATTCCCTCCAATACTTCCAAAGCCGCCCGGGGATTGATGAAGCTGGCGGTGCCCACAGCCACGGCCGCAGCCCCGGCCAGGATGAATTCAAGGGCGTCTTCAGCCGTAACAATGCCTCCCATGCCGATGATGGGCAGATCCACCTCCCGGTAGACCTGCCAGACCGCCCGCACCGCCACCGGCCTGATGGCCGGGCCGGAGAGCCCGCCCATGACGTTGCCCAGCAGGGGGCGCCTGCGCCTGATGTCAATGGCCATACCCAGGAGTGTATTGATCATGGATAGGGCATCCGCCCCGGCAGCCGCCACCTCCACAGCCACCCCGGCGATGCTGGTAACATTGGGCGAGAGCTTGACAATTACGGGCTTGTCCGTATTTCCCCGCACAGCCCGGGTTACCTCAGCCGCCATGTACGGATCGCTGCCAAACTGCATCCCGCCTTTTTTGACATTGGGGCAGGAAATGTTGACCTCGAGAGCGGCCACCCCTTCTGCACGATCCAGTTTTCCCGCCAGTTCGGCGTAATCCTCCACGGTATCGCCGGCAATATTAACGATAACCGGCAGGTCGTACTGCGCCAGGTAGGGCAGGTATTCCCCGATTAAGCGGTCGACGCCCGGGTTCTGGAGCCCGATGGAGTTGAGAATGCCGGCAGGGGTCTCCACCAGCCTGGGGGTGGGATTACCTGGCCGGGGCTGCAATGTCGTCCCCTTGACCACGATGGCGCCGAGCCGGTTCAGGTCCAGGTAGGGGGCGTATTCCAGCCCGAAGCCGAAGGTCCCCGAGGCCGTAGTGACCGGGTTTTTCATCCGTAGTTTACCTATGTTAACAGAAAGGTCAGGTTTTTTCCCTGCTGTCCTGCCCGGATCATTCTCAGTCATCCCAAATCACCTCCCCGGCGGGAAAGACAGGTCCCTCCACGCAGACCCTGCTGTAGCGAAAGCCGCCCTGATCCCCTTCCCTGGTTTTGCAGGCACAGGCAAGGCAGGCGCCCACTCCGCAGCCCATCCTCTCTTCCAGGGAGATTTCCCCGGGAATTTTATGTGTCCCAATAATCCTGCAGAGCTCTTTCAGCATCACCCCGGGGCCGCAGCCGTAAACACGGGCAAAGGTTTCGGACTCCGGGTTTTTATTGAAATTGAACATTGCTCCGGGGCTGCAGCTGCAAGCACCGCCGGCCTCCCGATCCGTCTTAATTAGCCCGCCGGTTGTGGAAGCCTCCCCGTAAAGGGAGAGAATCTCCTCCCTGCCGCTGGAGTTGTTCAGGTATCGTTCAAATAAATCCGTGACTGTGCCGTGAAAACCCGCCGAACCGTCGTCGGTAGCCAGGATGATTTGATGTCCCTGAGCGCATATTTCATGGACAATTGACGGGTACATCCCTCCGGTCCCGTTAAGATCCCGGGCCGGCCCTGCCGGACAGAAAAACTGTTCTTTGGTTGAGGCTCCCCAAAAGACGAGAGCGGATTGACCCCTGGCGCCGGTTTCCTGCAGCAGAAAATACAGGGGAGCGATACCAATGCCGCCGGCTACCACAGCAAATCTTTCAGCGGCCGACGGCATGGTATATCCCCTGCCCAGGGGACCCAGGATGTTGATGGTGTCGCCCCTTTTCTTTTTTGCCAGCAAGGCCGTACCCCGGCCCGCCACCCGGCACAAAAGGGCCAGCTCTCCCCTTTCCCGGTTCACTGCATGAATACTCAGGGGTCTGCGCAGAAGCGGCTCCAAGGTTTCCCCGCACCGGACATGCAGGAATTGACCTGGCCCGGCCGCCCGGGCCGTTGCCGGGGCAGAAAGGATCAAGCGGTAGTGGTGCGGCGCAAGTTTGATCTGTTTTACGACCTTCGCATCAGTGAGCACTGACAAACAGGCTGCCCCCTCGCTTAATGTTTTTGTTTGGCAGTTAGACATCCAGTGCCGCCGGCGCGGCGCCGGCAGAGTTTGGAAAATGTCTATTTTATAAAACTTATTAATCCTTTACATGACCCCCGAGCATCCGGACCCGGCCGCCGGTTACTGTGGCATAAGCCTGGCCTTTAAGCTTCATTCCCTGAAAGGGGGTGTTCCTGCCCTTGCTTTCAAACAGGCCGGCGTCCACCATCCAGCTCAAATCCGGGTCAATTACCGTAATGTCGGCAATAGCTCCCGGTTCCAGGGTACCCCGGGGAATATTCAGAATCCTGGCCGGGTTCAGGGTCATTTTAGTAACAGCCTGCAGAGGTGTCAGCACACCGGTCTCCACCAGTACGGTCCAGACCAGGCCCACCGCTGTCTCCAGACCCACCAGGCCAAAGGGCGCCCGTTCGTATTCCACATCCTTTTCTTCCACCGTGTGGGGAGCATGATCTGTGGCGATTACGTCAATAGTCCCGTCAGCCAGCCCCTCCTTGACCGCTGCCACGTCGGCGGCGGCTCGCAAGGGCGGGTTCACCTTGGTTGAGGTGTTATAGCCCGTAACGGCCTCATCGGTGAGGGTAAAATGGTGGGGCGTAACCTCCGCAGTTACCGGAATCCCCCTGGATTTTGCCTCCCGCACAAGGCGGACCGAACCTGCGGTGCTTACATGGGCGATGTGCACCCGGCAGCCCGTTTCCTCCGCCAGAAGGATCTCCCGGGCCACCATGACCTCCTCGGCTGAGGCAGGAATCCCCTTCAGGCCCAGTACTGTAGACATATAGCCCTCGTGCATGGAACCGCCGGAGGAAAGATCCCGGTCTTCACAGTGGGAGATGATGGGCATACCCAGCATCCGGGCGTACTGCATGGCCCTGCGCATCAGGGCGGCGTTGGCCACGGGCATACCATCGTCGGAAAATGCCACTGCCCCGGCCTTCCTCATATCGCCCATCTCGGCCAGTTCCTTGCCCTTGCTCCCCCGGGTAATGGAACCCACCGGGAAGACATGGGCCGCGCCCTGTTCCCGGGCCGTATCCAAAATGTACCGGATCAGGGCCGCTGTATCTACAACGGGACTGGTATTGGGCATGCAGGCCACAGCAGTGAAACCGCCCCGGGCCGCAGCCCGGGTGCCGGTCCGGATGGTTTCCTTGGCCTCGTAACCTGGTTCCCGCAGGTGGACATGCATATCAATCAGCCCGGGGACAACCAGTTTGCCCGAAGCATCCAGCACCTCAACGGCACTGCCGGGAATCAAATCCCTTCCCGTCCCGGCAATTCTACCTCCGGATACCAGAATGTCTTTTCCTGTTATTTCACCGGCCACCGGATCCAGCAAGGTACCGCCTTTAATGAGCAGTTCCACTTGCTCCACCCCCTCCGATTAAGAGATACAAAAGCGCCATCCGCACCGCCACCCCGTTTGTAACCTGTTCGTTGATCACCGACTGAAGCCCGTCGGCAATGTCGGTGGTGATTTCGATCCCCCGGTTCAGGGGGCCCGGGTGCATCAACAGGGCGTCCCGGGCAGCCAGCTTAAGCCGCTCCCGGTTAATTCCGAAAAGATTTGCATACTCCCGCAGGCCCGGGAACAGGCCCTCCTGCTGCCTTTCCAGCTGGATCCTGAGGACGATTACCACATCTGCGCCTGCCAGCGCCTCCTCCGGAGTTTCGCAAACAACCGCCCCCAACTTCTCAATACCAGGCGGCATCAGCGTGGCCGGTCCCGCCAGCCTCACCTCGGCCCCCATCCTGGTAAAGCCCCAGATATCCGACCGGGCCACCCGGCTGTGCAGGATATCGCCGATTATGGCAATTTTCAGCCCTTCCAGCCTGCCCTTTTTTTCCCTCACCGTATACAGGTCCAGCAAAGCCTGGGTGGGGTGCTCGTGGGCGCCGTCCCCGGCGTTTATGACCGCAGCCTTAACGGTCTTTCCCAGCAGTTCCGCAGCCCCTGCCATGGGGTGCCGGAGTACCACCAGATCAGCTCCCATGGCGGCTATGGTCCGGGCTGTATCCTTCAGGCTCTCCCCCTTGCTGATACTGCTTGTGGCTGCCGCAATACCCACCGTATCGGCACTCAAGTACTTGGCGGCCAGTTCAAAGGAGGCCCGGGTGCGTGTGCTGGCTTCGTAAAAAACCGTGACCACAGTCCTCCCCCGCAAAATCGGCACCTTTTTAATCTGCCTCTGGATGATTTCCTTCATTGGCTCCGCCGTATCCAGAATCAGTCTTATTTCTTCCGCCGGAACGTCGCGGAGGCCGATAACGTCTTTGTTGCCAAGGCCCATTTGCTTCCCTCCCAAGCTTAATAGAAGAGCGGATCATGTACTACAGGGGTTAACTTAAAGTGGTTCGCCTTTGCATCTGCAGTTGCTCTAAGAGACAATTTCGCCTTTGCAGAATAGTTTTTATTGTAAAGAGCTCCTGGGCACATAAATGTGCTGACCGGGAGAAAAATAAAGCCCCCCCCGGTTCGCCGGGCTGAGGCCTGAAAGGGAAAAACAAACAGCGGCCCTCCCTTTCCGGCCTCTCAGGACCGTTCTTAAAGGTGGAAGCCAATCCGGAAGCGGGCCGTCAACGGCCCCCGGCCGGGTCTAAAAACCGCCTTCCGGTGTAAACCCGGCTGGTGTCTTGCCGGGTATTCTATTGTACAGGCACAGCAGGGCCTATCAATCCAGCAATTCAAGGATGACCACCCTTTCCTCACTGTCGATTTCCTGGAGACGCACCGAAACCACTTCCTTGCTGGAAGTCGGGACATTTTTCCCGATGTAGTCAGCCCTGATTGGAAGCTCCCGGTGACCCCTGTCGATGAGCGCCGCCAGTTGAATAACCCTGGGCCGGCCCAGATCCATGACCGCGTCCAGAGCAGCCCGGACGGTGCGGCCGGTATAAATGACATCGTCCACCAGGACTACGGTCCGCCCCGAAACATGGAAAGGAATACTGGTGGAACGCACCAGGGGCTGGTAGGCCAGGGTTGTGAGATCATCGCGGTAAAGGGTGATATCCAGAATGCCCACCGGTACGGAACGTCCTTCAATTTCCTTGATTTTCCGGGCCAGGCGTTCGGCCAGGGGCACCCCCCTGCGGCGGATGCCGATCAGGACAAGGTTTTCGATACCCTTGTTGCGCTCGATAATTTCGTGGGCAATCCTGGTCAGGGAGCGGCGGATCCCTTCCTTGTCCAAAATTTGTGCTTTTTCCCTGGTCATATGTCCTCCCGTACACAACAAAACGCCTGCCTACCACCGGTAAGCAGGCATAGTTGGCCTTTTGATAAAGCTTTCCATGATTCCTTACCGGCCTCACGGGGCCGATTTAAAGGTTTATGTCCCTGTAATTTTACAAAATAATCTAGGAACTGTCAATCAAAAAGGGGGGTCTCTTTCTATTTTTCTCCTAAAACTATTTTACTATGAGGGGAATAGCCACTAAAAAAGATGTCCTGGAATTTCCTTTGCGAACAACAGAAAGTCTGGAACTTCCGGAAGCAGTCAGGGAGAATGAGGCCTTATCCGAAAAAATTCAAAGTTTGTTGATCCCGGAAAAGATCAGGGCAACTCCCAGAATAATAGACATCATACCGCTGAAGGAAACCTTGCCGGCCAGCCCCACCAGGCCGAGGGTAGTAACAGTCAGAAAAACCGTGGGTCCCACCAGGGCCAGGAGGGCGTTAATCTTAAAAGCAGTTTCCACCCTGCCGAACTTGAGCATCAACATGGCGGCAGTAAACTCGATGGTGGCTGAAAGAATCCGGACCCCCGCCATGCCCGCAACAATTTTATCGGTTATAAAAAACATAATTTTCTCCTCCCCAGCAGACTCTTTAAAACTCATATGCCTGAAAGCGAAGAGAAATGACTAACCCAGCCCCGGCCCAGGAAAAAAGAGCCCGTGGGCTCTTTTTTGACCGGCATTTGTAAGAATACAGGTTTCCCGTTCACTTTAAATTATAGATCAGACTACAGGCCGCTGTAGCCGCGCCACGCAAAGGAGCGATAAACATAAAGGCATTTTGAGCAGGCTCAATCCTGTCAATTGCTGCCCGGTAGCTGCCCTGCCTGGGGGATTTGTTTGATCATTTCACTCATGTCCATAACCTCGACGCCTGCCGGAAGCTCAAAGGTCCCGGAGGGCTGCGGTCCCAGCTTTAAGTTCTTATATTCAAGAAGCATTTTTTCTCCATCAGGACCGGAGCTCTCCACGCGGACCGGGATCCCGTAGTCCTCCCGCACCCACATCTTGACCTGTTCCTGCCCGTCCGCACCGGTGACCTCAACAATTTTACACTTCACACCATCATAAACGACACTATCGACAATTTTATACTTGTCGGGCCTGGTATCAACATCTTCAATAAAATCGGAAGGTGTTTCCGTCTGCTGGGCCTGATCCAGGGTCATCTTGAAGGCGGCGTTTTCATCCGGATGATAAACATAGGCAACATCTCCGTCAACAATGGTGATCACCTTTTGACCCTGCATCACAGCTTCAGTTTTGACCTTCTTATCCTGCATCCAGACTTTACCGTTTATCGAAGTATTACCTGAGGTCATGGTGTAATCATAAGACATACCCTCGACATTTTTACCTTTCCCCAGAAGATCTGCAACGGAGCCGGCACCGTCCTGCGTGGTGGTCTGCGTACCTGCCTGCTGCTTCTCTCCTGCAGGCGGGCTGCCGCTATCCTTTTGCCCGCCGCACCCAACAAGAACTAAACTGCTCACAAAAAGTAAAAGGACCACAGAAACCAGCACAGATTTCCTCATTATCCATCCCCCCTGAGTTTAATTAACAACAAATTCGCCGGGAAAAAATGTTATTCCTTTATAATTATTCTCTTTGTAATTATTATCTTTTATTTCCTTTTAGTCCTGGGGAGCGGGATAATAAACTATTTTCCGTTGGGTCCAGATTAATTGTCCATAATCCGGATTAATAGAAAATTTAAAACACAGGGCTTTTCTTTTTCATTCAATCAATTCCCCCGCTTAAAGCATGCTAATGAGTAGAAAGCGGTTGTTGTCGCCGGCAACCTTTTGTTCGCAACTGAATACCTTAAAATGAAGTCCGCCTTTTCCCGGAAATCTACAAAAGACGGAGGTGCGGATCATTTACCTTAAATGGTGAAGCAACCGGGAAAGGAGTGTTATTATGAGTGGACAAGCCAATACCAATATCTGGCTGGAGATGCTGCACTTCCCCCTCCAGGGACGCAGCCAAAAACCCAGGCAGCAGGGCCTGACCATGGTTATCGACAAGGGACTGGGCCTGGGGGAACTGAGGGATTTGTTGATGACGGCCGGGGATTACATTGATTTCATCAAGTTGGGCTTCGGCACCCCGGCACTTTACAGCGGTACTCTGTTGGAGGAAAAAATTACCCTGGCCAAAAGCTTTGGAGTGGATATCTACCCGGGGGGAACATTTCTGGAGATTGCCGTGCTCCAGAACAAGCTTTTAGAATACATCCACACTGCCGGGCGGCTTGGCTTTACCGCCATTGAAGTTTCCGACGGCACCATCAGAATGTCCCCGGAGGTGAGAGCGAGCGCCATTTCAGAGGCACGGAAGCTTGGCCTGAAGGTCCTGACCGAGGTAGGCAAAAAGCTGCCCGGGAACAAAATATCTGTTGCCGGCTATATTGAACAGATCAGGCAGGACCTGGAACACGGCGCCTGCCAGGTAATCGTCGAGGGCAGGGAATCAGGAAAAAATGCCGGTATTTATGACAGCGAGGGCAAATTTATTCGAAATGAAATGGAGCAGTTGCTGGAGGCCGTAGATTGCAGCCGGCTGCTCTGGGAGGCGCCCCTGAAGAACCAGCAGCAGGAGTTAATTTTGAGTTTTGGACCAAACGTCAATCTTGGAAACATCCCACCCCAGGAGGTCCTGGCCCTGGAAGCCCTGCGGGTGGGTCTGAGGGGAGACACCCTGTACCCTGTGTATAAAAGTCAAAGCAGCAGCTAAGCCGACCTGTCCGGCCATTTTTGCAGCAGGCGTGCCCGGAACCGGTTTGGCCCGGATATTCTGAAAAAAAGCCCTGTCAACCGCAGGCGCCGGCCGGCACGCTTTTAGTGGTAATAAAGCCTTCGAGTCTTCATATATTTATTAGCACAGTACTGGAAAGAAGAGGGAAAATCATGTCCGGGGTTAATATGCTGGTGGCGCTGCTGCTCATTGGAATTATGGCCCGCTCCAACCTTATAGCTACGGCAGCCTGCCTGCTGTTAATCGCTAAATTTACCAACCTGAAATTTGTCTTCCCTCTCCTGGAAAGGCGCGGGTTGGAAATGGGTATTCTTTTCCTGATGCTTTCCATTCTGGTACCCCTGGCCAACGGCAAAATTACCGAACAGGACATCATCTACAACCTGACATCGCTTCCCGGTATTCTCGCCATCGCCGGAGGCGCCCTGGCTACCTGTCTCAACACTCAAGGCCTGAAACTTTTGAAAATAGATCCGGAGATCGTCTTTGGGCTGGTTATCGGCTCGATTCTGGGTATCGTTTTTTTACACGGCGTGCCCGTGGGTCCCCTGATGGCAGCGGCGGTAGCAGCTCTATTTACCCGGGGGCTCCGTATCTTCAGGCGTTAGTTTTTGTAAAACAGCGGCCAGTTCCCCGGGCAGGGGCGCCTCAAGTTCAATCCGGGTTCCCTTCCGGGGATGGCTAAAACCCAGCACCGCCGCGTGCAGGAATTGGCCGTTTAAATTGAAATGGGGCCGTGCGGGACCGTACTTCGGGTCGCCCACCAGGGGATGGCCGATATAAGACAGATGCACTCTAATCTGGTGGGTGCGGCCGGTTTCAAGCTTTAACTCCAGATAGGTATAGCCCGGAAAACGGCGGAGCACGCGGTACCCTGTTACGGCGTGCTTTCCGTTTTTCAGCACAACGGCCATTTTTTGCCTGTCCCGCGGGTCTCTCCCAATGGGGGCGTCCACGGTTCCGGTTTGTTCCTTGACCAGGCCATGCACCAGGGCATAATAACGCCGGGTAATAAGCCTGTCCTTAAACTGCCGGGCCAGGTCCAGGTGGGCAAAATCATTTTTGGCTGCCACAATCAGGCCGGAAGTATCTTTATCCAGCCGGTGCACGATCCCCGGGCGTGTTACACCGTTGATCCCCGATAGATCTTTGCAGTGATGCAGCAGGGCGTGGACCAACGTACCGGAATAATTGCCTTCCGCAGGATGAACCACCATGCCCCGGGGCTTATTCACCACAATGACATCGCTGTCTTCATAATAAATATCCAGGGGGATGGGCTCGCCCTTTAATTCCAGTCCCTCCGGCTCAGGCACCTGCAGTTCTACCAGGTCCCGGGGCTTGACCCTGTAACTGGCCCGGGCCGGAGCCCGGTTGACCGATGCCAGCCCGTCGGCGATTAGTTTCTGGATGTAAGAGCGGGTTAACTCCTCAATTTCCTCAGCGAGAAAAACATCCAGCCTCTTCCCGGCATCATCCTCGGCTACTTCAAAGGGATAAACTTCCGGCACGGTTACTCACTTTCCTTATTCTGTTTTTGAACTAAATCCTTCAAAAAATCCAGGATCAGCAGGCAGGCGCCGATCACAATGGCCGAATCAGCCAGGTTAAAGACCGGCCACACCCGAAAATCCAGAAAGTCAACAACTTTGCCGAAGCGCAGGCGGTCCACCAGATTGCCCAGCGCCCCCCCCACAACCAGGGCCAGGCCGTAGCGCACGAGAACCCTCTCCAGGGGCAGGCTCCGGTAAAACAGGAGCACCCCCAGGACCAGGCCCGCCGTAACAATAATGAAGAGGTTCGTCTGGTAAGCCAGGAAGCCAAAGGCCGCCCCCGGATTGAGGATGTAGGTGAGATGAAAAACCTGCTTGACAATGGGGATGGATTCGCCCTGATACATCCACATCTGCACAGCCGCCTTGGATCCCTGGTCAAGCAATAATACCAATGCAATAATCAAAAAGAACATGTCCCATCACCGTTACTAATTTTACCATAATTACTTCCCTTGCAGCGCAATTGAATGAAAGTAAGACGGGTAATTCTCATTCTGTTACGGGCAGAGCAAAATTATCAATATAACAGCCTGCTTTAAGTCTGTCCGGAAAGGCTTCTGGCAAATCCTCAAAGCAAACCGGATCAGGAATCTTTAAGCTAATGAATTTTTATTTTACCAGAATTATTATAGAAAAAGCAAAAAAATGGATAAAAATACCATGTAAATTTGTTAATAAAGCCTGCGCTTTTGGGCACAATACTATCACAAGGGTTCGTAATGGCCGAGCCCAGACTGTTACAGGGTCAACAAGGCTCTGTAATAGTCGGCCAAAGGTCAATACCGGGTCAAAATGGTTCGGTATTGGCCGGAGGGAAGACTGATGGGTGTTCCGGCAGGCTTTGCAGCAGTCCGAACGATTGCTGCAGGGTCACAAGGGATATCCATTGGTCGAGCTAAGACTATCATGGGTTTCGGATGCTATGACTCTGCTAATTAAGCACGGGGTCTATAGCAGTCGAAAGATTGTTATAGGCTCCCTAGATATCCATGATAGTCGAGCAAAGGTCATTACGGGTGCCGTAATGGTTCATGGCAGTCGAAAGATTGTCATGGGCTATGAAGGTATACGTAATGGCTGGAGCGTAGGTCATTACGGGCTCTTAACATAGAAACCTTCCTCAATTCTATGAGGAAGGTTTCTTGTCTTGTGTCTTGGGAGAGCTATGTTTTTGGCAATAACCGGTAGGTGAAGCAGCACAGAATGTTTTTATGCGCTTTAAGCTCAGGGCATAATTACAATATTTGTAACTACCGGCCGCTGTTTTCCGTCGGAAGGGCGGTTTAAGATTTCGCCTTTGAAAATAAAGGTACTGGAGCCCCCGCCGTCAAGATTGTAGCCTTCCTTGACACCCAACTCCGCCAGTTTAACCTGCAGCCTTTCCAGGGTCACACCGCTGCTCCAGTCTGCTTGACGCCCGTCCACAACAATCAGGATCAGATCCCCGTTGGCGTACTCACCGATAATGGTTCGCGGCTGGCGGGTGGTTTTCCATTCTTCCGGGATGGATGCGGGTTGCCCCTGCCGGATCAGGACCGGCAGAAAACTTACACCCTGCCAGGGATCCAGTTTGAGCAGGTCTTCTTTTTTGGTGAAAACCCCGCCTATAAAGGAACCGCTTTTTCCTATACCGGCAAAAAAAACATCATCTGCGGGGGTAAAACCCCCAACCAGCTTGCCGTCGATAACCGTATTGCCGATGGGCAGCGACTTGCCGCCGGCATTGTAAAAACCGCCCCCGTTGATGCCCAGGATGGCCCCGGTGCGCTTTACTGCATTTGCAGTTGTTTCCAGATTGCCGGGTTTGTCCCCGGCCAGTACTACTTTCAAGGCCCCGGGATCAAAAAGTTTAATTTTGGCAATATAGCCGCGATAACCAAGCTCGTCCAGTTTGAAGACCTTGATTTCCACCCGCCCGGACCTGTGGGAACCCACGGGAGGCCCCAGCATGGCCAGGATGCGCTGCTCATAGATCCCGTCCGAGAGTTGCCTGTGCTCCTGGCTTTTGCCGGCAAGGGATTCCAGGATATTACTCTGATCCTGGTAAAGGCGCTCCAGTTCCTGCACTGTTTCATACAATAAGCCCGTATCCCGCCTGAGCTCCAACAACTGGCCTTCTATTATACCCGTGCCCTCATGCAGGCTTTTCAAGGGCATTTCCAGGGCCTGCAGGCTTTTGGGAAGAGCTGTGAAAAAAAGCAACAAGCCGATAAAAGGAGCCAGGGAAAAAACCAGAAATAAACTGAACTGCCGCATCAGGGGGCCTCCCTTAAAATATTTAAACTCTTTTCCAATTCTTTGAGCTGAATGTCCAGTTCCTCAATTTTTTTGTTTAACTCCTTCTGGACGGAGTCAGAGCTGGACAGGGTGCGCCCCGCTGAATTCAGATCTTTTTTTATTTCAGCAACATCTGCGGTCAAGCTCTCCAAACGGGCTTCCAGGGTCTGCACATTCATCGCGTTGGTCTGCTGAACACTCTGAATAGCCTGATCGAAGTAATACTTGGCCAGAAAAAATCCGCCGCAGACCACCCCAAGCCAGAGCATAAAGGCAAGAAACCAGTAAACGGGGCGGTAGCCGCCCCCCCTTTTTTTACTTTCTGACAAATTCTTGTCCACTTCTTCCCGGAATTCCCCGGATTTATTCTGATTCAATTCAGCTCACACCTTTCAGCACCCGGGCAGCAATCCATGACTGCCGTTCTTTGGCTTTTCTATAAGGATTTGGACACCCGGCTGCAAATTTCCCCCTGTTTTTTTAAAATTTTTTAAACAAAAAGGGCGGCTTTTACACCGCCATGAAATATTTCTGGAACAGGGCGAACGGGCCCTGCCCGGAATTAAGCATAAAGAATTCCCCCGGCTTATTGTGTTATAACCCCTACGCAGCGGGGACAGAGGGCGGGGTGTCCGGAATCCGCACCCACGCCTTCGTGGTACATCCAGCAGCGTTCACATTTACGGCCGCCGGCGGTCCGCACGGCCACCGCCAGCCCCGGAAGGTGCTCTGATTCCCTTACGCCTTCGGGGACCTCTTCCAGAGGTTTCAGAGTGACGCCGGATACGATAAAGATAGTGGCCAGTTCTTTAACCATGGGCTTTAAAAAGTTGTACAGCTCTTCTCCGGCGTACAGTTCAACGGCGGCTTCCAGGGAGTTGCCGATGACCTTATCCTGCCGGGCCGTTTCCAGAGCCCTGGTCACTTCACCCCGCACTTCCAGGAGGCGCTCCCACTTCTGGTCCAGTTCTTCATCAAGGTACTCTTCCACAACCTCGGGCATGGAGGTAAGCTGCACGCTGATGGCCCCTTCCCTGTCGCCGGGAATGTAGCGCCAGATTTCTTCCGAGGTAAAGGCCAGCACCGGGGCCAACAGCCGCGCCAGAGCAGTTAGAGTATGGTAAAGGACAGTTTGGGCGGACCGCCGCTCCGGAGAACGGGCCGGGGCGGTGTAAAGGCGGTCTTTAATTATATCCAGGTAAAGGGCGCTCAGATCAACGGTGCAAAAACCGTGGATAGCGTGATATACAACGTGAAACTCGTAATCACGGTAGCCGCTGGTAACTTTCCGGATCAATTTTTGCAGCTTCAACAGGGCCCAACGGTCGATTTCCAGCATTTCGTGATAACTGATTGCGTCTTTAGCAGGGTCAAAATCATAGATGTTGCCCAGCAGGAAACGGCAGGTGTTCCTGATTTTCCGGTAGGCCTCCGTCATCTGCTTGAGGATGCCCGGGGAGGCCGCCAGGTCGCCCCGGTAGTCAGCTGAACTGACCCACAACCTTAAAATATCCGCGCCCATTTGTTGAATAACTTTAGCCGGGTCCACCACATTGCCCAGGGACTTTGACATCTTCCGGCCCTGCTCATCCACAACAAAACCGTGGGTTAAGACCGCCCGGTAGGGCGCCTCTCCGGTTACGGCCACGGAAGTGGACAGGGATGAATTAAACCAGCCGCGGTGCTGATCGCTCCCCTCCAGGTACAGATCGGCAGGCCAGCGTAAATCCGGCCACTCGGGATTCTGGTCCAGAACGCCCAGGTGGCTGGTGCCGGAATCAAACCAGACGTCCATGATGTCTTTCTCCTTGCTGAATTCCCTGCTGCTGCAGTGCGGGCACTGGATTCCCGGCGGCAGCAGTTCGTCTGCCTCCCTGGCAAACCAGACATCGGAGCCGTATTCACGGAACAGTTCCTGGAGGTGGCTGATGGTTTGATCATTAATGAGCTCTTTGCCGCACCCTTTGCAGTAAAAGATAGGGATGGGCACCCCCCAGCTGCGCTGGCGGGAAATGCACCAGTCACCCCGGTTGGCAACCATACTGTAGATGCGCTCCTCACCCCAGGCCGGGATCCAGCGCACCTTGCGGATTGCCTCCAGGGTCGCCTGGCGGAATCCGTCAATGGAGGCAAACCACTGCTCCGTGGCGCGGAAAAAGACCGGTTTTTTGCAGCGCCAGCAGTGCGGATACTGGTGCTGGACTGTGGCTTGATGCAGCAGATGCCCCCGCCGCTGCAGTTCTTCCAGGACTGCTTTGTTGGCATCCAGGTAAAACTGACCGGCAAAGATACCGCCTTCCCCGGTAAAATACCCCCTGGCGTCCACCGGCGAGAGCACCGGCAGGCCGTACTCCCTGGCTACAATGAAGTCCTCCATGCCGTGGCCTGGCGCGGTGTGCACACAACCGGTGCCCTGGTCCAGGGTAACGTGCCCGCCCAGGATTACCAGGGAAACTCTGTCTACAAAGGGGTGGCCGCATTCCACCCGCTCCAGCTCCGACCCTTTAAAATCTGCTGTCACTTGGGCATTGGAGGCGCCGGTAAGCTCCAGAAAACTATCTTTTAATTCTTCGGCAACCAGGTATTGTTCCCGGCCTGTCCGGACCAGGACATACCGGTAGTCGGGGTGCAGGCAAATAGCCAGGTTGGCGGGAAGCGTCCAGGGTGTGGTGGTCCAGATGACCACATAGGTATCTTTTTCAGGCAGGAGCCCCCTGCCGTTGCGAACCGGGAAACGCACATAAATCGAAGCCGAGCGTTTATCACCGTACTCCACTTCGGCCTCGGCCAGGGCGGTTTCGCAGGAGGCACACCAGTAGACCGGCTTCAGACCCTTATAAATATAGCCCTTTTTGGCCATTTCACCGAAGGCGCCAATCTGGCGGGCTTCGAAATAGGGCTTCAGGGTCAGGTAAGGATTGTCCCACAAACCCCGCACGCCCAGGCGCTTGAATTCTTCCCGCTGGATATCAACGTATTTCAGGGCAAATTCCTTGCACTTTTGCCGGAATTCCACCGGGGGGATTTGATGACGGTTCAGGCCGAAGGCTTTGATGGCCTGCTGCTCAATGGGCAGGCCGTGAGTATCCCAGCCCGGTACATAAGGCGCGTCATAACCGGACATGGAGTGGTACTTTATGACAATATCCTTTAATACCTTGTTTAAAACGTGACCCAGGTGAATATGCCCGTTGGCGTAAGGGGGCCCGTCATGCAGGATGAATTTCCGGCGCCCCCGGTTTTTTTGCTGGATCTTTTCATAAATATTAATTTCCTCCCAGAATTTTAAAATCTCCGGCTCCCGCTGGGGCAGATTCGCCCGCATGGGAAAGTCGGTTTTGGGCAGGTTTAATGTCTTGCTGTAGTCCATAGCTATAGACACCTCGCTTATTATAATGATTTTTATTAATGATTTAATGAATAATAAATCTGGCCGGCCAATTACAAACAAATTACCTTTTTAAAACCTACCGGGGTTCGGGCGGTTTTTGTCCGAATGCAAAAATCCCGTCCCCCAAGGGACGGGATTGAAAACCCGCGGTACCACCCTAACTGCCGGTCTTTAAGGCAAAGGCTTTAAGCAACAATCTCTGTCAAAAACCAGCCGCTTCGCGCCCGATAACGGTGGCAAGCCGGCCCTTCTTAATCCCGCAGCAGGGTTTCAGACGGCGCCTCCCGGGTGATTTTCGACGGTTCTCCGTACCCGGCTCGCACCTTGTCCAGGCTCTCTTAAACGGACCACCCCGTCTACTCCCCCCGTTCACAGGCTGGTGGAAATATGATACTAACAGGCAATATTATATAGAAAGATACCGGTTCAGTCAACTTGGAGCCCCTTAAAAACACCCGCATCCGGAGCGGGCCAAAGAGCACCCGTACCTTTATAAGCCCAGAGCTTTTAAAACCTGTTCGCTGCTCACACCCTCCACACTGACCAGTTTATTACGGCTGCTTTGACCCGCTGCGATCT
This sequence comes from Bacillota bacterium, assembly GCA_029555205.1. Classification (GTDB taxonomy): domain Bacteria; phylum Bacillota; class Desulfotomaculia; order Desulfotomaculales; family Pelotomaculaceae; genus DTU098. Next base: position 25,926 of record JAKPTB010000130.1, read on the forward strand.
CCACCCGGAAGCGGGGCACCGCCAGTACTTTGGCTAGAAAGGCGCAACAGGCCTCATTGGCCTCTCCCTCCACCGGGGGGGCGGTTAAACGGACCTTTAGCGAGTCATCAAACAAACCTGCGATCTGGTTTTTGGAAGAACGCGGCTGCACCCTTACCTTGAAAACAACACCCTTTTGATCTTCCCGGATATAGAGCAAAATACTTCAACTCCCGCCAGCGTTAAATCTATGGTCCGTCCTGCTTCAAGTTCCTTTACCCCGGCGTAGCAGAGGTTCGCAACAGCAGCCCGGTTGTTGTTTGACGCTCACGGCCGCCGCGCCGGAACTTCCGGACGGCAAAGGTTAACCAGGTTGTATAAAATCCTTGCCGTAATACCCCAGATGAAACGTTCGCCGTATTCGTAATAATACACGTTAAAAGAGCCCTGCCGGGGTCCTTCCCTCTGGTAGGACTCCGGTACTTTATGAAAGGGGAAGTCCGGCGCATAGCTCGTTACTACCTCCAGGGTGCTTTTAGAGGGCGGATTATGCAGGAAGTACTCCAAAGGGGCCAGGAAAACCTCCTCCACTTCCGCCGGGTTGGGAGTGATCTCCTGATCATCCTCAATTACGCCCAGGTACGGATAAATCAGAGTCCCGTGGGGGTGGACAAGGTAGTCCAGGGGTCCGATTAAGACTATCTGGTCCTGCCGGATGCCCAGTTCTTCGGCCGTTTCCCGGACAGCCGCAGTATGAGGCCGGGACATCTCCCATTGCTCCACCCTGCCGCCCGGAAAACAGATTTCCCCTGGCTGCCGCCTTAAATTGCCGGCTCTGACTTCAAATAATATGTATAGCTGACCCTGCTTTTGAATAACCGGAAGAAGCACGGCAGAAACCAGATAGTCAGATTCATTTTGTATTCTGGGCTGGCGCCTCGCAAGCATATTAAAAACGTTCTTCAAAGCCTGACTCCCCCCGGCTGGCCCTGCTGCTTATGTTGATGCCGCGGAAAAGGTAAATACTTCTTCCGGCAGGGTTTAATCCAGGTTTTCGTTTTCTTCCACCTGCTCCTCTCTTTCAAAAGGGGTGTCGTCATGCTCACCCTCCAAAATTTTCAACTGGGTTTCCAGAAAAGAACGGAAGCGCATTTTAAAAATCCGGGCCTGGTTCTCCAGACGGTGATATTCTTCAAGGATAAGCGAAACTTTTCCTTCCGCCTCCGCAATGGAATCGCCGGCACGCTGCCCGGCCTCCTGCAGAATTGCGGCTGCTTCCTGCTCGGACTCCCTGATTATCCGGTCCGCCTCGATCCTGGCCTTATCCATCAGCAATTGCGCTTCCTTCTCCGCATTCTGCCTGACCTCCTCAGCGCTTTTCTGCGCAAGAATCATAGTGTTTTTAAGTACTTCCTCGATTTCCCGGTAGCGGGCAATATTTTTGTTAACCTGCTCCAGCTGCTCCTTCAAATCCTGATTCTCCCGGACAAGCTTTTCATAATCCTGGGTAATCTGATCCATAAAGATGTCTACTTCTTCATCACAATAACCACGGAATTTGCGAGTGAATACTTTTTTTTGAATATCTATCGGTGTCAGCACGCCATTCACCTCGTTAAAATCTAACCACCATGGAATAAGCTTGTCTTTGTTTTAGGCAATATTAAACAAAAATAATTCCTCAAAGAACGCTAAATATACTTATTTATGACAACACCCGTCCGTCCGCTCCGGATCACCGCCACCCGGCGTGGCGGCAGCAAGGCCAGGGAAGCGTTTTGCTTAGGGAAATGATAAGACCCGCGCGATACGGGTCATCAAAACCGGTTAACTGGGTCACTCCGCCGGTCAACACGGCTTCTCCCAGAACCATCCAGCCTTACAGAATCCTCCATAAAATTCCAACGACAAACTGCCTGATTAATTGCAGGATTAAAATAGCAATAAGCGGGGAGAAATCAACAACTCCGGCAGGAGGAATAAACCGCCGGAAAAGCCCAAGAAAAGGTTCCGTGCTTTCGTTGATAAACCGGACCACCGGGTGATACGGGTTATTAAGGCTGGGAACCCAGGAAAGAAGGACTCGAATAATTAACAGCCAGGTATAAACCTGAAAGGCAACATCTATCGCTGTAACAACAATACCCATGATCCACCCCACAATTAGACTCCCGGGCCCTGATGGCCGGCCCGGCTATTTCCCGGACAGCTCCCGCGAGCGGCGGGAGGCGTCGGCTACTGCTTTCATCAGCAACGCCCTTAAAGCTCCTTCTTCCAGGGCATACAACCCGGCTATGGTGGTTCCCCCCGGTGTCGTTACCATATCCTTTAACCTGGCAGGGTGCTCCCCGGTATCAAGGACCATTTTAGCGGACCCCAGCATGGTTTGAGTAATTAAAAGCCTGGCCACATCCCTGGGCAAGCCCTGCCTCACTGCACCGTCAATTAACCCCTCCAGGATCAGATACATATAACCCGGACCGCTGCCGCTCAAGCCTGTTACACAGTCCAGGAGAGATTCGGGTACTTCCACTGCTTTTCCCACCGCTGTAAAAATGGCCAGTGCCTTGCTGACGCTCTCCCTGGAGGCCTTGCTGCCGGCACTGACAGCGCTGGCCCCTTCTCCAACGAGGCAGGGCGTATTGGGCATTACCCGTACCACCTGTACCGGTCTTTCCAGGCATGATTCGATTGTTCCGGTGGTGATACCCGCTGCAATTGAGATCAGGGTCTGGCCCTCACCCCAGACCCGGGCAGTTTCTTTTAACAGCGGCACGACGACCGGTGGCTTGACGGCAAGGATAACCAGATCCGCCTGTTTAATCAGCGCCTGGTTATCAACCGTTGTTTCAATCAGATATTTTTCTTTGAGATGGTCCAGCCGCCCGGTGTTGACATCGCATGCAAAAAGCCCGGCAGGTGATACCAGGCCAGCTTTTAGCAGGCCGGAAATCAGGGCTTCCGCCATCACCCCGGCGCCCAGAAAACCTATTTTCTGACCCTTTAGAGGCATTGCACCACCTCCTTACGACATTATGTGCGCATCCAGGAAAACATTCCTTTTTCCCTGCTCTGATCTTTAAGTTCGCTGGATATATCCATATTGCTAGGGACGAAAAGAAATATTCCGCTGCCTACTTTTTGCTGGCTCCCGTTCAAAGCAAAGGACGCCCCCATCACAAAATCCACCACCCGCCTGGCCAGTTCCGGAGTAGCCTGTTCCAGATTAACAATAACCGGCCGCCTGTTTTTGAGATTTTCGGCAATATCCTTAACTTCGTCAAAGGACTTGGGTTCTACTACCACAACCCGCACCTGGCGCTGAAGCGGGAGGCTTACAACAGAGCCCGTCTCCTTTTCTTTTTCCCTGAACCTGTCCCTTTTCCGGCGCCAGGGCTGCTCTTCCGGTTCTTCTTCCCGGCCGAACTTAGTTTCTTCCTCCACAGCCTCTTCTTCAAATCCCATGAAGCTGAGTACTTTATCAACAAGCTTCACGGCCATAGGATCGTCCCTCCTTCTATTTATGCTCTACATGCCTTTATGGAGAATCTTTTTAGGAGAATCCAGACCTTCTTTTTAGCGGGGGAGTCAAAGTTTTCTTAATACCGCCGGCCAAAAATTGCCGTTCCGATCCGCAGGATGTTGGCGCCTTCCTCCAGGGCAACTTCGAAGTCACCACTCATACCCATGGACAGGTAGTCCATTCCGGCTTTCAGTTTGTGCCGCAGCCTTAAGCTCAACTCCTTCACCTGCCTGAAAACCGGGCGAACTTCCTCCGGGTTTTCAGTCCAGGGCGCAATGGTCATCAAGCCGCAAATCTCCAAACCCGGCAGGCAGCTTGCTTCAGCCACAAATTCTTCCACTTCCTGAAGGCGCAGGCCGGATTTTGTCTTATCACCGGATGCGTTAACCTGCACCAGGACCCGGGCGGTCAGCCCCATTTCGCAGGCCACCCGGCTAATTTCCAGAGCCAGGGACCAGCGGTCCAGGGAATGGATCAAGCTGACTTTATCGATTATTTTTTTGACCTTATTAGTCTGCAGGTGACCGATAAAATGCCACTCCACATCGGGGGGCAACTCCCTGTACTTGGACAGCAACTCCTGTGCCCTGTTTTCCCCCAGGCCATCCAAACCCGGGACGAGCACCTGCCTGATGATTTCCACCGGAACAGTCTTGGTAACCGCCACCAGCTTCACCCGGGCCGGGTCGCGGCCTGCACGCAGGGCGGTCGCAGCTATTTGCCGGCGCACCCGGTTGAGGTTGTCCAGTACATTCAATCTACCACGCCCCTTTATTCCACCAGGCTCCCTTCCCGGATCAGCACGGGGTTGCTCACATACCGGGTGTCCTCACCCAATCCCTTGCCGGAAATAGCCACCTTTCCCTGTAATTCACCCTCAACCTGGACAGGAACCCACTGGGCTCTTTTCTTGACAGCCAGGTAGATGCCGGGCGTTTCGTCCCGGTAAACAACAGCATGGTGCGGTACCAGGAACCCTGCCAGCCGGTTTGTAATTATCTTCAAACTTACCTGCCGGTTGTGAACCAGCTCATCCGGAAAACCGGACAGTTGTAACAATCCTTCCCATCTGTCCCCTTTTTCCACAAGACTATAAGTCTTAAGCATCAGGGGAAGGTCATTCCATGTAGCTTTAAGCCAGTGGGGCTTTTCCTTCAGTTCAGCCGGTAACTCTGTCTGGGACGCCTCCGTGTATAAATATGTGGCAGAAAGATTATCAATTAATTTGAATACGGGCTGTCCCTTTTCCACCCGCTCTCCTTCTAATACCTGCTTAGGGCTTATTCTATCAAGGCTGGAAAAATCCAATACATCAAGATTGGCAGGAGCAAGAACATTCTCAAGACCGTCCATATGGGTACAAAACATACCCGCAGAAGGTGTAGTCAATCTATATGAAGCCCCGCCACCATCCACAGCCACCACTTCCGCCGCCGGCGCCCCCATTTCGAGACGGTTTCCATCAACGGCCTTAAAATGAACTTTTCCTGTGACCGGGGAGCGGATTACCATTTCTTCTTTTATGATGATGCCCTCCAGCAGGACAGTCCGGCTAATCTCCTGCTGGGTAAGAAACTGGACTCCTGATAAATAAACAACAAGTCGTCCCCAGGCCATCAAGGCCACGCAGATTAACAGGGCCGCCAGAGCGAGGTAAGGCAGCCAGGAGTCAGGCGTCCTGCGCTTTCTCCTTCTCGAAATGGGAACAGTGGTTTCTTTTTTCATTCACTCCCCCAAATATTAACTTCAAATGTAAAATATTATTTCGACGGCGGAAAGCTAATTCCTGCGTGGAATGATTAAGGCCCCCGTTCTATTTAAAAAAAACCCGGGTTTTTCAAGAGCCTTTGAATCTACAGCAGATACTGATGTGTTTTGCTGCTGCCCGCTCCGTGTAAAGGCAGGACAAAGGAAAAGGTGCTCCCCACACCGACCTTGCTTTCTACCTGAACACTTCCATGGTGGGCATCAATTATATGTTTGACGATGGAAAGTCCCAGACCGGTACCCCCCTGCTCCCGGGAACGCGCCTTATCCACCCTGTAGAACCTTTCAAAAACCCGGGAGAGGCTTTCCGGCGGTATACCGATACCGTTGTCCTGCACATCCACCTTTAATTCATCTTCCCAGGCTGCAGCGCGGATCTGAATTTTACCACCCGGCTGGGTATAGCTGACCGAATTGTCGATGAGGTTGATCAAGACCTGACTCAGCATATCGGGATCACCAGGAACCTGCGGAAGATTATCTGGCAAACTAATACTTATCTCAATATTTTTTTCCTGAGCCCGGGATTTCAGGATGGCAACCGTCCTCTGAATTAGATCTTCGATTTTTAACAACTGCAGGCTCGGTACGGTCTTACGGTCTTCAATCTTGGAAAGGTTTAGCAGTTCATCGATTAGCCTTGACAGACGCTCGGTTTCTGTGTTCATAATTTCCAGAAATTGCCTGGCCAGTTTCGGTTCATCAATGGCCCCGTCCAGCAGCGTTTCCGCAAAACCCCGGATGGAAGTCAGGGGTGTTCTCAGCTCATGGGAAACATTGGCAACAAAATCGCTGCGCATCTCTTCCACTCTTTTTCTTTCGGTGACGTCCTTGAGCACAGCCACAGCCCCCCCGTGTTCCACCCCGATATTCTTCAAGGGGGTCACATGGACACGGAAGATCAGCGGCTCCGGCGTTAGAATCTCAATTTGCTTTTCTACAGGACACCCGGTTTCCAGAGCCTTGCTCAGCATTTTTTCCAGTTCATAGTTGCGAATCACTCTGAGGATGTTTTTTCCTTTACTGTAGGCCATGTCTATACCAAAGAGTTCTTCCACCACAGGGTTAATCAGAATAACCCTCCCCCAGTTGTCCACGGCAATCACACCGTCGGCAATACTGGACAAAATAGCCTGGATCCGGTTTTTTTCCGAAATAACACTTTCAATATTGCTCTTCAGCTGTCTGGCCATATAGTTTATGGAACGGGCCAGGTCGCCAATTTCGTCCTGGGCAAAATTCCGGATCTCCTGATCCAGATTTCCCCTGGCCATCTCCTGGGCGATTTCAGCCATTTCACCCAGAGGACTGATTAAACGCTTATACATTATCAAAGCAAGAATAGCGGAACAGATAAAGGCAGTAGCCGCCGCTCCCCAGAGACTTACCCTCTCCACAGTAGTAAGCTGCGTCAAGGCAAAAAATACTAGAAAGAGAAAAAAGTAGCTGGCAATCGGCCTCCAGCCAAATCTCCAGAAAGTACCCAGTTTGATCAGCAACGCCAGCCCTCCTTAAACCGGTAACCCACTCCCCGCACAGTTTCTATAACCTGTTCTCCTCCCGGTAAATTTTCCAGTTTATGCCGGATGTGCCGGATATGAACGTCTACAGTACGGGAATCCCCGGCGTAATCATAGCCCCAAACCTGCTCTAAAAGCTGATCCCTTGAGAATACCTTGCCGGGGTGCCGGGCCAGGAAGCGAATCAGTTCAAATTCCTTGGGAGTAAAATCCTGCTTTTCCCCATCTACATAAACAGCAAACCTATCCTCATCAATGACCATCCGTCCGTAATCAAGACGCGATTCCAAAGCCTCTTCCGCCCCGGTTCCTCCCCTGCGTGACCGTCTCAGCCTTGCTTTAATCCTGGCCACCAACTCCCGGGGACTGAAGGGCTTGGTCACGTAATCATCAGCGCCCATTTCCAGTCCCAGGACCCGGTCCAGTTCATCAGCCCTGGCGCTGAGCATAATAATGGGTATCTTCTTTGTTGCGGGATCCAGGTGCAGTTCCCGGCAAACCTCCAGGCCGCTAATTTCAGGGAGCATCACATCAAGCACAATCAAATCCGGGCTCTCGCTGCGGGCTAATTCAAGACCCCGGGCGCCGTCCAGAGAAGTTAATACCTCATATCCTTCCCGTTCCAGATTAAAGCGGAGCAGTTCCAGTATATTTTTCTCATCGTCCACCACCAGTATTTTTGGCATCCCCCATCACCTTTCGAATTTCCTCGGTCTCTCTCTCTATTACCCTAAAAGTGGTTAGCCTCCAAAAAACAGTTCCTCTTTTAGCCTTCCTGTGAATCTCTATGAATTTATTTTAACATAATCAGAGCCGCCATCCGGCCTGTATTTCCTCCCTGAGCCCGGTAGGAAAAAAAATAATGCTGCTGGCAGGAGGTGCAGATCTGTGAAGACACAATGTTTTCAGCCTTGAGACCGGCATCCAGGAGGGTCCGGCGGTTTGCTTCCCACAGATTCAGCCGCCACCGGCCGGAGGGAGTTGGCACAGTCAAATCCTTGATTCCCGGAAAACTACCTTGAAAAGGGCCCATGACCCTTTCATCCACCTCGTAACAGCAGGGCCCCACGGAGGGACCGATGCCTGCCAGGCAATCCCGCGGCTCGACACCAAAGGAATCCCTCATCTTTTTCAGGGTTTTTTCTGCGATTCTTAATACTGTGCCCTTCCATCCGGCATGGGCGATGGCAATGACTCCTTGCACGGGATCGAGCAGGAAAACCGGCACACAATCAGCATAGTAGCTGGACAGGGGTACTCCTGCAATGCCGGTTACCAGGGCATCAGTGGCGGGAAGGGCATCTTGATCGGAGATTGCACCCCTGCCCCTGTCCTCCCGGCCTACTACTTCAATCCGGTCCCCGTGGACCTGCCTGCCGGCAACTAAATCCGCCGGATTGAGTCCGAGGGCTGCACAGGCCAACTGACGGTTGGTCCGGACGTCAGCCTCGTCATCCCCAACGTGAAAGGCAGTATTTAAAGAACTATAGGGCGCTCTGCTAACACCGCCGTTACGGGTTGTAAAACCGTGGATTACCTTGCCGGTAGTCTCAAAGTGGAGAAATGTATAAAATTGCAGGCTGCCTTTTAGAGTGAGTTGCATTTTGAAGCCCTTTCTTCAAACTCAGGAGATTTTAACCGTCTTTTCCTCAATGAAAGCTTCCAGTTCAGCCAGGCGGTTGAGTATTTCCTCCCGGTACAAAGGATTGACCCCGGCAGAAAGGAGGTTGCTGATTTTACCGCTCAGAGAACGGTAGGCCTGTTTGAGGGCAGCATCGGGCTCAGCAACAAGCGGGGTCAGTTCTACAATCTGCTGCCAGGCCGGAATTGTAACTTTTAAGCCTGTTTCCATCCGGATCAGGTCTGCCAGGGATGCTGTGGCGTCAGGCTCCCCGTGAACAAGGAAAACTTCCCGGGGGGGGCTGGAAAAGCTCTTAATCCACCTTAAAAGCCCCGCCTGGTCGGCATGGGAGGAGTAGCATTCGATATTTCGAATATCAGCCTTGACAGTTATTTCGTCACCAAATATGCGCACGGTCTTTTGTCCATCCAGGATTAACCGCCCCAGGGTGCCTTCAGCCTGGTAGCCGATAAACAACACCGTGCTTTCAGGCCGCCAGAGATTGTATTTAAGATGATGCCTGATCCGTCCGGCCTCGCACATGCCGCTGGCGGAGATAATAATGGCCCCGCTGATCTGGTTCAAGGATTTAGACTCCTCCGCCGAAAGGGTAAACTTCAGGGACGGATGGCTGACTGGATCTTCTCCCCTTTGAACAAGCTCACTGGCTTCCTGGTCGTAGCAGTCGCGGTGCCTTTGAAAAACGCTGGTTGCAGCCGTGGCCAGCGGGCTGTCGATATAAACCTGCATTGGGGGCATCCTTCGATCTTCCATTAATAAAATCAGGTGGTAAAGCAGGTCTTGGGTCCGCTCAACCGCAAAGGCGGGAATAATCAGGTTGCCTCCTTTTTTATAAGTATCCCAGATTACCTCGTGCAATAATTCGATTTCTTTATCGCAATGCTGCTGGTGTAGACGGTTGCCGTAAGTAGATTCCATAATGACGTAGTCTGCTTCAGCAATTATTGAAGGATCATTAATGATGGGACGGTTATGATTACCAATATCCCCGGAAAAGACGAGTTTTATTTCCGAAGAACCCTCCTCTATCCAGACCTCGATCATGGCCGAACCAAGGATATGTCCCGCATCCACAAAACGCACCCGGATATCGGGGGTAATCCGGATGATCTGGTCATACCCGGCAGGTTGAAAAAAGGGAAGGCTCTTATAGGCCTCATCAACGTTGTAAACCGGTTCAAACATCGGCCTTCCAGCCCGGCGGTTCTTGCGGTTTTTGCGTTCAATCTCCATTTCCTGGATGTAGCCGCTGTCGGGAAGGAGTACCTCACAGAGTTCTATGGTTGCAGGGGTAGCATAGATTTTTCCTTTGAAACCATGCTTCACCAGTTTTGGAATCAGACCGCTGTGGTCAATGTGGGCATGAGTAAGCAATACATGTTGAATACTGCGGGGCGGTACGTAAAAGCTGCCGTAATTCCTTTCCCGGATTTCTTTGGAACCTTGAAACATTCCGCAATCGATCATGATCCTTGATTGAGAGGTATCCACAAGAAAACATGAACCTGTAACTGTGCCGGCAGCCCCTAAAAACTGAATACGCATAATCTCCTCCTTAAATTCTTGTTTAATCTAAAACCTGAATGCGCATAATTTCCTCCTTTTTGTTGTTTAAACTGAAATTATTACCCGCCGGCATCCGGAAACCCTTTTTTTCAACAACAAAAAGCCTCGCCGGCCTTGACATTGAGGTTTGTCACGATTAATCTAAGAGTGTCGATTAACGCTCATTTTTTAAATAAATAACAGAACCAAAAGGAAGGAGTGCATCCTCCAGTGCCCATTTACGAATTCCGGTGTAACGGGTGCGGCAACCGCTTTGAGAAACTCTGCCCCGTTGGTACAACCGGAGCAGATTTGAAGTGTCCTGAATGCGGCAAGCAAGCCCCTGAGCGGGTTATGTCAGCCTTCCAGGCCTGCGGCACAGGTGGCGGGAAGGGCGCCGGCTCCGGCTGCGGGTCCTGCAGTTCCAAAAGTTGCGGGAGTTGCGGCCACTAGAACAGAGCCGGCTGCGGCTTGTTCCCGCCAGGGTCGCCGGGGAGACGGCATCCACCGGTTCTCACCCTTCTGTGACCCTGTTGTGACCATGTAACGACGATTCAGGGCAACGCATGCCTGAAAATATCCTTTAAGCCAATATGCTCCTTCTGCCGGCGCCTCAGCAGCGCCGGTTAAGGCTATACTGCAAAGTTACTTTATATTTAACTTGTTATTCAACTTGTGAAGGGAGGCAATTACACTGCCTCCCTTCTGGCCTTGAAATATAAACAGCATTCAATCCAACATTCCCGCCGCTTCAGGGACAATAAAACCAGTCCGCTAAGCCGGTTGTAAACTTAAAAACGGCAGCGCAGTTCAACATTATCTATTAACACGGAACTGGTGTTGGCAGCAGCCGGTTCAAAGGTAAAACGGACATCGGCAAACCTTGCGCCCGCAGGAACACGCCCCGTGGACAGGCTGTACCGCTGAAAGCGGTCGTTGGGTATACTATCCTGGGAGAAGCGGGGCTCGGTTCTGCCCACAAAATTATTGTTCCTGTCAAAATAAAAGATCTCCACAAAGAGCGTGAACCTGGCAACCCCAGGACGGACCCGTTCCCTTGCCCCCCAGCTCAACTCGTAAATCCTGCCCGCTTCAATATCAACTCTCTGGGACAGCACAGCTCTGGAACCGGGCCTGGCGCCCATTTCCGCAGCAAAGGCGCCTGTACCGGAAAGTGAACTGCGGGCCAAGTTGCTGCCCGTCCAACCGGTTGGAGGCGCTGAGGGGTTGGGCCATCTTTCAAATCCCGGGTTGGTTAGAACGTTCCCAGGTGGACAGGGCGTGGGGGTCGGCCTGGGTGTGGGCGTTGGTCTGGGTGTGGGGGTGGGCCTGGGTGTGGGGGTCGGCCTGACTGCAGTAATAGTAATCCTTGTAGCAATGGACTCACCCTCAAAGCCCTGGGCCAGGTTAGTCCCTTCGATTACGAAGTTGCCCGGAACAACCTGCACCCCCTGGTTGTTCCTCTGGTTCCAGGTTTCACGGAACACCTGGCTCTGCCCCGGCCTTAAGGTAACAGTCCCCGTCACCTGGGCGAAGAACCGGCCCGCAGACCAGCGCCAGACTTCCCTTAAACCCGGCTGGCGCCTTGCTACAAGCTCAAACCGCTGAGCGGTCCGGTAGCGGAGGACGATGGTCCGGTTGCTGACATTTGTTTTGGAAAAGGTAATACGAACCGGTTCACCCTGCCGGTAAGTACTCCTGTCTGTGGCAATACGGTATAACAGCCCCCTGACCAGCCTGGTCTGATTAACTCCGCCAGCACTATCACCCGCCCCTGCTGTCCCCCCGTCAGCTCCAGTTTCCGGAATGGTAAGTACCTGCCCCACTCTGATGAGATCCGGGTTTGTAATATTATTAGCCTCCACCAATGCTTCAACTGTAGTGCCGAATCTGCTTGCTATTGAGAACAAGGTGTCTCCTGTCTGCACAGTATAGGTGGCCATTCTCCTCCTCCTTTCAATGCCATAGACATATTTTTTTTATCATATGCCTTCTCTGTTTTAAGGGTGAGTGCAGACAGGCAGCAGTAGAATATTCCTTTGATATTTCCACAAAATTTTCTGCGAAATTTAATATTCATAACTTTATATAGAATTGTTTTGCATGATATAATGGTTTAGTTAAACAAATTTAAGGAGATGCGTATTATTGACAACCATCCGCGAGGCAGAACTGCCTGGACTTGGAAAAAAATACCAACTGATGCTTGATGACGGATCAGAGGTAGTCGTAATAATACATGATGACGGCACAAGGGAACTGTTTTATTTAGACAATGAAGCAGATGAGCCCATTGCCTCCGTAACCCTTACGGATCAAGAATCCCGCCAGCTGGGTTCCATTATCGGCGGTTCTTTTTACCAGCCCAAGAGTCTCGAAAAACTTGATGCCGCAATTTCCGAACTGCGTATTGAGTGGTTAAAAGTGCAACCGGGATCTGAAATATCAGGAAAAAGCATTGGAGAATTGGGATTGAGGAAAAACCACGGTGTCATCGTTATTGCTGTACTGATGGACAGGGACAAAGGCGGAAAAGAAATCGTTGCAATAAACCCGGGGCCGGGTTATGTATTCCAGCCGGGACACACGGTGATTACAGCAGGGAGATACGATAAAATGAAACTCATTGAAAAAATGTTTGGGGCTAAACTATAGCTTGGCGCCAGACGTAATTCTTAATACCGGCCTTGCTTTTGTCTTCATCACATTGGCTTCCCTGCTGGCTGCACGGCTTAATTTTTCCTCAATACCCCTTTTGATTCTACTGGGTATGCTGGTGGGCCCCCATGGCCCCGTGATCGGAACAGTTTCCCTCGTGCTCATTACATCCACCGAATCCATAGAACTGCTCTCACGGCTCGGCGTATTGCTGCTGCTGTTTTACCTGGGACTGGAGTTTTCCGCCGGCAAGCTTGCCAGGGCGGGAAAAAACATGTTCAAAGGCGGTACTGTCTACGTTCTGCTTAACTTTTTGAGGGGCCTTGGAATCGGCTGGCTTTTCTTTAATTCCTGGACGGAAGCACTGGTTGTGGCCGGCATCACGGGTATTTCCAGCAGCGCCATCATTACTAAACTCCTGGTGGACCTGAAGAGGGCCGCTAACCCGGAAACAGAGCTTATCCTGGGGATCATGGTTTTTTAAGATGTCTTTATTGCCGTGTACCTGTCGATCCTTTCGGGAATACTTGTACCGGGCGAATTCAACATCGGCAAGCTTCTGCTCAACATCCTGGTAATCCTGGCTTTTATTCTATCCTTGATCGTCTTCGGCAAGCGGATCAGCGGCTTTCTCGGCAAACTTTTTAAGATCAAGAGTAATGAAGCATTTTCAGTAATAATCTTTACCCTGCTGCTGATGATGGGGGTTTTGGCGGAAAAACTGCATATCACCGAGGCTATCGGCGCCCTGCTGCTGGGGCTGATCCTGGCGGAAACGACCCACAACCACCGGATCCTCACTTCAATCACACCCATGCGGGACCTGTTCGGAGCAGTATTCTTTTTCTCCTTCGGCATGGTCATAGATTACAGAACTTTTCCGGATGTAGTGGTCATGTCCGGCATTGCCGTTCTGATTACAGTTATCGGCAACATTATCAACGGATTTATCGCTTCCTGGCTGGCGGGGTATAAAAAAAGAAGGTCAACCAATGTTGCCTTCACAATTATGGCCAGGGGCGAGTTTTCAATTATAATTGCCGGCCTTGCTGCATCTGCCGGCCTGAATCCAAAGCTCCCGGCCTTTGCTGCACTTTACGTGCTTGCCCTGGCCTTCATCAGCCCTGTCCTGGCTAAAAACACCGCGTTTTTCTATAATCTACCCGGGAAAATTCGCCTAAGAACTCCCAAAGCAGAAACAACTACCTGACGCCTGCCCGGAAAACAGACGTGTTTTAGATGATGAGGCCAGTCAGTTCCGTAAACACCAAAAAGCGGGATATCCCTGTGACTATCCCGCTTCTTAGCTTTACTATCCTGCATTATTCTCCGGTTATCTTGAATTATTCCCCGGATACTTTCAAATGGATGCCGTTCTCTATGGATTCGCCCCGCAATGCCCGCTGGGGATTAGTGCGCATCAGGCGGCGCCTCTCCCCGTCACCGTAAGACTGCAGTATTTCCTTTGCTGCAATCTCGAACTGAAGCAGTTGACCGCTTCTGTTATGCGCGTCGGAAGCAATGAAGTGAACCCAGCCCTGCTCTAAAAAGGTCCGGGCAGCGGCTGTAACCTGGGAATAGTAGTAACCGCAGATGCTGCCGGCTGTCAGCTGGACCAGGGAACCATCTGCGACCAGTTTGTAAAGGCGGGAATAATCACTCATAAAAACATAGTTCCGCTCCGGGTGGGCTATGACAGGTGTTACACCTTCCATCTGGAGCTCCCTTAAAACAGTGGCTGTATAATCGGGAACAGACGACGGAGGCAGTTCCACCAGCAGGTAGCGCCCTGTGTCGTTAATGGTCAGGACTTCACCCCTGGCCAGCCGCCCGGGCAATTCAGGCTCCAGACTGTACTCCCCTCCGGGCATCACAACCAGGGGGATATCATTTTTTTTTAGCTCTTTATTCAGGTTTGCCAGCACGTTCAGGATTAATTCCCTGCCTGGATAGGTTCTTGATTTCACGTGGGGTGTGGCCACCATTTGCTTGATCCCGCCCATGACAGCACAGCGGGCCATGGCAATAGCTTCTTCCATACTGGCTGCCCCGTCGTCCAGACCAGGCAGGATATGGCTGTGAATATCGATCATCCGGACAACACCTCTTTTGTATAAAGCCTGCCTGTTGCGCTTAAGCGACAGGCAGGCCGCAATTTAGATCTCATCATTCCGTCCGCAAGTTAATACAAGTAAAAAATAAAACACCCGGGATTACCGGTAAATGTTTTATTTGGTGGATACAGATAAAATAATATGCTGCTTTACCGGCTGCCTGTGTACCCAATTCGGTATTTATTTTAATATGTTCCCTTCAGAAGTAACCCAAGATAAGAGATTTGGAACCACAACGTTAATTATAACACCGGGGAGAATCTTTTGTAAACAAGATAAGCATTTGTAGCAGGTTAAAGGACTGAACTTCCAGAAAGGGGCAAGGTCCGCAAGGCAAAATAATGCTTAATTTGATCTTGAATAAAAAAAATCCGGTGCAGCCTGACCGCCCGGATAAATTAGTTATGTCTTGAAAGGGGTAAACCAGTATAGATGCACTTAATAACTAGTACTTTATACGCTGTTCGTGCCTGGGGTCGGTAAAAGTGCTGACTTCCACCAGAATTACGTCTGCTCCAATTTTTCTAATTTTTTCCCAGGGCACCACGATTTCTTCATCCTTTGCGAAAAAACCGAGAAATCTGCCGCCACCATCACCAGGCAGAATTAAAGCGGTAATTTTTCCTTCTTCCATATCCACTTCTATATCCTTGATCAGGCCAAGTCTTCGCCCGTCCACAACATTGACAACTTCCCGCGCCCTCAAGTCCGATATCTTCACCACACCAAACACCCCCTATATTTATATGTGCAGGGGAGCGCCGGCTGAACCAAAAAATTTTAAGCAGCTAGATTATTGCTGCTTAAACATTGTAAAATATGCAAATATTTTTAAACGTATTTTCGCATGTGGTTGAGGGCTGCTTTTTCCAGCCTGGAAACCTGCGCCTGGGAGATGCCGATTTCTTCCGCCACCTCCATTTGAGTTTTTCCCTCGTAAAAACGGAGCGTTAGAATAAGCTTCTCCCGGTCATTCAGTTTTCGAAGGGCGTCCCGGATTGCGATACCCTCAAGCCAGTTCAGGTCCTGGTTCTTTTCGTCACTGATCTGGTCCATGACAAAAATGGGATCCCCGCCGTCATGGTAAATGGGTTCAAACAGGGAAATGGGTTCCTGAATGGCATCCAGGGCAAAAACTATTTCTTCCCTGGGCATTTTTAATTCTCCTGCAATTTCATTGATGGAGGGTTCCCGGGAATATTTGCTGACGAGGGCGTCCCTCACCTGCAGGGCTTTATAGGCAACGTCACGGAGGGAGCGGCTGACCCGGATGGGATTGTTGTCCCTCAGGTAACGGCGGATTTCTCCAATAATCATGGGCACTGCATATGTGGAAAACTTAACATTCTGGGAAAGATCAAAGTTGTCAATGGCCTTCATCAGGCCGATACAACCCACCTGGAAAAGGTCGTCCACATATTCGCCCCTGTTTGTAAAACGCTGGATTACACTTAGGACAAGCCTTAGATTGCCGTTAACCAGCTGGGTTCGGGCGGAGGTTTCTCCTTTATGCATGGCCTCAAACAAGGCGCGCATCTGATTGCCTGTCAGTACAGGGAGTTTAGATGTATTGACACCACAGATCTCCACCTTGTTCACCAGCATAGAAGGCCCCCCATCTTTTATCCGGCGTCGTATTTGTCTTTCTTGTTCGTTTTCATTATTGCCAGGCCCAATTTGATTTATACACACCTGCCGGGGACACAAAAAAGCGTCCTCCAGTACAGCGAAGACGACAGGCAGCTGTGGATCGTGGCTGATCCATTTTATTTAGTTCTTTTCACTCCATGCGGTGAATCTCTTTTTTCAACCTTTTAATAATCCTCTTCTCCAGCCTTGAAATATAGGACTGAGATATCCCCAGCAGGTCGGCAACCTCCTTTTGGGTTTTTTCCATGCCGTTGTTCAGGCCGAAACGCAGTTCCATAATTCTGCGTTCCCGGCCGGAGAGCTTTTGCAGCGCCAGGTGAAGCAGTTTTTTATCAACCTCGTCTTCGATATATTTGTAGATGACATCGTTTTCCGTACCCAGGACATCCGACAGCAGCAGTTCATTTCCATCCCAGTCGATATTCAGCGGTTCGTCAAAGGAGACTTCCGCCCGGGTCTTGTTATTCCGCCGCAGGTACATAAGGATCTCATTCTCAATACAGCGGGAAGCATAGGTAGCCAGTTTAATTTTTTTAGCCGGGTCAAAGGTATTGACCGCTTTAATCAGGCCGATGGTACCGATGGATACCAGATCTTCAATTCCCACCCCTGTATTCTCAAATTTTCGGGCGATATAAACCACCAAACGCAGGTTTCTTTCAATTAAGATGCTCCTGACCGCCCCGTCCCCGGATTCCAGGCGGTCGATTAAAAAGGTTTCCTCATCGGTACTCAAAGGCGGCGGTAAAGCTTCGCTGCTGCCGACATAATAGATCCGCGGACGGTAACCCAACCAGATCAGCAGGCGCAGCAAGGCCAGACGGCCCCTCCAGCGGGCACGCAGGAATATCTTAGAAATCACACACAAGTCCTCCCTCCGCTGAGCACTATAACTGCCCGGACTCCATGTTTCCGGGTCCCGAAGGCTTACGGTCTTTGGCTCCGCTGGGCACTATAACTGCCCAGACTGAATCAGAGGTGCAAATTCAATCTGACAGGATAATTCTCTTGATCCTGCCAGATCCGTCCCTGCAGGAACCAGGCTGCGACATTGCAATTGGGGGAGCCTGCCGGAGCGGACCGGCCTGTTGCCTGGACTGGTGCAGGTGGAAGTCAGGCTAGGAGGCCGGGTCAATCAGGTTGGGACCCAGCAGCGCCTGATAGGACCCGCCGGGAAACAGACTTTTCCGGTAAATGGCCAAAATTGCCTTTACAGCGCAGGGCTGCCGGCCATTCCGCTCCAGCAATACTTCATCGGGACGGTAACCAAGAAGCAGCCCCTTTGTCTTACCCAGGGACTGAAAGGGAATGGCACTAAAACGCGAAGCAGCGCCGCACCCGCCCAGGGAGCTTAAAATCTCCCAGATGTCGGCATCTCCCTCTGCTTCAAAGAAAGGGTGTAGCTGCACAGGCAAAAGGGGTTTTAAGGGGCTGTATTCAACAACGATCACAGGGCGCCCGGTCATAGGATCCTTTAACTGGTTACCGGTATCAAGAAGCGCATCGACTTTTACCTGTTTACTTTCCGAGCGGATCAAAACAGGAATTTTAAAAATGTTTTCCAGTAAACCCTTCTTTTGCAGGGCGTTAAAACCTTTCACAGCTGCCCAAAAGGCTGCCAGACCCATAATAATACCCTTCCACAGGTGCTGGTTGATGATGACGCCAACACCATTAAGACTGGTTATGACTCCGGCATGAAGAAAGAAGATGACTCCGAACACCAGCCCGCCCAGCACGAAGGAGGTTAGATAAAAACAACCAAGACAGGTGATAAACTTCCGGAGGGAAACAGGGAAGAATGTAGCGGCTGTGATTATAATGGAAGCGGCAGTTTTAAAACCTGTTGTTAAGAGAAGGCTGCAGCCGGGTAATAAAGCAACCACTGCATAGCCGGCCCCCAGCGCTGCTCCTGCGGCAAGCCGGGTTTTCCCAACCGGAACGCGGCTTAACTTTGAGGCAGCCCACAGGATGACGTAATTCATGACCATGTTGCCCAGGAAAACCTGGTCGAGATAGACGGTATATGCCGTCATAGATTTATTCTCCCGTTCCTGGAGCAAACTTTCCAGAAAATATTATAAAACCTCTATTACCATTTTATCGTAAACTTTCTTGCTTTATGACAGACAGGTTAAATAATAACAACACTGGCCTTATTATACATTGTCCGGGCTTGAGAATTTGTCGTGTTTTGAACACAACTGTTATTTTTTCCCTGACATATTACTGCAAAAAACTACTACAAAAAACACAGTTACAGTTCAAAAATATTGCTGCCGGCTTCTTTTTAGTCCCTGGATCCTTTCTGCCGGAACACCTGCCTTATAAACACCAACGGGCAGCCGGATTAATATAAATATAATATCTATGTAAAAAGGTGTGATTGCATTGCCCGACCTGGAAAATGTTCAACATGATCTATTACTGATTATCGCAACAAGTCTTGCCATTCTTTTTGCTACAGGACTTGCAGGGTCGCCAAGCAGAGCCGGGGTGCCGGTCATTTTTCCCTAAGACCGGCCTTTGAATGCTTTTTCGCCCTAAAAAAGGGGGAAATCCCTTGTCTCCTTCTAATGACCTGCTTTCTTTATTCGAACAGGCCTTAGCCCAATTCACTCAGGGAAAAGGGTATCCCGCACAAAACATTCCAAAAACAAAAGACGCCGGCTGCACCAGCGTCAAAAAAAAAATACCATTACTTACACCCCAAAAAATCCTGGTCATCCTGGGTCTCCTGGCGGGCGTCCTGGAAGTCAGGTCGATAACGGTAGATAGAGATCAAGTCATTGAAATTCTCCTGGAAGGCTCGCTAAGACGAAGGACCAAACTGGACCAGATGCTTGATGAAATTGGGGAAATGCCTTTTGACGAAGTTTTGAATTCTATCATCAGGAGGGGTTGACAGGTTTATAGTAAACGTTTCAGTCTTCAATTTTTATCAAGGGCTTTTCATAATCTATTATTTCACCAATCTGTGCTCCCGTTACACCTTCAGCTTCCAGTGCTTCCAGGACAGCTGCCGCTTTATCCCCCGGGACGGCCATCAGGAGCCCCCCCGAAGTCTGGGGGTCGGCCAGGATCAGTTTGTCTGTTTCATCAATGGAACTGCTCCACTGTAGCTTTTCCTCAAGATAGTTGAGGTTCCGGTAGGCCCCGGTGGGGATCAAGCCGAGGGAGGCAAGCTCACGGACCTGTTCCAGAACGGGTATTTGTGACAAAAAGATGCGGGCGCCTACGCTGCCGGCTGCTGCCATTTCGTAAAGATGGCCCAGTAATCCGAAGCCGGTGATGTCCGTACAGGCATGGGCCCCGGCTTCAAGCATAACCCGGGAAGCCCGATCGTTCAGCGCCTCCATCAACTTTACAGCACTGTTGTACGTCCGGTCGTCAGCCAGTTCGCCCTTAGCGGCGGTAACGATAATGCCGGTTCCCAAGGGCTTGGTTAGAATCAGAGCATCCCCCGGAAGCGCCCCGGCATTTTTAACGACCCTGTCCGGATGTACCAGGCCGGTAACGGCAAGCCCGTATTTGGGCTCTTTATCTTCAATGGTGTGGCCGCCCACCACCAGGGCTCCGGCTTCTTTAACCTTGTCGGCGCCGCCCCGCAGGATTTCCACCAGCACTTCCAGGGACAGGTCCTTGCAGGGAAAGCCGATAATATTCAGGGCCAGGAGCGGTTTTGCCCCCATGGCGTAAATATCGCTCAAAGCATTTGCCGCGGTTATGGAGCCAAAGGTATATGGATCGTCCACCACCGGTGTAAAATAATCGACAGTCTGGACAATGGCTATTTCATCATTCAGACGGTAAACCGCCGCGTCGTCGCAGGTGGAGGAACCCACCAGCAGGTTCGGGTCCTCCACCGGAGCCAGCCGGCACAGTACCTGTGCCAGGTCCTGAGGACTCAGCTTCGCTGCTCACCCGGCGCTGCCGGCCAGCATGGTTAGCCGCGGGTTTTTGTTCTTATTCATCGTTCCTCCCCTTTTCTCCAAGCCATTTACTGTTTATTTATTTTCGGGACCCCGTTCCGGGTCAATTACTTTTTGAGTTCCCCGGATCCGGTTCAATTCTTCCTTGCGGTTACCCCTGGTTTCAATCTTAACAGGTTTCTTTTTCCGCCCGGCCATATGCCGCCCCCCCTTCCGCCGGAATATCTTATATAGCTTTGGTGGAGCGGGTTTTATTTATACTCCTTTTACAAAAAACCCCCTGTCCGGCAGGGGGTTTTTTTTTAACGTCTGCGTAAAAAAGCCGGAATATCCAGATCATCATGGGTAGACAATGGTTTAATTTCCAGTTCATCAACGGTACGTCCCTTTTTCGTTTTCGGTACCCGCTGATCAAATCCTGTGGCAATAACGGTTACCCGGACATCATCTTCCATCCTCTCGTCGATAACGGCTCCAAAAATAATGTTGGCCTCCGGATCAGCAGCCTGAGCAATAATCTCAGCCGCCTCGTTTACCTCAAACAGACCCAGGGAAGCACCACCTGTAATATTTAACAAGACTCCCCTGGCCCCCTCAATGGAGGTTTCCAGCAGCGGGCTGGAAATGGATGCCCGGGCGGCTTCCGTAGCCCTGTTATCCCCGCTTGCAATGCCGATCCCCATCAAAGCAGAACCAGTTTCCTTCATAATGGTCTTAACATCGGCAAAATCCAGGTTAATTAAGCCTGGTACGGCAATCAGGTCGGAAATGCCCTGAACACCCTGGCGCAGCACATCATCTGCAATCCGGAAAGCCTCAACAATGGATGTTTGCTTTTCAATCACCTGTAAAAGCCTGTCGTTGGGAATGGTAATGAGCGTGTCAACCTTTTCCTTTAGAGTCTCAATTCCAGCTTCCGCCTGGGCGGCTCTCTTGCGCCCTTCGAATGTAAAAGGCTTGGTGACAACACCCACGGTCAGGGCTCCCAGTTCCTTGGCAACCTCAGCCACAATGGGAGCAGCCCCGGTGCCTGTGCCCCCGCCCATGCCGGCTGTGACAAAAACCATGTCAGAACCCTTCAGGGCCTGCAGGATCTCATCGCGACTTTCTTCGGCGGCCTTTTGGCCGATTTCGGGGTTGCCGCCGGAGCCCAGGCCTTTAGTCAGCTTGGTGCCGATTTGAATTTTGTGGTTGGACTGAGCCAGATAAAGCGCCTGGGCGTCGGTGTTTACCGCGATAAACTCTACACCTTTGAGACCCGCGTGAATCATCCTGTTTACCGCGTTATTGCCACCTCCCCCGACCCCAATAACCTTTATATTGGCGAACTGGTCAAGGTCGAGTTCAAAGTCAAGCATGCCTTTAGTCCCCCTCTATGTATTACTATCCCTTGGATTAATTCCTAAACCGCCGCATCCAGCGCCTGAAACTATTGATGAGCGTGCCGGTTAATAGCTAAGGTTATCTCCTGGTTCGATCCTCAAACCAGTTAAAAATCTTGCCCACAAAACCCTCATTTTGTTCCCGTCGGTTTCTTAAAACCTTCTTATCACCCGGCAGGCGCGAGAAACGGTATTTAACAAGTCCCAGGGCATTTGCATAAGCAGGGCTCAAATCTGACTTCGGGTTTTGCAGCCGGCCAATCCGGACAGGCATCTGCAATAATTTTTCAGCTATGCTGGATATTCCGCTTAACTGGGATACACCGCCATGAATCACGACTCCCCCGGGCAGGATCCCAGGGTAATCAAAACCCCTGATCACCTGGCCGGCAAGGGTAAATATCTCCGTGAGCCTGGCCTCAATGATCGAACGAACCAGATCCCGGGTATTCTTACCTTGAACAGTGTCACATACACCGTTTCCTGCGCTGACATCTTCACCCCCCGGGGGTTCTTCAGTCCTGTATTCCTTTAATATTTCCACGGCCCGGGTCAGGGACAGGCTAAGTCCGATAGCCAGATCACCGGCCAGGTGCTCTCCCCCCAGGGGAAGTACGGTTGTTTCCCTGAGCGAACCCCTGTTGAAAATACTAACGGAGGTAATCCCCGCCCCGATATCTATCAGAATAGTTCCCAATTCTTTTTCAGCCGGCGTTAGCAAAGCGCATGAACAGGCCAGGGGACTGTAGACCACTTCCTGAACGGCGAGGCCGGCCAGGCGCGCGCACTCAATTAAATTCGCAATATCTTCTGAAGGCGCTGTTAAAACCCGGCCGCAGTTTTGCTCCAACCCGGGAGTTGTTCCTGCTAAAGGCGCCGGTAGTCGCTTAAGGATTCTATGGCCCGGGGTCACTGCAGCCAGCCCCGGATCACTCCCTGTAACTGCAGGGCGTTCTTTCCCGGGGCGGGAACCGAAGGACCCGGTCAACATAAGGCCGCCCGGGTAATCTAGAACTTCAATGTTTGCACTGCAATAGCTGACAGAAACCCTGCCTACCCTGATCCCCGCCATCTTTTCAGCTTTTTCCAGGGCTTGTTTAACAGACTTTGCCGCGAGAGCAGGATTTTCTATTACGCCCTTATGGATACCTACACTAGGGGATTCTCCTACTCCTACCACCTCAAGGGATCCTTTGTAAATAATGGCAATGACCACAGCATTCTTCGAAGTACCTGGATCAAGGCCCATTAATACAACGGGTAGATCTTTAGCCAACCAGGGCGCCTCCCGACCAAACTTTGGCTATTGTGTTAGGATTCCACGCAAATGGCGATTTCCCTTTTAAAAAATTATTTTTTTAACAGGTGACGGCGGATAATGGCAAGGTTCTGGAACAACCTGACCCCAAAGGCCACCACTGCAGCCAGATAAAGATCAATTCCCAGACGTTCTCCAACAAAGGCCAGCCCTGCGGCAAGCAGGGCGTTACTGAAAAAACCGGTAATAAAAATTGTGTTATCAAAGTGTTCTTCCATGGCCGCACGCAAACCGCCAAAAACCGAGTCCAGAGCCGCCAGGGCCGCCACGGACAAATATTTGGCATAAGCATGGGGCAGGACTACGGGCATGTTGAGCCCGATCAGAACACCCGCTGCAATTCCGATAACTGTCAACCAAAGTCCCAACCACATTTAGCCATCACCTTTGCCTATCTAGTATTTATTGTAAAATTTCCAAAACCAGAGCTTATTTCTGGGTAGGTCTGGCATACTCCGGGCGCAGGGAACCGTCGTAAGCAGGCACCCGGATTTGTTCCTTGGTCTCCACATTCACAAGCGCCCCCTGCTCGCTTAAGTATTCTGCCAGCCCGCCTTTTAATTCCAGACTGCTCTTCAGCGTGCCCGGATTGCCGATGGCGATAACCTTGTAAGGAGGTGATAGCCGGGTGAGGTTCACATTTATATGGTTTCCCGCCAGGCGGACCTGGCTGGTGGCCAAAATCCTCTGGCCGTTTATAGCTATAGCCTCTGCTCCGGCGCCCCGCAGGTCGTTTAATATTTTTAGTAAATCTTCATCCTTGATAATATAAGCCGCATTTTCCAGGTAACTTAATCCGGCGCCGGGCGGGTTATCCAGCGTCACTTCCACTCCCGGTCCCACCAGTGGCAGAAGACCGGCAATGAGCTTGATTTTATACAGCTCACTATCCAGTGCCCCCGCAGCCCCGGCGTGGCTGATCATGGCCTCCTCCAGCTTTGCTTCCAGGTCGGAAACCTCTTCCTGAAGTTGACTCACGTCTTTTTCCAGCTGCTTTTTTTCAATGGTTAATTCCTGAACCCTGTCAAAGGGTAGCGGAAGATCCTTACTGCTGGCTGTGCGAAACTGCATGGCCAGCATGGAACCCACTACCACAGCAAAAATTGTTATATATAAATAGGTTGATCTATTCAAAACCAAATCCCCTAACTCTCTGCTCTGGCATATTCGAACCTGATTCCACCACTGTAGGCAGGTACGGTTACTTCGGGCAATTTTTTAACCGCCACCTGGATCCCCCAAAACTGGAGAGTTTCCGCTACTCCGCCTTTCATCTTGAGGGAACTTTCCAGGGTATCCGGGTTGCCGATGGCCGTAATTACATAGGGAGGCGCCAAGCGCTTATTCTTATTCAGGAGAATGGTCGGACCGGTACAGCGGACTTCGGTGGTAGCCAAAAGTCTCTGCCCGTTAATGGAAAGGGCTTCCGCGCCGGCCGCCCTCAATTCGTTCAGGACCAGCAAGATATCTTCATCATGCAGGACATAAAGATTAGGGTTCTGACCCGGCTTAAGGGCAACACTGCTGTCGTTCAAGGTAACCTCGACACCGGGGCCCCTTACTTCGCTTACACCGGCCTCAATTATGGCATGTTCCAGCGCTTCCTTAATTTCTGAGACCTGGGGACCTGCAGTTACTTGATCCAGTTGAGAACGCAGTTCATCCACCCGTTTCTGAAAGCTATCCCGGTCAATTTTGAGTTTTTCAACCTGAGCAGAAAGCTCCTTCGCTCTCTGGACAGCCTCGCTGGCCTGGATCTCCCTGGTAACCCGGTACTGGGCAGCCAGCATAATACCAAGGACCAGACCAACCAGGATAACGGCCCACTGGTAGCTTCTCAAAAATATCCCCCCGCTATTGAACTTTGTAAAGGACCACCGGCTGGCCGGCACAAGAAAGGTCAATATAATTAATTTTATCCTTCTGTTTGCTTAATTGCTGCAAAAGCTGCTCCAGGATAGCCCCTTTTTCCGGTATCTCCATGGCCAGACCCAAACGGCACTGGATCCCCTCCAGGGCGTAAAGGATTATTTGACCATCCTCAGCGGTGTGGACCTCCGAAAGACTGGCTACAACTGAAGCAGGCAATCCGGTGATTACCTTCAGGGCGTCTCCCAGTCTTTCCGCTTGTACAGCCTGACCGGGATTGGGCAGTTCGTACTCAATGCCCGTCAACACGGGCAGTCCGGGGGTACCGGCCCTGGCTTCCTGCAAATAAATACCTTCTTCGTCCACCTTGATAAAGCCTTCCCGGGCAGGCAAAAGGGCAAAAGGTTTGCGCTCCAGGACATTTATGACCACGGAGGATGGAAGCGATCTATCAACCTGGACTTCTTTGATCATTGAGATCAATTCCAGGTTGGCTTTTGCGGTATTCAGATCGACCTTAAAAATGTTTTCACCAATACCGATATTGGCAATGGAAATTATTTGCTCCTCGCTGATATACTCGTTGCCCCGCACCAGTACCCGGTGGACTTCAAAAATTGGGGACTGTAGCAGGACATAACCGCTTACAATAACTATTAAAACAAAAAAAACACTCTCCAGGACATTCCACTTTTTCTTTCCGTTGCCTCTTTTATAATAACCGGTCAAGAATTTCACTCCGGTCCGACTCAATTATTTTTCCCCATATGTAATTATACCAACCAAGTAAGACTTGTCCATAAGAATCTGTAAAAGAAAATAATGTCTGATTCTGGATGAGTGCAGGGAGAGGCGGAGCCGGACTTTTGATTTATTTTAGATTAAACAAAATAAATTTGTTAGATTTTACCTGATTCTGTGACAACTCGAGGTTTAAAATCATAAAATACTGTAAAGCAGCAGAAGGGAGGAATTTGGCGGTATTAATGTCAAAGCCGGCAGGCATTTTCTAAAGTTGCACTAATGCTCCACGGCCTTTCCATGATTATAAAAAAGAGTTCCCTGAACATTTTTATTATTAATCGACACATAAAGGAGGAATTATAATGGCATTCGGCACAGGCGGAACCGGCGGCACCTGTGGCGGAATTGGGACAGGCGGATTGGGCAACTGGGCCTTCATCCTTTTCCTGATTCTCATCCTTCTGGTGGCCGGATTTGGTCTTTGCTTTATTTAAAAAATGACTGACTCTTGAAAGCATCGCAAATTCCAGAAGATTTATGATCTAAATTTGTAATGTCCGGAGAGTTGTAATCCTAAAAGGAGGAATTTAAAATGGCATTTGGTTTAGCCGGAGGCGCAGCCAGTGGCGCTACGGGAGGAGCATTTGACGGAGCGGGCGTCGGAAAGAGCAGTTTGGCTTTTATCCTTTTCCTGATCCTGATTCTGCTGGTCATCGGTTTTGGTTTTTTCTTCATCTAGAATAAAAAAGATTCACACATCTACCTTACCGGAAAATATAGAACGGCAGGTCCGGCAAATCCCCCCGGTTTTCTAAAAACCCGCCGGCCTTGCCCGCAAACTTCCAGGTAAGGTGCAAAATGGCATTGAATTCAGAACCCCCTAAAGGAAGCCGCTTTTAGCGGTTTTCCTCTTTTTTGAGCAAGCCCGTTCCCTTGTCCATTAAACAACTAAAAAAAGAGCCACTAGTTGTGAACTCTAATCATTCTTGCCCCAAGGGAGTTATACTTTACTTCCAGTCTCTCGTAACCGCGGTCGATATGGTGTACATTTTCCAGGACGGTACCGTCTTCGGCGGCCAGGGCTGCCAGCACCAGCGACGCCCCGGCCCTCAGGTCACTGGCCTCCAGGTAGGCCCCGCTGAGCTTCTCAACCCCCTTGATGATGGCCGACTGACCCTCTACCTTAATGTCAGCCCCCATTCTACGCAGTTCGGCCACATGCTTAAAGCGGTTTTCAAAGATGGTTTCGGAAACAACGCTGGTGCCCTCTGCCAGGCTTAAAAGCGCCATCATCTGGGGCTGCATATCGGTGGGGAAACCCGGATAGTGCATGGTTTTGATATCCACTGCCTTAACTCGCCCGTTCCCCTGCACTTTGACATAATCGTCTCCTACGGTTATGCTTACGCCGGCTTCCCTGAGCTTGGCAATCAAGGGCTCCAGGTGTTCCGGAATAACATTGGTTACCGTCACTTCCCCCCCCGTAATAGCTGCCGCCACCATGTGCGTCCCCGCCTCGATCCGGTCGGGGATTACAGTATGCACGGCGGGGATTAATTCTCTGGGCCGCACACCCTCGATTTTGATTGTATCGGTCCCGGCGCCTTTGACCCTGGCCCCCATCTTGTTTAAAAAGTTTTGCAGGTCGACGATTTCCGGCTCCTTAGCCGCATTCCGGATAACCGTAACGCCCTCCGCCAGAATTGCCGTCATGATAATATTTTCAGTGGCCCCAACGCTGGGCAAGTCCAGGTGAATATCAGTGCCTCTGAGCTTTTCGGCTTCTGCCGTAATGTAACCGAACTTCTCCTGAATGGTTGCGCCCAGAGCCTGCAAGCCTTTTAGATGAAGGTTCATGGGACGGCTGCCGATCTGGCAGCCGCCCGGGTAGGATATCTTGACCCGGCCGAACCTCCCCAGCAGGGAACCCAGAACAAGGTTTGAAGCGCGCATGCGGCGCATCAGTTCTTCGGTTATTT
Organism: Bacillota bacterium; assembly: GCA_029555205.1. Taxonomy (GTDB): domain Bacteria; phylum Bacillota; class Desulfotomaculia; order Desulfotomaculales; family Pelotomaculaceae; genus DTU098. Next base: position 53,548 of record JAKPTB010000130.1, read on the forward strand.
CAACTGATTGAATGGTTGATGTGTCAATCTCAATGGTGTTACGGTCACTGACGATTTTTGCCCCAAGGTAACTGAGCACATCTTTCATAACTGAAACGTCCCTTAACTGGGGCGCCTCGTAAATGGTGCTCTTGCCGGCGTTGAGGATACTCGCCGCCAGAATCGGCAAAGTTGCATTCTTCGAGCCGCTGGCCCGAATGGTACCTTTCAGGCGGTTGCCACCCACGATCACAAACTTTTGCATACTGCCACCTCCGCCTAATCATTACCGATAACCTTTATTTCCAGCTGCAATTCAACCCCAAAGCAGCCAAGCACCTTTTCCCTGGCCAGTTCGATTAATTTAAGGATATCCCGGGCCGTGGCTGAACCCAGGTTGATGATAAAGTTGGCGTGAACGGTGGATATTTGAGCGTCCCCAACTCTAAAGCCCTTCAGGCCCGCCGCCTCGATTAAACGTCCGGCGGAATCCCCCGGCGGGTTTTTGAACACACTTCCGGCATTGGGGTAACCCAGGGGCTGGGTTTGCCTGCGCCTGGCGAGATGCCTCTCTATTTCTGCGCTGATTTCTTCTTTATCCCTGAAATAACAGAGAAATTCAGCTTCCACCACAATGGCAGGCTCACTTTGCAGAATACTGGAGCGGTAACCAAAGGAAAAATCTTTATTTGCTCTCTGATAAAACTCCCCTTCCAGGCTAAGCAGCAATACCTTGTGGACCAGGGAACAAATGCTGGAGCCGTTGGCCCCCGCGTTCATAACCACCGCTCCACCAACGGTTCCGGGTATGCCCGCTGAAAATTCAAAGCCCCCCAGGCCTTGATCCCGGGCAACTGCCGCGACTGCGGCCAGTTTTGCTCCTGCCTCCGCGGTGATCCTCAGGTCCCTGGTTGTAATCCTCCCCAGGTCGCTGCCGATTTTGACAACAATACCCCGGATTCCTCCTTCAGTAACCAGCAGATTGGAGCCATTACCAATTACCATAAGGGGAACCTGCCGCCGGTGAGCGTGGGACACCACAAGCTGTAATTCTTCACGGCCGGCTGGTTCAACAAAAATCTCAGATGGACCGCCGATACGCCAACTGGTATGATTTTTCATCGGCTCCCCGGTACGCACCCTGCCGGGCAAAAGCTCCTGCAGCTCACGGCATATAGCTGAATCAGCCAATTTTATAACGCTCCTTTAATTTGCTGACCAGTTCTACTCCAGCACACCAGATATCCCCCGCTCCCATGGTCACAATCATATCTCCTGGGCGGGCCGTTTGAACCAGGTAATCCACAATTTCCTGACGGGTCGGCAGGTAGACGACCTTTCGGCCTTCGTGCTTTTCGATGGCTGATACTATTGTTCTGGCAGAAACCCCTTTGATGGGCCTTTCTCCGGCGCTGTAAATATCGCTGATAATAATTATATCCGCATCGCTGAAAGCATCCCCGAAGCGTTCGCCCAGCAGCGAAGTCCGGGTATAGCGGTGCGGTTGGAAAACGCCCAGCACACGCCCGGTTTTGATCTGCCGTGCCGCTTTCAGGGTTGCTTTAATCTCAGAAGGGTGGTGGGCATAATCATCGATAACCTTAATCCCGCCGACCTCACCTCTTAGCTGAAACCTTCGCCCTGCCCCCCTAAATGTTTTGAGTGACTCGGAGATTCCCTCAAAGGGCAGGCCGATAAAACGTCCTACCGCCACTGCGGCCAGGGCGTTGGACAGGTTGTGAATTCCCGGTACGCTCAACTCCAGGGTTCCCAGCAGTTCCCCCCGCTCGTAAACATCGCCTGCTGTGGCCTGTCCGTTGAAGCGGAGATTGCGCAAGGTGTAGTCGGCTTCCAGGTGGTCCACGGCATAGGTCAGGCAGGGACGCTTATAGTCCTTCAAGAGTTCTCTGATAACCGGATTGTCATAGCAAACCACGGCTACTCCCGCATCGGGCACCTTGGCCATAAAATCACGGAATGCCGCTACAATGTTGTCAAAGCTCTTGTAATAATCAAGATGATCGTCCTCGATATTGGTAACGACCTCAATAAAAGGGTCCAGTTTTAAGAAAGAGCCGTCGCTCTCATCCGCTTCCGCTACCAGATAGTCTCCCTCACCAAGTTTGGCGTTTCCGCCGATTTCTGTCAAGTCACCTCCAATTAGAATGGTGGGGTCCAGTTTATTCTTTTCCAGAATAAGAGCAATCATGGATGTTGTGGTTGTTTTTCCGTGCGCCCCTGCAATAGCGATGCCCTTTTGACGACGCATCAACCAGGCCAGCATCTCACCGCGGTGCATGATTCGAAGTCCCTTTTCCCGGGCCTTGAGCAGTTCAACGTTTGTTGGGGGAATGGCAGTTGAGGCGACTACGAGATCGGCTCCCTCCAGGTTTTCTGCCGCGTGCCCCAGGTAGCATTTTGCCCCAAGGGCTTCCAGCCTTTCGCTGGCAGCCGAGGTTTTCAGGTCCGACCCGGTCACATGGTAACCCAGTTCAAGCATGATCCTGGCAATGGCACTCATACCGGAGCCGCCAATCCCAATAAAATGAACATGCTGCTTTTTCTGCACAAATTACATCTCCTTCCTGGCCGGGTTTAACCTTGAGTTAAAATAAATTCATTAAAATATAGAATATACTATGCATATCTCCATCAAGGTGTTACATTCGTTCATTTTTAAGCCTGTCCTCTTCTTGTTTATAGTCATATTAACATAAAATAACATTTTATCTATTCACTTTTTTATGAGATTGTCTACACAATCTATTAGATCTTGCAAGGCCCTTCTCCTACCCATTCTCTTACTCGCTTCAGCCATTTGCGCCAGCAGTTCCGGTTTATTCAACAACTCTTCCAGTTTCAGACAGAGGGTTTCTCCCTTCAGATGCCTGTCCAACACGACCTGAGCAGCGCCCTCTTTCTCCAGGGCGCGGGCGTTGAACTCCTGGTGGTTCTCTGCCGCATAGGGATAGGGGATCAAGATCGACGGGAGGCCGAGGGCTGTTAATTCGGCTAGAGTAGCCGCACCGGCCCTGCTTATAACCAGGTTGGCCGCCGCCAGGGCATCCTGCATATTATAAAGATATGAACTAACTGTAACATTCCCAATTTTAGCCAGATCCATACCCTCTCTGGAGCAGGCCTCAAGAAAATCCTCGTAACCCGCCTTGCCGGTTACATGCAGGATATTCAGCCTGGGATCACCGGCATATTTTTTAAGCACGGGCAGCATTGCCTGATTGATGGACCTTGCTCCCCGGCTTCCGCCAAAGGACAGCAAGAGGAAACGGTCAGCTTCAAAGTTAAGTTTCTTGAGCCCCGCTTCCCTGTCTGCCTGTAAAATTTCCGGGCGTACAGGCAGCCCGGTAAGAACTGTTTTTTCCCTTTGCGGGAAGTAACTCAGCGAATCGGCGAAGGTCACGGCAACCCTGGAGGCAAAGCGTGCCAGAATCCGGTTCGTGACCCCCGGCAGCGCATTCTGCTCATGAATCAAAGTGGGGATTCCCTTAAGGGCTGCTGCCAGAACCACCGGGCCGCATACATAACCACCGGTCCCAATCACTGCCCCGGGACGAAAGCGTCTGATAATCCCAGAAGCTTGCCACAAACCGTGCCCGGCCTGCCAAACAACCCCCAGGTTCTTTAGCGACAGTTTCCGTTTCAGTCCGGCAGAGGGGATTCCCTGGAAGGGCAATCCTTCCCTGGGGACGATCTCTGCCTCCATGCCGCCCCTGGTTCCCACATAAAGGATTTCAGCTCCGGGATACCTCTCCAGAAGCCCCCGGGCAATGGCCAGGGCGGGGTAAATATGACCGCCTGTCCCCCCTCCGGACACAATAAAACGCAAGGGTTCCACCTCTCTTTTTAGCGGGTCTTGCAGAACTTCGAAATATTGAACAGGATCCCCACCCCGGCCATGGTTATCAGCAGGGATGTCCCGCCATAGCTGAGAAAGGGCAGGGGAATGCCGGTAACCGGAAGGGACCCGGTTACAACACCGATATTGATAATCGCCTGTACTCCCACCCAGGCGGTGATACCGGTCGCCAGCAGGCTGGCAAAGGGGTCCTGGGAAGTTACCGCAATCTTGAGCCCCCTCCAGACAAACAGGATGAAGAGCATAATGACCAGGGAAGCCCCGATAAACCCCAGTTCTTCAGCTGTAATGGCAAAAATGAAGTCGGTGTGATTCTCGGGGAGATACAGGAATTTCTGTTTGCTCTGGCCCAGGCCCAGACCGAACAACCCGCCGGAGCCAATGGCGTAGAGGCCCTGGATAATATGGAAACCGGTATCCTGGGGATCGGCCCAGGGATCCAGAAAGGCCAGGAAGCGCCGCATCCGGTACGGCTCCAGGTAAATAGCCAGCCCCACGGCAATAAGGCCGGCCAGGCAGATGCTGCCCAGATGTGCTAACCTGGCTCCCGCGGCAAAAATCATCACAAGAATGATTCCAGCCAGGGATACGGCTGTTCCCAGGTCCGGCTGGCAGATGATTAAAGCCGAAGTGAGCATAAGAATTAACAAATAGGGCAAAACTCCCCTGGAAAAATACTTAACCCGGTCTTTTTGTCTGGACAGGCCGTAAGCTGTAAAGATAATGACGGATAACTTGACCAGCTCAGCGGGTGCGAAAGGTATCGGGCCGATGCCGATCCAGCGCCGGGCCCCGTTTACCTCCTGTCCGATGCCGGGAATCAATACCATTACCAGGGCAATAAAGGCAACAATTAAAAAGGGCAGGGCGTATTGCTTTAGCCGCCAGTAGTTATAGTTCATGGTGATGAACATGGCCCCCAGGCCCAGTAAGGCCCAGCTCACCTGGCGTTTGAAAAAGTAAAAACTGTCATTGTAACGGATTAAAGTACTGTATTCGCTGGCGCTGAAAACCATGACCACACCGATGCTCAAAAGACTCAGCACAGTTAAAAAGAGAACAAAATCCGGAGCATTCCTTTTAACCCGCATGGTCATCACCCCCGTGTCGCCGGACGCCGGCGCTGCCGGTTTCAGACGTTAATTCCAGCTCGAGATTCTAATCCTTGAAGCTTTTAACAATTTCTTTAAACAGGTCCCCGCGCTCTTCATAACTGTTAAACATATCCCAGCTGGCACAGGCCGGAGACAGGAGTACAATGTCACCCGGCCGGGCCGCGCGGCGGGCCAGCTGGACGGCCTCCCGGAAATCGCCTGCGTACAGGATGTTTTCAAAGCCCTTGTCCCGGGCGGCAGCAGCGATATGCCGGGCGCTTTGCCCCAGAACCACCAGGGCCCTGGCCCTTTCCTTCACCTTCCCGGCAAAGAGGCTGAAATCACTGCCCTTATTCTTACCGCCGGCAATGAGGACAACCGGTTCTTCATAGGCCTCCAGCGCCTTGATGGAAGCATCCGGATTGGTGCCCTTGGAATCGTTGATATAACGCACCCCGTCGATTTCGGCCACAAATTCCAGCCGGTGGCTGACTCCTTTAAATTCCCGCAGAGTATCAGCCAGTACACCGCCCTCTACTCCCAGCACCTTTGTGGCGGCAACAGCAGCCAGAGCGTTTTCTAAGTTATGCGCGCCGGGAATACCCAGCTCATTGACCCTGCAGATGATTTCTTCGAGCCGGCTAAACCTTGCTATAATTTTCCCTTCCCGGACAAACACACCCTCCGTCAGGGCAGCCTGCCGGCTAAAATAAACAACCTTGCCCCGGAGTCCTTTTCCAAGGGCGGCCGTGACGGCGTCATCGTAATTCAGAACGGCATAGTCACCCGGGTCCTGCCCTGCAACTATTCTTAATTTGGCCTCAGTGTAGTTTTCCATGTTGCCGTGCCGGTCCAGGTGATCCGGGGTAATGTTCAGGATGACACCTACTTTGGGCTTAAAAGTAGTAGCCGTTTCCAGTTGAAAGCTGGACACCTCGGCCACAATCAGGTCACCGGTGCCAAACCGCTCCACTTCGGTCACCAGGGGCCTTCCGATATTACCCCCCACCAGCACATTTCTTCCGGCTCTCTTGAATATTTCGCCAATCAGCGTGGTGGTGGTGGTTTTCCCGTTCGTTCCCGTGACGGCAACAATGGGCGCCCTGGCAAAACGATAAGCAAGTTCAAGTTCACCGGTAACAGGTATGCCGTGTTTTAGTGCTTCTCTGGCGGGCTTTTCGGTCAGGGGTACGCCGGGACTCAGCACAACCAGATCAAAGCTTGCGCGCTCCACCCCGGGATAACCACCGGTCAGAATCTGAACTCCGGCAGCAGACAGCTGTTCCAGTACACACCGGGGATCCCCGGGGCGGCCGGCGTCAGCCAGAACTACTGCTGCACCTTTGCCGCAGAGGAAACGGGAAACGGCCACACCGCTTTTACCGGCACCGATGACTAAAACCTTCTTATCTTTGAAGTTCATTAAACTGCACCTTTCCGAAAAGGACACGCCTTCTCATTATTTATTCAATAACCTTTGCAAAAAGACCAGCATCTTTTGAAGGCCAAAAGGCCAATCCTGCCGTATAACGCACCCCGTCAGTGAACCCGGCACGCCGCTAAGGGTACCGGTGACTACCGGGAAAGGATTTTTTGGCTTCTGAAAACCGTCTAAAAGAAAAATGCTCCTAAAGACCGTACAACCCGGCCAGGCCAAGGGCGCCCAGGAGCAGGGTGACCGCCCAGAAAGTAAGGACAACCCGGTTCTCTTCCCAACCGCCCAGTTCAAAATGGTGGTGCAGGGGGCTCATCCGGAACACCCGGCGGCCCGTGGTCTGGAAAGAAATCACCTGGATTATTACGGACAGGGCCTCCACTACAAAGATACCCCCAATAATGACCAGGATCAACTCCCTTCCGGTAATCACGGCGGCAGCACCCAGTCCACCTCCCAGGGCCAGGGAGCCCGTATCACCCATGAACACCCGGGCAGGATGACGGTTATAAAACAAAAAACCCGTACAGGCACCGCACAACGCCGCCATGCTTACCGCCACGCCGGTTTTGTCCACTGCCAGGGCTACCGGGATCATAGCCAGGGCAACCAGTATGCTGACACCGGCCGCCAGTCCGTCCAGTCCGTCTGTCAGGTTGACTGCATTACTGAAGCCCACGACAACAAGAACAGTGAAGATGAGAAAAGGCCACCAGCCCAGTTCCACCTGGATCCCCCCCGGTGTCAGAAAGCCGGTGAAGGGCAGGGTCAGGGCAGTGCCCCGGTCTGCAGTAAATACAGCCCAAAAAGCCAGCCCGGCTGCCAGAAGGACCTGTCCCAGCAGTTTTTCCCGGGCTCTCAGACCCAGGGAACGCTTCAGGACAACCTTGATATAGTCATCCAGAAAACCGATAAACCCGTATCCTACAATTATGATCAGCACAACCAGCAGGTCGGGCTGATCCCGGCCGGTGAGCAGTCCGGCCGCCAGGATCCCCGTCAAAAAGATGAGCCCGCCCATGGTAGGTGTGCCGGCCTTCTGCAGGTGCCTGGACGGACCGTCGGAACGGACATTCTGTCCGAACTTCAGCCGTTTAAGCCAGGGAATGACCAGGGGACCCAGCAGCAGGGATACAGCGAGGGCTATAACAAATGCCTGCCATAAAGAATCACTTGCATCGCCGGTGCGCGCTAGAAACAGAAGTCCACCTGCAACTAAAAAAATAAACAGGACGGCCATTGATGCCTTCCCCAAGTTGTTCATGGCTGCCTCCAGATCGTTATTTGCAATTATGGCTGAAAAACGGCTTTACCACTTTCAAACTTCAAGATTTCCCGGACGATTGTTTCCATTTTCATCCCCCTGGAACCCTTGACCAGGACCACGTCCCCATTCAGCAGCAGGTCCTTGAGAATATTTAAAGCCCCGGCGTGTTCCGTACAGGGGAAAACCCTATCCCGGGCCATCCCGGCCTGCACTGCGCCCTCTGCCGCAGCGGCGGCCAGATTACCAACAGTAACTAAATAATCCAGGCCCTGTCCCCCGGCCTTCTTTCCCACTTCTCTGTGGATTTCTAGAGCACGGGGACCCAGTTCCAGCATGTCACCCAGTACGGCAATGGCACGCCGATGGCCGCCGGACATGTCTTTCAGTACTTCCAGAGCAGCCCTTGTTGAGGCAGGGCTGGCGTTATAGGCGTCATTAATAATGGTCAGCCCGCCGGCTTCAAGGATTTCCAGGCGCATACCGGACAGGGCTACCGTTGCCAGCCCCGCAGCAATTTCCTCCATGGTCAGGCCCAGTTCCCTCCCGACGCCGATAGCTGCCAGGGCGTTCAGCACATTATGCCGGCCGGGCAGCGGCAGGTAAAACCCATGGCTCTCTCCCTGGAAAACCGCGTTGAAGCTGATGCCTTCGCGCTCCGGCCGGAGATCCCGGGCCACCAGGTCGGCAGGCTCATCCATGCCGTAAAAGATGACCTTTCCCCGGCAGCGTTTAGCCTCACGTTTAATAAAGGGGCTCTCCATATTCAAGAGGGCAAAACCCTCCGGTGAAACGTGCTCCAGCAATTCACCCTTTGCTGCCGCAATATTGCCCACAGTGCCCAGCCGTTCCAGGTGGGTCTCGTTAATAGTGGTAATAACAGCCCCCTCCGGCCTGGCAATCCGGCTTAAGGCAGCAATTTCTCCGGGACCCCGCATGGCCATTTCCACCACGGCAGCCTCAAAACTGTCGTCCAGGTCCAGCAGGGTCAGCGGGAGACCAATTTCGTTATTAAGATTGCCTTCAGTTTTCAGAGTGCGCAGGCGTACGCCCAGGACCGCCGCCACCATGTCTTTGGTGGTGGTTTTCCCGGTACTGCCGGTAATACCCACCACAGGACCTCTAAAACGGTCCCGGTTGTAGGCAGCCAGGGCCTGCAGCGCCGCCAGGGTATCATCCACCAGAAGAACCGGAATTTCGGGCGGCAGGGAAACCGGGCGGCTGATCACCAGCCCGCCGGCACCGGCTGCAGCAGCCTCGGCCAGAAAATCATGGGCATCGTAGTGCTCCCCGGACAAAGCAAAAAAGAGGTCGCCTTTCTTAATTTTACGGGTATCGGTTGATACCGAATGCAAGATTGTGCCTGGATCTCCCTGGATAATCCGCCCGCCGGCAACCTCCGCTATTTTACCGATGGCAACTGCTTTCATAACAACCTCCGTTTCAAGTCCGGCCGCATTAAAGGGACTGGGAAAACACTCCTTTCAAGGTTAGCCTGCTGGCGCAGTTCTCCTCCCGGAGCTTAACCTTTATGGAGCTAAACTTTATGATCAGGATTCTCTTTTCTTCAGTGCCGCTGCTGCTTCCAGGCGATCGTCAAAGGGGAATCTCTGGCTTCCTACAATCTGGTAATCCTCGTGACCCTTGCCCGCTATAACGACGACATCCCCCGTACCGGCCATTCCGATAGCCAGTTGGATCGCCTGCCGCCTGTCCGGCTCCACGCAGTATTTTGCTCCGGCCGGGCCGGACTTCATCCCCTCTTCAATATCCCGGATGATGGCCAGGGGCTCCTCCGTGCGCGGATTATCCGAGGTAATCACTGCAAAATCACTGTAACGGGCAGCAATGGCGCCCATCTGCGGCCGCTTGGTGCGGTCCCGGTCACCCCCGCAGCCGAATACGGTGATTAAACGCCCCCCGTTTATCTCCCGGGCAGTCTTTAAAATATTCTCCAGACCGTCGGGAGTGTGGGCATAGTCCACAACCACAGCAAAATCCTGGCCTGCGTCAACCAGTTCAAAGCGCCCGGGTACCCCCACGGCCGCCTCCAGGGCTGTTTTAATCACAACCGCGGAAACGCCCAGAGCTGCCGCCGCGGTATATGCAGCCAGGGCGTTATAAACATTGAAAAGACCGGTCATCTTTAAATCAAGCCGGCAGCGGCCCCACCTGCCTGCAACAGTAAAAGAGGCGCCCCTGGCAGTTACCCGGATGTCCTGCGCCATCACGTCCGCCTCACCTTTTATTCCGTAGGTAAAAACCGTGCCCCCGGCTCCCTCAATTAGATGTACGGAGCTGGGATCATCGGCGTTCAGGACGGCATATTTTTGAGTTTTCACACCGGGCTGCGCGAGGCTGCTGAAGAGCTTCTTTTTAACATCCCGGTATTCTTCCATATCCCTGTGAAAATCCAGATGGTCCTGGCTGAGATTTGTAAATACAGCCAGATCAAATTCGCACCCCTCCACCCGGTGCAGGGCCAGGGCATGGGAGGAAACTTCCATAACGCAGGCCTCTACTCCTTCTGCAGCCATCTCCTTGAGCAGGGCTTGCAGATCTGTGGACTCCGGAGTTGTATTCTTAACAGGTAGAATCCTGTCCCCAATTTTGTTGTGGATGGTGCCGATCAGGCCAACCTTCAAACCGGCATAATTTAAGATGGAAGCTATTAAGTTTGTAGTGGTGGTTTTACCATTGGTTCCGGTGACCCCGATCATTTTCAGCCCGGCTGAAGGGTTACCGAAAAAGCGTGCGGAAAGAAGCGCCAGAGCCCGCCTGGTATCGGGCACCACAGCCCAGGACACCCCCGGCAAAAGGGCTTCCCTGCGCTCCACCACCACTGCCGCAGCCCCCAGGGCCAGGGACTCTTGAATATAGTCGTGCCCGTCGGACTTAAACCCCTTTACCGCAACAAATAAAAAACCCGGTTGAACCTGGCGCGAATCGTATGTAATTCCCGTGATGGCGACGTTTAGGTCCCCCCCCATGGAGAGGACTTCCACAGCCTCCAGAAGCTCTCGTAAAATCACTTCTTAAAAAACCTCCCGTTTACTAAAAACCAGCTGGTGCGGACCCGCCTGAACAAGGGGCAAGCCCAGAGGCGCCTTTATCTTGGGCAGGAGCCTGGAAATTAGCAAAAATAAACGAATGCCCAATTTACTTACTATTATTTCCAACAAACAAGTTAAATTATTCCAAAGCTCCCGCTAGTCAAGCAGCACCTGGATCTCAGGCGGCTCGAACTCCACAGTAATAGTTGTATCCCTGGCAACTTTAGAACCCGGCGCCACCTCCTGCCTGACGGCAAGGCCGGTGCCCACGGGGCTCAGGTGCAGCCCCAGTTTCTCCAGAATCGTTCCTGCTTCTTTGATGGTCAGCCCCCTCAAATCAGGAACAGTAACCTCCCCTTGTTCACCGGTTCCCGGTGGTTGATTCAAATCGAGAATTACTGTGGTGCCCCTGGATACCTCGGCACCTCCCTTGGGAACCTGATCGTAAACAATATTTCCCTGCCCCCTGATTTGTACATTCAGCCCGTTGTTCAGCAGAACACTCCTGGCATCCTCCACCGGATAGTTTACTATATTGGGAACAACCTGTTTGATTTCCGGTTCCTCATATACAAAGGGATACTTCGGTTTTTCAATATGGGGTCTTTCCGGTACTTTCAGATAACGCAAAGTGTCCTGGGCAACGGCTTTGAAGACCGGCGCCGCCACCTGACTGCCGAAATAGCTCGAGCCTGTGGGCTCGGCCACCATCACCAGCACTGAGATCCGGGGGTCATCCGCCGGGGCGTAACCCATAAAGGAGGCGACATATTTTCCTTCCGCGTATCCTCCGGTTCCCACCACCTGGGCCGTACCAGTCTTACCTGCCGCTCCGTAACCATCCACAAAAGCGTTTCTACCGGTACCCTTCTGTACTACACTTGTCAGGAGTTCCATAAGGGTTTGAGCGGTATTTTTGGAAATGACCTGGCGCACAATCTCAGGTTTAAACTCCTGGAGTACTTTTCCATCTTCACTGGTTATGGCCTTAACCAGTGTCGGCTTGAGCAAGAGGCCGCCGTTAGCTACCGCTGAGGCAGCCGTGATCAGTTGAATGGGGGTGACGGCAATGGACTGTCCGATAGACATGGTGGCGATGTTTAAATCAGTTGCCTCTTTCTGAGGAATAAGAATGCCCACTTCTTCGCCCGGCAGGCAGATGCCTGACTTGTTGCCGAAGCCGAAAGCGTTGATATACTTATAAAACTTATCCTTGCCCAGCCTCAGCCCCACGGTGATAAAGCCCGGGTTGCAGGAGTTCTGGGCGACCTCAACAAAGGTCTGGGAGCCGTGCCCTCCCCCTTGCCAGCAACGGATCGTCCGGTCGGCCACCTTGATGTAGCCGGGGTCATAAAAGGAATCGCTAAGCCTCACCGCACCTTCTTCCAGGGCTGAGGCAGCTGTGATTATTTTAAATGTCGAACCCGGCTCGTAATTATACCAGATGCCCGGATTGTGGTCCCAGACCTGCTGGGGATACTGCCGCCAGTTTTCCGGCTCAAAGGTGGGCCGGTTGCCCATGGCCAGTATTTCACCGGTTTTAGGATCCATGACAATAATCACAGCCAGTTTCGGATTATGAGTTTCGACAATCTTGTCCAGTTCCCTTTCAACAAAATACTGAATGGTCTGGTCAATTGTCAGTACGAGATTATTACCCGGCACCGGGGGTATGAACTTGTGCAGGGCCTCGGGGATGTCCCGTCCCACTGCGTCTTTTTCAATTACGATCCGGCCGGGGCTGCCCCTTAACTCTTTGTCGTAAACGCTTTCAATGCCAATCAAGCCTTGATTATCGTCCCCCGCAAAACCAAGGACATGGGCCGCCAGGCTCCCCTGCCGGTAGAACCGCTTGTTTTCTTCCACCAGTTCCACACCGTTTATCTTCAGGTCTTTCAGCTTCTGGGCAGACTCGTAATCAATCCTCCTCTTGAGCCAGACAAAGCCCACGTTTTGGGTGAGCTTTTGATAGACTTCCTCTTTATCCATTCCCAGGGCTTCAGCAATCCTGGCAGCTGCTTCCTCTTTATTCTCAATCTGGGGGGGGAAAGCATAGGCCGTGTCAACGCTTATACTGGTAACCAGTTCGTTTCCGTTGCGGTCATACACATTCCCCCGTCTGGCATCCACAGGCACATCCCGCATCCTGACTTCCTGGGCTTCCTCTCGAAGCTTATCCCCTTGAACCAGCTGGATCCAGGCCAGCCTGAAAATCAGAGCCACCAGAGCCAGGGTCGCCAACAGAAAAAGACCGGTTATTCTTTTCCTGATTAAGATATTCGTCGTCTGCATGAGTTCCCCCCGTGGAACCTGCCCTTCCACCAAAACCAAGCCAGGTTTTGTTGTTCTCCAACCTGTTAACCATTTCAGTAAAAGCTTTGATCAAAAGGTTCTGTTTTCCTTCCCCGGTAGAGGAAAGAGCCACAGCATGCCCCTGCTCCGGAACGCCTACGGGTTCCTGGGCGCTATTCACCGCCAGTTCTACTATTAGAACATTGTCGCTATCCGGCTTGACCATGCCAAGTTTTTCTATGGCAATGCGCTCCACCCTGTCCAGTGACGCCAGGCGCTGCACTTCTCCTTCAAGGTCGTGGTTTTCCACCCGCAGCATGGCCAACTCCTTATCCAGGCGGCTGATCTGGTAGCCCAGGGTGGATACCTGGGAATGGCAATAGGTGATCAGCACGCCAAGCAGAAAACCGGCCAGCACCATCCCGGTCAGAGCAATTCTTCGCCCTCTTGTTAAATCTTTAAGCCTGATGGCCCTCTTTCGACCTGGATCTTCCATGGACATGCCGTAAGAGCCTGTCTTCTCCTGAGCTAATATCAATACTATTCGACCTCCAGGGTGAATAGAACATAATTTTAAGGTAGAAAATACCAGTTGACTTGCGGCGGACATCAATGCTGCAACGCCCTGCTGTCCTAAAAACTCAGATCACAAATCCCTGCTAGAGCTTCTCTGCAATCCTGAGCTTGGCACTCCTTGCCCTCGGGTTATCCTCCAGTTCCTCCGGTGAAGGAAGCAGCGGCCTGGGGGTAACAACCCGGATCTCTTTTTTGCCTCCACAAACACAAACGGGAAAATCCCTGGGACAGGTACAGGGTGAAGCCAGTTCCCGAAAGATATCCTTTACAATTCTATCCTCCAGGGAATGAAAGGTTAGCACGCAAATCCTTCCTCCGGGTTTGAGATACTGTACAGCCGTGCGGAGAGACGGGCCCAGAATCTCAATTTCCCGGTTGACCGCTATCCGCAGGGCCTGAAAGGTTCGTTTGGCCGGGTGCGGTCCCTCTCGCCTGGCGCCGGCCGGTATTGCCTTCTTGATGATTTCGACCAGGCGTCCCGTTGTTTCAATGGGAGAGTTTTTTCTTTCCTCCCCAATAAATTTTGCTATCCTGGAGGCCCAGCGTTCTTCGCCATACTTCCTGATAATTTCCGCCAGTTCTTCCACCGGAAGATTATTAACAAGTGTTCCGGCAGTCAAAGCCTGCTCCTGATCCATCCTCATATCCAAAGGCGCGTCGTGCTGGTAGCTGAATCCCCGGTCGGGATTGTCCAGTTGGTAGGAAGATACCCCCAGATCAAATAAAATTCCATCAACTTCCTCAATCTCCAGGTGTTCCAGGACCTCTTTCAGATCCCGGAAGTCAGCCCGGACCAGGTTTACTCCGGTAGCGAAAGGGGACAGCCTTTCCTTCGCTGCGGCCAGGGCCTCCGGATCCCGGTCCAGGCCCACCAGGCGGCCCTCTTTGCCAATCTCCCGGAGAATCGCGGCACTGTGCCCTGCACCGCCCAGGGTGCAATCAACATAGGTGCCACCCGGTTTTAGCTTAAGACCTCTCAGAACTTCACAGAGCATGACCGGCTTGTGCCAAAAATCCATTGACCATCTCACTACCCTCTTAATTACCAGGATTTTTCTGCTCCAGGGGAGGAAAAAGAATATGTAATATTTATTGTTTATTTATTGTTGCAGTTCAGATAGTAAGATCGAGATCCACAATCTTCTCGGCAATTTCCTCGTAGGTTGAAGCAGCCCGGGCACTGTACTGTTCCCACAGGTCCCTGGCCCAGATCTCCACCCTGGATGAAACACCAATAATTACAACCTCTTTTTCCAGCTGTGCGTAAGCCCTTAAATTACCTGGAATTAAGATTCTTCCCTGTTTATCCACTTCGCATTCGCAAGCCCCGGAGAAAAAAAACCGAACAAAGGCCCGGGCATCGCTCTTTGTAAAGGGCAAGGACTTCAGCTTTTGCTCCAGAGCCGCCCATTCGGAGCGCGGATAGGCAAAGAGGCATCCATCAAGACCTTTTGTCAGGACGAAAAGGTCCCCCAGACCTTGTCGGAAGCGGGCAGGTATAAAAAGCCTACCTTTCAGGTCGATGTTATGCTGATACTCACCCATAAATATGGTGGTCTGTTCGTTTTCAGGCATGCTGTTACACCACTTCTAACCACTTTCCACCACTTATTCTCTATATAAGCACAAATAACCTTCCAGAAAATCAAAATAATCATAAAATAATTGTATTCATTTATCGACCTGTTTTTCCAATTTTCGCTCCCGGCAGTAAAACATATTTGGTTAAAGACCGGGTCCCGGGCCGCCTGCCTGACCTTCGCCCCAGCCAGTTGACAGGATCAGTACCGGGCTTTATGCTGATTTTAGAAAAAGAAAGCCGGCCTGCAGCTTGCCAGTCAAGGCCGCCCCCATAAAAAAACAAGCCGCTTTTCCTTTTTAAGAACAGCGGCTCCTTGTTTAGCTCCAGTCCTGTTTACGATACCCGGCAATTTTCCGAATACGTCTTTTCCTTGCGCTGAACAGGGCAATTTCCCCGTAACCGGCTTCCCCGAGCAACCGGAGGGCCTCCGGCAGCCCGGCCCCCACCTGCTCCGGGCAGTGGGCATCCGAACCCAGTGTTACGGGAACACCATGTTTAAAAAAACACTTAAGCAAATCTAAAGAAGGATAAATTTCCCCGGCAGGATACCGGAGTCCTGCGGAATTAACCTCGGCACAGACTCCCGCCCTTTGAAAGGCTCTGGCTGTTTCATCGTAAAGGGGACTTAAATCCCGCCCCGGCCGGAAGCCAAACTTCTTAATCAGGTCCGGGTGGGCGATGATGTCAAAGAGTCCGCTTAAAGCTGCCTGCTGGACCAGGGCAAAGTATTCCTGGTAAACCCGGTCAAGATCCCTCCTGCCGTATTCCTCCATTTCTGCGGGGTTGTCAAACCCCCAGCCATCCAGAAAATGCACCGACCCTATGACATAGTCGAAAGGGTAGCGGGAAAGAAGGGCAGCCAGGGTTTTTTCGCAACCAGGAACATAGTCGGCCTCTATTCCCAAGCTGACCTTAAGCGGGGACTTCCCAGCACAGTTTTGCACCATCTCCACATACAGGGGAAGCTCCTCCTCCCCCATGGCGTAATCCGGAATGGTTTTTCCGGGAGGCAAGAAATAAAGGGGCAAGTGGTCGGAAAATCCCACTTCCCTGATTCCCCGTCTGACCGCCTGCTCCAGGTATTCCTCCAGTTCGCCCGAGGCGTGACCGCAAAGCCTGGTGTGAAGATGATAGTCTGCCGGGATCAAGTGGCTGCCGCACCTTTCTCCCGCAGCTTTTTAGAAACAGCGGCAGTAAGGTGGTGAATCCTGTCGAAAAATACTTTATCTCCGTCATCCGTAAGCAGGCCTGTTTTTACCAGGGGTTTCAAGAACCGGTTAACAAAGTGATCCTGCCTGCCCCGCAGGGAAAGCTGGGGCCAATAAGGAATTTCCGGCAAGTATTCTTTAATCAGGAGCGGGGCCCCCGCTACCTCCCGGAGGAAGGGCATGCTCCCAATTCCCGTAGCCGGCCCCCTTGGTTCGCATTCCATTGTCAAGACTCCCTTCAGTTGAGCTTTTCGATGCGGGGTTCCCAGCCAATCCGCCGGAGGAGGCCCGGGTAAAGTTCCGGGTCAGCCCCGCCCGGTTGCTCCAGCAGGGCCACGCAAACAGCTTCCAGCACATTGGAGCCGAAAGAACGGCCTGAAAAAGAAGGCCCCGGCGTGACCAGCCAGCGCACCCCCCTCTTTTTCAATTCCTCAACGTCCCCGGCAGTGAGGGTGCTGGTGATAATATCCTTGCCGGAGAGATCGGAGGGCAAATGGTAACGGATAAAATGAAAATCCCCGGCAATGATTTCCGCCCGCCTGTAAAAGCGCTCAAAACGTGGCCGCACCTGTTCCTGTTTCTCACCCAGCGGGTAGAGAAAGCCGATGGGAAGCCGGCACAGGAAGGGGAGGGTGGTATAGGCCGCAGCCCGGAACAGGGCCAGGGAATAAAAAGGCAACGGCAGCCCCAGGGCAAAGAGGGCGTCTCCAATAATCAGCCGGCATCCGGCAAGTTCCAAGGCCTCTGCCAGTCCGTAGCGGTCCAGGGCGGATACCATTAAAACAACCTGGCCCTGCCGGGGCCAGCCCAACTTTTCCTGCAGGTAAGAAACCAGGTCCCTCTCCACCGTATCCTTGATCCCGCTGCCGTCAACCAGCGGTGTCGCCCGGACCTGCGCCGCCAGCCGGATACCGTCCCGCAGCAGGTAGCGCCGCCGTCCGGCCCGCAGGGTGAGGTTGATCCCGCCCAGTCCCAGGGCATCCACTTTTCCGTCCAGATCCTTTAAGATCTGAGCCATATATCCCAGGTTTCCCCCGGCGCCAACCCGTTGGACCAGAAGACGCGAGCCGGACACTTCCAGCTCAAGGTCCTGGTTCCGGCGGGGAGAGCCCAGGCTGACACTGACAACGCGCTTCAAAGCTCCAACTCCCGTCAAGGCTGTAAGCAGCGAAAATCAGCCGGCCGCTTTTACGCCGGTAGCGGCCACGGCCATGGCCTCCCGGTATACTTCAATGGTTCCCAGGGCGATGTTCTGCCAGTCGTATACAGTCAGGACCTTTTTCCAGGCCTGCCTGGTCAAATCCCGGGCCAGCCCCGGGTTGACCAGCACCTCCCGGATATAATAAGAAAGGATGTCCGGTCTTCCCGGGGGAACTTTATACCCGTCGATCCCGTGGGCTACCACCTCGCTCAGGCCGCCCGTATCTGAAACAATCACAGGAATCTGGGTGGCCATGGCCTCCAGCGCTACTATACCGAAGGGTTCGTAGAGGCTGGGGAAGACAGCCACATCAGCCATTTTAAAGTATTCATTGCGTTTCTTTTCATCAAGATAGCCAAGGAAAACAACCCGTTCAGCCAGCCCCAGTTCTGCGGCCTTCGCCCTCAGGGTTCCTTCATAGGGACCAATACCCCCCACCAGCAGCTTCAGGTCCTGAATTTCCAGGAGGAGCCGGGAGAAGGCTTCCAGGAGTACCTGCACACCCTTTTCGGGCACCAGGCGGCCGATGAAAAAGACCGTTTTGCCCTCTGATTTTGGTTCACGCCAGCCGGGCACCAGTTTTCTGGGTATACCCAGATTGGCAGGGTCAACACCGTTGGGCAGAATGTGGATCCTTTCCCCGGGTATTTTAAACAACTCTTTAACTTCAGCAGCCATAAAGTCGCTGCAGCAAATCACCCGTGTGGCCCCGGCGGCAAAACGCGCGTCCAATTCGTGGATGCGGCGTTGAAGTTCGTTGTGAATACCCCGGTTCCTTCCGTACTCCGTGGCATGGATTGTTGCCACCAGGGGCAGCCGGTACTGATTCCGCAGGACCTGGGCAGCGTCCCCCACCAGCCAGTCATGGGCGTGAACCAGATCAAAGGGCCCGGAAAAGACCAGTTCCCCGGCCAGTTCAACCATAGCCTCGTTTAACTGCTGGACCCACTCCATAAACTCCCTGGAAGTAAGCCGGGCTTGCTCCACCCTGTGAACGTGAACCCCTTCCACGAACTGGTAACGGGGCGTGCCCTGAGCCGGACAGGTAATTACATGAACGCTGGCACCCAGACGGGCCAGAGCCCGGGAAAGATCATGCACGTGGCGGGCCAGGCCGCCTACAGTGCGGGGTGGAAACTCCCAGGAAAGCATTAGAATCTTCAACGCCCGGCCCTCTTCCCCGGCTCCGCTGCGGCGTTTCATCCGGTAATGGCGGCTGTAGATGCTGTAATCCATTTCCGGGAAAATGTTGTCCTCCTTTTCGAAGCCGGTCAACTCCCCTTCATCCAGCCGCCCTTCATTGATGCTGTCGGCCAGGGTGTTAAACCGTCCGATATGCTCACTTATCCTTTGAATAGCGTACTGTACCGCAGTATTGGTTTTAATGATGAAGGCCCAGTCGCTGCTTTGCGCCAGGAGCAACTCCCGGGCAGCCTGGTTCAAAGCGCGCCGGACGATCCCTGTGGCGCCGGGATAGAGATCCGCCAGATCCACCATTGCTGTTTCAGCGCGGTGCAGATGCCGGTAAATCCAGTCATTGCTTGGATTTAACCAGACCTGATTGTAGCCTCCCTCCCCCCAGCTGGAGGCAGCCAGGTCGGCAACCTGGTTATCCTCATATTCTCCCAGATAGCTGGTTGGCGTGGTCATTTTTATTCCGTCCCGGCCGCTGGCGCAGATACGGCACAGATTCTCCAGCCATTGCGGTCCTTCGTACCACCAGTGGCCGAACAGCTCAGCGTCGTATGGAGCCACTACAATGGGTTTCCGGTCCAGCCGGGCAGCCAGCTGTTTTACCTGAAGCCCCCGGTTGGCAGCAAAATCACCGGCATCCCGGACAGCCCTTGCCGCGGCCAGATCCGGAAGGTACAACTCTTTAGCGGGACCGGGGCCTGTGATCCGGTAGTATTTTAATCCCGTATCGCACCGGATCTTCCCTCCGGGAAGGCAGGGCGCCAGATAGTCCAGGTCCAGGTCGTAGCCGATATCACGATAGAACTCCCTGTAATAAGGATCCCCCGGGTAACCGGTTTCCCGGTCCCAGACCTGGCGCGAACTTTCCGGGTCCCGGCCGAAGGCCGCTACTCCGGAACGGCAGGCAAGGGGGGCGTAAACTCCGCGGCGCGGTGGGGGACTTGCGTTAAGAATGCCGTGGGTTTCCACAAAAAAGTAGCGCACACCGAATTCTTTAAGGATCCCGTCCACGCCCGGCACGTAGCCGCACTCCGGAAGCCACAGTCCGGTTAAAGGCCTTCCAAAGAGCCTGCCGTATTGTTCCACGGCAAGCTGCACCTGGGCTCTCCTGGCCTCCCGGGTCAGCATCAGGGGCAAATAACCATGGGTGGCGCATGTGGTTATTACTTCCAGGACCCCCAGAGCCTGCAGGCTTTGCAAGGGTAGAATCAAATTCCCCCCGTAATCGTCTTCAAAGGAGCGTCGAACATCATTTAAACGGTAATAATACATGGACGCCAGGTCCCGGACGGCAGGGCTGTTCTTGTTTCGATCAAGCTCAGCCTCTGCAAGACGGATCAGGCCTTCAAGGTAGCGCAGGTAGCGTGCCTGCAGAAGATGATCGTTGAGCATGGCAATCAGCGGCGGCGACAGGGAGAGGGTAAGGCTGAAGTTTACTCCCTCTTTAACCAGTTTTTCAAAGGAACGGAGCAGGGGAACATAACATTCCGTGATGGCCTCAAAGAGCCAGCGCTCCTCCATGATCCCCGGCTCTTCGGGATGACGGATATAGGGCAGGTGCGCGTGCAGGACCAGCGCGAGATAACCAGCGGGCATAAACAGACCCCCCTAAAAGAAAAACCCATACTAAGTTAGCATGGCTAAAATGACAGTTGAAAAAACTCAAATACCGTCGTACTTTATCAGCTGTTCTTGCATTTCCCGCAAATGCCGAAAATCTTAAGCTGGTGATCCTTGATGGTAAAGTCATACAGCTTATTGACGCGATTTTCCAGTTCCTCCAGCAAGTCCTCATTAACCTCGGTAATATTGCCGCACTCAGTGCAGATCAGATGATGGTGGTGGTGGCTCTTCTGGCCTTCTTTCCAGCCGAACTCATAACGCTTCCGGCCGTCTCCAAAATCCATGGCGTGAATAATGTTAAAATCATGAAAAAGCTCCAGGGTCCTGTATACCGTAGCCAGTCCCGTGTCCGGCGCTTTTTGCTTGACCAGGTTGTAGACTTCTTCAGCGCTCAAGTGCTTGTCGCTGTTTTCCAGTAATACCTTCAAGATCATTTCCCTGCGTGTTGTCAGCTTATACTCATTTTCCTTAAGCTTATCTCCAATGTCGGATATGACCTTCTTCATGGTTGCAACACCAGCTTTACCCTTTTTGTTAGTATAATGAATACCCCTAATTCTGTCAATGCGGGAAACAAGAGCCAATAAAAAATAACGGAAGAGGCATCTCCCTGAGCCAGGGTTTCAATAATAAACAAGGCTATTTCTTCTTTTAAAAATTCCTATTCATCAGATCGATTTTATGTTGCTTATATCTCTGCCACCGCCTGTGGCGGGCAAGGTTGTGCAGGTAAATAATAAAAATTAGAATTACCAGCCCCGTAAATAATAGCAGGTAAGGCCACCATCTGGCCAATATTTTCCGTTCAACATCCCTTTGAGCCAGCAGGTCAACTCTTCCCAGTTCCCGGTCCCCGGCATAAAAGACAAGTTCGCCAACCTTTGAACCGGCTTTGACCGGAGCAACAAGGGAATTATCCAGAAGAATCTCCTGGTCGATTTTCTCCCGGCTGTTTACGGGTATGTTATAGGTCAGCGAAAATCCTGTCTGGACAGGTACCGTTTCTGTAACGCCGTATTGAACAGGAACTTCCGCTACACACTTACCGGCATCGATCAGGCTGATCTTTGTAAATTCATTAAACCCGTAGTCCAGTAAGGCCCTGGAATCGCTCCAGATATTATTTCCTTCACTCTTAAAAACCACAGCAATCATTTCCCGGTCCTGCCTGGCAGCGGCAGAAACAAGACACTGCCGGGCATCATTGGTATATCCGGTTTTAATCCCGATAGTGCCGTCATAATTCCAGAGAAGCTTGTTGGAATTTTCCAGATAAATCTGGGCATCCGGAACATCCCGCTGGATCGTCGTGCTCCGGGTAGAGACAATTTTTCTGAATTCCGGGTTTTGCATGGCATAATGGGCTATGAGAGCCATGTCGCGGGCTGTGGTATAATGGTCCGGGTCAGGCAGTCCGTTGGGATTTTTAAAATTTGAGTTTTCAGCACCTATCCTTACAGCCAGCTCATTCATCATCCGGGTGAATTCTTCCACGGAGCCCCCGATATGACAGGCGATAGCCACAGCAGTATCATTGCCTGAATTCAACATTAAAGCGTAAAGCAAGTCATTCAAAGTAATTCTTTCTTCTTCCTGCAACCCGATTGCAGATCCCTCTATATTGCAGGCTACCCTGGGGATACTGACAATATCATCCAAATTGCCCCTTTCCAGGGCGATAATCGCTGTAAGGATTTTAGTAGTACTGGCCGGATACATTCTCTTGGTTGAATTTTTCTCAAAAAGCAGTTGTCCGTTTCTGCTGTCAATAAGCGCCGCTGCTTCTCCAACCAACTCCGGTTCTGCCTGGACGGGGAGGGGACACAAGACCAAAGCAAAAAATAGTAGCATTAAAAAAGTCCGGGGCTGATACCCTTGCCTAAAAAACATTCTTTCCCACCTGTATAAATCTGCTTAATTGTAGATTAGTAGATTAATTACTCAACTTTCTCACTTGAAAAATAGCCATAAAGCCTTGATATAATTGGCTTAATTGCGATTTTATTTTAGTAGAAAACAACAAAAGACACCCTCGTCTTGGTAAAATAGAATTGACAAAAAACCATTCCAACAAGACGAAAGGATGTCTTTATGAAATCTATTTTACCAGACCAATATGCAGTTGAAAAACAATTTAACTCTCGCGTGGATAATTTTTTTGCCAAGTATGAAATTAGCAAAAAATTACGCCGCTGCAACTTTCGAAAAACAAAGGGTTTTAGCTGTCTGGAAATTTTTAAGTTCATTTTTCTGCTTGTATTTAGTGGCAAGAACCTCTATCGTACATTGCAATCCGAAACTGACTCCGGCATGCCGCAGAAGGATACAATATATCGGTTTTTAAATTCATGTCGGTATAATTGGCGAAAATTTTTACTTACCCTAAGTTCAACTATCATTAAAGAAACCATTGAGCCTTTGAAGCCTCACAGCTGGAAGAATGTCCTTATCCTTGATGACTCTCTCTACAGCCGTAACAGGAGCAAAGCAGTTGAATTGCTGGCCAGGGTGCGGGATCATGTTGAACACAAGTATGTCCTTGGTTTTAGGATGCTTACACTAGGTTGGTCAGACGGCAATACTTTTCTACCGGTCGCCTTTTCCCTGCTCAGTTCCGAAAATGAACATAACCGGCTGTGTGGAATTAACCAAAGGCTTGATAAGCGTACCACTGGCTACAAAAGAAGGATGGAAAGTATCAAGAAGTCTACCGAAGTAATGTTTGACCTCTTACGTCAAGCTCAGGAACATGGTATCAAGGCAAGGTATCTTCTTTTTGACAGTTGGTTCGC
>JAKPTB010000162.1 GCA_029555205.1 Bacillota bacterium
GTCAAGATTGAAGCAGGCGGCGTGGCAATGGATGGCGTGACGGCTGCCCTGGAAGGCCGGGTGCTGACCGTAACTCATCCCGGCTTTGCCTTTTATACCGAATACACTGTCACCATACCGGCAGATGCAGTGCTGTGCGAGCACGGTGTGGGCAATGACGAAATCGTCTGGAGCTTCACCACCAAAGAAGACAGCGGCGGCGGAGAAGACAAACCGCTGGCCGAAGTCGAGCCTGCCGACGGCACCACGGGCGTGGAACTGGACGCTGAAGTGAAGGCCACCTTTGATCGCGATGTTGTTGAGGGAGACCTGAGCGGCATCAAGATTGAGGCAGGCGGCGTGGAAATGGAAGGCGTAACGGCGGCCCTGGAAGGCCGGGTGCTGAGCATAGCTCACCCTGACTTTGCCTATTACACCCAGTACACCGTGACCATACCGGCAGACGCAGTGCTGTGCGAGCACGGTGTGGGCAACGACGAAATCGTCTGGAGCTTCACCACCAAACCCGACAGTGAGCCGCCGGTGGGACCCTACATCTTAACGGTTCAGACCGACAAGGCGATCTATGAGCCGGACGAAGCTGTTGAGGTGTCGGGTCTGCTGCTGGAAAACAATGAGGCCCAAAACCCGGTGCCGGATGTGGCAGTCGGCCTGGTTCTGTACCTGGGTGACGAGGAGGTTGCCTTTGAACAGACATATACGGATGCCACGGGAGCTTATGCCTGGACCATCCCGGCCAACACCCTTGAGCTGGGAGATTACCGGGTCTATGCGACGGTAAACGAGGCCACTGCGGAGGCAAGCTTTAAAGTATCCACTGAAGCAACCGGCAAGCCGGAAATCGAGATTTTTAAACCGGCCCCCGGTGACAGATATGTTCAATTGAATGCAGAAGTAAGCGCAACCTTCAATATGGATGTAACTGCGGCAGATTTAGAAGGGGTTAGAATCGAAAAAGACGGTGTACCCCTGGAGGGCGTTAGTGTCAGCCTGGAAGGCCAGGTTCTGAAGCTGAGCCATCCCAGATTCAGCTACAGGACTTTCTATGAAGTTATTATTCCGGCAGGCGCTGTGGAGGGCGAGACCGGCCTTCTGAACGATGAAGCAAGGTGGAACTTCAGGACCAGAACCAGCGGCGGAGGCGGCGGCGGGATCGGTGACGGCGACATCCTCTTGAGCGTTGAAAAATATGAACCCGGTAAAGACGCCAAAGACGTTGCCACCGATGCTGAAGTAAAGGCCACCTTTAATCTGGACCTCAAAGCGGTCGACCTGGGCAAAGTGTACATCGAGGACAGCAAGGGTAAAATTGTAAGAGGTGTTGAGGCAAGCATCAGCGGCAAGGTCCTGACCATAGAGCATGATGAATTTGCGGGCGGCGTCACTTACAGGGTAGTTATTCCGGCAAAAACAGTGGGCGTCAGGAACTCCAGCGAGACGAACAGGGAGGTCAGCTGGAAGTTCACCACCGCTGTTAAGGATATTGAAGAGTGCACCTTTGACGATGTTAGCGATGCCCACTGGGCAGCCGGCGTGATCGAGGAACTCTGCCTGAAGGGCTACATCAACGGTTATCCCGACGGTACATTCAAGCCGGATAACAACATTACCAGGGCGGAAATGACCAAGATTCTGGTGAAGGTACAGGGGCTCGAGGAAGCGGCTTCGGATAGCCCTCAATTCAAAGATGTTAACCCGTCAGACTGGTACTACGGTTACATTGAAGCGGCGGCCAGGGCCGGCCTGGTGAAGGGCTACGAGACGGGTGAATTCCGTCCCAACCAGAGGATCACCCGGGAGGAAATCGCAGCGCTGATCTGCCGGGCCATGGGCAAAGAGAGCGAAGCTGCTTCCCTGGCGAACGCAAGGACAGACTTTACGGATGACCAGGACATCGCTGCCTGGGCCAGGGGTTATATTGTAATAGAATTCAGGGAAGGCATTGTGAACGGTTATCCGGACCAAAGCTTTGGTCCCAAGAAAAACGCAACCAGGGCCGAGGTCTGCGCGATGGTCTCCCGCTATATTAATAGCGCGGACAACGAGTAGGATTAGCTGTCGGAATGGCGCTGTCTCAGACACAGCGCCATTCTTTTAAAAAGGCATCTGAGAGATGAGAGGTGATCCGTTTCCGGATGAAGTTAAAAAGAACCAGTTTGCTCCTGCTTTTTACGGCAGTCCTGGTTTTCTCCGGGCTGGTCAGCAACGCCAATTACAACCTGACGGCCGCAAGCGGTAACTATACCTTGACGGTTGGGACCGACAAAAATTCCTATGACAGTGGTGATGATACCGTTATTGTAGCGGGGAAGCTCCAGGGAGACAGTGACACAAGCAATGTATCCGTCGGCCTGGTTTTAATGAAGGGAGATTCAGCGGTTGCTTTCGGGCAAACCGCTACCGGAAATGACGGCCGCTATGCCTGGCAGTTTTCCACAAACAACCTGGAGCCGGGCGAATATAAGGTTGTTGCCACCGTTAATGTGGCGCGCGCAGAGGCAAGCTTCACTATACGGGAGGAAACTGTACCGGCATCTTACAAATTAACTCTGGGAACCGACAGGACAGACTATAGTCCGGACCAGTCTGTTGTAGTGTCTGGGTCCTTATTGAAAGACAACGGGTCTCGGACCCCCGTGCCGGACGTGGCTATCGGACTGGTCCTGTACCTGGGTGACGAACCGCTGGCCTTTGCCCAGAAAACAACGGATGTGGAGGGTGCCTTTACCTGGACCATTCCGGCCGGTACCCTGGAAGCCGGAGACTACAGGGTTTATGCTACGGCCAACGTTGTAGATGCTGAGGCGGCCTTCAGGGTTTCTGTGGAGCAGGCGGCCAAACCCGAAATAGAAGTATATCAGCCTGCCAAAGGAGCCACCGGCGTAGCTGTTGATGCGGAAATCAGCGCCACATTCAATATGGATGTAACGGAAGTCGATTTATCGGGAGTTAAAATTGAAAGTGATGGCGCGGCCCTGATCGGTGTCAGCGCAGCCCTTTCCGGGCGGGTTTTGGAGATAAGCCACCCTGACCTGGACAGCGGCAAAGATTACAAGGTCAGCATTCCCGGCGGCGCCGTTCAAAGCGAAACCGGCCTATTGAACGATCCTGCAAGCTGGACCTTTAAAACCAAATCCAGCGGCGGCGGAGGCGGCGGCGGTGACGACTGCTCCCCGTGAAGCAGCGGCGGAGGTGGAGGGGGAGGTTCCTCCTCGGTAGATTTAACAGTTGTTGTCTACGAGCCTGCCAGGGACGCCAAAGCTGTGGACCCGGCTGCCGTGGTGAAGCTTACTTTTAACAGGGAAATCAGAGCATTACAACTGGACAAGGTGTATATTAACGACAGCACCGGTAAAAAGGTTGAGGATGTTAAAGCAACCGTTGACGGTAAAACACTGCTTATAACTCACAGTACCTTTAAGGACGAAACCACCTACACCGTTTACGTACCTGAAGGTACGGTAGCATATAAAAGCGGCAGCACAAAAAACCGGGCTATCAGCTGGAGTTTTACCACCAAAGCAGCCGCCGCCCGGCCCGTTGCACCGCCGGTTGACGGCGGGGATATACCTGAGGGCCGGGACGATTGCACGTTTTCCGACCTGCCCTCTTCCCACTGGGCCTATGGCGTGGTCCGGGAAATCTGCCGGAAAGGAATAATCAGCGGCTATCCCGATGGTACCTTCAGCCCTGAAAAAAGCATAACCAGGGCTGAGTTTACCAAACTTATAGCCGGGGCAACAGGCCTGGCCGAGGTGAAGCCGGCAAAGCCTTCCTTTGCTGACGTCAAACCGGGTGACTGGTACTACGGATACGTAGAGGCCGCGGCCGGCGCCGGCCTGGTGACAGGTATGGAAACCGGTGAATTTCTGCCCAACGAAAGGATTACCAGGGAGCAGATGGCCGTAATTCTGGTGCGCGGCCTGCAGCGGGAGGCAGCGGTCCAGGCCATTGTAGATCCCAAAACGGAATTTGCGGACGACCGGGAGATTGCCCCCTGGGCCAAGGGCTATGTTGTTGAAGCGGTCCGGGGAGGCTTGATCAGCGGCTATCCCGATGGTACCTTCGGCCCTAAAAAAAGCGCCACCCGGGCCGAAGCCTGCGCCATGATTTCCCGTTACCTGAACCAGTGAGACTGAACAGGTAGGACACGGGCGGGACAGGGGGATAGGTCCCTTGTCCCGCTGTTTCCCCGGAAAGCAAAGCAGAAAGGATTTGTAAATAAAAAGTATAATACTTTAAGAAAAGTCGAACGGAGGTAGCCCGGGATGATTACCCATTTGGCACACAGGGTTTTGTTAGCATGTTTTTCATTGATCCTTTGTCTTTTTCTGATTACTGCGCCTTCGGGCGGGATAGCAGCCGCGGGCTGAGGAGGGGATACATCGCCGCCGGTGGTTGCGAGTACAGACCCCGTCAATAATAGTACCCTTGTTCCGGTGGACAAGATCATCAAAGTAAACTTCAATGAATCCATTGATAGAGGTGATACATTTAACAGCATCACGCTTAAAGCAGGCGAAGAAAACGTTAATATTTCGGTCAGTTTGGGCTATCAGGCAATCACAATCCGCCCTTCTTCCAAGCTTGCTAATGGGACTCTGTATACAGTTACAATACCCAAAGGCGCGGTGAAAGATCTCAACTGCAATCTGTTAAAAAACACCTACACCTTTAGCTTCACCACCGTCAAGTCGGGCGACGTCAACGGCGATGACCAGGTGAATGTTGAGGACCTTCTCTTCATAGCGTCCAGGCTTGGTCCTGTGTCGGATTCCGACTCAAGGAAAGCTGACGTAAACAAAGATAATGCAGTAAATATTCTGGATCTGCTGGAGGTTGCACCCTTTGTGTATCAGTAATTAAGGGTATTATAATAGAAAAATGCTGAAATGAGAAATTTGAACAAATTAGGCAAAAGCTAAAAGGTAAAATAAGGTTAAATATTAATGGCACCGTTTTTATTAATTTAATTTGATCTGGAATAATTTGACCGGATTTGTGGATCTATAGTATGGAAAAACATCTGCAACCTTTGGTGCTTTAAAACAGTCTGAAAATACAACATAGAGACCGGAACCCGGGCTTTTGTGGCCCGGGTTTATCTGGACGGGCGAAGTTAAAAAGTGCCGCCATTGACAAAAGACAAATACCAGGGGTATACTGTCATCGGAAAAATTTGTATAATATTAACAGTAATGTAAGCAATTCTATAAAACCAATTCCGGCAAAGAAGTATTTTAAATAATATATATTCTATAAACTTCTATAAACCGCTTCTGGATTTCGGCTGCACAGGTAAAGATGCACATTATTAAGCATATATATTCCAGTTTCTTTATAATGGTTTTTGCGCTGGTGGATTAATACCATATTAACCGGGATGTAAGCCAGTAGTTTGTTTCATCTGAAGCAAATGAAACATTACAAAAAAGATGAACCAGATTATTGTTAAAGGCCGGGGTTGAAAGGGAGCTTACACCGGAGAGCGGGTGATTAGGTTTGATAAGAGAAAGAGCGAAGTCCTGGGGATATTCTCTTTGTTGTTTAGCAATGGTCCTGCTTTTTTTGACTGGTTGTTCACTTTGGATGACGTCTCAGAATGAAGGGGAAAGGGAAAGAGCTCTGGTTATAAAGCCTGAAGATTTTTGTATCTTCCTGTTTGAGTCTTCGGAAGAGATATACCGGGCCAACGTAAAAGACCCCGGGATGTGGGAGACGCTGCGCGACCTGGCGGCAGTGGATGAAGATTACGCGACGCACTATAACTGGCTCTATAGTACCTACAACAGCTGGGACGAGCACCGCCGCGCCCAGCTGCGTGAGATTATGACGGAATACCACCATCACCCTATGACCGAACAGCTGATCCAGAATGGCAGGCAGGAGGCCGGTTTGGACGAGGTTATAGCCTTTATCCATGAAGATCGTTTTTTTGGAAAAATGCGCAACACCCTCGTCGACTTTTACTCCTGGTACGGCTCCAATTACGCGCTGCCCCATTATCAGCAGATCCGGCCGCTTCTTGAACGAAAGGCCCTGGCAATAAACGCTCTGGTGGAGAAAGAATTTGATATTGTAAGTTTTCTGGAGAAGGAAACGGGCATTACCTTGAAGGAAAAACCAGAAGCTATCGAACTGCTGCTCAATATGAGGATTATCGGGGCTTCAGGCTTTTACCGGGATAAGGTCTCGCTGACCACTATCCAGTGGAACGCCACGCCGGAAAAAATTTGGGCCACGCCTTTCCACGAAATGAGCCATCCTTTTTTCCGCACCTTTACAGGGAGTATGTCTTTTAAATATCTGGCCGGCAAGCTCAAAAAAGACGAAAAACTTATGAAAATGTTCAATGAAGAAGTCCCTTATACCTGGGAAGGCTGGGTTGAGGAGAACCTGGTGGAAGGGTTTGCCCGCTACCTGAATGTACGGAAAGGGATCGCCCGGGACGTGGGTGAAGGGATTTATATCTTCGACCGGGAGTTTGCCCAGGCCCTGGTGGACGGTTTCGACCCCCGGAAAATATCCCTGGAAGACTTTACAGTACAGTTCTTAAAACAAAAGTACGATCTTTAAAAGCTTATCTTTCTTTTAAACTGATCCTTCTATAAAAACTGATCTTTTGAAACTTGGTTTTTTAGCACTAATACAACTCAACAAAGGAGTAAACACGTGGAACTGAACATGATCGAACTCCAGAAACTGATAGACCGCTGTCTAAGGGAAGATCTCGGCGCCGGTGACCTGACCACCAACAGCACCGTGCCGGCGGACGCCGTCTCCACCGGTTATATTCTGGCCAAAGAAGCTGGTGTGGTAGCCGGCCTGCCCCTGGCGGAAATGGTTTTCCGCCGGCTGGACCCTTCCATTGAGTTTCGCCCCCTGGCCAGGGACGGCGACCATGTGGAACGGGGCCGGGTTCTGGCTGAAATTACCGGTAAAGCCCGGGTCATTTTGACCGGCGAACGGCTTGCGCTCAACTTCCTGCGCCATCTGTCAGGCATTGCCACCAGGACCGCCCGCCTGGTTGAAATGGTTTCAGGTGAAAAAGCCCTCATTGTTGATACGCGCAAAACCACCCCGGGCCTGCGGCTGCTCGAAAAATACGCGGTCAGGGCGGGGGGCGGACATAACCACCGCTTTGGGCTGGATGATGGCGTGCTGATCAAGGACAACCATATCAAGATGGCCGGCGGGATCAAAAAGGCTGTTGAAGCGGCCAGGCGGGGATGCCCTCATACGGTCAGGATCGAGGTGGAGGTTGAGGATCTGGCCGGAGTCGAAGAAGCACTGGAAGCCGGCGCCGACATTATCATGCTGGATAACATGGATATCCCGGCCATGCGGGAGGCCGTGGAGCTGGTTGCCGGCCGGGCCTTGCTGGAGGCTTCAGGCGGGATCGAGGAGGAGGCTATCCGGGCTGTAGCATCTACGGGAGTGGACCTGATCTCAGTGGGAGCGCTCACCCATTCTGTAAAGTCCCTGGACATCAGCCTGGATATCAAGGAGACCAAAAGAATCTAAAGTAATGGAATAGAAAAAATACAAATAAAAAATATAAATAAATTATATAAATATTATGTGTTAAAAAGCAACAAATCATTTAATAGCAAATTATTTATAATGAATGTTAACCTTGACTAAAAATTCAGTTGACGAAAACTCCATCATTAGCTTACAATGAAAATACGGGGTTATGCCGCTTACTTTCAAGAAATTTTAGATGATCAGCTTTTTTGCACTTCCTCTACTTATCACTTATCACTTATAACGAGGTGAACCTGCTGAAAGAGTCAATTCTAAGGTTGCTGAAAAACAGCAGGCCCGAATACCTTTCCGGGGAAGAAATCTGCGGGAGCCTTAAAGTAACCAGGACTGCCGTATGGAAGCATATTCAAATCCTGAGGGAAGAGGGTTATGTTATTGAAGCCCGGCCCCGGTCAGGCTACAGGCTGACCGCTATTCCGGACCGGCTTTACCCGGTGGAAGTCCTGGACGGTTTAGCTACCCGCGTCCTGGGCCGGGATATCGACTATTATGAAGAAGTGGGCTCCACCAACGATGTGGCCAGGGAGTGGGCTGCTAAAGGCGCCGGGGAAGGCCTGCTGGTGGTGGCCGAGGAGCAGACGGGCGGCAAGGGACGGCTGGGCAGGCAGTGGTACTCTCCCAGATTTAAAGGCATCATCTTTACCCTGCTTTTGTATCCCCCCGTAAGCCCATCCCGGGTTTCCCAGGTTACCATGCTTGCGGCGGTAGCCCTGGCCTCTGCCATCCGCCTGGAAACCGGGGTCGGGGCCGGGATCAAGTGGCCCAATGATCTCCTGGTTGACGGCAGGAAAGTCTGCGGCATCCTGGCCGAGCTGAGCGCGGAGATTGACCGGATTGGCCACCTGGTGGTGGGCATAGGCATCAACGCCAACCAGGACCTGGGGGATTTTCCTGAAGATGTACGGGACAAGGCCACCTCGCTGAAGCTGGAAACCGGTAAAACAGTGTCCAGGGTCAGGCTTTTACAGGCATCCCTGGAATCCTTTGAACACTGGTACGGCCTTTGGCTGGAGCAGGGCTTTGAACCGGTGCGGGCTGCCTGGAAGGAGATGTCCGTATCCCTGAACTGCCCGGTGCGCATCCAGACCCTGGATCAAGCCTGGGACGGCTGGGCCGAGGATGTTGACAATGACGGCGCGCTGCTTTTGCGGCTACCGGAGGGAGATTTGCAGAGGTTTGTTTCCGGGGAGGTTTCCCTGCGGATGATCTAAGATTTTTTGTGTCATTAATGTAAACCATATTGATTGCAAGAGGTTTACAAATAGTTTCGAATAGCTACGCATAGCTACCAATAGCTACGAATAGCAAATCCAATAATTAATAATCTAATAAGAATTTAGAAACCGGCTACCCGGTAAACAAAAAACCCGGGTACCCGGTACCCGGTACGGGGGGTTGGTTAAATGAGCAGGTTTTCTGCCCGGGATATTACCCTGGTAGCGGTCTTTGCAGCCTTGAACGTTGTGGCGGCCATGGTGGCGCGCTACGGCGGGAGCGTAGTCCCTTTCAGCCTGATTCCTTTTATGGCCATGCTGGCGGGCGGCCTGCTGGGCCCCAGGCTAGGGGCAATGAGTATGGTGGTTTATATCCTGCTGGGTCTGGTGGGGGTTCCGGTCTTTGCCACGCCTCCCTTTGGCGGGCCTGCCTACGTGCTTCAACCCACCTTCGGTTTTCTGGTGGGATTTGTAGGCTGCGCCTATGTGGTGGGGCTGTTGCTTAAAAATAGGCAGCAGGGAGGTTTTCTCCCGTATTTTCTGGCTATGGCGGCCGGTGTGGCCGTGTATGATCTGATCGGGCTTCCCTACCTTTACCTTATTCTAACCTTTTATCTGGGCCGGACCGTCTCCCTGGGACAGTTGCTGGCCATCGGCTTTACTCCCTTTATAGTTCTTGATCTGGTTAAGGCGGCGGCTGCGGCAGCGCTGGCCAGGGCGGTTTACAGGCGTCTTTGGGCTTCCGGCCTGGGCGACGGTCGCAGCGGAAAAAAACCGGCCTGAAGCCCTGCAAGGGGAAAACTGCTGCCGGGTACAGCCAGGATCTAAATCCGCGGAGGAAAATTTCTGCCGGCTATAGCCAGGCTCTAAAATCCGCAGCGAAAAACTGCCTGAAACCCTGCAGGGCCTTGTTTGCCGGGCTCCACCTGGAAGGTCCAGCCCCTGTGTAACACGTTGCCGGGGAGCAATGGGTCATTAAGTTTTAACGAAAAGTTTCTTAATATTAATTCATTACGTATATCAATTCATTTCGCAGATTATTTCATTGCGCATATTATCTCATTTAGCAATCCATATATTGCATTTATTGCAAACACCAGGCAATATTGTCTGGTGTTTGCGCATTATTTACTATAATTCCCAGATCCAGTTCAAGGTACATTTTGTATAGTTCAAGGTACATTTTGCATCCAGTGTACGTAGTATGGTATTGATACTGCCTGGCTAAAAAGAGGTGAAGTTTATCGGCAATTAAAAGGTAATAAATACATTTAGATCATATATTAGTAATCGCTGCCTGGTCTTAGTTATGTTTTAGTTATTATTAAGCATCAACTCCAATTATAAGCATAAGTATGCAAATTTGCTGGATTATGCCGGCAGTATTGCAAAGCGGTATTTTCATAGCCCTTAATTTGAAGATGTCTTACCCTTTGACATTTTCAACAGATTTTTAATTCGAGGAGATGAAAGCATGAGAATTAGCGGTAACTGCCGGCTTGTTATCGCAATCCTTGTGGTTGCGGCCCTGCTGGTGACGCTGGCCGGATGCGGCAAGAAGGCGGAAGATGAGCCGGATAAAGTCTTAAAAGTGGGGTATTTCCCGAATTTAACCCACGCCCAGGCCCTGGTGGGATTCAGTGACGGAACTTTCCAGAAAGCCCTGGGGGAAGAAATTAAAATTAAAGAGTACACCTTCAACGCGGGTCCCTCGGAAATTGAAGCCCTCCTGGCCGGTGAAATTGACATCGGTTATATCGGCCCGGTTCCGGCCATCAACGGCTTTGTCAAGTCCAGGGGTGAGCTAAGTATTATTGCCGGGGCGTCCGACGCAGGGGCCGTGCTTGTGGCCCGGCCCGGCGCCGGTATAAAGAGCGTCAAGGACCTTGACGGTAAAAGGGTGGCCATCCCGCAGCTGGGCAATACCCAGGATATTTCCCTCAGGTACCTGCTGGACCGGGAGAACCTGCAGGATAGTTCCAAAGGGGGGACTGTTAATATTATTCCGGTGGCGAACCCGGACATTTTAACGCTGATTGTCAAGGGTGAACTGGATGCGGCCCTTGTTCCCGAACCATGGGGTTCAATCATCGTCAAGCAGGCCGGGGCTGAAGTTGTCCTTGATGCCGGCGAGGTCTGGCGGGACGGTAAATACACCACTGCCCTCGTCATCGCCAGCAACAAAGCACTGCGGGAACAGCCCGGGCTGGTCAAGAAATGGCTGGAGGCCCACGTTGAACTGACGGAGCGGATTAATCATGATCAGGAAGGCGGGAAAGCCGCCATCAACAACCAGATCGAGAAACTGACCAGGGAAAAAATCCCTGAAGATGTCCTGGACAGTGCCTTTGAGCGGCTTGTCATAACATACGACCCCGAGACGGATTCCATTAAAGAATTTGGAAAACTCTCCTTTGATTATGGCTATCTCAAGGAGCAGCCCGATCTCACCAATCTCGTCAACACGGATCTTTTAAACCAGGTGCTCCAGGCAAAGGGGCTGCCGCCGGTGCAGTAGGCTAAAGCGCCGGCGTGCTAAGCCGGCCGCTGGTTAAGGATCGGTGCCGCATTGTTGTTACAGCCGGCCTGCCGGTTGAGGGGGTGCCGGCGCCGCCGCTTAAACAGGGCCCTGACGGTGGAAATTGAAAAACGAAGCCTGACTAAAGGGAGTGGAGAGATGTTAAAACTCAAAGGCGCGGGAAAGATCTTCAGCACCAATAACGGAAATATCAAAGCCCTGGAAAACGTCAATTTAACCGTTGCCAGAGGAGAATTCCTCTCGCTGGTGGGCCCGTCAGGCTGTGGTAAGACGACAGTTCTCAATATTATTGCCGGCCTGGAAAAGGCCAGCAGCGGCAAGGTCTACAAGGAAGGCAGGGAAATAACAGGGGCCGGGCCGGACCGGATTGTCATGTTTCAGGAACCGGCCCTCTTCCCCTGGCTGAGGGTCATCGATAATGTGGAATACGGAATGAAGATTGCCGGAGTGTCCAAAAAAGAAAGACGGGAAAGGGCTATGCATTATTTAAAAATGGTCCATCTGACCCGCTTTGCCCATCACTTCACCCACGAATTATCCGGCGGCATGCGCCAGCGGGTGGCCCTGTCCAGGGCGCTGGCCATGAATTCCGATATTCTGCTCATGGATGAACCCTTTGCAGCCCTGGACAGCCAGACCAGGAGAATCCTGCACACTGAACTCCAGCAAATCTGGTGCGCCACCAAAAAAACCATCATCTTTGTTACCCATAATGTCGAAGAAGCCGTCCTGCTTGCGGACAGGGTTATCGTGATGGCGGCCGACCCGGGTAGAATAAAAAAAGAGTACCGGGTTAATCTGGCCAGGCCCAGGGCACCAGAACATGCCGGCCTGATCCGGATTGTCAACCAGATCATGAAGGAGCTGAAGGAGGAGGTGGAAAAGGTTGCCAGGTCAGAGTATGACAGCGGCTGGTCTCTTCAAAAAAGTGCTTTTCTACTTAGTCCTGATAGCAATGTGGGAGGGAATATTTAGGACCGGCATCTGGCCTGATTTTCTTTTCCCCTCTCCCCTGGGTGTTTTTCAAAATGTGCTGGAAGGTTTTCAGGACCGCAGTTTTATCATTGCCATTGGCGCAAGTATGAAAAGGGTCATCCTGGGCTACAGCATATCACTGGTTTTGGGGCTTTCCCTGGGACTCTTAATTGTCGCCTCTAAATTTCTGGATGAGGTCTTAAGCCCGCTCCTGCTGGGCTTGCAGACCCTGCCCAGCATCTGCTGGCTTCCCCTGGCCATACTCTGGTTCGGCATTGGCGAGGACTCCATAATCTTTGTGGTGGCGGTGGGTTCTACCTTTTCCGTAAGCATGGCTACCCTGGGAGGAGTCAAGAACGTGCCCCCCATTTATATGAGGGTTGCCAGGACAATGGGCGCGAAGGGGATTAAGGCTTATACCTCGGTGATTATTCCCGCAGCCTTCCCCACCATCATCACAGGTATGAAGCAGGGCTGGTCCTTTGCCTGGCGGGCTTTAATGGCCGGGGAGCTGTTGTCGCCCAAGGACGGCCTGGGCTATATCCTCACCCTTGGCAGGGACCTGCACGACATGAATCAGGTCGTTGGAGTCATGATTATAATTATCATCATCGGACTGATTATCGACAAATTTATATTCGGTAAAGTTGAATGCTCAATCAGGCAGCGCTGGGGCCTGAACAGGGCCTGAGCAAAGCAGGCAGTCAGTCTGCCCGGGCTTTTCATCGGTACGGTAGCTCTTGCCTGAATAAGGCCCGGGCCTGGCAGAAGGGGACTGGAGTGAATTAATCTTGAGTCTAAAACCGCACGGCGGAACACTGGTTAATCGCATGTTGACAGGGCCGGAACGGGAAGAGGCCCTGGCCGCGGCCGGCTCCCTGCCCGGCCTGATCCTGGATGACTGGGAAATCTCGGACCTGGAACTGATTGCCAACGGCGCCTTCAGCCCGCTCCGGGGTTTCATGAAGAGAGAGGATTACGAAAGCGTTGTCAGCCGGATGCGTCTGGCAGATAACACGGTCTGGAGCATCCCCGTGGTTCTGGACGTTACCCCGCGGGAAGCAGATAAACTGGAACAGGGTAGTCCGGCCGCGCTCTACAGCGGGGAGAAAGAGCTTTTGGGGCTGCTTCAGGTGGAGGAGGTTTTCGAATATTCCAGGGAACGGGAAGCCTTAAATGTCTACAGGACCATGGACAGGGCCCACCCGGGAGTAAAGCGGGTTTTTCAGCGGGGCCCGTATCTGGTGGGCGGGGAAATCACCCTGCTTAACAAAAGGAGGGTACGGCAATTTCCCGAAATGTTCCTGGATCCGGCCGAAACCAGGCGTATTTTCCAGGAAAGGGGCTGGAAGCGGATCGTCGCCTTTCAAACCCGCAACCCCATCCACAGAGCCCACGAGTACCTCCAGAAGTGCGCCCTGGAAATCTGCGACGGGCTTTTTATCAACCCCCTGGTGGGGGAAACAAAGGGCGACGACATTCCGGCAGCGGTCAGGCTGGAGTGTTATCGTACCCTGCTGGCTCTCTATTACCCGGCGGAGAGGACCTTTATCTCTGCTTTCCCGGCAGCCATGCGCTACGCAGGGCCGAGGGAGGCCATTTTCCATGCCCTTGTCCGGAAAAACTACGGCGCCACCCACTTTATCGTCGGGAGGGACCATGCGGGTGTGGGGAATTATTACGGCACCTATGAGGCCCAGTTAATTTTCGAGGAGTTTGAGCCGGAGGAACTGGGAATTACCCCGCTCTTTTTTGAGCATTCCTTTTACTGCAGGGAATGCCGCGGCATGGCCAGCGCTAAAACCTGCCCCCACACTCAGGCCAGCCATGTTATTCTGAGCGGCACCAGGGTCCGGGAGATGCTGGCGGCCGGGCTGACACCCCCGGAAGAATTTACCCGCAAAGAGGTGGCCGATATTCTCATCCGTTATTATGCTCAAAGGGCAGCCGGGCAATTATAAGGTTCTCCTTTGTTCATGGATTCAGGGTCCGCAAATTCAGCCTGCTTTTCTTCAACATGTAGCCTCATTTTTGCTTGCCCTGCCGCCAGGGTCTCTGTTAAAATTAGTTGTTAAGATAAGTTGTCCAGAATAAAAGAAAAAGAAGGAAAGCAGGGACGCCTGTGGTTCTGGTTTTTGATGTAGGTAATACCAATATAGTTCTGGGAGTATTCCGGGATAAAGAACTGGTGGCGCACTGGCGGCTCTCCACATGCCCCAGTCGTACCTCCGATGAGTACGGGATTACTCTAAAAAATTTGTTTGACACCTCCAAGCTGGAAATGAAGTCGATCAAGGCGGTGGTTATTTCTACGGTGGTGCCGCCGCTTACCTATACCCTGGATAAAGCGTGCCAGAAATACTTTAATGTCACCCCGATCATGGTGGGTCCCGGGATCAAAACAGGGCTTCCAATCAAATATGAAAACCCCAGGGAAGTGGGCGCCGACCGCATTGTCAATGCCATAGCCGGCCTGGAGCTCTTCGGGGGCCCGCTGATTATTGTGGATTTCGGGACGGCCACGACTTTTTGCGCCATCAGCGCCGCTGGGGAATACCTGGGCGGGGCCATAGCGCCGGGTATCGGCATCTCCACGGAAGCCCTGTTTGCCCGGGCGGCCAAGTTGCCCAGGGTGGAACTGGTCAAGCCCGCCGGGATCATCGGGAGGAATACGGTCAGCAGTATGCAGGCCGGTATTTTTTACGGTTTTGTGGGACAGGTCGATGAGATCGTCAGGCGCATGAAAAAGGAACTGGGTGAAGACACTAAGGTCATCGCCACCGGTGGCCTGGCCAGGCTGATCGCCCAGGAAAGCTCGGTTATTGAGCGGGTTGAACCCTTACTGACCCTGACCGGCCTGAGGCTTATTTACGAAAGGAATAAGCAGCGTTGAGAATCGGCCCCGTACAGCTGGAAAACCAGGTGATAGCCGCGCCCATGGCCGGCGTCACCGACAAAGCCTGCCGCATCCTGGCAAAGGAGGCCGGCTGCGGCCTGGTCTGCACTGAAATGGTGAGCGACCAGGCTCTTTTGTACGGCAACCCTAAGACCTGCAGCCTGCTGGATATCTCAGGAGAAACCGGCCCGGTCAGTGTGCAGATCTTCGGATCCTGCAGTGAATACATGGCCAGGGCTGCTGAAATTGTGGAAAGCCGGGGGGCTGCCATAATTGACATCAATATGGGCTGTCCCACACCTAAAATTGTAAAAAACAACGAGGGCTCGGCCTTGATGCGGGACCCTGAAAAGGCCGCTGCCCTGGTAGCTGCGGTGGTCAGCCGGGTCAGGGTCCCCGTGACCGTAAAAATGCGCAAGGGCTGGAGTGAGGATACGGTCAACGCTGTAGAGTTGGCGCAGCTTGTGACCGCCGCCGGCGCGGCCGCGGTCACCGTGCACGGCCGTACCCGCGACCAGTTTTATAGCGGCAGGGCCGACTGGGAGATCATCGCCGCAGTTAAAAGAGCCGTCAGCGTACCGGTTATCGGCAACGGGGATATCCGGACTCCCGCCGACGCCCGGGAAATGCTCCGGCAGACGGGCTGTGACGGCGTCATGATCGGGCGGGCAGCCCTGGGCAACCCCTGGATCTTTAGCCGGACCGTGCATTACCTGAAAACCGGTGAACTCCTTCCCGGCCCCACCAACGGTGAAAGAATCGCCACAGCTCTGAGACATTTCGACCTGCTGGTCCGGTTTAAAGGGGAAAACGTGGCGGTCCGGGAGATGCGCAAACACGCCGCCTGGTATACCCGGGGTTTGAGGAATTCGGCCCGCCTCAGGGAAACAATCAACAGGGCCCAATCCCAGGAAGAAATTAAAGATATTTTGACCTTGTTTCTCTCCGGCGAGTCTGGTGCATAAAACCTTATGCAAATAAAAATATCCTTTGCAAATTCCGGGCAGATATTCTGCTCATATACTGCGCCAATCCTGTGTAGGATCCTGCTCAAATATCCTGTGCAAATCCTGTACAAATATTCTGCTCAAATATATCTTCTGCTATATCCTCTGCCGCCCTCCGGTCGCCGCAGGTGTCCTGTTTTGAGGACGCCTGAGCTTGTGTGCCGGATAAAAATCTTTAAAGCTCTTGAAAAAGGGCTTCTTTTTTTGCTAATATTGGTATGTACACAATGATGTGCACATACTTTGAGAAAAACCGGGCAACTTATTAAAAACACCGGCAACTACCTTAAAATAGATATTTTCATCATAAATACCATTGTAAGGGGCGGAGGAATACTTGGATTTAATCAGGCTTGGTGAAAAAATTATCAGCAGGCGCAAGCTTAACAATGTTATCAACGAGATCCTCGGCCTCAGGGCAAAGGGACTGTCTCAGACCGAAGTCGCCTCCCGTCTGGGCGTGGACAGGACCCTCGTCTGCCGCCTGGAAAGCCTGGGGGAAATCAGGAAAGGGCGCAGGCTGGCCGTGGTCGGCTTTCCGGTTCTGAATAAAGAAGAAGTCCAGCAGGCTTTGGAGCGCGAAGGTGTGGACTTTATCTTTTTGATGTCGGAAAATGAGCGCTGGGAATTTATCAAACAAAAAAGTGGTATCGACCTTTTCGATTCCATCATGGAAATGATCGCCAAAGCCCATTCCTTTGACCATATTGTTATCATCGGCTCAAACAAGCGGATTAAAATTTTTGAAGCGGTGCTTGACAAGGATGTGGTGGGGTTTGAGATCGGGGAGTCGCCCATTCAGGAAGACAAGTATGTAGATACCGGAAAAATCATCGAATTAATCCGGGCGATTAAAGAATAGGAGGATGTAGCTATTGCAAAATTTTGCCTTTATGATCCACCCCATGCATGCCGGCGACATCGCCAGGAAGTTTAAGTTTGCCCGGTTTGTACCCGACCGGGCTATTGAAAAAGCCTTCTCCCTGCTTCCTCCCATGAAGGTATCCCACATAACCGGGATTCGCTCTCCCTATGGGGAGGCCGAGGGCTGGTTTATCGCCTGTCCCCTGACAGTCCGGCTGTTGATGAGCCTTCCCCAGGAATACGTTCTCAACAAAATAATCCAGGGAGGCCGTGTGGCTGAAAAACTGGGGGCCAGAATTTTAGGCCTGGGCGCTTTCACCAAGGTGGTGGGGGATGCCGGGATCACAGTTGCCAGCCGCCTGAAGATCCCGGTCACAACAGGGAACAGCTATACCGTTGCCACGGCCATCGAAGCGACCCGGGAAGCGGCCAGGGTCATGGGGCATGATCTGAAGGATGCTTCCCTTGTGATCATGGGAGCCA
Organism: Bacillota bacterium; assembly: GCA_029555205.1. Classification (GTDB taxonomy): domain Bacteria; phylum Bacillota; class Desulfotomaculia; order Desulfotomaculales; family Pelotomaculaceae; genus DTU098. The sequence continues at coordinate 17,527 of JAKPTB010000162.1, forward strand.
CCGGCGCCATCGGGCGGGTCTGCGCCCTGGTGCTGGCCAGGGAAGCGCGCAGGATAACGCTTGTGGCCCGAAATGAGCGCAAGCTGGAGGAACTGGCCGTTAAAATTCTTTACGACACCGGACTTGCTGTAAAAGTCACCTCCGGCAGCAAGAAGGCCCTGCAAACAGCTGACGTGGTAATCACCGTAACCAGTTCCATAGACACAGTTATCGAGCCGGAGGACTTAAAGAGCGGCGCTGTTGTCTGCGATGTAGCCCGTCCCCGGGACGTATCCAGGCGGGTAGCCGAGGTGCGGGATGATGTCCTGGTGATCGAAGGCGGTGTGGTGGAGGTTCCCGGGGACGTGGAGTTCAATCTTAATTTCGGATTCCCCCCCCGAACGGCCTATGCCTGTATGGCTGAAACCATGGTGCTGGCCCTGGAGCAGCGCTATGAGAGCTATACCCTGGGACGGGAACTAACAGTGGAACAGGTGGAGGAGATTGCTCAGCTTGCTAAAAAACACGGATTTAAACTGAGCGGCTTCCGGAGTTTCGGTAAGGCCATGACGGAAAAGGAGATTGCCGGAATTAGATCCCGGGCTTCTGAGCAGAAAATTGCCCGGCCCTGTCAAATTAAATAAAAGGGAGCTGGATGGCCTTGACAAAGCAGGGCCGTCTTCTTATAATGTTTAGGAAAAGCGGCGCCTTGCAAGCGTACGGTTATCCCATTATATACCTGGTTTAAAATTTTTCAATTTTGTAGACATTGATGTACGGGCATAATGCGCTGCATTATACAAGCACTGCAAAAAATTATGTTTTTGCAGTGCTTTAAGTGTAGTTTAGGGCTTTTTGGAAAGCCGCAGAATAATCATAATCTTAGACATAAGACATATATTGTTTTGTAACTTTTAATACAGGGGATAAGGAGATTGTGTGCATGAAAGAAAAGGAAGTAATCCTGACCGTAGATGGTCTGAAAATGCTGGAGGAAGAGCTGGAGGAGCTCAAAACCGTAAAAAGGAGAGAGGTTGCCGAGCGGATTAAGCAGGCCATCGGTTTCGGCGATATCAGTGAAAACTCCGAGTATGAGGATGCCAAAAACGAGCAGGCATTTATAGAAGGCCGGATCCTGACTCTGGAAAAAATGCTGCGCAACGCCAGAATAATTGACGACGAGAGCATTGCTACCGATGTGGTATCCATCGGCTCAACGGTACTGCTCAAGGATCTTGAGTACGGAGATCAGTTTGAATATACAATAGTGGGTTCGGTGGAAGCCGACCCGGGAGCTAATAAAATATCCAACGAATCCCCGGTGGGCAAGGCTATTTTAGGGATGACCAAGGGTAATGTTGTCGAGGTCAGCGTTCCGGCCGGGCAGTTGAAATACCAGATCTTAGATATATTGCGCTAGAGAAAGAAGGTCACATATTAAATGTCAGAACATAAAGCCCGGGAAGTTAACAGGGCCGGTGCGCCGGCCCTGCAGGCAGAGGAAGATCTCAATGAGCTGATGCGGGTACGCAGGGAAAAACTCAACGAAATGCGGGAGAAGGGGATCGAGCCCTACGGCGGCCGTTTTGAGCGGACACACTCGGCCCGTGATATTTTAGACCGTTTTGAGGAACTGGAAAACAAACCGGTAACCATTGCCGGCAGGATAATTTCAAAGCGCGGCATGGGCAAGGCTTCCTTTGCCCACATCCAGGACGCCAGCGGCAGAGTCCAGATTTACGTGCGTTCCAACGATGTGGGGAAAGACGCCTACGAACTCTTCGGCAAACTGGATCTGGGCGACATCATCGGGGTTAAGGGCAATGTTTTTAAAACCCGGATGGGGGAAATCACCGTATCCGTTGAGCAATTTGTTGTCCTGGCCAAGTCGCTGCGGCCCCTGCCGGAAAAGTGGCACGGCCTGAAAGATGTGGACCTGCGTTACCGGCAGCGCTACCTTGACCTGATTGTCAACCCGGAAGTCCGGGAGGTTTTTGAGACCCGGAGCAAAATTATCCGGGAAACCCGCAATTTCCTGGACAACAGGGGATTTTTAGAAGTAGAAACGCCCATGATGCAGACCATCGCCGGAGGTGCCGTGGCCAGGCCCTTTATCACCCACCACAACGCCCTGGATATCAACCTGTATCTGCGAATTGCGCCGGAACTATATTTAAAAAGGCTTTTAGTCGGCGGCTTTGAAAAAGTTTACGAGATTAACCGTAACTTCAGGAATGAGGGTATCTCCACCCGGCATAACCCTGAATTCACCATGCTGGAGCTGTACCAGGCCTACGCGGACTATTACGATATGATGGACCTGACGGAGGAACTAATTTCCCACCTGGCTTTCAGGGTTCTGGGGACTTACAGGATTGAATACCAGGGTACCCCAATTGACCTCTCTCCGGGGTGGACAAGGATCCCCATGCTGGAAGCCGTTAAACTGTATACCGGTCTTGATTTCAGCAAAATTAAAACTGATGATGAAGCACGCCGGGCGGTCAAACAGTCCGGCCTGGGGCTGGAGCTGGAACCCTCCGACAACCGGGGCAGTATATTGAACAAGGTATTTGAGGAGCAGGTGGAACCCAGGCTGATTCAGCCCACTTTTGTCATGGACTACCCCGTTGAAATCTCCCCGCTGGCCAAGCGCAAGTCGGAAGATCCCGATCTGACTTACCGCTTCGAGCTCTTTATTTACGGCCGGGAGATGGCCAACGCTTTTTCCGAACTGAACGATCCCATCGACCAGAAGGGGCGTTTTTTAAAGCAGGCGGAGAAGAGGAAAGCCGGCGATGATGAAGCGCACATGATGGATGAAGACTACATCAACGCCCTGGAATACGGGATGCCCCCGGCCGGCGGCCTGGGAATCGGCATCGACAGGCTGATTATGCTGCTGACGGACTCTGCTTCCATTCGCGATGTCCTGCTTTTCCCCTTGATGAAGCCCCGGGAATAAAATATAAATATGGGTGAAAAATTTTTCCGGACAGTAACAGACAGATGCCGTAAAGCCTTCGTAGATTAATTTTTACAAAAAGTCTTAATCTTTAAAAAAAGCAAATTATCCGGGCTGTTTTAGCTTAAAACGGTCCGGATTATGTTTTTATGCGCTATGGGACATCCTTGACAAAGAGCGACTGCTCATGCTAACATGAAAACCCGGGATCACATTAAATGTAGCTTTTTGTAATTTGCCGTTGCCGGAGATGGAAAGTCAGGGTTATAATTATAGGCGGCAACAAAGCCAGAAAATACTACTTGACGTTAAAGCGGCAAAGATGATAAGATAACAAATGTCGCGCCGGAAGGCGCCGGCAAACAAGAACCACGGTCTTTGAAAACTAAACAGTGGATGGATGTAATTTTGGTAGTTGGTAGTTGGTCGTTGGTGGTTGGGATTAAGGAGGAAACCGCAAAAGCGAATCCAATCGCAGAAAGTGGTTTTCAACAAACAATCCGGCTATCGG
>JAKPTB010000164.1 GCA_029555205.1 Bacillota bacterium
GGGCTGAGTTATATCCACACCGGCGCCCAGGGCAGCCGCCAGGGGCTCCTCAATCAGGTGCGCCTCCTTGGCTCCGGCCTGAATGGCGGCCTGCCGTACGGCGCGCTCCTCAACGCCGGTAACACTCGATGGAATACAAACCATGATCCGGGGCCGGAAAAAGAACTTGCGGCCTCCGGCAGCCTTGCTTATGAAATAGCGGAGCATCTTCTCGGTAACGTCGTAATCCGCAATCACCCCGTCCCGCAGCGGCCGGATGGCAACAATATTCCCGGGTGTGCGACCCAGCATCCTGCGGGCTTCGGAACCCACTGCTATAACGCGCCCGCTCTCCCTTTCCATGGCTACGACCGAAGGTTCCTGCAGGATAATTCCCTTCCCTTTAACAAAAACCATGACGTTCGCCGTACCCAGGTCGACCCCGATGTCGCTTCCGCCAAACATAAGCTTGTCCCCTTTCAGAATTAAAAAAATATGCCTGTACACTTCCTTAATAAAGCACCAGGAAAAACACCGGCTGGGCTGGTTTGTCCCCGTCCCGGCAAAAGTTATATTTCTACCAGGAGCACTAAAATCCTTTATTAAATTTGAAATTTAAGCCAGCTCTTTATATTTTCTCCGGGTGGCTTCGCCGCCCCGGAGGTGGCGCTCGGCTTTATTGTACTCCAGGATTGTTTTTACCTCCTGGGCAAGCTGCTTATTGAGGGATGGCAGACGCTCAGTCATATCCTTATGTACTGTGCTTTTGCTGACCTGGAAAACCTGGGCAGCCTGCCGGACTGTGGCCTGGGTTTCCAGGATATAGAAGCAAATATCCAGAACGCGTTTTTGGATGTACTCCTGCATTGCCCAACCTCCCGGTTATTGGAACTTGGAAGCAGTTTTGAAATCTTGTTGGGAATGATTTAAAGCTCCTTATAAGCCGACTTCCTTTTAGATGTATATGCGTCTGCAGTACAGAAATGCGTTCGCCCGGAAAAGAACCCCTTTAGAATGTATTTCCTAAAAAATGATCAATGAAGATCCAGAAAGGTGCAGGAATAAATATTTTACCCTTTCTTTACTTGCTGCCGGTAATGGAATATTCTATAATAGAACTGACTGGTCAGTATAAAAACTGGGGGTATTCTCATGGGGGACACATTTTCGGAGGCTTTTAAAGGTAACCGGGGGGACAGCCGGACACTTTTTGAAGCGGCTGCCGGAATTTTTGCCGGAAAGGGCTACCACAAGGCCACCGTTGAGGAAATAGCGCGGACCATCGGTGTAGCCAAGGGTACCCTATACTATCACTTTGAAAACAAAGAGGAACTTTACCTGGCCGTCATCCGGGAGGGGGTTTCTCTATTCAAACAAAAGCTAGACAGGGTAGTGGCAACAAACGCTCCTCCGCCGGAAAAAATCGGCATGCTTATCGAAGGGCAGTTGCTCTTTTTTGAGCAAGAAAAGGATTTTGTCTTTCTATTCTTAAAAGAGCTCTTCAGCGCCGGTGAAAGGAGAGAAATTCTGGCGGAAATGCTGACAGGGTGTCTCAAAGTCATCCGCAATGTGGTTGAGGAGGGCATCCAGGACGGTTCCTTTAGTTCAGTGGACCCGGAAATTACCACCTCCGCACTTTTCGGGATGGTAGCCATTTCAGCCCTTCATTACCTCAGCTATAACCGGAAAATACCCCTGGAACCCGTGCATAAGACCATTGGGCAGATTTTTTTCAAGGGGATTTGCGCTGCCCGGGTATGAGTAAAACACATGGAAGCGTCCTATTATTTGGAAAAGTATTTGGAAAAGTAGCTTCGATTTTTTTGCTGCGCCGGTCTTCAGCAAAACACAGGGGTGATCCCCTTACACGCCAACGGCCCTAAAAAGGGCATCTAAATCCAGGGAGGCATGCAACAAATGGCAACCGGAGCCTTTGCCGATCTCGATCGTAAAAAAGCCGTCATTTCAGTCCTGTTTTTGGCAATTATTGGCCTTGCGGTTTTGCTTTTCCTGAATCATTACAGGCACCAGACCCTTATTCAGGAAGAACGGGAGAGCCTGACCGCCACAGGAACAATTGAAGCTAAAAGTGTTCTGGCCTCCTTTAAAGTAGCCGGCAGAATTGATTCACTGTCCGTAGAAGAGGGCAGCTTTGTGGAAAAGGGGCAGGAACTGGCCAGACTGGATACCCGGGAAATAGCCGCCCGCCTGAGCCAGGCCCGGGGAGCCCACAGTGCGGCCCTGGCCCAGGTCCGCCAGGCGGCGGACTCTGTGCCGCTGACCAGCCAGCAGGTAGAAATCGCCATTGAGCAGGCCAGGGCCATAGTCGCCCAGGCCGAAGTCGGCGTCCAGGATGCAAGCCAGTCCCTGGAACGGGCCACCGCCCTGCACGCAAGCGGCGCGGCTTCCGCCAAAACCCTGGATGACGCCAGAAACAATTACGAGCTGGCCCAAAACAAGCTCAAGGAGGCCCAAAGCGCCCTGGACCAGGCCCTGGCCGCCCGCTTGAAAGTCCAGGTGGCCCAGTCCCAGTACGAGGCGGCCCTGGCCCAGAGCGAGCAGGCCGGCGGAGCCGTTGAGGAAGCCCGGGCTTACCTGGAAAACGCCCTTTTGCAAGCCCCCATGTCCGGCTACATCACCCAGAAGTACCTGGAGGAGGGTGAACTGGTCAACGCCGGAACACCGGTTCTGGAAATAACCGATATTCAGCATACCTACGTCAAGGTTTTTATCAGCGAGACGAAAATTGGCCGTGTCCACCTGGACCAGGAAGCTGAGATTAGCGTGGCTTCCTTTCCGGACAGGGTCTTTCCGGGCAGGGTGATCTGGATCAATAACGCCGGCGATTTCGCCGTCCGCAAGGCCGTGAACGAGCAGGACGAGCACGATCTACGCAGCTTTGAGGTAAAAATTGATCTCCCCAACCCCGACCTTGTTTTAAAAACCGGGATGACCGCCAGGGTGAAACTTCTGGAGGAGGTCAATTAACAGATGGAGCCGGTTGTCAGGGTTACGGACCTTGTTCAAAAAATAAAGAAAAGGATTATTTTGGACGGAGTCGGCCTGGAAGTATACAAAGGGGAGTGCTTCGGCCTGTTTGGCCTCAGTGGAGCCGGCAAGACTGCTCTCCTGCACATCCTGGCCGGTATTGACAGGTTCAGGTCGGGAAGCGTGGAAGTCCTTGGCTATGACATCCGTAAATCTGAACGCTTCAAACACCAGCTGGGCCTGGTAACCCAGGAAAAAAGCCTTTTTCAGGATTTAAGAGCCGGTGAAAACCTGGATTTTCTGGCAGCTCTAAAGAATGCCCGCAGGGAGAGCTGCCACCGGGTCATAGAGCGGTTTCAATTAACTGATTATCTGAACTTGCCCGTAACCGAGCTGGAAGCCGGCGTTTACCAGCGCCTGGCCCTGGCCTGCGCCCTGCTCAACGAACCGGAACTCCTGCTTGCCGATGATCTCTTTCAGTCAATCGATCCGCCTTCCCGCTACATAATCTTGAGAGAACTGAGGGAATATCTGGCCGGCGGCGGTACCTGCATCCTGAGTTTCAACAATATGGACGCTTACAGTAATAATGATCTATACAGCAGCATAAGCCGGGTGGGCTGGCTTGAGCAGGGCCGGCTAACGGTCTTCCAGCCCGGGGAGGCCAGGGACCAGTGGGAACGCCTGCTTAAATCCTCTGCAGGACAAAGTGGTGAGAACCATGCTTAGGCAGTGCCTGGCCGTTATGTGCCGGGAAGTATACTACCTTTGGCGGGACAAAGGGCTGCGGAAAATTTTACTGGCAGGTTCCCTCCTGGGGCTGCTGGTTTTTTACGCCACCTACAGCGCCCAGGTCTTAAAAGATATTCCAACGGCTGTTGTGGACCTGGATTGTTCCCGGGAAAGCCGGCAACTGGTTGAAGATGTCAGCGGCGCCGAAAACCTGAAAGTAGTAGCCTGCCCCGGCAGTTTTGCTGAAGTTGAAGAACTGATCCGGCGGGGACAGGTAGTGGTGGGGATCGTTATTCCGGAAAACTATGCTAAAAGTGTCTCCTTAAGACGTCATGTCAACCTCTCCATCATCATCGACGGCAGTAATATGATTTACGCCACCAACGCAGCCAATACAGTTTTAGCAATAACAGGTACAATCAACGCTCAAGCAGGGATTAAAACCCTGCTGGCCGGGGGCCTGCACCCGGACCAGGCCCGGGAAGCCTTCAGCTCCGTTACCTTCCGGGAAGAACCCTGGTTCAACCCCACCTTGAACTACGCTTACTTCCTGGTGCTGGCCCTGGCCTTGAATTTATGGCAGCAGTGCTGTATGCTGACGGCCTGCATGAACATCATCGGAGAAACGGGACGGAAAAGCTGGTCCCAGCTGAAGGCGGCAGGGGTCTCCAAATTCATGTTTTTTTTCAGCAAGTCCACTGTGCAGATCGCCCTTTTCATCCTGACGGTCCTGCCTGTTTATTATCTTTCTTTCAATGTTCTCAAGCTGCCCCTGGCCTGCAGCTTCTGGATGCTTCTTTTGTTTACCCTGGCCTTTGCCCTGGCCTTGCACGCAACCGGCACCCTGGTCTCCAGCTTCGCCCGTACTTCGGTCAATTCTACCAGGTTCGGCATGATTATCGCCGTACCTTCCTTTATCCTCTGCGGCTACACCTGGCCCCTGGAGGCCATGCCCCAAATTGTGCAGCAAGTCGTCAAAGTCCTGCCGCAAACCTGGTTTTTCCAGGGAATCAACTACCTGACCTTTAAGGACCCGGGGTGGACTTTCATGGCCCCCTTCTTTTCAGCGCTGCTGGTGATTGCAGCCCTCAGCTACGCCGCAGCCGCGCTTATTGCTTCCCGGAGCTAAGGGACAAGCCCGCCGCGACTGCCGCCGCCACGCTGGCGCGGGCAAGCCCGCGCCGGAGAAACCTGAACGACCTACTTCCGGAAAGTTAAGGAGTGAGCCCCTTTGAAACAAGTGGCAGCCATTGCCCATTATGAGATGGTGCACATTCTCAAAGACAAAATTCTTCTTTTACTGGTGTTTGCCGTCCCCCTCCTTTACGCCTCCCTCTGCGGCCTGGTCTATTTCTCAGGACTCCTGACGAATATCCCCCTGGCCGTTGTGGACCTGGACCATTCCAGGCTGAGCCGTGAAGTGGTTGCGGCCTTCGAGAATTCTCCGCGCTTTCAGCTCGTCCAGGGGATCGATACATATCCCGGGCTGGAAGAGGGGATGAAAGAAGGGACCGTCCGGGCCGGTGTTGTCATCCCCGGGGATTTCGAGACAAAAATAACCCAGCACCGGAATACGGAGGTTTTAACCGTTTATGACGCCTCGAACCTGATCTGGGGCTTGAACATCAGGAAGTATACCCTGGAGGTCATCAGCGCCTTTAATGCCCGTTATACAGCCGTCTATCTTGCCGGCCTGGGCCTGACGGCAACAGAAATCAGCAATGCCCTGAACACCGTGCAGGGAAATATTGAGGTCTGGTACAACCCCACCTTCAGCTACGCCAACTATATCCTGATGGGGCTGTTTATGGTAATAATTCAACAAATCGGCCTGCTCTGCGTGAGCCTTACAATAACCAGGGAAAAGGAAAAAAACAGCTGGCTCCAGTACCTTTGTTCACCCGTGGCTTCCTGGAAGATCTTCCTGGGCAAGTCACTTCCCTATTTCCTCACAAACCTGATGAACTATGGCCTGCTGCTCTGGTTTGCCCGGAG
>JAKPTB010000025.1 GCA_029555205.1 Bacillota bacterium
AAATCCGTTTTATTTCAACGGTTTTAGCTATAAAAATATTAAAGCCGCGTCACCGGCACTCTCTACCATGGGATAGCCTGCCAGGTCCCTGACCAGCTGAAACATCGCCCTGTCTTTTTGCTTTGCCTCCACCATAATATCAATATCATTATTCAATTCACGTGCCAGCTTCAGAAACGGGTAGAGGTCGTCCGGGTTTACAAAATCATGGTGGCTGCGGAAGTCATCCACGCTTTTGGGGCTGGAGATGTGAAACTTTGGAGGCAGGCCGGCTTTATCCCAGGTTGTTGAAACAGCAGGCAAAATTCCGGCCAGGCTTTCGCCCTCGTTATTGCACTTGTAATGGTGGATATCCAGGACCATGGGCAGCGATAACGCATTGCACAAATCCAGCACTTCTTTCGCGGTGAAAGACTTGTCGTCATTTTCAACAGCTATCCTGTCCGCTATATGCCGGGGCACGCGATCCCAGTTTTGTTTGAACCGTTCCAGCGCTTTCTTTTTGTTACTATAAGCGCCCCCGGTGTGAATAATAAGCCTGGCCCTGTTATCCAGTACCATTGCGTCAAGCAGGCGGCAGTGGTGCCCGAGGTCCTTCAAGGAAGCCTGGAGGATCTCTTCCCCGGGCGAGTTCAGTAAAGTATAGTGATCAGGGTGAAAGGAAACCCTGATTTTGTTTTCCTTTACAAAACCGCCGATTGTCTCCAGCTCATCTTTCAGGTCTTTTATGTAATCCCAATCCTTTAGCGCGGGGTGGGTGGCCAGGGGTATAATTTTGGATGAAAAACGGTAAAGCCGCACCCCGTAAGCCCTGTTGTGCCTGAGCAGGCGCAGCGTATTGAGCAGGTTTTCGCGGGCGGTCCTCCGCACCCTTGCTAAAGCGGCAGCCTCGTCTTTCTCAGCTAGCTTGCTGTAGGTCTTAAATGTGACTGTACTTGAAGGTGAAGCGCTTTCAAGAATTACGGACATCGCCACGTAACCGAACCTGATAAGCAAACCGGCGCCCCCAGTTTTTAACAGAAATTTTCGCAATAACGGGTTTCACTTGGTAAAGTTATTCTGCGCCTTTTGCCCGGTTAATTATCCCCTGGGCTGCTGAAAAAGAACCCGGTACTTTATAAAAATGGGTATAGCGGTTAAACAGGTTCTCAATAAACAGCACCTTTGCCCGGTCCGAGGCATAAGGCTCCATAAGGACGTTTTTTAGTTCCTGCAATAAACTTTTTAACAATTCCTCATTTTCAGGACCACTCATAAAAAATACCTCCTGTCGGAGGTATTATATCAAACATGTGTTCGAACGGTCAAGCCCGCTCACGCCACGTATCCAAATCCCTGAATACTCAGAAAAACTTTTTCCACCACGGCAGCCGGCCATCTTTGTCTTTTTGATTTTCCTGATATTTATCATCAAACATCTTGTCGTATGCTTCTCTGACACTCTGAAACAGGTCACTCCCGGCGTAATTGTTATTTTCCTTCTGCGGGGCCTCCTGCTCAGCTGTTGGTTC
>JAKPTB010000026.1 GCA_029555205.1 Bacillota bacterium
CAGCACAGTGACGGAATTCTACAAAGCCGCGGCCGCTCTGTCAGAGGGAGAATACACAGCGGAACCGGTAAAAACGGATTACGGCTACCATGTAATTAAGCTTGAGAAGGTCATTCCGGCCGGGCAGAAACCTTTTGAAGAGGTCAAGGAAACCCTGGCGGCACAGCTTACCGACCAGGCCAAACAGGAAAAATTCAGCCAGTTTATGCAGGAAGCCAGGGACAAGGCCGTAATAGTGAATAAGCTTGATGAAAAACAAGGAAAAGAAGAGCAATAATTAGAAACAAAGAGAAAGCTGAAAACTTTTTCAATACGATTGGAAAAAAATGAATAACTGTTTCCCTCCGGATATATACTATCATTAGAATTGTTTTGTGAAATCAGCCAAAAGGAGGGAAGAGTAAATTAATGAAAGCCACGGGCATAGTCCGCCGTATCGACGATCTCGGCAGGGTTGTTATCCCAAAAGAAATAAGAAGGACGCTCAGGATCCGTGAAGGTGATCCCCTCGAGATTTTTGTGGACAGGGAAGGTGAAGTAATCCTAAAAAAATATTCGCCCATCGGTGAGCTGGGAGATTTCGCTAAAGAATACGCCGATTCATTATATGAGGCCTTGGGTCATATCGCATGTATAGCCGACCGTGACAACATCATCGCTGTTTCCGGCGCCCCAAAAAAAGAATTTTTGAATAAGCCGGTAGGAAGCGCTGTAGAAAAAGTTATGGAAGAACGCAAGGCCGTGATTATCAATAACCCGGGGGAAGACGCTACCTGCAGGGAGTGCCTTCTCATCGAAGACGGTGAATGTAAATTTTCTTCCGAGGTTATCGCTCCGATAATCGCCGAGGGAGATCCGATCGGAGCGGTTATACTGGCTTCAAAAGAACCTGATACCAAGATGGGCGAAATGGAGCTCAAGCTGGCCGAGACCGCAGCGGGTTTTCTGGCCAAACAAATGGAACAATAACTGCAAGTGGCCTCCACGGGCCACTTTTTTATATATACGGCACGTCATTGCCTGCCGGTATAAACCACGCGCCGCCCGTGTAAATTGTCCATATTACAGGACATATATACTTTATTATGATAACATGTAACATATCCCATATTTAGCTGCAAACATGAAAGGAGATGCGGTATGCCCTCTCAGCCCAAGATAACTGTCGCCGGCCTGGGACCCGGGGCGCCCGGCTCACTTACCCTGGGGACGTGGGAGCGCCTGAAGTCTTCCCCCTGCGTTTTGCTTCGCACCGGCATACATCCGGTAGTGGATTGGCTCCGGCAGGAAGGGGTCGGCTTTTCTACTTTTGATTATGTTTACGAGGCAGAGGACGACTTCCAGAAGGTCTACGCCAGGATTGCGGAAGAGGTGCTTTCAGCGGCGCAAAAGGGGGAAGTGCTGTATGCCGTGCCCGGACACCCCCTGGTGGCGGAGGAGTCAGTGCGCCTTGTCATCGAAATGGCGGAATCGGCTGGCATAGATATTGAAATCCTGCCCGCGTTGAGTTTCCTGGACGCCCTGTTTTTGTCCCTCAGGGTTGATCCGGGTACGGGGCTGCAGTTAGTCGACGGGCTCAGGCTTGATCAAAAGCCTCCCCTGCCCGGCCGGCCCGCTGTTATAACCCAGGTCTACAGCCGCCTGGTAGCCTCAGATATAAAGATTTCGCTGCTCGAAATTTATCCCCCGGAACACCGGGTCACGGTGGTGAGGGGAGCCGGTGTTCCCGGGGAGGAAAGGATCGAGACCATATCGCTTTTTGAGCTGGACAGGCTGGCCTGGGTGGACCACCTCACCAGCCTTTATGTGCCGGAATTAACCGGTGGGACCTATGCCGGCGGACCGGCCGGAAGCACAGCCTTTAACTCCAAAGAAACCAGGGCGCCCGAAGTCATACAGGTATATGAAAATGAAGGCTGTTATCCTGATGGGGAAAGTGCCCCGGAAGGAGGAACCGG
>JAKPTB010000035.1 GCA_029555205.1 Bacillota bacterium
CCCTGTTGGTTATGCGAAAAGTATGTTTGCCCGGAATATATTCCTGACCCCTTGTTTTACATATTTCCAGCACCCGGTGGCGGTGCAGTCCCGGCCTGTCCTTATTTTCCAGGCGGATGATAGCGTCTACCACATATTCCTCAAAGGCGTATTCCCGGCTGCCCTCGCTCTCCCGTTCTTTAACCAAGAAGGAGGTCAGCTTCAGGCGGCGCAAACCATTGCAGAAACTGTAGAAACTTCTGCGCAGCGAAAGACCTTCGTTGAGGATAGTTCGAAAATGGCTGATACTGTCTACCAGAATGCGCCTTGCGCCAACCTCCCGGGCAGCTTCTTCAAGAAGATTCACCTCCGTATCCGCCAGAACTTCGGGAGAAGTGCACAGGATCCGGAGTTTATTTGCATCTTCCAGGGCCCGGAGATCCCAGCCGAAATTGAGAGCGTCACGGTAGATAGACTCGGGCAATTCTTCGAAGGTAACAATCAACCCCGGTTCACCGTACTCGGTAATGCCCCGGTAGATAAACTCAATTCCAAAGGTGGTTTTACCCGCACCAGGAATACCTTCGATCAGGACTGAGTTGCCTCGAATAATTCCACCGTGCAGCAAATCATCAAAACCATCTATGCCTGTAGAAACCCTTTCCAAAGCCAAAGCACCTCCTTTGGAAAATTATGAGGTTTTTAGTTTAATTTCAACGCATTACCTTAAAATCCCTCTAATTGTAAAATATTTTTTCTATTATTTATTGTTTTTAAAAATCTTTATTAAACAATTATCAGTTATTAGTTACATGGATTGGAATGAGCAGCCGGTGAAATACAGCACCGGTTTTTCCCTCAAAAAAACAACCGTCAGATTACTTTTCACAGAACTTTCCTCATGCATTGAGCGTCTTATATAATAGGGTGAGGTGTGACCTTTCAGTTTTTATCAGCCTGATTCCAGGAAATAGCAGGTTTTAAATCGCCTGCATTTTTTTAGGGCGTATTTAATGGAAAGTTTTTCCTGTAATGAATTTTGGGAGGTGAAACCAATTAAAAGAATTGTTTTTTTCTCAATGTCGTTGCTCTTGTTCTTTGCAGTCGCAGGAAGGTGCGGAGCCGCCGAGGTTTCCGCAACTGTGCAGGCGCCGGTTCAAGAGGCGCTGTCCGGCCAAGGGGTTGAGCCCGTCGGGCTTGCCGTTTCTAAGGACGAGGCTTTGCGCATAGCCAGGGATCTGTTTCCGGAACTGCTGGCAGGTAAGGACTTAAATGCCGAACTTGCGGATGATTACTGGGAGGACGTGCCGGTATGGCAGATTGGTTTTCAGGAGACAGCCTACAGCGGCGGGCGGACTGAATATCTGGATATTGCCCTTAACGCAAAAACAGGGAAGCTTAAAAGGATGTATTATAACGGTCCTTCCACCGGCCTGGAGCAGGGTGATGTTCCAATTACAGAGGAGACAGCCCGGCAAAGGGCAGAGGCTTTCGCCAAAAAGTTCTGCCCGGCCGAGTTTGCCCGGAGCCGCCTGGTGGAAAGGGATTATATCTACCAGCCGTCCGGTGTGCTGAAAAACCAGTACAGTTTTTACTGGACCCGCGTTGAAAAGGGTATTCCCGTTTTGGAAGAAGGCATCAGCGTGGGGGTGGACGTGTTCAGCGGGCGCCTGGTCAACTTCAACGTAAACTGGCGCCACGACGTGGTTTTCCCCGAGCCCGGCGTACTGCCTCAGGGTCTGGAGAGCAAAATTATGCGGGAACTGGGCCTGTATTTATGTTACCAGATTGCCGGCAGCTCCAGGACAGGGCCGGGGGAAGTGCCGGAGGCTGCCCTTGTTTACCAGTTGAACAGTCAAGGTACGTTAAGAATAAACCCTGGTAACGGTGAAGCCGTCACCGGGGAGGGGGAAACAATGCCCCTGAACCGGTACAGGCGTTTTATCAACCTGCCGGAACCGGTTGCCGGAGGTGGCGTTGTAACAGAACCCGGACCGGTTGCCCCGGCTCAGAAGATCAGCCAGGCCGATGCGGTGAGGGCGGCGCAGGAATTTTTCCAAAAGCTGGGCCTGGAAGGTGAGGTCACCCAGATCGGCGGCGGGAGTACTGGTGGCGGAGTCTTCCATGATCAATTCTGGAGCTATAGTTTAAGAGAGGGTGAAGGAGGGAGGAGCGGCCAAAGCCGGCATGGGAATGTAGGGATTAATGTCTATACCGGAGAGGTATGGAACTACAATAATTCTGAATTTGAGAGGTCCGGGCCGGTTTCAGGCCTTTCGCCGGGAATTGGCCGGGATGCCGCAAGGGAAAAGGCCCTGGCTTTTATCCGCCTGGTTGCGCCCGATAAAATGGGGCAGGTGGTGGAGGACCGGCAGGATCCGGCTAATGCCGGGTATAACGGGTTCCATCATTTCAGTTTCAGCCGGCTGGTCAACGGGATAGTGTTTCCCCAGGACAAGATCATGGTAGAAGTGGGCGGTGACGGTACGATTGTCCACTATAACTGCAACTGGCACAGGGTGCGGTTTCCGTCTGCCGGGGAAGTAATCGGGGTGGAGGAAGCGGAAAAAATTTTCCTGGCGAATAACCGTTTAAAATTTGTTTATTTCTTCCCGCTGGCTGGCGAGGAGCTCCGGCCGGGCAAAAAACCGGTCCCGGTTCTTATGTTTGAACCTTACAATGAATGGGCTATTGATGCCTGCACCGGAGAACCGGTTATTCTTAACCAAGTGGTGGTGCAGCCGAAAGAAAAAACCGGTTTGGAAATCCCGGCGGGGCACTGGGCCGCCGCGCCCCTGTCCATACTCGCAAGCAGCGGGCTGCTGCCGGCTGAAGGATTCGAGCCGGACGGGCCGGTCAGCCGCAGGGAGGCCTTGCGGGTGCTTATGAGTATCCCCGGCCGCTATGGTCCGGATCAGCAAGACTCTTTTATACAGGTTAGCTTTAATGATCTGAATCTGAATGACCCGGACTACGGATTAATTCAAAATGCCGTGCGCAGGGGATTGCTGGCAGGCGGGGGTAATTTCTATCCGGAACAGCCAATCCTGCGGGAGGATTTGGCCATCTGGCTGGTGCGCGCCCTGGGTTACGGGGAAGTTGCCGGGATGACGGTCAAGATCGAGTTGAAAACGGCTGACGCAGGTCTGGTTTCAGACGAGGCGTACAACTATGCGGCCATTGCCTGCGGCCTGGGCCTGTTCAAAGGTGATCAAGAAGGGCTGCTGCGTCCTTTGGAGGAGACCACCTGGGCCGAGCTGGCTGCAGTGATGACCAGGGCTGCGCCGCGCCTGCAGGATATCAAGTACTGACAGATATTGATCAGTCAACTAACAAAGGAGGGAAAAAATGGTTAAGCGGAGTTGGACTGCCGGGATCATTCTATTATCCCTGGCCCTGGGCTTTTTCTGTGCCGGCCGGGGTGTGGCAGGGGCGGAGCTTGCCTCTGTGGACGGTAAAATGGAGAGGGCAATTGAAGTAACTGCAGCGGGTAATGAAGGGAATATGGGCGACGGAGAGCAGGCTGCCATCAGCCTGGAGCAGGCCATCCAAATTGCCAGGCAGGCTTTTAAGATCCCTGCGGAACTGGATCAGTTTTCAAGTGGTTTCAGTCAATCGGACGAAAATTCTTTCTGGGAGTTACGCTGGTACCGGAGCAGCATGCAGGGTGGCGAGATGAGTGTAAGGGTAAACAGCGATACTGGTGAAATCTGGAGTATGTACAAGTGGCTGCCGCCGGCTGCCGGAGTTGAATACCGGGGGCTGCCTGTTTATACCAGGGAGAAAGCGCAGGCAATAGCCGCGGCGTTTATTCAAAAACTGCACCCGGAGCGCTTCGGGGAAACCATCCTGCAGCCGGGCCGCGACTATATTCCACCCTTATCCTTTAAAGAGCGCGGGGCTGTGGAGTACAACTTCAACTACGCCAGGGTTATTGAAGGTGTGCTTTACCCGGATAACGGGATTAATGTGGCAGTAAACGGCGATACCGGCGAAGTCATCCGGTTTGACCTGAACTGGGGGGAAACGCGGGATTTCCCGCCGCCGGTTACCAAAATCAGCCTGCCCCAGGCCAGACAAATCTTTTTAAATGAGTCGGCGCCTGAACTAAACTACTTTCGCCCCTATGCGCCCTACGGTATGGACGCGCCTGTAAAACTGGTCTACCGTCAGCCGGAGAACCGGCGGCAGGTGCTCATTGACGCCCTCACCGGCAAGCTGTTGAATCAGGATATGAACTACTATTACGGGTATGGCGGCGGCGGTGACGCCGGAGCGGCGCCAGAATACTCTTTAAAGCAGCAGGATGTGCAGCTTAACCCGGCTGAGGAAATGGAGTTGGACGAGGTTAAGAACCTGCTGTCCAGGGATAAGGCCCTGGAAAAGGCCAGATCTACGGTTGGAATCCCTGCAGATTATACTTTAACCAGCAGCAGGCTGGAGCAGGACTATATGATCAAAAGTGTTAAGACCTGGAATTTTAGCTGGCAAGCCGGGGATAAGTCGGTAGGCGGCGGACTGAATGTTACCATTGACGCCGTTAATGGAGACCTGATTGCCTTTAAC
>JAKPTB010000036.1 GCA_029555205.1 Bacillota bacterium
GTCTTACTTTTGACACAGGCCAACGACTAATAATTGACTCCCAACCATCTTCAATCCCTTTACGTAGTTCGTCAATCATATCAACATGAATACTCTTCCACCAATCACAAAACATTTCAAAAATCCCATCATCATTTATAAAAGCCGTTCTCAATAGTATTTGCTTTATTTCTTCTTTTGTCAGTTTTTGGTGGCGCCATCCTTTAAAGACCTTTTGCTGTAAAGATTTGGTATTTTTTATTAATGCTCTAAGTGTATTAAGTTCTGAACTGTCTATGATATTTTGTAGAATCTCCGCTCGGTCCATAAAGGACCCTCCCAATCAATAATTTATAAAAAGGGTGAAATTGGTGTTGGTGATATTCCTTTAATTTATTTAATTTATATTTAATCTTTAATATTTCATCAACAAATAATGATGACCTAATTGTATACTTTTACCTATTTCGTCATTATCCTGCATAACCATGCGATTTTTTGAAGTTTTCTGAAATTACATAACCCACACTTAGGTCTGTACTTACTGTGGTAAGGGTGAAGGAGATGGAAGCTTCACTCCAGCTCCACAAAGCTCCGCTCACCTGCGGCTCTTTTACGCCTGGCACGGTGGTCTCTTGAATCCTCTCGGCTAGGGCAGACAACTGGACAGACTCCGCAGTATCGTTTATGGGTCTGGTCGTTAGATTTCCAAGCCTCCGCGGATCCTGTAAATACCATGCTTTACAGTTATACCGCTGAGCCGCTGCTCCTAAGGTGCGCTAACATAACTTGCGGCACACCTCAGGAGCCCTTTACTTGCTACACTCCTGGAAGGCTACATCTTCCTGGAACTGCCGTCCCCAAAAAGCGCCGCGCGCGTGGCCGGTCCGCTTCCGGGTCAGGCCTCTGCTTGTCCGGGCCGGCCACACTGCGCTCAGCTGTACCTCTCCGACAAAGCCATCATCCACCCGAAAACTGGCTGCCGCCCAGAAAAGCTCAACCCCAACCCCCCAACCCCCCGCCCCAATCATGGGGCCGGAGGGCTTTAACGTGCGGCGCAGCTGTGGTTAAAGCCGCCTCCCTGGCCTCCCATTGTAACGCAGCTCCGGCCCCCGCTCGCATGCCGGCTCGCGTGGGCCTCCCGGCACGCTGTCAAGGGTAAAGCCTGCGCAAAAAAATTCTCTACAGCCAAACCTTATGGGCCGCATTTTTTTGCTCCGGCCCTGCGCTGTCGCTCCGGCCCTTGACAGCGCGCCGGACGCTGCGTCGTGCGCAAAATAAAAGGAGGCGGTTTCAGGTGAAAGGCATTCTGGCGAGAGTAGATGAGGGCAGGTTGGGCCGGGCGGTGGCCGGCCTTGTGCAGCGCAGCCTGGTGGTTGAGGAGGTTGTGCGCGATGGCGGGTCTATCCGCGCCCGGGTGCGCAGCACCGGCGTCCGTGGCGTGCGGGTGCACAGCGTGGGCCTTACGGTGGTCGGGCGCGGCCACGGGGTTTTCTGCGGCTGCGAGGACTGGCGGCAGCGGGGTATAGTTTGCAAGCATATCGCTGCCGTGGCGCTGCACGAGCTGGGTGCCCGGGCCAACGCCCGCAGCACCCGCAGCATGGTGGGCCTGCTTCTGCAGTTGTAGGGGGCTGCGGCCCCTTTTTTTGGTCGGCGCCCAGTGCAGCCGGGCGGCAGCCCGCTCCAAATGGCGGCGTTGCCGCCAACAGCGAGCCGGGCAGTTGCACGATCCAAAGGCCGCAGTTACTGCCGTATCGCAGGCAGGGCAGTTGTCGCCGTACGCAGAGCGGGAGCGGCTACGCCAGACGCCTTGTCAGCTGCCGCTGTACCGCAGGCCGGGCAGCCGCCCGGCCAGGAATTTCCGCCGTTGGCAGCCAAAACGGAAGCCGGGCTTTCCGCCCGCCTTTCATCGAACAGGCTCCGCTCCGCGCACATCGGCGGTTCCCACCTCAGCGCTCCGCTCCGCACAACAGCCTCCAGCGTGCGGCATCCTCCGGAGACATATTAGCGGCAACGTGTAACCTGGCTGCACGGTCTCGCCAGTGCACCCAAAAAACGAGCACATCTGGCGAGACCACGGGGGTTTTGTCGCAATAATCCGGGATGCGAGGATCTTATGGCCGGCCGCGGTCCAACTACCGGCAGCTTGCGCCTGCCGGGATGGCCTGAAGTTGGGCTCAGCTGCGCCTATGTATAACATGCGCAGTATGATGGCTTACTACCGCAGATGTAGGCTGCAGCTTATTAGTCGGCACAGGCCGGGGGTGCTCCAGCGCCTAGCTGCTGCCAATTACGGGGCCGCCTTAGCCGCTACCTTTGTACACAACACCTGAACAATTGTCACCAACCTATTGAATAACCCGGTCCTTTATAAGCGTACATCACCTATATTCTCCAACTTGTAGTGCTCACAGGATTTCCAAGGCATCTCACATTTTAAATGTGGTTTTATCGTTCCTTTATTGCCGTCGTATTCGTAATAAAGGGTTTGGACATCACATTTTTCCGTCCAGTTCATAAGCAGATTCATAGCTATACCTACTGCGGTCGAGGCAAGAACTCCATTTGACCAAATTACCTGAGGTCTGAATCCCGCAGCACCGTATCTCATTGCCTCCTCTGCAAGAACAGACTCATTCAGAAATCCGTAGCATTTCATACAGGGAAACCCCGGAATGCTTGCAATGACCTGACCGGACATTCTTGGCGGCTCATTATCTACCTTTTTTACATCCATGCCGATATCAATATAAGGTATTAACGACCGCCTGGTATAAGCCTCGAGTTCAGCGCGGTTTTGATAACCATCCAGACAACCGAAAATGATATCGCACGGTTTCAGATAGTCGGGTTCCTCCTGCCACCTTCTGTTGACCTTGGTAATGACGGCATCAGGTACTAGCCCTCGTATGAGCCTTACCGCTATTATCATTTTTGACAATCTCAGCTCAACATCGAGTTTCGTAGCACCAACAAGGCGATTTAAGTTGGTATCCTCAATTTCATCGTAATCATATAGGACATAGTGTTTGAACCCAATATGAGCCAGTTGCTGAACAATTTGTGAGCCCCCGCCTCCGAGTCCGACAATCCCGATTAAACAATTTTCAAGTACGTCATCCAAACTCTCCCCAAGAAATGATTGGCGATTATTTTGTACACTCACTGCTATGCCCCCCTATCCAATCATATTGGAGCGGCAAGCCCACAATTGTATAACGGAAAATATCCAGATAAGCTTCTTTCCCTGGAAACCATACCCGGGCCATCATTTTGTCGTTACTCAACAGCAGAAAACCGTGGGGCATTTTGGAGTCGGCATTTCTAAATGACCGTAATAAGTTCGGGTGGTCTGCTAAATCGTCCCGGCTGAACCTTGGAAATCCACGGCCGGCATGAATATGAGCATGGAGAATACCCTCCCGGTTTTTGCCAGCCCGCTTCATGGCCAGTGCTATACCACGATGATCGATCCGGGCTCCGACTGTCATATCTTCAATATAAAATTCATCCGGGACCGGCTCATACCCGGTAGCAACCAGAACCGCACCGCCGGCGGGTTTTATAAATATATAACCCACCCGTTCATAGGCAAAGGGGTGGGAGCGACGTAAGTCGCTCCTCATTTCTTTGTGAACTGCATCGGTCATTCGCAACTGCATCATGCCACCATCCCCCTCAAATGGCTCATAATCATATTCATCAGGGGCATATCCTTAATATTATTGTACGAAAAAGCATACCATTGCACTCCGAGTATTAAAAATTGTCCATTCCAATTAACCTGTTTCGTGGTTTGGATACGTTCTTTGAAGAACAATCGTGATGTATAGCCGCTGTGAGTTTGGGGACAAAGAAGCGCATCGGTTATTTCAGGTGTGCATCCCGGGGGCATTTTTAGCCCCGGGATATATAGATAAACATGCCCGCCTTCTTCAAATTCCCGAACACCTGGACCAAATTGTGCCTTTAATTCCTCAAGTTGCTCTTCCGGGTATATCATCTTGCTGACCCCCTTAGGAAGAACAGCCGGACGGCGCACAGGACTTAAAACGTTCTCCACCTTTGATGGTGACGGCATCATTATCGTTTAAAGGTACTTCGTAATTCGGCATCTGATAAAGAATATCGGTTGCGGGAACATTGCCGAGAGCTTTAATCTCAGCCACCGTTTGACGGCCACGGTGTATCGCTACCGCTTCGTCATTGACATAAATCGTGACCATATTTTTCCCATGATTATCATTATGGCTCCCAGTTCCTTTGAACTCTTCATGCTCGCGATTAGTGTTTTCTTTTCCCGGCATAGTTAAATACCTGACCTTTCATTAATATTTGGGCTTTTAGTCAGGAAATTAACTAAAATTTCCGTAACTTGGCACAAGTCCGGAAGGAAATACATAAAATACGGCGAACATTAATATACTGACGTAGTCCACCAAAGGGAAACCTGTTTATCTGTGAGTTTCCCCCGGACTTGGCGGGATAGCAGGGTTACCCGACCTTTCTATCCGCTTAGCAGCTTTCAAACTTGGTAAATTCACAGTAAAAAGAGCATCGGCCAGGATGTTCTTTTTACTTTTTTAATCTCTGCGAAGCATACCACCCCCTTCATTTTTTTGGAAACCTCTTTGCCAATCTCATTATAAACTGGAAATATTTTTTTTGTAAAGTTATATTATCAAGTATACAATTTTTGTTTTTATGTATATAATAATATATAATTTAAATATTTTTAAAGGACGGGGGGTTTATGGATCAAAAAATAATCGGCGCAAACCTTCGCCGGATTCGTGAGGCAAAGGGATTGAGCCAATCCCAGGTAGCAGAGCTAGCCGGGATTTCAAGGATTGCTTATCGAAACATCGAAAACGGCAATTCAACCCCAAAAGTATCAACCTTACAGAATATTGCTTCAGGTGTTGATGTAAAGCTCCAGGACTTGTTCGTTCCGGTCCGCACCTTAAAGAGAGTCAGATTTCGATCATCTAAAAAGATGAATAGCAGGGACAATGTTTTAACCGAGGTGGCACGGTGGCTGGATGATTTTAATTACCTGGAAGAATTGTTGAACGACAGAAACGAATATCTATTTAAAGCTCTCGCCAAAAAGTTATATTCGATGCCCGATGGTGTTGACAAAGCTAAGTACGCAGCACGTGAGGCAAGAAAAAAGTTAAAGCTTAATGATAAAGAGCCAATCCGCGATATTGCTGGTCTGCTTGAATCGTGCGGAATAAAAGTGTACCCTCTAAGCCTTGTGTCGGATGGTTTCTTCGGTTTATCTGTTGCTGAGGAGGATGGAGGTCCTGCTATTATCGTAAATGTTTGGGAAAGAATTTCCGTTGAGCGATGGATTTTCAGCGCCGCTCACGAACTCGGCCATTTGCTTCTCCATCTTGACGCCTACGACGCTGATGAAAGTGCTGAAGACGACGCCCAGGAGATTGAAGCAAATGTCTTTGCTTCCCATTTTTTGATGCCGGAAGAAGCTTTTAATTCGGAGTGGCACGATACTCGCGGCTTGCCCCTTGTCGATCGAGTGTTTAAAGTAAAGCGGATATATCAGGTTAGTTACAAGACTGTCCTATACCGTCTTTCTGAAAGTTTAGGAAATTCCATTTGGGGGAAATTCTATAGCGCATATAAGCAGAGAACCGGCAAGACATTAAGCATCACGGATGAACCGGAAGCCTTGTCCCCGGATAAATTCCAAAAACAATCGCCGGAAGCACTGCGTTCCCAGGAACCGGACTCCCTATCACCATCACACTTTATGGAAGATCGTTTATCAAGACTGGTTCGTAAAGCTATTGAAGAAGATGAAATCACCATGAGCCGTGGAGCAGAAATTCTCAGGCAGGAACTGGAAACAATGCGGAATATTGTTTCTTCATGGGTGTGAATAAATGGAGAGAAAAAGGATTCTGATATTAGATGCTAACACTCTCATTGATTACTTAGAATGCGACAGGACAATTATAAAATTGATTTGTCGCTATGTAGGTCAAATATATTTAGCTACTCCTGTCTTAAATGAAATTAATGAAATTGATGAGGACGGTTGTATTGAAATTGGAATCAAGTTGTTGGGACCCGAATTGGAACAGGTTATGTCTGCAGCAGCGAGAAAAGGTCCTTTGTCTTTCCAAGATAATTTATGTTTAATTCTTGCCAAAGAACATGGTTTGACATGTGTGACAAATGACAAAGCTTTAAGACGTGCATGCGAGCTTCAAGGTGTGCCACTGATTTGGGGGATTGAGCTGATTTGTATATTGGTGGAATCCGGCGGGCTGCCTGTTAAACACGCACAGAATATTATTTTAACAATTCAAAGGAATAATCCGAAATATATCACAGACAGTATCGTAAAAAGTGCCTTTAAAAGATTAGGAATCACCGTCTAATTTTCCCGGCTTAACGATTACCCGGCGGCTTACTCTGTGGCTTTTGATGGCATCGGCACCTGATGCAAAGCCCGGTCAATACAGGAAAAGTTAATCTTGCCAGATCTAAAGAGGTTAATAATGTGTACCACTGTTCACACGTTACGTGGCTACCTACGGCTGGCAGATGCCCGCTTTATTCTTGCCGGACACTGAAAAGACGGGCGGTTGCCCGCCATCGTTTCTGTTGCACACGGTTCCTTTCCAGGCAGGAACAAAGTGGCGCAGCTGCGTCCGGTACCCCGGCAGCTGCTGTGGTTGGCAAGTTGGCGGCAGCTGCCGCCCGGGTGCCAGCCAGATCCAACAGGATGTTGCATCAATGGGCGGTGTACCCCCGCACGCATCTGGGAGGGTACCTATGCCGGCATGATTTGGCATGTCGGCGCTTACAGGGCAAGCGCCTCAGCACGGTCTCGGTGTAAAGTGATGGTCTCAAATATAGGCCCGCTCCACCTGTCATTCGCGGCTTGCAAACGCCAGGTGGAGCGGGCATGTAAAACTCTATGCCCCTGTGTGCGGATAAAGTAAAGTCAGCCCTCCGACACCAAAAAAGTCAGTAATGACAAGGGTTTGAGCCGAACGTGGATTTGTGAAACGTTCGGCTTTTGTTATGGAAACGTATAGTTGAAACGTATATGGAAAAAACGTTTGGTGGGTGAACGTGTGTGTAGAAACGTATGTGTGATTCAACAAGATGTCCTGCAAAAAACGCAGGAGGTTGACATTATGGCAGGACACCGGAGAACCACTATGGAGATCGAAGAGGTTACCCCTACCCCGAACCGTCCAGGAGGCAACAACTGTAATTACTTCCGAGGAATTGACTATGCAAATGCGGCTCCCCGATGTGCCTTGGAACAAGGTTCTTTTGTATCGGCGTTTGCCAACCAAGGCGAGCGTCTCTGGGTCATTACACAAGAGCATTATTTCATACATTTTTCTCTACCGCTTTTATTGTTAAACATAATCAGCGGTTGCAATCTATACTATAAAAAAAACCCCCGCAAGTACTTGCGGAGGCAAGATGATATACTTTCATTTGATTACTATTCAATCAACACCAAACCATAATAGTTCCCATTACATTTCTTGTCTTGTACAACCGCAATAGGGAAACCATTTTCCTTGACTGTTGCATATACATCAATTCCACATGCTTCCATTGATGGCCTTGCCTCTTTGGGGTGTACACATTTCTCGGGATTGCAAGTTTTACATAACGTACAGGGTCCACATCCAAATCCGATAGCCTTATAATATCCAGACAAAAAAATTTCTCTTTCAATTTTTAGAACAATATTTGATGGATCACTGTTATTGCCGTGTATAAGCAAAGCCACCTTATAGCAATCAATAATTTCTTGTGTTTCTTTAGGTGTTGGTGTATTGGGTGGACAACAGTGGAACCTTCTGTATCTGCAGCCATATAAGCATTTCATCCTAACCCATGCGGCAGTTTTAATAGTTCTAGTATCAATTATTTTTGCATCATCGGCACCAAGTTCTTTGGCTAAATCTACAAACTTCGATAAATCATCAGTCATAATATATCCCCTCCAATGTTGTCAAATAGTTTTAAAATTTGCTGCCCATTGTTGCTATTCAATCAATTTAATAGAAAAACCTCCTTCATCCCTTATAATCAAAAGGATAAATGATATAAGCTATATAGTGATTAAAAAGGCGATTGTTTTAATCATAAAATCCATCTTATGTAAATGGAATCCCATACCGCGAATAATTGATTTAATTTTACATTAAATTATAGCAGCTAACAATGTTTAGTATTTCTTTTGTAGAAAAAAAGCTAAAACCTTTGATGAACCTGAGGAGGTATAAATATGTCGTTAAATAAAGTTAACCGGGATTTAACTTCCAGGGAGCAGGCCGTCCCCGACTGCATCCCAACCGGCCACGCCAACGCCGTGACCCGCCGTCGCCTGGCCCGGATGGCCTGCCTTGATGACCGTTTGATCCGCGAGATCATCTACCGCCTGGTGGTGGAGCGGGGCTGCGAGAATCTCAATTAAGTTGGGGGGATTATTAATTTTGCAAATCTAATTTTTGAAATTTAGTACATTCTGCCAGCAGAAAACCGGCTGCCGGAAAAGGTATTTGCAGGCAGTTTGAAGAAAATTACTTCCCACACAAGTAATTCAGGAGGTCCTAATCATACACAGCTACTATTTATTTATCCTGACAGCTCTGGCCGCCGCTATCCTGCCGGGCGCCGACTTTGCTATGGTTACCAAAAACACGCTGACGCTGGGGCGAAAGGGCGGACAGGCTACAGCTCTGGGTATTGCCTCGGGCCTTTTGTTCCACAGCGCGGCTGCAGTCCTCGGACTGTCGGTTATTATCGCTAAATCAGCGTTTTTATTTGGGCTTGTCAAGTATGCCGGCGCTGCTTATCTGTTCTATATCGGCATGAGCACATTGCTTTCCCGGGTACAAGGCGATATCTCGCCCGCTACTTCGGATAAGCCCGCAAAAGTCCCTGCCGGGGAAGACAGCTTTAAGACCTGCTTTGCCCAGGGTACACTTACAAATATATTAAACCCCAAGGCAGCCATTTTTTATATGACACTTTTACCGCAGTTTGTCGACCCGGCAAAAGACTCTTATCTGCAGCTGACTATATTGGGCTTGACCTCCGTAATTATAGTTTTAATCTGGTTTTTGTTTTTGGCCGGCGCTCTCGACTACATCCGGGTCTGGTTCGGCAAACCAATGTTTAGAAGTGTTTTTCAGCGGCTTACCGGTCTTCTACTTATATCGTTCGGTGTGAAGCTTGCTCTGGAAAAACAATAAAGTTCAGTATCTTTATAATATTACCTACAATATTACCTATAATATTACCTGGTGCAGATTAACAAAACAGCAACCATAATGCTTATCATTATTCAACCATTGACGGCTGTGCGAAAAATCCTTATTTGCCCCGGAAATATGAGTTACCTGGCTGGTTGCACTCGTGCTTAAATACTGCACAAAACAAAATTTAGGTTATTTTAAGCTTGTTTTCATCTTATCTTCAGAAAATAAGGCTATACTACAAATCAAATAATAAGAAAGAGGTGGTTCTTCTTGAGAACAGGTAAGTGGCGGGTAGGTGGTTTCTTGCTGGCACTTGTCCTGCTGGTTGGAGCCGTGACAGGTACTGCATTTGCCACAACAGACCAACAGGCTGATTCGCCGGTGGCAACCCTTTGCCAGGATTTTGTGGCGAAACTGGCTGCCAACCTCGGTATAGACCAGGATGAATTAAAAACTGCAATTGATACCACCAAACAGCAGATGCTCGACGAAGCAGTGCAGCAAGGCAAAATTACGCAGGAACAGGCTGACAGAATAGCAGCCCGTAAAGGTGGCGGTTTCTGTGGATTCAACTTCAACGATGGTAGAATGGGAAACAAGGGCAAAATGGGCATTGAAGGCAGGCCAGGCGGCCGCCAACTTGATGACGTAGCTAACATTCTGGGTATAACCAGCGAGGAACTTAAAACTGAACTGGAGTCAGGTAAAAATATACAGGATATCCTGAGCGGGCACGGCCTGACGGTAGAGGAATTCAAGCAGAAGATGCAGGAACAAAGAGAAGCACAAATTGCCCGGGACGTTGCTGAGGGCAAGATTACCCAGGAGCAAGCCGACAAAATGCTGCAAAACAAAGGACCGCGCTTTAACCGTTTCAATTGTGAATTAAGAGATAGCGAATAACTGCAATAAATAACCAATGCTAACGGAGGTTTGCAGGTATATGAAAAGGGTTGGGGGTGTAAAGCTCCCGACCCTTTTTTGCCCGGATGTTCAAGATTCTGTCAGGTCTATTAGCTGTTGATAGCACTTTTTAAAGGCCAGCCGTCAAATATAACTTAACAATTCTATAATCAGCAGGTTCAATTCCCCGGAGGGTTGCTTATATTACCTAATTACTTACCTATTACCGGGAGTGCCCTTTAATCTTTTCTTTTTACATGTTAATAGGGACTTTTATTTTGATTCTAAAAAAAATAAAAGGTTTGAAACCCAATAAGTAGAATATATATGATCATGTTAACAAAAAATGTTCTAATAACACTTCTTGAGATGATTTATTAAATTATATAATAAATAACTAAGTTCACCCAACCTCATCATATATGCTCTTTATATGAGAAAATTTAATAAATATACATGTAAGAACATAACAAAAAGGGGTGGCACAAATGAATTTAAGCAGCATTATTAGGGAGCGGCGGAGCATACGTAAGTACCAGGACAAAGATATCCCCCGGGAGATTCTGAATGAACTGCTTGAGGATGCACTCTGGGCGCCGTCGGGTACGAACAGGCAGAACTGGTACATTTATGTTGTCAAAGGCGAAAAGAAGGAAAGGCTGCTCGAAAGCATGAAACAGACCAGCAGGGCTATAAAACCTAAACTGGAAAAGCTGTTTTCGGAAGAGATAGTTAACAGCACCATTAGTTTTATCAACAACCTCGGTGGCGCTCCGGTGCTGCTGCTGGTCTACATGCCGAAACACACATATGATCTAAGTAAGGACATGAGCTTATCAGAAAGGTATAAGATTGAGTACGACCGCTTTACCAATACACTGAGCGCGGCTGCTCTCATCCAGAACATCCTGCTGCTGGCCAAGGAAAAAGGACTGGGTACCTGCTGGTTGACTGCCCCCAAGCTCGCAGAAGAACGAATTAATGAAGAAATGGGCATTACAGACATGGAGCTGGTTTCTCTAGTTACCATCGGTTATCCTGATCAGGACCCGCGTGCCCCCAGAAGAAAGGGCGAGAAAATTCAATGGATTGGCTATTAAACAAACAGGGAAACGGCTCACCATCTGTGGGCCGTTTGCTTTTTTGAAAGCCCTTCAAAAAACATAAGCTCTTAACCCAACACAAAACATGAAAAACATCATAATTGCATGGCATGACATGGTGAGCTGTCCCGGTAAAAAACAATCTACTGATTCTCATTGCCCGGCAGCCGGGATTTATTCATTAACTGAATAACACTGTAAAGCCCTGTAAAAAATTTGACGGATCCCTGACATTGATCATATCTCCAGAAATCCGTCATAAAAAACAATATCAGGTTGCTTTGATCTACAAAAACGTTGCCGGCGCAGTTCAGGCCTCCAATATATCGGCAACATCAGTAATATTAAGTTCAAGCATTTTTATCATCGCACACATTCTAACAACGTTCATTTCAACACATTTAATGTCACAAGCGCAGCCCAATTCTTTTAAAGTTTCCGCTTCCCTTTTAATACTGGCAATAAGATCAGCCATTTCACGGATTTTGGTTTTCTCTATCAAAAGGTATCGCCACCTTTCTGTAATTACTTCCTGAGATCTTTAATCTGTAATTACTTCCTGAGATCTTTAAAACGCCTGGCTTTCACCTGATACCTGGGCAGGGAACCATAAGGGTGACTTTCATAATTGAAATTCAGGTTGGTCTTTATTCTCAATATTTTGGCCAATTCGACCTCCACTTCTTTTTCCTGCCCCTCATAACCTGGCGCCAACTCATATTTCAGGATAATCCTGTCTATTTCCCCATTCTTTTCAACAACTAATTCATATTCGTTACCTAGCTGAGGCATACTGCGCACAGCCTCTTCCACCGATACTGGACTAAATAGTACACCCTTAACTTTTGTGATATGGTCAATACGGCCTTGAATCCCGCCCTTGAATACGCGGTGTGTGCGGCCGCAGGCACATTTGTCTTCACTCCACATAGCCACGTCTTTGGTGTCGTAGCGGACGCATGGCTGAGCCATCCGGTCAAAAGCGGTAATGACCACCTTCCCAAGTTTATTAGGCTCTTCAATAGGTTCCCCGGTTTCCAAATCCAGTAGTTCGGCCAGGAAAAATCCCTCGTTAATATGCAAGCCACCCGGCTTATAGGCACACTCGTATCCCCAGGCGCCCATTTCCGTCGCGCCGATATGGTCGTAGACATTGCAGCCCCAGGCGTCTTCCATCCTTTTTTTGGTGGTGGGTACGCTTGCACCCGGTTCACCCGCGCACAGGATTTTCTTGATCCCCAACTCTCTCGGATCCATGCCCAGTTTGCGGCAGGTATCCGCCATGCCAAGAACATAAGTAGGGGTAGCCATAAAAGCGGTGGCTTTGAGCTCTTTCATCTTCAATATTCTTTCTTCGGTGTTGAGCAGGGCCCCTGAGACAACCTCGCAACCGATTTTTTCGGCTGCATAGTGGCCGGCCCAGTATGCAATAAATACATTGTAACCAAATGGAAAGAAAACCCTGTCAGTATTCCTGAATCCCATGGCCCACAGGAACTGGCACCAGGTTTCGGCCCACCATTCCCAGTCCTGCCAGGTATCAGGCTGAACTATCGGCTGCCCCGTGGTACCGCTGGTTTGATGGTAAACTGTTACCTCTTCCAAAGGCACGCAAAGAGAATCGCCGTAAGGCCACGGCTCCTTAAACTGTGCCTTCCGGTAACTTTCTTTTTCCAGCATCGGGACTTTCCTGATATCATCCCACGTTCTGACATCTTCGGGAGTAAATCCGGCCGCATCATAGATTTTCCGGTAGAGTTTGGATTTGTCGTACACCCACTTCAATATCCTTTTAAACTTAACCAACTGCAGTTCTCTCAGCTTTTCCACCGGCATGGTTTCCAAAACTGGATTCCAATAGATATCTACACTTTGCATGTAGCCACCTCCAATTTGGTTACTTCCATTAATAAAAAAGCAAGTGTATATGTAAGACCCCCGCTCTTTTTTACATTATAGTAAAATTACCATACAGGTTGTTTTATTATAATAGTTAGCTCGTTCGAATATTTAGGATTATACTGACCCATTAAGCAGTGTAGCAGGCCTACGAATGGAACATTAATCTAATGACAAATAATTTCCATCTGGTGAATCTGATGAATTTTAATATATTTTCTAAATAATGAAGATTTGTTGTCAATACAGTTAATATCTACTAATACTCCTACGAAAGGTGGCCACTATCCGCTGTTTATTATCTGGGTTTGCTTATTAGCTTGTATATTAAGGGGTTATATGCATTAAATTCTAATACGCAAATTTAGAAAGAAAAAATACAAATTAGAGCTATCTTCGCAGAAAAAACTAGCTTATAATAGAATTTACTATTAAATTTCACACTGACAAAAAAACTAAAATCTCAGTCAGAAAAATAACACTTGACTTCAGTTAAGAACAAAGTCACATCAGAGCATGAAACTTTTTTCACTATTTCTGCCTAGTTTTCATATTACATTATTAAATAAAAATTTTGAAATATGTGTTTGCGATTGCATTAATAATCAATACTAATAAAAAACCGGCCTTGTCTTAAAGCCGGTTCCGGACTAAGAGTGCTTCAAACCACACAAATAGCGAACACCGGTAAATGTAACCGGTGGACCTATTTATTAGATTTTATAATTTTTCTAGCGAAATTTTCTTTTCTGTTTCATCGAACAAACTATCTTATATTATTTTCCATTGAATTTTCGTTAGAACAGCATTCCATCTTGAATTGTTAAAAAGTACATATTAAGACTCCTATTATTTTATCAGAAACCGGCATTTTAAAGAACTTGAAAATCTAACCCTTCTTCAGAATGACTACCTCGTCACCATCATTCACTGCATTTAAATCACTCAGCTCGCCTTCTATACGCCCGAACACATTGACAGCGCTGGCCGCTCTGATTTCCTTACCTCTACTGACCGGCGTCGGCCCGAAGAAAATACAAAAGGCATTACCAGTAGGCCAGTAACCCAAATCACCCCTGGAGACCACATCGGAAGCAGCGGACTCAAGGCCGGCCTGGACAGGTATCCTGAAGTAAATTTCCTCGCCCCAGCGGTTGGCTGCTCCCTTTAGCGGAAGGGCCTGGTAAATAAGATTTCCCGTGGGGGTATCGTAAATGGTAGCCGCCCAGGAAAAGGAACCGGATTTGATTATGACTTCCATAAGTTTATTTCACTCCTTTTAAGATCCAAAAATCTTATATTTAATCTTACCATACTCGCAGCGGATATTAATCCTGCCCCGGCTCAAAAAAACCCTGTTTACCGTAAATTTCAGTAAATTATGTTAATAGTCATTTAATGACCTGAATTCTCACGATACATTGTCGCTTAGTCGCCCCGGCCAGTTCGAACAGTAAAAATACTTAAGCTAATACAATAGCCCCGCTCCATCTGTCAATCCAGGAGCGGGGCATTCCATTAAGATGTATGCCTCACAACCAACAGGCAGGCCTAAACAAAAAAGGCTGGAACCCGGGAGCCGGCCGGGTTCTTAGCTTTACTGCGGATTATACATCCCGTTTTGCTGCATGTAGTTAAAGAGCCCTTCACCGTGCTGCTGTTCTTCCTTCTGGATATGCTGCAAAGCCTGGCGAACCGGGGCATTTGCAGATTCAAAAATTGCTGTGTCGTAAGCGCTGGAAACAAATTTTTCGGTCATCAACATGTCGGTGCAGAGGGCGGCGTCCCCCTGGCCAGCCATTCCCGCCTGGGGACGGCTTTGTAATTGCTGATCCTGGATCTGTTGGCCTTGCTGCTGAAAACCCTGATTACCGCCAGGCATGGGTTGTTGCCCCTGAAGAAGTTGGTTGATGGTATTATAGTGCTGCTGTTCCTGGGACGCATACTGATTGAAAAGCTGTTTAAGCTGAGGGTCTTTGGCCTGCCGGGCGTAATTGGTATACTTCTGGATACAGATCTCTTCGTGCATCTTTTGATCCTCGAGGAGTGTTCTTTCCTTCTGGGTTAATTGCAAATTCATCTTGATTCCTCCTTTATTATTATGCTCTCAGAGTTATTTTGTCTAGGAGGCTCAGGATTATTCGCAAATAAGCCGGACAGTTCTCCTCCTGCAACCGGAGCCGCAAAAAGATGGGATCCCGGGACAACCAGGGAACCCGGAAAGTCATCTCTCTTAGTCGGCATCCCCTGTCTTTCCAGCTCATTCAGTACATTCAGGATATCGTCAACTACCGTCTCGGCAGCTCCGGACCTTTGCAGCGACCTTACTGACGCCCTCATCCGGGACATTTTTTCCCCGTTTGATAAAAGTTCCGAGACTTGCCTGTAGAGTTCCCCGGTCTGGTTGACAACAACAGCGGCCTTTTTCCGTGCGAAATAAAGGGCATTATCCCTCTCCTGACCGGGAACCGGACGGAAAATGGCAATGAGAAGCTGTGCGGCAACTGCCTCCGAAAGGGTAATACCTCCTGCCTTTGTGATTATACAGCAGGCGATTTTCATTAATTCGTGAATGTCTTCTATAAAGCCATAAATATGAATTGACCTGCAACCATGAAAAGTATTCTTCAATAGTTTTTCCATGGTTTTGTCCTTTCCGCAGACCACAGCTATTTCAGTATCAGGTATCTTCAAGATGCTCCGGCAGATTTCATTTATTTTATGCAGCCCTCCATAGGCGCCGGACATCACCAGAATGGTTTTTTTAGCCGGGTTCAACCCGTATTTTTGGTGCAGTCCGGGAATGTCAGGAGACCGGTTGAAGGTTTCCCGCAGGGGAATACCGCTGACCTTGATTCGCTCCGGAGGAATTCCCGCCTTGACCATCTCGTTTTTTAAATCGTCGGAGGCCACGTAGTATTTAACAATTTCAGGCTGGATCCAGCGGTGGTGCAGGGTAAAATCAGTTATTACAGTGAAAGTGGGAATATTGACACCTGTTTTTCTGAGGAAAGCAGACATGGCTGGATGGGGAAAGGTGTTGATCACCGCGTGAGGCTTTTCGGTCATGATGATCTCTTCCAGCTTTTTTAAACCGAAGGACATCATCAGCCTGGAAAATAACGTATCTGGCCCCATTTGCCTGCTGCCGTAGTAAAGCCAGCCGTAAACAAAAGGGGCTATGTAGTAACTTTTCAAATACATATACCGTGTAATCGTATTTATAACAGGATGGGCTTCCCCGATAAAATCCACAATCTTAACATTTTCTATCCCCCTGCTTTGAAAACATCTTTGCAGAACGCGGGATACCTGGACATGTCCCTCACCGTAGCCTGCTGAAAGGACGAGTATTCTAAGACTTCTTGACAATTACTTCTAACACTCCCGTTATTTACTTCCCGGGACCAGGTAAGAGCAGGACCGGGTCTGACGCAGCCGGACTTAAGCCTGTCCGCCTGCCGCCTGTCCGTCTATTGATGCTTAAAGGATTTGAGCGCGGTCCTGGTCTGAGTTTTCCTGCTTCGTCCAACTCCAATATATAAATATCCCAAAAACTAATATACAATACCATTGCCCGTTAAGGCCGTATTACTCCCGGACCACCCGGAATCTCAACCAGGCAGCCATTTAATTATAAAGGGCTCCGGGCTGCTTATTCTCTCCTCCGAGAATAGATATTTTAATCCTTCGTGGTGCCGCTAGCGGCATGGGAACTACCCTTAAAATAGACATTTTTATCTCTCTGCAGGTGCCACGCCAGCGGCATTGGATGCCTAACAGGGAATTCCAAATTTAATTCCGGAAACATGGCCGCCGGCGTCGATGCGCCAGAGGGACAAGCCGGATAATTTCTTACCCTTACCCTTTTACACCAAGCAATAAGATGTTCTTACCGTTCTCATACTTATACTGAATACTGTCACACCTGCTCTTGATCAGGATTATCCCGAGATCATCCTCCTGTTCACCCTCTTCAAGGGGATTTGCGGGCTCCCCTGCGCTTTCAAAGATAAATTCCAACCGGTCGTCTTTTTCTGAGTAAGCCAGGGACAGGGTAATATCCGAAAAATCCCTCTGCAGCCCAAGCACTTCTTCTGCCAGGAGCAGGATATTGTGACATATTTTTCTAGATAAGAAGTGTTTTTCACAAAACGCTTCGATTTCCGCGTTCAAGGCGTATAAATCGTAATCTTTGCTGGTAATCCGGTAGGTATACCTGCGCACCCTGTTAATAAATTCCCTGGTTTTTTCCCCCTGGGGGTTCTCAAAGATCTGCTCTGGCCTACCCTCCTCGTAAATAATTCCTTCGTCCATGTATAACACACGGTTTGAGATATTGCGGGCGATTTCCATTTCATGGGTGACAATCACCATGGTCATACCCTCTTTGGCAAGACGGCGGATCACGGCCACGACCTCGCTGGTCATTGTGGGATCCAGAGCTGATGTGGGCTCATCAAAGAGTATGACCTCGGGCTCCATGGCCAGGCAGCGGGCTATGGCCACCCTTTGCTTCTGCCCGCCCGATAGCTCGTCGGGAAAGTTGGCAGCCTTTTCGGCCAGCCCCACCAGCTTTAACAACTCCATGGCTTTAAGCTCTGCTTCAGCTTTGCTTTTACCCAAGAGCTTGACAGGTCCAAGGGTGAGGTTATCCAGCACGGAAAGATGATTATAAAGATTAAAGGACTGAAAAACCATCCCAATTCTTTGCCGTATTTTGGGTATATTCGTGGTCTTGGCCAGTAAATCAATATTATTAAAAAATATTCTGCCGCCGCTGGGCATTTCCAGTAAGTTGAGGCAGCGCAGCAAGGTGCTTTTACCTGTACCTGAAGGCCCTATGATGGATATGATCTCGCCTTTTTCGATGGTGGTGGATACGTCCTTCAGCACCGTCAATTCTCCAAAGCTCTTACTGAGATGTTCTATCCTGAAAACAGACATTTTTCATCCTCCTGCCGGTGCCGCGACAGCGGCATGAATGTTTATCCTGTTATACCTGTTGCAGCCTCGTTCTGCGTTTTCTCTTTGGGTCAGTCCTGATTCCGATATAGTCCAGGATCAGGGCCAGCAACCACGAGAGAAGGAAATAAAGCACGGCCACCATAATAAGTGGGAAAAAGGCGTCATAGGTGCGGCTCCTGATAATATCGCTGGCTTTGGTCAAGTCCTGCACAGCTATATAACCCACCACAGAGGTCATCTTGACAAGGGAGATAAACTCACCCTTGTAGACTGGCAGCACATGCCTGAGGGCCTGGGGCATGATAATATAGATAAATGCTTGTACCTTGGTAAAACCTGCGGCAATTCCTGCTTCCTTTTGGCCTTTATCCACGCTTTCAATAGATGTTCTGAACATTTCAGAAACATAAGCCGCAAAATTAGCCCCAAAGGCTATAATGGCTGCAAAGACCGGGTTAACGTTAACTGAAGCAAAAACTACATAAAAGACGATCATAAGCAGCACCAGCACAGGGGTCCCCCGCATGATGGAGATGTAAAACCTGCTTATGTCAACCAGGATTCTGTTTTTACTCATGCGCATAAAACAAACCAAAGCACCCAGCAATGTACCAAAAACAACGGCAACCATTGAGATGAGGGCTGTAATCTTCAAACCGTCAACGATAAGCAAATAGCGTTTCTCACGGATAAGGTTATTATGAAAACTGTCAGCAATTTTTTGTAAAAACGATGCAGTAGCTGCCGCATCTGCCTGTTCATCTTCATAGCTGGCGATATTCTTTTTCAGAGCAAGGAAAACTGACTTTCCATCAATATAGCTGTCCGAAAAGTTGATTTGCTTGCTCCTCTCCTCAGTAATCGCTATGCCGTCGGCAATCATGTCAACCTTGCCGGAACTAAGGGCAGCGATAAGAGAGCTAAACTCCATTGTAATTATTTCCATGGGCAACCCCTCGTGGGCCGCAAATCTTTTAAGCATTTCAATATCAAAACCCACATACTGCCCGTTCATAACGGCAACGTAGGGCAGATCCGCCACCGCAACCCCCAGGATTATTTTTTGCCCCGTGCCGTTATTAGCGATCTCCGGCATCACCGCTTTCTCGGGATCGTTTTCGAACCACCGGTTGTACATTTCGTCAAAGGTTCCGTCAGATTTGATTTTTTTTAGAAAGTTATTGAATTTTTCACGTAAGTCCGGGTTGTTTTTATTAAAACCAATCCCGAGGGGCAAGGACAGGGCATCAGCCGTCAATATACCTATGTCACTATTACCTGGATTATTAAGAATCACCTTTGCGCTTATATAGTCAAGCATGGCCACGTCGATCCTGTTTGTTTTCAGGGAGAGGATCATATCGGCGGTGGTGTCATACCTGAAGATCTTCGCCTGGGGGTAGTTTTGCGCAACAAAGGCGTCATGGACTGTTCCCGTAAAAACACCCACCCGTTTGTCGGCTATGTCGTCTAGGGTTTTTAATTTTGCGCCGTCATTCCCCTGGGCAGGCGCTGCAAAGGCTTTCCCGCCCCAAAGCATTGTTGATTCCGGAACATTTTTGTCCCCGCCGGTGTATCCTGCGCCAAATATTAGAACAAGTGAGATCAACACCAGTATGTATGCTTTGCTGCTCATGTTCCACCCCTCAGCAGTAAAGTTTTATTCGTAATCCGGGACCGCTGCCGTAAAGTTCAACCATCCAGCAGTCATAGGCAGGATCAGCAGGCACCCCTGCCCGCCTTCGATACTGAAAAACGCTTTTTCGTTTTTCAGTCCTTCAAGTTGGTAGCGCAATGGATTTAAGTAACAGAATGATAATTTGACTGTTTAGAACATATTTCCTGCATGGGTGTTTAGAGTCAATTAAATTTTTACAACTATTGAACCAGAAGCAAAATTGGTGTTTAACGTCTTAAACGTCTTAAACGTCTTAAACGCCTTTAACGTCCAACAAAGCCCTGGCATCATCGGCGTCCTCAGGTCGAACCTGAATTTCTACCAGTGAGTTGAAAGCACCGCTTTGCACAGGCAGAATACCCTGAATCAGCTCATTCCTGGCAAAATATTTGATGCCGGCCCCGTCCAGGATGGACTTGACCACTGCCAGGAGCCCGGCATCGGCTGTTGCAAAAACCGTAACGGGTTTAGAATATCCCGGTTTCAGTTTTGATTCACTATTCTGTGCCGGTTGATGGTCCTGGGCTAATTCTTCGACCAGCGCTTCCCGGCACCCTGGACATTCCTTGATACCAGCAACATATTCGTAGCGGCACTTCGGACAGAACATCCCTTAAAACCCCCCTTCAGTAAAAAGAGCTTTATATAATCCCCGGTCATTTGAAATAATTAGAAATAAAGCCAGGCTATGTATTTAAGACAGGCATGGATTAATTCTGTTATTGTTATTGAAAAGAAAATAAGCCCTTGCCATATATGATTTCCACCAGACCCGGTTAATACCTTTACCCTCTGGTAATTACTTTAGACCAATCTGATCAACAGCCGTATCTATAGTGAACTCCTGCGGGAATAATACCTTTGGTTTTCAACTAAATGCGCTCAAAATTATGGTTTGCCATAGGAGTTGAAAGCCCGGCCGTCGTAAATTACCAGGACGGCCTGTTGACAGTCAAATGAATGTCCCTGGTAATTAAAATACCGCTTTATAAAGACATCTTTTATGGTTGTTCAACAGCGCCGGACATTTAAGATCAGGATACCTTTCAACAATAATATGTAATGTTTAAGGAGATGAAGTATGGTAAAAGATCTGTTTAATTTAACCGGCAGGGTGGCCCTGGTAACCGGCGCGGGACAGGGTCTGGGCAGGGCCTATGCCGAAGCGCTGGCGGATGCAGGCGCAGCCGTGGTTTGTCTGGACAGGAATCAGGCGGCAGCCGCTGAGACCAGGGAGATTATTACGCAAAAAAATGCCCTGGCCGAAGCAGTCCAATGCGATGTAACCGATCCGGCCGGTGTCAGGGAAGTACTGAAAAGCATCAAAAACCGTTATGGCCGGCTGGACATCCTCGTCAACAACGCCGGTGTGGAAATTGCCGAGGACTTTTTGGATGTTACTCCGGAACACTACGATCAGATCATGGCCGTAAATTTAAAAGGCCTGTTCTTTATGGCCCAGGAAGCAGCCAGGTATATGATTGAGCAGAAGAGCGGGAAGATCATCAACCAGGGGTCCCTGGGCAGTTTTATCGGCCTGAGTGGTTCAGCTGTATATTGTTCTTCCAAAGGCGGCGTCCTGCTTTTTACCAGGACCCTGGCCCTCGAACTGGCCAGATACAATATTCAGGTTAACGCCATTGCCCCCGGTTATTTTCGGACAGGCATGACCGAACCCTTTTTCCAGGATCCGGAGCACCGCAAATGGATCGAAGAGCGGATCCCTGCCGGAAGGGTGGGCACAGGGGAGGATCTGGCGGGAACAGTAATTTTTTTGGCCAGCGACGCTTCCAATTATATTACCGGACAGACCATTGTCGTGGACGGCGGATGGATGGCCGGTTAGCTTTATTAAAAAGTAAAACTATTTCTACCTTACCTATTGCTGTATGCTCATTTTGTTATTATAATTTTATTAATATTATTGCCATGCCAATTATTTTTGTAGCAAGTTTTGCAATATAAACCTGGAAATCTCTTTGTTTAATATAACAACTAAGAAAGGAAGGGATTAAATGCTAAAATTATCTGAACAGCAGGAGATGATGAGAAAAGTAGTAAGGGACTTCGTCGAAAAAGAAATAGCTCCCATTGCCAGGCAGATTGACGAAGAGGATACCTGCCCCGTTGAGCTGTTTCAAAAAATGGCCCCGCTGGGCATCAACGGAGTTTTTGTGCCGGCCAAATACGGCGGCGCAGGCCTGGGCTTCACCGAAATGGTCCTTGTAGTCGAAGAAATAGGCCGGCATGCCGCAGGTCTAGCCCTGGGCCTGGTGGCCCATTACATGGGTGTCTACGCAATCATGACCTGGGGCAGCGAAGAACAAAAACAGAAATACCTGCCCATCATCTGCTCCGGAGGCTTCAGCGGCCTTTCGGTAACCGAACCGGGAGGTGGCTCGGACTTTGCGGGGCAAAAATCAACCGGCCAGCTGGTGGACGGGGAATGGGTTTTAAACGGCCGCAAGTGCTTCATCACCAACTCCCACTGCATGAGCGTCAATGTGGTAACGGTCCGTACCGGGGAAGACGCCAAAGGACGCCCTCAAATATCAGCTTTTATTATTGAAGGGGACACTCCTGGGCACACTCCCGGCCGGAAGGAAAAAAAAGCGGGCCTCAGGGGTTCCTATACCGGTGAAATCATTCTGAACAATGTCCGGCTGACTCCAGACAATTTACTGGGCAAACCGGGTGAGGGCGCTAAAATCAGCCTCGGTACCCTGGGTGAAATGGGCAGGGCCGGGACCGCCGCGGCTGCCCTGGGAATTCTGCGGGGCTGCCTGGAAGAATCGGTAAAATACGCCAGGGAACGGATTATTTACGGAAAACCCCTTTCCAACCTGGTCAATATTCAGTTGATTATCGCGCAAAACCGCACCGATTACGAAGCTGCCCGGCTTTTGACCTATAATGCCGCCGGGCTGAAGGATGCGGGCAAACCATGTACCTCTGAAGTTTCCATGGCCAAGTTCTTCGCTACCGAAGCCTCCGTCAACGCTGCCAAACGGACAATGGACCTGATGGGCGCCTACGGGGTGATCACTGATTATCCGGTCAGCCGCTTCCTGAGGGATGCGGTAACAACCATTCCTGCCTGTGGAACTTCCCACATCATGCAGGTTATTATTGCCGGCGCTGAATTAAGAAAGTAGTTTCCCGGCGAAAGGAATCTTCTATGAATATAGCAGTCTGTGTAAAGCCGGTCCCTGATCCCGGCCATTATAACAGAATAACCATCAACCCGGAAACAAAACTGCTGGACCGCAAAGGGATCCCCGTGATTATAAATCCGGTTGACAAAAACGCCATAGAAGCCGCCCTCCAACTGAAGGAACAATTCGGGGGAAAAGTTGTCCTGGTCAGCATGGCTCCGCCGGATACCGTGGAAACACTTAAAGAAGCCCTGGCCATGGGAGTTGACGAAGCCTACCTTTTAAGCGACCGGGCCTTTGCCGGATCCGATACCCTGGCTACAGCAAGAATTTTAGCCGCCGGCCTGAAGAAAATAGGCCAACTGGACTTGATTCTGACCGGTTCAGAAAGCGCCGACAGCGGTACAAACCATGTGCCTTCCCAACTGGGCGAGTTACTGGGGCTTCCCCACCTGAACCACATTACGGAATTGAGCCTGGAATTGCCTGTCCTAAAAATGAAAGCAAAAATTGAAAACGGTTATGTTGAATATGAGGGCAGTCTTCCAATGGTCCTGGGCGTTGCCAGGGAAATCAATACACCCCGCTACACTACCCTGATGGGTGTAGTCATGGCTCAAAACAAGCCCTTCACCATCTGGGCTCTGAACGACCTGGGGCTCGATCCGGCCGGGACCGGTTTGTCCGGGTCTCCCACCCAACCCGGGGACCTGCACTTCCCCCGGCATGGACGAAAAGCAGAGATCCTTAAGGGTGAACCCGAAGCAATTGCCGGAAAGATTATCGCCATTCTGCGAAGCGCGGGGGTACTCGCCTAGGAAAGGAGAATTAACTTGCCTAATCAGCCTGGTTCGGTTTGGGTAATAGCAGAAAAAAGCAGGGATAAAATTGCCGAAGTAACCCTGGAGCTTTTGGGAAAAGCCCGGGAAATCGCAGCTCACAGAGGCAGCCCCCTGACCACGGCCGTACTCCCGGGCAAAGAGGCCGGCCTTTCGGCTGCAGAACTGATCGCCCACGGCGCGGATCAGGTTATTCTGATTGAAGACCCGCGGCTGGAGCCTTACCAGAACGATATCTACGCCCTTGTGCTGGAAGAACTGATTAAAAAACACCGCCCGGAGATTGTCCTTTTCGGGGCCTCCTACCAGGGCAGTGAACTTTCCGCTACAGTTGCGGCCAGGCTGCAAACAGGGCTTTCCGCCCACTGTATAGATCTGAAGATAGATGACCGCAAAGGGCTCGTTCAAGTGGTTCCTGCCTTTGGAGGTATGGTTTACAGCGAGATTCTCTGTCCTGAAGCGCGTCCCCAAATGGCCAGCGTCAAACCCGGGGTTTTTCCAAAACCGGCAAGGGACGCTGCCCATACCGGTACTGTGCTCAAAGAGAGCGCAACTGTACTGGAAGGTTATCAGTCACCCCTCAAGGTTGTTCGCGTTGTCCAGCGGCAGCCGTCGGAACTTCCTCTGGAAAAAGCTGAAACCATAGTCGTGGGCGGCTGGGGCGTGGGACCGGACATGTGGGATAATCTCGAACAGCTAGCCGGAGAACTGGAAGGGGCGGTGGGCTGTACCAGGCCTGCCCTTGACGAGGGCTGGACCAGAGGCGAACACACCATGATCGGGACCAGCGGAAAAACTGTACGGCCCCGGGTTTACCTGGGTTTTGGAGTTTCCGGCTCAGCACACCATGTGGTTGGCATGAAAGACAGCGGTGTAGTCATCAATGTCAACAATGACCCTGAAGCCCCGGTCTTTCAAGTTTCTGACTACGGCGTAATAGCTGATGCCCGGGTAATTCTCCCGGTGCTGTTGGAAAAAGTAAGAGAACACAAAGGAGTCTGAACAGTTTATTGTCGCCGCGTTACAGGAGGGCTGAAAAAAACTTTATAGCCCGGGCAAGGCTGAATTCCGGCTTATTACCGGCTTCCGGCCCGGGAGCAGCTCTCTTATTTTTTAACGCGGGAATGTTGGTGCTGAACAAACAACCAGCTATGCTGGTTGATCTTTTTTTCAGCAGATTTTTTACATAACTCTTCATCAGACCGTTGCTTCCTGTCCGGTGTACTCTTTAAATCCTGGGTTCATAAAAAACTTTATTGTTATTCCACAATTTCCGGACCTTGTCCAAATGCCGCAAATGCTCCAGGTGGGACATAGTTTCCCCGGTGGCAAACCATTTTTGCTCCAGGGGAAACTCTTCCCAGGAAGAATAGTTTAAATCCCAGGTGATCCGGCCGGCAACCTGATAGGCGCTCATCATGCCCTCATTTAGAACGTCCAGGACTTCACCAAGCCTGTTTTCATAATGCTTTTTAAGTTCTTCTATCCTCCTGTGCACATCTCTCATAATCCCCCTGTGGCCCGGCAAAACAAGGCCAACATCCATTTTGTCAACTTTATCCAGGCTTTTCAAATATTCGCCCAGGGGGTCTGCTAACCCTTTATAAAACATGGTTATATTAGGAGTAATATCCTCCAGGATATGGTCACCGGAAATGAAAATTCTACACTCAGGTTCATAAAGACATAGATGTCCCGGCGTATGGCCGGGGGTTTCTACACAGATAAAGCGGTAAGCACCTACCTCTATGAGATCGTTTTCTTTAACAGTAGTGAAGGCCGGCACTTTATCCGGGCTGTATTTTTGGCCGGGGAGCCTGAGCATATCCTTGCTGTATTCCTCCAGCGGAAATCCATAGGAAGCCGCATGGGCCCGGTTCTCAGCCCAGTAGGCAGGCGACTGCGACCATTTAATACGTTGCGCGTCCACTTCACTGCAATACACTACCGACTTTTCGCCGGCAACAGCAGAGACAAGCCCGCTGTGGTCGGCATGCATATGGGTGATAAAGATATCCGTCCTTTCCAGATCCGTTCCCAGTGTACCCAGGCCGTTTAACAGGGCTTCCCTGCACTCTACCCGGTTAAAACCTGTATCAATAAGCAGGTTTCTCTTCCCGCCTTTGACAAAATAACTGTTTAAAACCTTGAGGGGGTTGCCCGGCAAGGGCACCTCAATTTTATAAATATTAGACAGAATTTCTTCAACCACTTGAACCACTCTCCCAACAACACAAATAGATATGGGTTACTTTTATCAGGTATTTAAGATTAAGGAGAGGTTTTACCTGCCCGTGCTTTTGACAGTACCCAAAGTAAAAAGGGTATTCCATATTCTAAAGGAATACTGTATACAGGCCAAATAGACGATGCGAAATATGATTCTTCAATAACATTTTGATAAATGTATACAGAAAGCGCTGTTATAATGACACCCACCGGTATA
Source organism: Bacillota bacterium (assembly GCA_029555205.1). Taxonomy (GTDB): domain Bacteria; phylum Bacillota; class Desulfotomaculia; order Desulfotomaculales; family Pelotomaculaceae; genus DTU098. The sequence goes on from JAKPTB010000036.1 coordinate 26,237, forward strand.
ACTATAGAACTGTATTTATTTAAACCCAGCAACTGTCCCAGGCCAAAACTAAATGCATAATAACAAACAACAAATTTTACAAACATAATTAAGTACCAGTTAATTGTAAGCATCATTTGCACAATAAAACTGGCCGGGACTTCCCCTACAACTTCTAATGCCGGATAAACATATCTTGCACTACCATATACCCCGATTACTGTTATTGAACGAAGGATGGCCAGGGCCAAGATCGCAAAGCCGATTAATACACCCAGCATGGCAAATTTTTTTATTTTTTTTGAATCAATATGGGCAAAGATCATGGCAAATATCGCAATCTCACCAAAGGGAAATGATGCTGTAATAATTGCTGCTCTTATTATTGGTTTCAGTGTGGTTCCCAGGAATGGTAACATACGGGAGAAGTCCGCACTGGATATAACCATGACGTTTATAATCATAAAAAAAGTTATTACCAATGTTACAATTATAAATGTTACCCTGGTGATAACTTCGATCCCGGACCTTACAGCAAAAGCGGCAATTATTGCCACAATTGCCTGAATAACTACTATCGGGGTTCTGGGTAAAACTGCTAAGCCGATGAAATCTCCTGTATTTCTAAGAACCAGGACAGTCAGATGAAAGACCAGCCAGAGGTAAATAATACTAACTAATTTTCCCATATACGGCCCGAGTATTTCATCACTATACTGGATTAAGGTTTTACCCGGGAATTTGCTTTGCAAAGAAGACAGCATAAAAATCAAAAGAAAGGAAGGCAACATTCCTAATAAAAGAGCGATTATTGCGTCCTGTCTCGCAAAGGCTATAACAGCTGTGGGTATTAGTAATAAGGCAGTGCCGATTATAAAGCCGGAGATCACAACCATAAAGTTAATCTGAGAGATATACTGGCGGCTCATATCTTCATCTTTTCCTAAATAAAAAGGATATTTTGTTTGACGGACAACCCGTCATTCATATTTTACTTAAAAACGATAAAGATATACCAAGAGCCTTTTTGAATGAATCAGTTAACTCTTCTTCTTTTGATCCCGGCTGATTGATTTTTTGGGCAGCAATAAATCTACAAGGGTTATCTCCAGCAGTTTATAATCTCTGTTATTCAGAGGAGTTATTTCCAGGCAGTATGACTAAAGGAACGCTTTTCGGCCTGCGTTTTTTCCATACCCTGTCCCCACAGGAGAGGCAAATTATGATCATACTGCCCCTGTTGGTCCTGATAATATGCCGGCGGCTGTGAAAACCACAAACTTTACAGTAAGAGCCTTCTTCGGTGAAGTATTCCATTATTTTTTTTTCCAGGACATTAGTGAACGGGTTTCTAAAGACCTTGTTATTAAAGAAAATCGCCAGGTCTCTAGAGTCGACAACTTGACCATACATTGTTAATTTTACGCTCCTTTTATGACACCCTTTGTTTAATCCCGGCGAATCCATTGACGGATCAGCGCCTGATCTACAAATTTGTCCGGTAACCAGCCGGCTGACCGGCCATACCGGTTCCATTCCCTGGCTTTGTATTACATTGTGAGGGCCCGGGTATAAATAAACCGGCTCCTGGCTAAATAAGCACAAGCTTTAGCTGATGTTAATCATAGTTGCTCTTTCTGCATTAGCCTGTTCCAGCCAGGAGCCTTTCTTTCCAGAGTATTAAACTAAATAAATTAATATATCAAAGCATCTGTATTGTTACGATTTGTACTAAAGCGCGGCAAGGTGCAGTATATTTAACTTCCTGACACTCCCTGGCTTCTGAGATCCCGGAAGCGCTTTGCTTTTAGTTCATATACTGGAAGCGTCCCCGGCGGCAGTATTTCCACAGACATGTTAACCATAAAAGACAGTTGCAATGTCTCAGCCACCTTCTTGCGGATATTCTCCCACTGGCTTGGGTCTATATCTTTATTCGGCTCTACTCTAACTTTGATCTCATCCATTCCCCTTCCATTTTTTATTGCCAAATACTCATAACTATCGGAGCATTCTTTGATTCCCCGGATTACGTTTTCTATTCCCGCCACTGATACACAAACTCCCCGCACCTTGATGATATCGCCCGTGCGTCCGCTAAAACCTTTAAATATGCTGAGCGTTCTGCCACACTTGCAGGAAGTCTCTGTATCAATGCCATTAACAATATCCCCAGACTCGAACCTGATACAGGGGTGCGATTTTCCTACCAGATCGGTAAGAACCAGTTTTCCGGATTGTCCAGGCTTAACAGGCTCATTGGTCTCCGGATCCAGTACCTCACAGTACAGCAAATCCTCGTTTATATGACCTACTCCTTCTTCACAGGTCCAGGCCATATACTGTGTCTCCTGTGTTCCGGCAAAATCGAATATTTTGCTACCCCATGCTTCTTTAAGACGCAAACCGGTATTTGGAATGGACATGGCACCCGGTTCACCACCTGTAGAGATAACCCTGACCCCAAGCGTCCGGGGATCGATACCATTATCCTGGGCCACTTTGGCTAAATGCAATAGATATGTGGGCGTCCCCATGAGCACCGTTACACCCAGTTTTTTTATCATTTTAATACGCATCAGGCTGCTCCATGTTCCACCCGGAATCACCAAAGCGCCCACCAGATGCTCGCAAGCGTCGTAGGAGGCAGCAAGTCCCATAAAAGGTGTGAAACCAAAGGCAACATGAACTACGTCTCCCTTTCTAATGCCTGCGGCCCAGACACTCCGCACTGCGCCTTGACAATAGACCCCAAAGTAATCTTCCTCGGTAAATGGAATAAGTACAGGTTCACCGGTAGTTCCTGATGTCATACCTATACGAATGAATGGTCCGCGCCCGGGAACCTGCATCATTCCAAAGGGTGGATTTTTTTCCTGGCTTTCTCGAATTTCTTCCTTTTTTAAAAAAGGTATTAGCCTGATATCCTTAAGAGTTTTTAATTTTTCCGGAAAGAAGCCGGCATTTTGCCACTTTTCGCGATAAAAGGGACTCTTCTGCCATAAGTAATTAACTTGCTCTTTCAATCTTTCTAATTGAAGCTTCTTCATCACACTTCGGGGCATTACTTCAGCTGGTGACCAGTACTTGTAATCAACTTCAGTAGTCTGTCTAACCCCTGTCATAAACATATAATAAACATCTCTCTTTCTCTTTTTGAATTATTCCGTATCAAGTCGCAAAATCCCCTGATAGAGTTGTCATTATACCTTTTTATTCACCAGCTAATTAATCGGTCTAAAGACTTAATCCATTATATTCAGCATGATAACTATTGCCTGGCCAACCTTTGTCACTTATTTCACTTGAATAGGCATAGCAAATTATTCATTGCGCTGCAATAGACATTCCTCCCTGAGTCACTTTCTTCACATGTTAAAGGCTATTTCGCTTAGTTACTCCCGGGATTCAACTATTTTCTGAGCATAAGCAGGATTTTAATTGCAAGTAGCTCATACAGTATTTAAGTACAGGAAAACATTGATTTTCACTATAATGACTCCTTACCCGCCAAACCTCAAGAATTTTAGTTTAATCCATTGCATACCTCCTATTTGCATGCAAAATATTTCTTTATATCGTAATTTCCAAATCCTTGTTTTTTATCATATTACCACTCTTATATGAATTATTGAAATATATGTTCGCGATTATATTAATAAGTATTGATAATAAATATCAATAAATGCAGGCTCCCTATCCATAGAAACCTGCCATTTCGAAACATAAGTTTGAGTATGGACATTATATGCTCAGACAATAATAATTAGGAATACGCAGCAAAATTTTAGGGAATGTAACTATACAGTAAAAAGTGTAGCCTATACTAAAAAATATAGCATCAATGTCATATTATGGTTGGTTCATATTTAAAATACGCTTTAAATACAACAAATCTCCTTATTCCATTTAGGGTTGGGAGATTTGTTCGCAACATAATATAGATTCGTTTTTTTGTCTTCATTTCAGGAGTATTGATAAGAAAGTAGTTATAATTTATGGGACTCACAATTGAAACAATTTTGCAAATATTTGCATAAACTTAATACCTATCAAAGATGATTATTAATAATTCTTTCAAATTAGTTCAAAGTATATTACTTCCTCACTGTCAATCTTCCTGGCCATATTTTGGTTACACAAGTAGATTAAATAACTTGCCGCCACACACCCGGCAAAATACTTTAGAAGCACGGGTAACTGTTCCCAGGATGCATATTCTACATCCCATGTTATTTTGCTGGCTACCTGATATGCATTCATTCTTGATTTATCACCTAAAATACCCAAAACCTCGTTAAGTCTAATTTCGTGATGCTGTCTTAGTTCATTAACCCTTGCCTTAACATTATTTATAGTTTTCCCGTGGGCCGGCAGAGCAAAGCTTATATCCATTTCAGCAATTTTATCAAGGCTGTCTAAATAATTTCCCAGGGGATTTGCAGACCATTTTGTGATTTTCACAGTTGGAATAATTTCATCAAGAATGTGATCACCGCAAATCAGAAACTTTTCGTTAATTTCATAGAGGCACATATGTCCAGGGGAATGTCCGGGAGTTCCCACACACTTAAATTTATAGTCCCCCACCTGGAGAAGGTCGTTTTCCCTGACAATGTGAAACAATTGCACTTTACCCATATTATGTTCTCTTGCAGGGTGTTCGTAAATAGCCTGATAGACTTCCCCCAGGGGGAATCCATGCATTAATAACAATTTTTGCATCTCGTTCAAGAACTCAGAAGTACCGGTGCAGTTCGGCACACAGCAGTTAATGAGGTGAGCGTCTAAATTGCTGCAGTATACCTTTGTAAGATCATTGGCTAAAACCGGGATCAGGCCGGAATGATCAACATGCATGTGGGTTACAAATATTTCTGTTTCTTCCAGTTTGACGTTCAGGCTTGCAAGCCCTTCAAGCATTGCTTTTTTGCATTCCTCATGATTTAATCCCGTATCTATGAGCAGGTTTCGTTTCTTGCCCTTAATCAGGTATGAGTTTAAACAAGTTAAGGGGTTTCCGGGCAGGGGGACTTCTATAATATAAATATTTGGCTGAACTTCTCTAACCATAAATGGTCAACTCCAATCAAATATTTATTAAATCTAAGATCAAAACCTGGTATTATGTCTGATCTTACCACCACTAAACAAATAATGTGAAATATATGTTAAGGATTGAATTCATTATTATTACTTATTAATGTCCCAGGCATTCTTCAGCTTAAAACGGCTGATTATTCTTCCCGGACATATACCCATTCCCGGGCCTCAAAGTAGCGCTGCAGTACTGCGTTGATCACATCCCGCTGTAATGGTGGTTTTATGCCTGATTTTACAGGCAGGGGTTCATCGTAAAAACGGTCGGGGAAAACATATTCCTCTATTTTCTCGCCCTCCCGCAAGTTGAATTGATGCTGAAGATCCCATATAATGGAAGATATCTTCATAACCTCCTCTACGGTATAAGGATGACCGGTTAAAGCTGTCAGGGCCCTGGCATAAAACCCGGGTCCCAGTGCCCTGTGGACGGGCGGTCTGATGCAAAGGCCTGTGGAATTAATAATCGTAATCAGGTCCTCAGAGTATTTGGCCATCCTGGGGATATCAACTTTAGACGGAGGGTCGCCGAATATTTCCTTCTTTAGAGCTTCCGGCATATCCAGGTCATTTATGAGCTCCCCGGAAACGGAGATCTTTTCTTCAAAGGGATTAATCACCCCACCCAATAAATTATCCACCGGCGATCTGGTGCGAAGATGGTCCCCGCACCTGGTATTGGTAAGGTACCCCAGCATCCAGACATCCCATTTTCCCCTGGGGTCTCTAACGGGCATCTCTACTCCTTTAATCTGCATGGCATAATGACCACTGCCGGGGATCTTCGCCGAGGCCCTTTTAATCCCCTCGGCAAGCAGGTCGCCTACACCTTTTCTGTTACCAATGCTATCTAAGAGCCTGTAGATACCCGGAAAATCGCCCCATGTATCAGGGACTTCCCTTCCGAATTTGCCCAGCAGGCCGTTCTGGTTAGCTTCTATGGCAAATGCCATTACACCGGAGGCAGAAATAACGTCCATACCATATAAATTGCATAACTCAGCACATTTAAGCATTTCAGCGTTTTCTTTAATACCCAGCTTGGCTCCGAATTCCAGAAGAAAACTCACTTCCAGCCCCTTATACTCATATCCCCGGTATTTCCCGCTCTTAACATTTGTCCAGTGGGTACAGGCAATGGGGCAGGAGAAACAGGCCAGGTCCTTTTCTTTATATCCTTTTTCGAACACCTTGCGTCCCCGGGTTTCCTCCCAGTCATCAAATGAACCGCAAGTGAAATTATACCCGGGAAGCGCTCCGATTTTATTGTACGGGTCGGCAACCACCATACTGCCGTAGCGCTTGGTGTACCCGAAGGATTCATGGTTAATGACCTTTTTAAAGGCTTCAGTCATGATCCCGGCAAAGCGGCGGCGGTCCGCCACCCTGACTTCGCCTGTTCCACGAACAGCAATAGCCTTTAAATTCTTACTTCCCATTACAGCGCCCAATCCTGTCCTGCCCCAGGCACCGTGGTAATTATTCTGTACTGAAGCAAAACGGACGAGTTTTTCCCCGGCCGGGCCGATGCTGGCAACCTGAAAATCTTTTCCTTTTTCCTTTCTAATCCGGTCCACAGTTTCACGGGTATTCAAACCCCAGAGATGGGTTGCATCCTCAATCTTAACCCGGTCATTATCAATAGTCAGATAAACCGGCGCCGGACTCTTCCCTTTCAACACAATATGGCTGTAACCTGCGAATCTTAATGCCGCTCCCCATAATCCCCCGCTGTTGCTTGTACCGAACCTGCCGCTCAAGGGGGATTTGGCGGTTAGTTCAGTGCGCGCGGCGGTTGGCAGCAGGGTTCCTACAAAGGCGCCGGCGCCAAAAATCAGGTTGTTCTCCGGTCCGAGGGGATCTATACCGACCGGGTTGAGGTCATACAATAATCTTGTATTTACCCCCACACCCCCCAGAAAATCCCTGTGTAGCTCGGTTGCGTCTTCAAAATTGATCGTCTTTTCGGTCAGATCAATTATAAGTAACTTAAACATCCTCACTACCTCTTTCTTTTACCAGGGCTTTACTGGTACAGTAGGTTGCACAGAGGCCGCATTTTTTACAACCCTGTCCAATAATAATTCTATAACTGTTTTCTGCCAGAACGCTGTTTTCTACTGTTACAAAAGAAGATGATGGTTGAAAACTGCCTTCGTTGGCCCAGGAACAAATCATTTGGCAAATACGGCATCCCGTACAGTTTTTTTCGTTAATATTTATCCTCCACTTCACGTTAAACACCTTCCTGCAGGAAAAGTTCACATTAAAAGATGAACGGACAGATTTTATTCCACCGGCCAAACTTTGCACATTTAATCCTTTTTCGCAACAAATAAGCAAATCCATTGAAAACATAATGATAATTTCCAGAACCGGAGATAAAATGTGTTAAAGATATGATCTCTATATGAGAAGGCCTCTTTTTTATCTTAACATCATAAAATAAAGAAGATAAATATTATATTGAAATTACACTGATTATCCTGGCTAATTAATCAAAACTTAATTCATTTAAAGAAATTTAACTGAGCATTACCGGACAAGCCCTGAACAAGATCATCCAGGACAATTACCTGCCTATCTCTTGTTGCTTTTGCGCCAGATACCAAGTTTTTGGGCGCTTTTGATCAGTGCTTCCCGGTAATCCGGATGAGCGATAGCTATCAAGGCTTCCGCCCTTTGCCAGAGGGCTTTGCCTTTAAGGGAAGCGATCCCGTACTCCGTGACCACACAGGGCGCAATGCCGCGGTGAATGGTCACGGCTGAACCTGGCTCGAGGGTCGGCCTGATCCGGGAGAATGTCTTGCCGCCTTTGCTGCAGGTAGAACTCATGCAGATAAAGCCCTTTCCCCCCTTTGAGCGGAAGGCGCCCTGGGCAAAACAGATGGCGCCGCCGGTACCGCTGATCTGCCTGCTGCCTGAAGACTCCGAATTTATTTGACCGTAGAGGTCCACATCTATACAGCTGTTAATTGAGACAAACTTGTCCAATTGACCGATTACACAGGGGTCGTTGGTATAATTTACGGGCATAAAAAAACACATGGGGTTGTCGTTGATAAAATCATAGGTTTTCTTTGTGCCAAGGGCTATTGTGGCAACTATTTTATATCTGTCAATATTTTTTCTTGCGCCGGTAATGCAGCCTTTTTCTACCATGTCCACCATTGAATCTACAAACATCTCCGTGTGTATACCAAGGTCTTTTAGCCCAGAATTTGCAATCATTTCACCCACTGCATTGGGCATGCCTCCGATACCCAACTGCAGACAGCAGCCGTCTTCCAGTTGCTCAATAATTATTGAGGCAATCTTTTTGTCAATTTCACCCGGCCTGACAGAAGCTAACTCAGCAACCGGGTAGTCAGCTTCCACAACATAGTCTACTTTGGAAATATGAATGGATTCCTCCTGGCCGAGACAGCGGGGTATCCTGGGATTGACTTCAAGGATTATTTTTTTAGCCTTTTCACAGATGGCCATGGTGTGCGAAACCTGGGGTCCGAAATTAAAAAAACCATGCCTGTCCATAGGTGTTGCCGCAATCATGGCAACGTCAACGTCAATATATTTGCGGTAGTATTCAGGCAGCTCATGATAAACAATGGGCATATAAGAAGCCAGGCCCCGATCACTCAGTTTGCGCTCATAGTTGCTGAAATGCCAGCCGTTATAGATAAAATGTTCCCCGTCCGGATCAACCTTAACAACTTCCGGAAAACCTGTAGCACGTGTGGTGCTGCGAATTTTTACATCCCAAAGCTCATCTTTACGGGCAGCCAAAGCCCGGTCCAGTACGACTACGGAGCCGGAGAACGACCCGTATTCTACCCAGTCACCCGGTTTAACAATTTTTACAGCTTCTTCAGGCTTTACAAGTTTTCTCTGGTATTCTTCCACGAAACTCAAGACAATTCACTCCTTAAGGATAGAAGCAGTAGTAGAATTTAAAATTGAATGGTCTTACCGGCAAAATGGTAATATTCCTGGAAGTAATTGCAGCCAGCGATCAAATAAGAGAGACACAAATAAGAGAGACAGGTTATCGTCTCTCTTATCTTTTTCAGATTATTCCGGTTAACCGTTTTTCATCCCTTTGCCTTAACCGATCCATTTTTTCTATCCTCAAAGCCCGCCGGACTCCTTTACAGATGACAATATTTCTCAACTGCTTCTGACCTTAGCCGGGCTGGACCCTTGATCTCAACTTTTCAATAATCCCGGGCATTATGTCGATAAATTCGTCCACATCTTTTTCCTTGTTAGCCATGCCCAGGGTCAGGCGCAGCGACCCGTGTGCCATTGTACGCGGGATACCCATAGCCAGGAGCACGTGCGACGGGTTCACAGAGCCGGTGCTGCAAGCCGAACCGCTGGAGGCAGCCACACCGTGCATATCCAGGTTTAAGAGCATAGTTCCCCCGTCAATATATTCAAAAACGAAGTTAACGTTATTGGGCAGGCGCTGGGTCGGGTGTCCGGCCAGTTTGACATGGTCAATCCTTTCAGTAATTCCTTTGATCAGTTTATCCCGTAAAACAGTTAGACGGGCACTTTCCTCCGCCAGATTCCTGGCAGCAAGTTCAGCAGCTTTACCCAGGGCCACTATGCCCGGGACATTTTCTGTTCCAGGCCGGCGCTCCCGTTCCTGGCCGCCGCCAAAATTATAAGGACGCCAGGTGATGCCCTGTTTGATATAGAGAGCACCGATCCCTTTGGGCGCATAAATCTTGTGGCCGGATATGGAAAGAAGATCTACTTTCAGCTCGTTCACGTCAACCGGTATTTTACCCATGCTCTGTACCGCGTCGGTATGAAACAGGATCCCTTTTTTCCGGGCTATTTCCCCTATTTCAGATATGGGTTGAATAGTCCCCACTTCGTTGTTGGCATGCATAACTGTAATCAAGATCGTGCTGTCCTTTATAACCCCTTCCAAGTCCTCGGGATTGACCATACCGTAACCGTCCACGGGTAAAACAGTCAGCTCGAAACCTTCTTTCTCAAGGGCTTTGCAGGTATTCAGTACTGCATGGTGCTCCACAGCGGTGGTGATAATATGGTTGCCTTTTTTCCTGTTGGCGTAAGCAGCTCCTTTAATCGCAAGGTGGTCAGATTCTGTGCCGCCGCTTGTAAAAACGATTTCTTCCTTTTTTGCTCCGATACTTTCCGCAACTCTAGACCTGGCCGCATCAACCGCCTTTTTAGCTTCCCTCCCGAAGGAATGGATACTGGATGGATTGCCGAAAATACCTGTTACACAACGAAACATTTCTTCGGCAACTTCCGGGTGAACCGGCGTAGTGGCGCTGTGGTCAAAATATATTTTACTCATTTTACCCTCCTAAGTTGCCCTGCCCAATCATATCCCCGGTAATCCTGCAGGATCCAGCCGGAGAAATATCAGCATGAGGCATAAGAATGTAAACGCCGGCTTGGATAACCAGGAACACCCATTCTTAAAGCCCTTGAAATAGATCATCAAGCGGGATTAAATTTCTTCCGTATTAAAAATCCCGGCAAAGGTTGTTACCGGTTCAATAAACACTTCCAGGGTTCCTCCACAGGACATGCCTTCAGCTGCAGCTATGTCCGCAGTCATGGACACCCTGTGAACCCGGGGAACACCCTCATCAATAACATCCAGCGCCTGAAGGCGTACTTCCGATTCACCGCAGCATCCGCCGCCGATTGTTCCCAGGGTGCGTCCGTCCCTGTATACCAGCATTCTCGCGCCTGCTTTACGGGGTGTTGAGCCCTTTGTCCTAAAAATTGTAGCCAGCGCCGCAGGCGTTTTCTCAAGAGCCGCTCTAATGGCTGCTTGCAGCGCATCCTTATCAGATGCGGAGGGCAGCTCACTGTTGTTTACCCGGGAGTCCTTCGGGGTACAGCAATCCACTAAAGAAACGGCGCTCCCGCCACGACGCTCCTTGACCAATTCAGCTGCAATACATACCGCAATCTCAGCTGGTGTTTGCGCTCCTATATCCAGACCTATGGGCATATGAACCTTCTCAATTTTCTCCATTTCGATTCCGTCTTCGAGGAGCTGCTCCCTGATTGCTTTCACCTTGCGCCTGCTGCCGATCATACCCAGGTAAGCTACCGGATACCTGATCACCCTGCGCAAACAATCCATATCATTCATGTGTCCCCTGGTAGCAATCACAACACTGGAGGCAGGCCCCAGTTTCAGATAGTTTTCTACTTCATCAAAGCTGCAACAGATAGTTTTGTAAACCCCTGTAAAGCGTCCAGGAGATGCAAAATCGGGACGGTCATCAACCACTGTAACACGATAATCCAGCAAGTTGCCTATATTTGCCAGTGGCTGAGCGATATGCCCCCCGCCAAATATGATCAATTCGGGAGTCTCCAGAGTGGGATCAATCATAACAGTGGCACTTTGCTCCGGTTTGTCCGGGTTAACCAGGTTGGCCACCGCAAACATTCCGTTATACTCCCTGGCCCGGACCAATTGTTCTACCTGCTTTTCGAGCCAGGTCAGGTTAAGGCTCCCCTTTTTCTCCGAGCCTTCGTTTATCAGCATTAATTTTGCTCCAAGCATGTCTTCTCCCAGGTTTTCCTGTCCTATTACGGTGACTATGGTATTTCCCTGCTGCAGGTTGATTTCCATATTCATTACCTCCTAAGGTCTAAATCCAGCAACATTCAGCTGCTCTGTTTACTTTTCGAAGATACACAAGCTTCTCACTTAAAGTAAAAAAAATATTAATAAATAATTTTCATCCAGCACACCCATAACAACATGACAACACATACACTGGCGAATAGCCCTGGATTCAACGTACTTGACCCGGCCGGCAGAGCTGCCGCGGCATTTATTATATCCTCTTCGCGGTCAGCCATTCTCTTAAAAATACTGGTAGATTTTTGTCAGGCACCGCAACCCGTCCCGGCGCCCAACCGGGATAACCCCCGGAAAACCTTAAAGCTATTTATTTTTTTCCTGCTTATAAACTCCACAACCGGTAATTAGAGCATATTTATAAGGATCTGTTTTTGGAATTACAAATCAACAGTTTTGCAGAGGTAATGACTTTAAAGATTCTACGGCAAGAATTAACCTGGGTATAATCTAATAGGTGAGAGACGATCGCTCGTCTCTCACCCAGCTGAAGTATCCAGAGCTTTTAGCTTTTAAGATCTATTTCTTTTCATTCTTTTCTTTCAGAGCACGCCATACCTTTTCATAGGTAATCGGCAGTTCCTTCATGCTGACTCCCATGGCGTCGTAAATAGCGTTGGCAACTGCACCCATAGTCGGGGTGGTAGCGCCTTCCCCAACTTCCTTCAAGCCGTAAGGTCCGTTGGGTTCCCAGCTGTCGTCCAGGGTCAGGGACAGCACCGGAGGCATATCCAATGCGGTGGGCAGACGGTATTCAGCAAAGTTTCCGTTTAACAGTTTGCCGGTCTTCTTATCAAAGAGGACTTCTTCCCAGATGGTCTCGCCGATGCCCATGTAGAAGGCGCCGTGAACCTGGCCGTGGAAGAGTTTCGGGTTGATGATTGTGCCGCTGTCGTGAACGTCCCAGGTGTCGACACATTCAATTTGACCGGTTTCCATGTCAACTTTCACTTCAGCAATCTGGGTCGCGCTGCTGTATGCCGGTGAAGTACCAACCGCTGCGCCTTTGTGGTTGCCGCCCAGTTTGCCGGGGTGGTACCAGCCGCGGCCGATCAGGACGCCCTTGGTCACAAAGTACCTGCGGGCAACTTCTTCAAAGGTCAGGGTTAAGCTCGGCTCTTGCTTGACATAAACGATGCCTTCTTTTACATCCAGATCATCGGGTCTTAACTCGCGATTGCCGATATAAGCCCAACCTTCCTTGATTTTACCCGTTGCTCTGAACATTTCAACGGCCTGCTCAAGAATTTTCTGCTTGATGTCTTCTCCAGCTCTCTTAATAGCCCAGCCGGCCATCAGAGTCTGCCTGCTGGCGTAAGCGCCGAAGTCCAGGGTGGCAATGTCGGTGTCCCCTGCATACATCTTGCATTTTTCGTAGGGGTAACCCATCGCTTCAGCAGCCATCTGCAGCAGCACAGTGTCGCTGCCCTGGCCGATATCAACAGCCTGGGAGTATACAAAGGCCTGGGTCCCGTCATCATAGATTTTGATCATGCCCACGGAGTGCGGCAGGTCGGTCCGGTACTGGCAGAAGCCAGCGCCTGTAACAAAGCCGCCGTTGCCGACGCCGATGCCACGGCCGACGCCCAGCTTGCCCCTCTTTTCCTTCCAACCGGAAGCATCCCGGGCCATTTCGTTGGCAGCTCTCAGGTTGTACGACTTTACTTCATACCCGGCCAGAGTCACGGTATTGGCCTTACGGGCGTTAATCAGACGCATATCGATGGGGTCTACACCGATTGCTTCGCCGATCAGGTCAAGGTGGTGCTCAAAGGCAAACCTGGGCTGCGGCTGACCGTGACCCCTCTGGGCTCCGCAGGGAGGCAGGTTGGTTACATAACGGTAGGCGTCAAACTGGTAGTTTTCAAAATCGTAAAGCACACCCAGCAGGGAACCTGCATAGTATGTTGAGGCAATGCCCAGACCTGTGTAGGCGCCGCCTTCCAGGACTGCTGTATATTTGTGGCCTAAAATCTTCCCGTTCTTGTCCACACCGGTTGTAAGCGTCATGGTGATGGGGTGACGGCCACGGCCGTTCAGGAAGGTTTCCTCATGGTCGTAGAACATCTTAACTGGCTGACCTGTTAGTCTGGACAGGATAACTGCGGCGAAGTCCAGGCCGGTGGGGTCTAATTTTCCTCCAAAACCTGCGCCCACATGGGTCTTCAGGACGCGCAGGTCGCCCATCTTCATGCCCAGCACCCGGGCCAGGTGATACTGAAGGTAGTGAACTGACTGGCAGGAGCTATAAAGGGTTGCCTTATCTCCATCCCAATAGGCGACTGAGCAGTGGTTTTCGATGAAAGCATGGTAGGTACGCTGCCCCTGGAAGACGTCGGTGCGGACATAGTAGGCGTTTTTGATAGCCTCGTCCGGATCGCCGAACTTGTGGTGGATCTCGGTGTTGAGGTTGCCCGGGTACTCTTCGAAGATTTGGGGAGCGCCTTCTTTTTTCGCGTCCTCAACTGTAAATACCGCCGGCAGTTCTTCATATTCCACTTTGATCAGCTTGAGTGCTTTATAAACAGTTTCTTCGTCAACGGCACAAATGGCGCCGATTTTATCGCCATTATACCTTACCTTTTCAATACAGAAAATGTTTTCGTCAAAGCGGGCGGGGCTGAGACCAAACCTCATTGAAGGAACGTCTTTGGCGGTAATGATGGCTTTTACGCCCGGCAGTTTTTCCGCTTCGGAGGTGTCAATATTTTTAATAATAGCATGGGCTACGTTGCTGCGAATGAGCTTACCGTAGAGCATATTGGGAAACTTCAGGTCGGCGGTGTATTGAGCACGGCCGGTTGTCTTTTGATACGAATCGTTTCTATCAAGGCTTTTGCCTACATAAGAGAATTCTCTTTTAACTTTAACGCTCATCACCCTCATCCTTTCCTTATTTCTTTTCAGCCGCGTCTAAAACGGCCTCAACAATATTGACATAACCGGTGCAACGGCACAGGTTACCGGCTATGGCCTCCCGCACCTCATATTCGGTCGGACTGGGATTTTCGTTAAGCAGGGCTCTGGATGAGATGATCATGCCAGAAGTGCAAAAACCGCATTGGAATGCTGCATGCTCGATGAATTTTTCCTGTACGATGTCCAGTTCTTCGCCGTCAGCGATTCCCTCAATAGTTGTTACCTCACGACCGTCTACATCAACAGCCAGGATCAAGCAGGAGTTGACAGGCTTGCCATCCAGCATAACGGTGCAGCAGCCGCAGTCTCCCAGTTCGCAGCCCTTTTTAGTGCCGATCATATCCAGTTCTTCACGCAGGAAATTTACCAGCAGGGTGTTGGCTTTAACCACCTTTGTATATGGGGTACCGTTAACATCGATGGTTACCAGATAACGCTTAATTCCATCTTTATCAACAACGCAGTTAGCCATTCTCCACATCTCCTTTCTTATACATGTCCCTCGTCGATAGCTTTACGCAGTGCCCGCTTGGTAAAGATACGTACCAAGTCAGTGCGGTATTCCGCCGATGCCCGGATGTCGGAGATCGGTTTGCATTCGCCGGAAGCGATTACACCGGCTTCGGCCAACAATTCGTCACTAACTGTCTTACCTTTCAGGAATTCTTCGGTTTTCTTCGCCCGTACAGGAGTGGGGGCAACTGCGCCAAGGGCTACACGCGCATCTTTAATAACATTGTTTTCAACTTGAACAGCTACAGCTACACCGACAACAGCCAGGGCGCCTGATTTCCGCAGTCCGAATTTAATGTAGGTGCTTCCGGTCATCTCCTGGTCGGGGATAACTACTTCAGTGATGATCTCGTCCTGAGCCAGGACAGTCTTGCCGGGGCCCGTGAACAGGTCTTCCATGGCTACAGTGCGCTCTCCATTAGAACCCACGAGTTTAACGGTTGCATTAAGAGAAATAAAAATCGGAGGCAGGTCAGCGGAAGGCACAGCGTTACTGATATTGCCGCCTACTGTACCGACATTACGCACCTGATTGTGTGCCATTTGCTTTGCCGCATTCGATACAGATGCATATTTTCCCTGCAAAACTTCAGACTTGACCAAATCGTTATGGGTAGCTCTAGCTCCAATAACTACACCTTTACCAGGTACGTATTCAATTTCTTTCATACCCAGATTCTTGGTGGAAATAAGAACTTCCGGAGCCAATACCTCTTTTTTCATTTTAATAATGATGTCAGTTCCACCGGAAAGCAACTTAGCCTTTTCTCCAAACTGTGTCAACAACTTGCAGGCTTCCGCAATATTTTCCGGAGCGTAGTACTCAAAATCTGGTAGATACACTTTTTCTCCTCCTCTTTTTAAATAATAGTTAACTGTACTGGAAACACTTCAGCCTCTATTATTACATTTATTATCTTTCTGCATCACCCTCCTCGCAAAATATACAGCATAACCACATTTTAACAATTTGCTTTTATTGACCCATGCTGAAGGACCGGATTCAATCCTTCAGTATAAAAATTTTTCACAAGATTTGCATCCAAAAATATATTATATTAGGATTAGTTCGATCCTTCAGTATTCAAACTTTTAGGTTCGGTCCAACTTTAACATTGTATACAACATATGCAAACTATAATTTGTGAAATTCTAAAATGGCTAATAAAAATACGAAGATAAAAGGGTTATACACCATTAAAAACCCAGGCCAGCCTTTTCTTTTATAAGATCCATGGGTTTTAAAACACTTTTTATGGAGTAATGTCCAGGTAACATTTATTTCATTTATTGCAGCATAAATACAGTTATCCAATATATTGATGCTAAACTGGTGCTAAGATTTAAAGGAAATTTTGTTTTGAAATATTTATGTTAATTATATGTTGGTGGAATAGCGAGGACCAACAGTGTAAATTCCCATTGTGAACAATTATGATGTTAGCAATCAGCTTGTCTGTACATTCACGTATTAAGATTAAATTATCATCTATACCAGCATCCATACTTGAGCATTTTTATTTTAACACTTGAAAATAAAACAGTGAAATATACGTTAACGATTGTATTAATAAGCTATGCTAATTAATAGCAGCTGGCAATAATGGTATTTTTTTCATAACCTTGTTTCTCAAAATATGTCATCAACTTATCTTCAAATAGAAGAAAAAAACTTCTTAAATGATGGAAGCAGCACTAACTTTACATAAAACAGATTATTCTAAAGTGGCTTGAATTGGGTGATTCAACCAGACGTTCCTTGGAATTAACACGGGCAATATTACCGCCTAAACCAGGTCGTAATTTATTAATCAAAACACAATTCAAAAAATTGGGGAATTTTATTTCACTTATCCCGGCAGCAAAAAAATATCCAGTCTTTCTTCAATAAAATGGTGAAAAAGGAACTGAAATGATATTGACGGAAATCAGACCGGGAGGAGGTAAATTTTTTAGTCTTATTTATGGTTATGGCTGGTTGACGGCGGTCTCGCAAAAACATCCAAAAACATATATTTAAAATTTATTAATGTAAAAAGTAGTATCAATAATAATTATCTCTAAAAACAAAAAGTTACCATTTACTATTCTGTTTTTCTAATGTATTATAGAAGAAAGTTTAGACACAGTATCTTTCCCCGGATTGGAATTCTTCTTTGCTTAATGGAGAAAGGCTTTTGCTGTGTTCCGCACCTGGATAAACGAAGCCTTACGGTAATCATTACGCTTACGAAATAACCGTCCCCGCTGATTAATAAGAATAGCTTATTAATCTAATCTCTAACAAATATTTCATTTATTTCGTTTTCTGGTGTAAAATAGTGTAAAATGAAATAATGGAATATTCTTAATGTACTAATTAATTATTAGTATATATTTCTTTCAATAATTACTATATTTTATACTACTATAAAGGAGTTTGGTTATTAAGTAACTTAATGTAAATAAGTGTCGAATAATATATATAATGAAAGGTAGCGTGATTTATTTTGAACTAAAAATATTAATAATAAAATCCTTGGCGAACTATTATTGAGTTGAAACTGTTTTGAAATGCTGCTAAACCATGTTCTGAAGTTCCCGAACAGTGGAACAAAGCTGTTTACGCCAGCTTTTACACACACAGGGGGAGATATCATGGAAATGCATCAACTAGAATATGTGCTTGCTGTAGCCAAGCACAATAATTTCACACGTGCTGCAGAAGAGATAAGAACATCACAATCATCACTATCCCAGCAGATTGGTAAGCTTGAAAATGAATTGGGAATAAGTTTATTTATGAGAACAACCCGATCTGTACAGCTTACACCGGCTGGGGCAGAGTTTGTCACACACGCCAAACGAATCATGGCTGAAGTCGCCAAAGCCCGTTTATGCATAAATGAATATGTGTCCATTGAAAAAGGCAATCTTACATTAGGAGTTATAGCCGTAGTTGGGCATTCCAACATCCCGAAGTTAATCGTGTCATTTCAAAATAATTTCCCCGGAATAAAGATGACTCTCATTGAGGAACAGTGTGAAGAGCTCTTGCGCATGCTTCATGCTTCTAAGATTGATGTGGCTATCTGTCAGATAGCTAAACCAGACCCCAATTTTCAGTTTTATCCCCTCCTGAACGATAAAATGGTTCTGGTAACCAATCATACGCACCCCCTGGCTAATAGGAAATCGGTTGACATCAAGGAACTGGAAAACGAGAAGTTCATTCTGACTCCCCCCACTTCAGGCCACTATATGGATTTCCAAAATGCCTGTCAGGCTGCTGGTTTTGCCCCCAAAGTCATCGTGAGTTGTGCCATAGTTAAGACAATGCTGGGATTGGTTCGGGAGGACCTTGGCGTTACAGTTCTATCTTCACATGTTGTGGCAGCGGAACGGGACCCCAACATCAGAATCATACCGATAACACCTACAATACACAGAAGAACTGTTCTTGCTGTACGCAATAATGATGATTTACCTCCAACATTAAAGGTATTCTTAAAGTACACGTCACAATGGATTAATACACAGAATTCAGTGACAGAACAGCCCAAAGTCACAGCAATGAATTTTAATTCCGAATTGCAAAGATTCAGGCCGGCCCTATAAAACACTAACAACACAGAATAAATAAGGATTTAATAAGTGAATATATGCACTTGATCATAATAATGATCAACTAATAATTAAGCCTGAAGAGAAGGCTTTTTTTTGTCCATTTGTCCAGTCCAGGTTTCATATATAACAACAGCATCGGGCATGATTATAATATGGGTTAGACTTCGCCCTGCCGGACGTACTATTAATAGAGGGTGGCTTCTTAAAGCCACCCTCTTAAAGTCCCGTCATTTAGTCAGCTAGTGTCATTATTTACCTGGGGTTTAGCTTTTCGCCCAATTCCACCTCTTCTATGATCATAAATTAGTCACTTTCCATAATTAAGCGGTATCGCGGTATCAGGCAAGGTACATCAAACCTTGTTTCTAACCGAACATGCCAATTGAAATCCAATACGGAACCGCAATGGCCAGGGTGATCAGACAGGCTACGCCATAAACCAGGCCGTAGGTGCTGAGCTGTCCCGGTGTCCAGGATCTTTCCTTGGCCAACGCTTCCGAAACCAGAGCGAACATGTTTGTATAGCTGAGGAAGAAGCAGTTAGCACCCATGATGAACAGTCCGAGCCATACCAGCGGATTGATCCCGTAGTTGGCCGCTATCTCCGGCAGAATCGGTACAAAAATAGCAAATGTGGGCACAAACACAGCTACGTCAAAGAACCTCAGGATAAAGAACAAGATTATTATCGAATAGCAAAATACCCATGGACTCGATGTCAAGGGTGCAATTACCGGTACTAATACACCGACTAACCATTTAGATACGCCGGTAGCTGCAAAAACAGCACCGAAACTCATGGCCACACCGATGAATATTACCAGGTCCCAGCTGATCCCGGAGCCGATTTCCGTGCCTTTAATGACACCAAATATTGTTAGAAGGAATAGTCCTGCCAGCACGGTTGCTCCGTCCGGAATGCCGTGTATCTTGTTGGTAAAGAACATCAGGAAGCAAATTACCAGAATTATTGCGCTAATAATTTCTTCCCTTTTCCACGCGCCAAGATTTTTGTAGGCTTCTTGGAAATACTCTTTTTTCAAGGTTATAGGCTCATCCGGCCTTATAGCGAAAAACCCGCCTACGATAAGCAATACAGTCAAAACCAGGGCGGGGATGAGCATAACCTGTAAATACGAACTAAAGTTCATTAGTCCCTTTAACTCCGGAACAGCCTCATACATACCCAAAAGGATCGGGCCGTGCAGGGAGCCGGTAAGCCAGCCAGTACCCGGCACAAGAGCCATAACCCAGGCGGACAATAGAATTAAGGCGCTGCCCTTGGACTTCAAACTCAGATTGCAGGCCTCAATTACACTGACAGCGATAGGTACGATGATCACGCAACGCACCGTAATGGAAGGCGTGAGTGCCGAAAGGGCCAAACCGATGATTACAAATGCCAGGATCAACATTGGGTAAGACGGGTTGAACAACTTCATTACCATGAAGCCGATCCTTTTACCCAGACCTGTCTTAATCAGTACAAACCCGAAGAACAGAGCCGGTATCAATGTCCACAGGGCACTGCTCACGAACCCTGAAAAAACAGTTGCCGCGGGAATTTTTAGAGCCAGTGTGAACAGTAAGAAAAACATACCTGCTACTGATTGTGGTATAGCACACGGCTTAAATATCCACAAGCCGATGGTAACAATCAAGGCAAATAGCACCAGGTGTCCCTGCGGGGGCAATGCCGGCACCCAGGGTTTGGCAATAGCCACAATAAGACCAATTGCGAGCATCACTAAAAATAGCAGATCAGTTACTTTAAATTTCGTCCCAGATGCTGCTGTTGACATGTGCGTGTATTCCTCCTCTCAGGTTTAAAGCCATTTTGATTAACTACTTCTAAAAATCAAGGTGACTTCGTCTTTTCTCTATAAAATCACCTCACTTAGAACGTGATTAGGGTGGACCCGTCTCTATCTCTGCTGTCCACATCAATCACCTTCCGCGCTCATCAGGGCTCTTGCAAGCCCCATTAAAGTACGAATCACCAGCCAATAAAGATTCATGTACCTCCTGGGGCTTTGCAAACCCAAATCCTTGTATTATTTGTTTAGCCTTTGGCAGCCAATATCTCTTTGAGCTTGCCCCACTTAGGCTGGAATATTTCCCTGGGCATCTCTTTTAAATCGGGGGAAATCTCCGGCCTGAAGCCCATATGGGCAATAATGTCCTTTTCCACGTCCATGCCCGGCGCAATTTCCACCAGAGTTACCTTGCCGTCGATCAGCTTGAATACGGCGCGCTCGGTAACATAGACCACCTCTTGACCTCTCAGGGCAGCGTACTTTCCGCTGAAGGTGACGTGTTCATTGGCCTCGACAAACTTCTTAATTTTGCCTTCTTTCAAGATCTTGATTGTGCCGTCTTTAACCTCATATTCAGCCCCGCCTGCGGTTAAGGTGCCGCAGAAAACGGCCTTCTTGGCGGATGATGAAATGTTGACGAATCCGCCCGGCCCCACTACCTTGGGTCCGAACTTGCTGACGTTGATGTTGCCCTCGATATCGCACTGGGCCATACCCAGGAAACACATATCCAGTCCGCCGCCGTCATAAAAGTCAAACATATTGGCGTGGTCGACGATAGCGTCAGGGTTGATGGCAGCCGGGAAATCCATACCTTTGGCAGGCACGCCGCCAAAGGCGCCCAACTCGATGGTCATTAACAGGTCGTCGCTGACGCCCTCTTCCGCAGCCACAGCGGCAACTGCGTCAGCCATCCCGATGCCCATGTTGACACAGGCGCCGTTCCTCAGTTCCAATGCCGCCCTGCGGCCGACAACCTTGCGCTCATCAAGAGCCATGGGCTCGAGGGCTGCCAGGGGCTTTCTGATCCGCCCGTCAAATGCAGGCTCATTTAAGGTGACTCTTGTCTGCAGGTGATTTTCCGGTTTGGCCACAACGATGTAGTCCACCAATACGCCCGGCACTTTCACAGCCTTGGGATTGAGTGTTTTGGCTTTGGCCAGGTACTTAACCTGGGCAATGACAATGCCGCCATTCCTTTTTGCCGCCATGGCCTGGTGCAGCGCTTCCAGGAACAGAGGCTCTTCATCCATGGTCATGTTGCCGTCTTCGTCGCACGTGGTGCCGCGGATCATGGCAACATCAATTTTAAAGGGCTTAAAATACAGATACTCTTCTCCCTGGAAATTAACCAGTTCTACCAGGTCATCCGGGGTGATGTCATTAACTTTGCCACCCTCCCGGCGGGGGTCCGCATAGGTGCCCAATCCAACCTTGGTGAGTACGCCCGGCTTGCCGCCGGCCATCTGCCGGTATAAATGGACCATGATGCCCTGGGGGAACAGGTGGCACTGGACTTTATTTTCCAGAACCAGTTTGCCCAGCATGGGAGCTTCGCCGATATGTCCGGCGGTGTGCCTTCTGGACATTCCTTCGTGGCCGACGTGGTTCATTCCCCTGGTCTTCCAGTCGCCGCAGCCGCAGCTGTGTGTGTTCCAAAGATCCCGGGGATGCCCGGTTTCCAGGAAACTCTTTTCCAGGGCAATAGCCAGCTCTTCAGGAAAGCCGCACAAACCAGCTGTAGTCCATGATATACATGCACCGTCTTTCACTAACTTGCCAACCTGGTCCGGGGTAATTACCTTCGCCATAATCTCTACTCCCTTCAAAAATAAACATATAATCTAGAAAACAACCCTGTAACAAGCCTTTAAACATAGAAAGAACAAGATAATGAAAGTAATCTTATTCCCTAATAAACATCTCACCTGCCTTTCTATACAGTATAATTAAACTTGAACACTCAGGCTCAAATTTAATTATGAATCCAGTAACTTACCACTAATAGTCTGGAGTTGTTAATTATTGATAACAGTTGCATAATAATTAAACTAACCCCAAACAATTTTGATAAGATTGATAAATTGTATAGCTATTTGTGATTAAAATATTTATTATAATTATTTTGATTAATAAAAAATAAAGATAAAAAAGGAATCTATCACTAAAAATGGGCTCAGCATCCATTACTAAACCTGTAAAGATCTGTGCCCAATTTACTTAACCATAGCAGATAGTTTTTAGCCTACTCACCCTTCTTATAAAGTATTTTTATTTTAACATCTGCATATAAAAAAAGTGAAATATGCGTTAACGATTAAATTAATAAGTTAGGCTAATTAATACAATTTTTCACTCTATGATAATCCTCCTGATTTTGATGACTCAATACAAAGTCTGGATATTTTTCCATAGCCAGGTCTTTTTATGGCGAACTTTTTATTTTTTAGCCCGGGTGCGTTGTTCTAAAGGGTTAACCTGAAACTCAAATAAATTGATTTGAAAAAAAAGAAAATTATAAGAGGAAGCGCAATTTCCAGCGCATAGGGTTTTATTGAGGAGTTTGAGGAGGAGTTAATGAGGGGGTAATCCTGGGAAACCATCAGAAAATCAGGAACTTAAGACATATCGGGGGAGTGGTGGCCAAATGGAGGAGTTTAATTCTTGTATTTACTTTTAAACATTTCATAGGTTTCCGGAGTATCTATATCAAAGATTGCCGATTCATCTTGCACCGGCAAATACTCTACCCTGCTCCCAAGCTGTTTCAGTACTTTTCGCAAGCCTTCATCACCTTTCAGCGCTGCCGCCTCCGCCCTCAAAGCGCAGTCAAGAATAACAGGATGACCGGGCTTACCCTGGTAAACCGGACGCAGGGCCAGACAGCTTCTTTTTTTAAACTCATCAATCACCATGTTTATCAGTGATGCTGAAATGAGCGGTTGGTCAGCCATAAACACCAGAAAAGCTGATGCGCCGGCATTGATTGCTCCGGCCCCCAGGGCCAGGGAGGTGCCCTGCCCCTGTGCATAATGGGGGTTAAACAGAATT
This sequence comes from Bacillota bacterium, assembly GCA_029555205.1. Taxonomy (GTDB): domain Bacteria; phylum Bacillota; class Desulfotomaculia; order Desulfotomaculales; family Pelotomaculaceae; genus DTU098. The sequence goes on from JAKPTB010000036.1 coordinate 49,874, forward strand.
TTTGCCGGCAACTCGCCAATTGCGGCCCTTATTTCCTGCTCCCTGTGACCCGTCACAACCAGCACTTCATCCACCTTTGATGCCAGTACATTTTCTGTTACTATTCCAACCATCGTCTTGCCGCCTAATTTGAGTAGCTGCTTGGGAATGCCCATGCGGGAAGACAGCCCTGCGGCTAAAATAATTGCTGAGATCATTTTTATCAATACTCCAGGACATCCAGCACAGGTTTTACTCCTTTTGCCGAACCCAGGAGAACCTTTCGTATTTTTTTGCTTAAGAGCAACCCGCCCAGGCGGCGCCCCTCAGCGGGATTTTTCAAACAATCCAGCTTGTTAATAAAGGGTACAACCTTTGCTCCTGAAGGGCAGTCCCGCAGCAATTCTTCCGGATGAGTAATTAAATCTGCTATTATTTCAGGGTCAATTAGAGAACCCATTTTCCGCCCTGTCCGTTTAGAAACAATTTCGCTGCGGTGCACATATTCGTCATCCAGGGGTTTACCTAAAACATCAGCACCGATTACAACCACCAGCACAGTGGTTACACCGGGGATAACCGGCTCAAAATCCAGATGCCCCTTTAGTGAACGCCCCTTTGAGCCATCTGCCTCAACCAGGACATAGTCCGCATATTTTGTCAGCATATTCAATTGACCGCCTGTTATCCCGTCTACTTTATTATCCTTCAAAAGCTCCGAGCCTACCACAGGTATTAAGCCTGACTGGAGATAGCCGGCCAACTCCTTTTCCTCTTTTTCCTTCTGTTCATCCTCTCCCAGCAACAATAACGGATATTTGTCCGGCAAAGGCCTGTATATTTTTGTTGTCGTCGTAATAACAACTTTCTTTTGAAGGGCCAGTTCCCCGGCCAGACGAAACATGAGGGTGGTCTTGCCACCCCCTCCCACCAGGGAAATAATTTCACTTCCTTGAAGACCCATGGCCCTGCTGATATTCATAGGCTTTTTTCCTTTACTTATTAACTTTCCTGCGTGGCCAAAAAGTGAAACACTGCTTCCAATACCCCGCCGCCTACAGCCAGCGCCTTGTCCGAAATAGTAGTATACTCGGCATCCTCTCGTGGATCAATGTCACCAATCTTAGTACCCCTGGGCACCCGGACGCCTTCTTTAAGCATCCCTCTGATTAATCCGGATATTCCTGCCCGGACTGGCTCTGTATCCACGTAGGCCACCACATCGCCTTCTTCCACCAGTTCCCCGATGGAGCGGCAGGGTCGCATGGTCCCGTCCACCGGCGCTTTCAGGAGCCTGCCCCAGGTATGACCATCGATAGACCCCGGAATGCCTGTGTCCGGGATGGCGCCGCCACTGTAAATTACCCGGCCCAGGCGGTGCCCCCTGCAGGTTTCGATAACTGCATCGACATCCACTCCGGCTGTAAAGCCAGGACCCAGTCCAATCACCAGAGGAGCGTCATTGATGGTGGTACCCAGGTTCCGCTTGGCTATTCTGGCATCCACCACCACTGTGGGGCGCAGTTGCTTAATCACCAGAGCTTCCGGGTCAACCATTACAGGTATGATCCTGTTCTTTAGCAGTTCCAGGGCCTGTTCCACAGTTTCAGCCAGACGGGCCTCAACTCCCTCAACAATGGCGGATCCTTCCCAAACCGCCCTGGCAAAGGATACCGTTCTCCTGACCACCAGGGGCCGGCTTATTTCGGTCATAAGCACGTCCAGGCCGCATTTAAAAAGACGGTAGGCAACGCCTGAGGCAAGGTCGCCGGCACCCCTGACAACAACCAAAGGTTTATTCTGGTTCGAGTATTTCACAGCTTATTTAAACCCCCTGGTTCCGTTTAGTATTAACACGAGCCTTTACCAAAGGTACAGTTGGGATAATTACACTGGGGACACGCCCTGCAGAGCCCGCCATGGCCCAGGGCTACAATATCCTTCCGGGTTACCCTTTCACCAGCCAGAAGCCTGGGCAGCAGTAAATCTACAATGGTTATCTTGAAAAACATCCCGCAGGCCGGTATGCCCATAACAGGCACATCACCAAGATAAGCCAGCATAAACATAGCCCCGGGAAGCGCGGGTGCGCCGTATTTTACTACTTCGGCCCCGGTAAGCTGAATACCCTTGGGGGTAACGTCATCGGGATCAACGGACATGCCTCCTGTGACAATGATAATATCCGCCCCGTCCCCGGCCATTTTTTTGATTTTGGCAGCAATTACCTCCGCGTCATCGGGCGCGTAATCAAGGCCCAGGACGCTGGAGCCGAAAGCTTCTACTTTTTCGGTGATGACCGGTCCGAAACCGTCCCGGATCCGCTTTTTATATACTTCGCTGCCGGTAATGACAGCCCCGACTTTTAGTTTCCGGAAGGGAGTTACTTTTATTACCCAGCCCGCCTCCCGGCAGATGTTTTCAGCTGTTAAAACCGTCTCTTCGGGAACTACCAGGGGTATTACCTTTGTTCCCGCCAGCAGTTCGCCTTTTTCTACAACTGTATTGTTGGGCAGGGTGGATAAGATTACGTCGGGCAAATCGTTGAGTTTTTCCAGGGCAGGTACATTAATTTTCAACAGCCCGTCGCAACCGGCGAAAAGATTCACCCGGCTTTCCCTGGGTTCGGTCCAGGTCACATTGGCGCCTGCAACAGCCTCTCCCAAACGGATACCGGCTGCATCCTCATGGACGTCACCCGGATCAAGTTCCAGGATATAGATGTTTTCCTTGCCCATCTTCAGAAGTTCTGGAATGTCTTCTTCCGTGATAATGTGACCTTTCTTAAAGGGGGCTCCCTTAAACTCCCCCCTCACCACCTGGGTCAGATCATGACTGAGTATATTTCCTACTGCATCCTCAACTTTAACTGCCTGGATCTTCATTGCCTTCACCTCAGCATGCCATTTATTTTGGAACAGGTAAATTAAATTAATGGTTTTTCGCCGTGATATTGCGCGTATATGTTTACACCCGGATACTGTCTGTACCCGAGTGCTCTATATAAAAAGAATACAAATACATTTTATAATAGTAATATATAATTGCTTGCTTAGGCAACTACTATTATATATAGTGGTATGTTTAAAAGTCAAGACTAATTATTTTACCTGAACCGGCTGTTTTATGGTTCAAGTCTTATTTTGAGGCCGGAATATCCTTGCCGCCCGCGGGCAGCACGCGACTTACAAAAATACCCCTACCACTGCAAATATTCTTATGACTTCCAGACTTTATGATACACTCGGTCAGGATTATGGTACTGCCCCTGTGGACGATCCGGCCCTCGGCAGTTAATTCATCACCAACACTGGGCTTGCCAAGGTAATTAACCGTTAATTCAGCGGTAACCGCCTGAAGACCAAGGGAACGTACTGCGCCTCCCATGCAAGTGTCCGCCATTGTGGCCAAAACACCCCCGTGGATCCCATCTGTGTAGTTTTTACACTTGTCCTCCAATAATAAAGAAAGGCGGCAATAACCCTCGGCAAGACTGTCAATTTTTATACCCACCCATTCAGCAAAAGGACTCATCCGGTATTGACGGAAGATTTCCTCAACATTGGCGGAAGTGCTTATATTTCCCCTGGTTTCTTTATTTAGCTGCATTTTATCACTCCCCAACCCGGAAAGGGCGCCGAAAATGTTTCCAGCAACAAGCTTCAGTTTTTGTTCTCTAAGGGCTCGTATTGGCACAAACAGCTTCCGTTGTTAATTCTTTAATAATTTGCTGTAAAAACTTTTCTTCAGCTTCACGGAAAAAAATCAAATTCCTTGACACAGCGCCCTCCTTAAAATCCCTGGGGTTGGAAGCAATTTCTCTCAACCTCCTGAGATTTGCCTTGCCTCTGGCAAGCCTTTGCTTTAAACAACCGGCTATTTCCTCAGGTGATAAAAGGTCGGAAGTTTCAAGACCGACAGTGAGGTCAAAGTAAAGCCACTCGAAACTGGAAAGAAGCTTTTTAGATGCTTCTTTCAGGGCTATTTTACCTGCTTCTGTAATATAGTATCTTTTCCTGTCGGGCATTCTGCCTTCCTTTTCCCTTTTAGAATAAACCAGTTCCCTCTCCTCAAGTCTTTTTAACACCTGATAGATGGAAGCCACCCCAATCCTGACCCATTTCCTCATGTCCCTACTGTCAATTATTTTGTCAATTTCATAGGCGTAGGAGGGTTTTTCATTTACAATACTGAGCAAAATTACCTCAATATTCGATAATATTTGCACATTGTTTACCCCCTTAATACAGAATTCTTACATCTTAAGAACTAAGTACCTTTAGTATATTATATAGTAGTATGCTTAAAAAATAAATACCCTTTAAATAAATAAAATGGTTTATCCTGACATTGGTTTGTTTTGCATGTTAAAGTCTCGAAATTCCAAATACCAGCATGTTTTTAGACGATTCGAATCTGATTTGAGGGTTACAAAATACCAGCCGTAAGATCAAGATTTGATTTTTACTGATCATAAAAAAGCAGGGGTTAATACACCCTGCTTGTTTATGATCGGTCCCATGGAAATATAACAAACCCGTCATTCCCAGCTGTGTACCTCAAAAGCAACAGGGCCTGCCCCTGTTAAAAATTAGAACTAACGGGCAGTTTCAACCTCATTTCTCAACTCTCAACAATAGTGACTTTATTCATCCTGTCACCCTGATTAATTTTGTCTACCACATCCATACCTTCAATGACTTTGCCGAAAACGGTATGCACACCGTCAAGATGAGGCTGGGACTCGTAAACAATAAAAAACTGGCTTCCGCCGGTATCGCGGCCCCGGTGAGCCATGGAAACGGAACCACGTTCGTGCCTGTGCGGGTTTCCCTTGGTTTCACAGGGAATGGTATAGCCCGGGCCACCGGTTCCATTACCGGCAGGACAGCCCCCCTGGGCTACAAACCCCTTGATCACACGATGAAATGAGAGTCCGTCATAAAAACCCTCATTAATCAGTTTTTCAAAATTAGCTACAGTACCCGGCGCCTCCTTTTCAAATAACTCTATTACGATATTTCCCTGATCCATTTCGATGATTGCTTTTTTCATTCCGGTTCCTCCTTTGTGTTTCAGTTAATAATACCACTTATAATACGGCGATGCTATACAGAATTAAAAAACAACGGCTTCAAGAGGGCCGGGGTTTTATTCCGACATCCTTTTATGTTTCCGGGCTATTTCCGGAAAGAATTTTTCAATCATTTCCCTTACCCTTTCAATCCTGTCTCTAACTTCCCTGCTGTAGAACAATACCATTTCCCTTACCGGTGTCTCACCCCTGATAATTAAGGCCAGGTTGTTTATTCCGGCAACTTCGTCATGATTAACTATCCAGCGGTACAGTTCCATTAATTCGTATATTAGCTTTTGATGTTTTACTGGACTGAAGAAATTGCACCGTAGCATTATTTCCAGATTATGCAGGTGAATCCTGATTACCCAAAGATCGTCTTTAATGAATAAATCCTTATTGCCAATACATTGCGTTTCATTTAAAAATTGAAGCAACACAATTTCCTTGAATTTTTTTTCTTTATATATATCGCTTGCCCTGAAAAGCGACCAGGTTAAAACACCGCCCAGCAGGGCAATAATAATCTGGTGATATTCCACTAAGGTTTTGAGAAGGTAACCGGGCAAATCCAACACAATTCCACCGTTGTTGTTTTTTGCACATAGAAGCAGTTATGGCATATCCCTATTATACCCTGGAATTTTTTTAAAATGCCAAAACCGGCCGGTTTTTCTTTGGCCTCAGTCCACCCTTCACTTCCGGCCTTGCCCTGGCTGATATTTTATTCGAAAATTTATCCGGATCAGGATATTTCCTTTTTATAGTGCCGGTCTTTTTTTTCCCGGGGCTGGTCAAATTCCTGGGGCATCAGGTCCTGAGCCTGGATCAGGCGCGTAGCTTTATCCACAAGATCCGGAACTTCGATGCCGGCGCCCGTAGAAGCGCCCAGTTCCTTGAATTTCCGGGCTGTTACCAGAACCCTCCGCTCAAGTGTGCCCACGGCCTTATTATAGGCCTCCACAGAATGATCCAGACCTTTTTTTAAATCATGGAAGTGGCCGGTCAGGTTTTGAATACGTTCGTACAGTGTTTTCCCCAGACTGCTGATAGCCTGGGCGTTTTCAGCAATTTTTTCCTGTCTCCAGCCGTAAGCCACTGCCCTCAGCAGGGCAATTAGAGTCGTGGGGGTTGCCAGGATCACCTTCTGTTCGACACCAAATTCAATAAGGGCAGGGTCTTGTTCCAGAGCAGCGCTGAAAAAAGTCTCCCCGGGCAAGAACATTACGGCAAACTCCGGCGACGGCGCAAACTGCTCCCAGTAGGCCTTGCTGCCCAACTGGGAAAGGTGGGTCCGGATCTGCCTGGCATGGTCTTTTAGTTTCGCTGCCCTCTCAGTTTCATCCCGGGCGTCCAAAGCTTCCAGATAGGCCTGCAGGGGGGCTTTGGAATCAACCACGATATTCTTACGGTTGGGCAACCGGACGATCAGGTCCGGGCGCAAACTGCCGGGTCCGGATCCGGCGGACTCCTGCTGATGAAAATCGCAATACTCCACCATTCCGGCCAGCTCGACAACCCGTTTCAGCTGGATTTCCCCCCAGCGGCCCCGGACCGACGGCGACCTCAAGGCCTTGACCAGATTTGCGGTTTCAGTCTGCAGCCTGGCCTGGCTGGAAGACATCAATTTTACCTGTTCTGTAAGGCTGGCATAAGCATCTATGCGGGATTTTTCAAGATCCTGAATTGTATTTTCAACCTTTTCCAGGGATTCCTTGAGCGGCTTAATCAGTTCGTCAACAGCTTTTTGCCTGGCCTCAAGGTCGCCCCTGGCATGGTCCTGAAATTTCTCCAGAGTTGTTTGCGCCAGTTCCAGAAAAGCCCGGTTGTTGCTCTTGAGGGCATCGGCGGACAGGGCTTTAAATGCGTCAGTAAGCTGCTGCCGCGCCTCCTCCAGGAGAGCCAGTTTCCCTGCTGCCCCCCTGCGCTCTTCCTGCAGCTTTGCTTCTAGTTCCGATACTTTTTTTGTCTCCTCTATGTACTGAATTTTAAGACGTTCGACCTCGCCGGCATGGTTTGTAAGAACTGCCCTCAGCTCAGCGAGCTGTAAATCCCTGCCCTGGATCCGCTCCTGGAGAACCGCGCACTCAGCTTCCACCTCTGTCCTGGATTTTAAAGCCTGCTGGAGCCTGCCCCGGAGCACCAAATAGACAGCCAGCCCTCCTGCCGAAAAGCCCGCCGTTAGAAACAGCAATACATCCATCCTGTTTTTCACTCCGCCTTTTAATAATTCTTAAAGTTTTTTATAACCGGTGTATGAAAAATTTTTTCCGGTTAAAAATATTTATTATGCACAAATATCCAAAAAACATTTAAAAAATTCTTTAAATTTTTATCCGGATCTTCACTGCCTGATTCTTTCACTTGCAGGAACTAATGGAAGGTATGTCAAATACACAATAGTCCTAAGTTACAAACAAGGTCAATACATAGCAAGGGTGGAGGGACCAGATGTTAGTTAATCAACTTATCTTACGGGGCGCAGCCGGTAAAGCTGCCCTGCGCGAAAAAGAGGCGATTTACAGTTATGCGCAGCTTCAAGCCCGGACAGGCAGTTTTCGGGATTATTTATATGCCCGGGGAATCCGGGAAAGGGATAACGTCGCCCTTTTTGCCAAAAACTCGGCTGATTTTATTATCAGCTATATGGCAGTAGTCAGCCTGGGCGCCGTGGTGGTACCGCTCAACACAATGCTGACCCCCCGGGAAATCGCCTTCATTTTGAAAGACTCCCGGGTCAAGCACATCATCACAGATAAAAAACTGGATTTAGCCGGGCAGTATCAGGACGGCCAGCTGCCGCCGGAACAGTTGTTAACCTCCCGGATCAACCAGGAAGTGAACAGGGCAACCTATCCGGCCGCCCCCGAAATCCCTGTCCGGGAAACAGCTCCCTGTGTAATCCTGTATACATCCGGCACCACAGGCCGCCCCAAGGGCGCCCTGCTGTCCCACCGCAACCTGGTTAGTGACGCCCGTTCATTTTCAGCAGTCACAGGGGCCCGCACCGATGATAACTTTCTCTGCGTGCTGCCGATGTTTCACAGCTTCGGCTGGACCTGCTGCGTGCTTACAGCCCTTTTCAACGGTGCTTCCCTGACCATCCTCGAATCCTTCCAACCCAGGGAGGTAATCGCAACAATCAAGGAAAAGGGTGTCACCGTAGTCATGGGCGTACCGGCCATGTACGGCTTTTATGCTTCAATGGCCACGCCCGCTGATCTGGCCGGGGTGCGTTTGTTTGCTTCGGGCGGTGCTTCCCTGCCCCTGGAGATTCTGAACATCTTCTACGAAAAAACCGGGAAACGGGTTATTGAAGGATACGGCCTCTCTGAAGCCTCTCCTGCCGTTTGCTTCAATCCCATGCACGCCACAAAACCAGGCTCAGTGGGCCTGGCTCTCCCGGACGTGGAAGTAAAGGTAGTTAAGGATGACGGAAGCGAAGCCGCTTGCCGGGAAGTAGGTGAACTGATCGTCCGGGGGCCAAACGTCATGCTGGGCTACTACGGCCTGCCCGATGAAAGTGCCGAAGCCCTCAAGGACGGCTGGCTCTATACCGGCGACCTGGCTTATCGCGATGAAGAAGGTTATATTTTTATCGTAGATCGCAAAAAGGATATAATCATCGTCAGCGGCCTCAATGTCTATCCCAGGGAAGTGGAAGAGATTCTCTACCAGTACCCTGCCGTGAAAGAAGCGGCCGTAATCGGAAAGCCGGATAAAAAACGCGGTGAAATTGTCTGCGCCTACGTAGTGGTTAAAGAGGGCCAGAAATTAAATAAAAAGGACCTGATTGTCTTCCTCAAGGCCAACCTTGCTTCTTACAAACTGCCCAGGGAGATTATCGAAATGGAAGCCTTGCCCAAAAATGCCACGGGGAAAATTCTTAAAAAAGAATTGCGGGAATTCTAAACAGATCAGGTTAATCAAAAAAAGCACTGATGCCGTGCCTGGTTTTTCCCGGTTAACGGTATTAGCGCTTTTCTTTCTTTTCTTTTTCTTTGATTTCCTGTCTTGATTGCCCTTCCATCCCCTTCTTAGCTACCCAGGCATGCTTGCAGTCCAGGCACCTCCACGAACTCTTGCCAATTAGGACAAAAAATGAAAAAAGAAGAATTATTCCCGCTAAAAACCAGAGCGGTGGAAACCTGGTTGCCAGCCAGACCAGGCATCCTCCACTGGCAAGGAGGGTCAGGAACATGGACCAGGAGCTGATTTTTTGCACATTAATGGAGCCACAGCGTGGACACCGGGACAAAACCACTACCTCCTGTTTACAGTTTAAAACCGCATTTCAAGTAAACAAAACAATACTCCCGGGAGGCTGAATCAGCCGGTAGAAGAATAACCCAGGTAATTTTATCATATTTCGCGAAAATAATCTATTGATGAAAATCGTGATAAAAACCGGCACTGCATCTTTTCCAGAACGCCGGCGCCCGGTTTTAAGATTACACAGCCGGGTTAGTAACTCAGGATCTTAATCATTCAGTTAATGTTTCCCTTGGTTTCAGGAGGACATTATATGTATACCAGGCAATCCCCCGTCCTGACCTGCGCTTGCTGCGGCTACAGGGGCACCATGAAATTCCTTGTTAATTACTGCGAAAGGGACCTGGAAACGTTAAAAAGCCCCTGCGGCTACCTGGTTCATAACATTTTACAGCCCTGGGGCGTTGCCTACGAACTCTTACAGTGCCCGTCATGCGCCACAGTCCTTTTAATCAAAATTGAATGGCATGACGCCTGGGAGCCGGAAGACTACATTGTGACGGTTTTGTACCCCAATTGCCCCGGCTCCTGATCCTCCCCGGCCAAAAAACAAGGTCTGAAGTTAAACTTTTAAAAGCTCTCCCTGAAATAAAGGGCATAAACCGCCAGGGCCATGGTAAAGGCAGCCAGCATAAAAATTCCAACGGCCCCCCGCCGGTACCCTTTTTTCAGGGCCCACTGCCCGTAGGTAAAGGTGTAGTAGCTGACGACCAGGGGAACAATGAGCAGGAACCATTTCATCCCTGTCCTCCTCCTCTGACAGGCATGGTTTTTAACTGGAGCCCGGTTCTCCGGATCCGGCTGTGGACCGTCACATTCACTTCAGCCTCCGGGTAATGATCAAGCCAGCGGAATTCTTCCCAGGCTGATAATGTCCAGAAATGATGCTTGACCTTCTCGCCGAAACCGATGATGTCAGACCTGAACTCCTCCTGGGTGCGCCGGATTAATTCCTGGCATCCCCGCTGGATTTCAAGGGAAACGGCTTCCTCCAGAACAGCTTTATTTTCTTTAGTCTCATAGTCAATACCGCTCATAATCCCGATAATTTCCGGCTCCAGGTAGATCTCAACATCAATGGCCACATTCCCTTCCGGGTCAATCTCCGTCCTGATTTTTGGGCTGCGCGCCTGTTTTACCAAAAGTGCCACCACTTCCGGTTCGGCCGCCAGGGGATCCGCTACTGTCAGTTTACCCTCACGGAATTTCCCCTGGAGCATCAGAAGGTATCTTGCCTCTTCCCCCCCTATGACGCCCACCATCCGATCCCCCCGGAACACCGCGTTTCCTATGATCTGCGCCGGATTCCCCCCTCTGACGGGCACCTCCCCGGCTTTGTAATCACCCAGGACATGTCTCCCGCCGTCCCCTGCCGCCGGTGCGGCAGTTCCCCGGCCGCCCTCCCGGATTGCCACCAGGGGGCTAGTCCCCTCCACTGAAAGGGCCTTTAACTCATTGTAAAAGTGCACAAGCAGGGTACTGGCGTAAAGACCGTGGTCCCCGCTAAGTTCCCTGATCAGCTCAAACTGTTTGGTGGGGCTTAGTTCCAGCAAAGGCTTGTTCTTTTCAATAAAATCCCTGGCGCTCCCCCTGCTGACCAGGACCAGGGCTGTTCCCCGCAGCTCGCGGTAGCGGAGCAGGGGAAGCAGCAGATCGTGCAGCCCTTCCCTGGCCAGTTCTTCCGAAATAATATAGGCTTTGGTGTGCAGAAGCGACAGCTTCCGGTCGACGCTGGTGTCGAATAAGTTCAGGGAGGGAATAACAGCGCTGCTTTCTACGCTCATGATCACCGTACTGCCAAGGCCTCCCTCACCGGCGCTGCCGCCGCCGGAAGCGCCGCCGGCGCCTGCCCCGGCTATGTTCTGGGGATTGGCAATGCTGATGGTTACCAGATACCTGTCCTGTTCCCCCCGGTCTATGCCGATGGACAATATATAGGCTACTTCGTCCGTCTCCCGGCTGCCCCAGCATCCGCCGGCTGTGAGCACAACCATCAATGTAAGAAGACAGAGGACCAGGATCCTAACTGCCGGCACGTCGGCCCCTCCCCCTCAACCAGTAAAATGCCAGCACAAGGACCGGGATTAAATAGCTTGGAACCAGGGCAAAGGGCCTCAGGAAAACTAAATCCAGCCTGACCGAAGCGGGCATATCCAGCGGCAGCAGGCTGAATATGAACATAACCAGGCCCAGGGGCCAGATCAGCGGACGATAATCCGGCAGCTTCAGCAACCTGGTCAGGGAAACCGTGGCCCCGTAAAGGGTGAGGGCGATCTTCAGGGCTCCCGCCACGCTCCAGATGATTACAAAGACCGCATCAACCCGCTGAAAGAATCGGCCCAGATAGATCAGCCTGGCCAACTTGTAGAAAGGCAGGGTAAACTCGGTCAGGGATTGGTAATGAATGGTCATGGTCAAGGTTAACATAAGCGCCACCCCAAGCCCGTATGCTATCAGCATGGCCCGGAAGCCGATGCTGCGGAACTTCCCGGCTCCACCCATGGCCTGGACCAGCACCGCCGCCAGGATAATTTCAGTGACAGCGGCGGTGCTGAGGGAACCATTCCCAAAAACCCGGAGAGGTCCCGTGCCCAAAAGGGGAAAAAGGTTATCCAGGTCGTACTGGGGGATCATGGCCAGGAGGAGGAGGGCAATACCCCCCAGCACGTACAGGTAGGAAAGACGGGACGTCCGGGCCAGGGCCTCGATGCCCAGGTAGGCTCCTGCCAGGCCCATGGCCAGAAACGACACAGTGACAACGCTGACGGGTGTTTCGGGCAGGGCGGTAATAATCATGGCCTCGGCGAACTCCCTTGTAAACAGGGCACCTACGGCTAAAAAGAAGGAGACGGTAACAAGATTAAAAACCGTACCCAGCACCGGCCCGAAAACCTCTTCGGTAATTTCAATGATGGTTTTATCGGGATATTTATTTAAAATAACCGACATCACGTACACACCGGCCAGGGCTATGACCAGTCCTCCCGGCAGCGTCAGCCAGGCGGCTGTTCCCCCAATTTCAGCAAGACTTCTAGGGTACGGTAAAAAAAACCTGGCGATGTTGGAGATGGCCAGCAGGATCACTGCCTCTGCCGGTCCGAAACTGCCTTCTTTGATTATCTTCGATCACCCCTGTCCTTCTTAAGCCAGGTCCTGGAGACTCTTGGCGCCCGGGTTACATCCTGGGGATTGACGTAATCGGGGCGGCTTTCGTGAAAGAAAACCGGCAGCCGGGTGACTACATCAGCCCCGGCTGCCGTCCGGGGACCGGTTGGGACGAGATAGGGAACTCCGAAGGACTTCAGATTCGCCGTCAGCAGGACCTGGATAAAAAGACCGATGGAAATCCCGAAAAAGCCCAGCGTGGCGCCCAGGGCAATGTAAATAAAGCGATAAATGCGCGTGGTAAAAGCCAGGGAATAGTAGGGAATGGCAAAGGAGGCCAGCCCTGTTACGGCCACAAGGATGACCAGGATGGGGCTGACGATGTTGGCCTGCACAGCGGCCTGACCCAGGATCAGAGCGCCCACGATACCGATGGTGGTGCCCATTACGCCGGGTACGCGCAGCCCGGCCTCACGGATAAACTCCAGGGCAAACTCCATCATCAGCACCTCCATGATCGAGGGAAAGGGTACCCTTTCCCGGTTTCCGGCAATGGCCAGGAGCAGTTCCGTGGGTAGCATTTCGTGATGGAAGAGGACCAGGGAAAGATATAACCCGGGCAGCAAAAAGGAAACCAGAAAGGAGAGAGCCCGAAGGTAACGGATATAGGTCCCGAACTGCCAGCGCCTGTATACTTCTTCCCCTGTGTGAAGCTGTTCGTACATGGTGGAGGGAACAACCAGGATAAAGGGGCTCCCGTCCACAATGATGGCCACTTTCCCCTCTATGATCTTTGAGGCTACCCTGTCCGGGCGTTCCGTGGCCAGAGTGGTTGGGTTCAAACTGTACGGGTGGTCCTCGATGAACTGCTCCAGGACACCGCTGTCCGCAAGGTAGTCCACCTTGACGCCCTCAATGCGCCTTTTCACCTCGGCAACCAGATCCGGGTTGGCCAGGTCCCGCAGGTACATGACGGCAACGTAGGTCCTGACGCGGTTACCCACCGTCAGTATTTCCGTGGTGAGCTGCTCGCTTTTCAATATTTTCCTTATGAGGGACGTATTAGTGCGCAGGGTTTCCGTAAAGGCCTCCTGCGGCCCGTTAATTGTCTGCTCGCTCTGGGGTCTTTCAACAGTGCGGTGCTCCCAACCCTTGGTTTCCACCAGCAATGCCTGGCCACAGCCTTCCAGAAAAAGGGCCGTATCCCCATAGTTTACACCGTCTAAAACCTCACGAAAGCTGGTAGTCACCGAAACCTGGTTGCCGGGCATCAGGCTATCCTTAACCAGGTCAACAAGTTTTACCCCGCCGGCCGGGGAAGCCTGCCCGGCAAAGGCCATCAAGGCCTGAAACAGGAGGTCCTGGACAACCTTGTCCGTCAGGCCGTCGACAAAAACAGCGAAGCACCGGACCGGGGGAACCGTATTTATTGTGAAATCCCTGATGATTACATCTTTATTGCCGGGCAAACCATATAACTGGCTGATGGACTTCCTGTTTTCCTCGAGGGAAGCACTGACCTGCCCGTCCTCTGCAGCCTTCTGGGCGCCGGTGCCGGAGGAGGGAACGGGCTTCCGGAAAGAACGGCGGCTTTTTCCTCTTTTGTTCTGGTCCGCAGTCCCTTCGTCCCCTTCGCCGGACACCTGATTCTGCCCGTCCTTCCCGGCCTGCTGCTCAACCTTCCCGTCCTCTTTCCGGGCATCTGCCCCGGTCTTTTGTTCCCCTTCACCGCTTTTTTGTTTATTATCAGCAGCGGCCTGCCCCTGATCTTCTTTACCGGTTTTTTGTTGTTCATCCCCTGTCTCTTTCAGGATAAAACCTTCGGTGTCGAGGTTTTCCTGGTAGGAGATTATTTGCAATAACTTTTTCAGGTTAATTGTGCCGCACCTTCCAGCAATCATCGTTGATACTTATTGTATCCATGTTAAATAGAGCCTATGCGGCAATCAGGATCCGGTCCGGGTTAAACAGGTAACCTGGTCCACCGCTCCCTTTAGCCCGTCCCTGGGCAAAAGCGATGGGGTTCAAGCACCGGATTAAGCATCCGGCGGACTTTGGAGCTTTATCCGTGAATGCCGTGCATAATCATGGCTGAAAATAACGCCTCATATTTTTATAAAAAAGAACGGGTTTTTATAAAAAAAGAACGGGAGCCCCTTTACGGGGTTCCCGTCACTTTGACCGAAATATTATTCGGAGGGATTAACTAATTCTCCGTCGTTTTTTTGATTTTTTCCCTGCTTGACTTTATAACACACGGCTGCCGCAACAAACAACGGGAGAGCGGCTACAGGGAGACCGGAGAGTAAACTGATGATGCCGCCCAGGGAAAAAAACCAGCAGGAAAGTCCTAAATTATGAAAAAGGCTGAAGGAGCCGCCCAGGACAGACGCTGCCGCCAGCACCAGCCCTTCTGTGACAATTTTCTCCATTGTTCCTCCTCCCTTCTCTTTTTTTAGACCTTTTACCATTTAGACGCATAATAACCTTATTTGGTTCTGCCCGGCAACTAAAATTATAAAATTTTCCCTGGTATTTAAATTTTCCCTGGTATTTAATTGCTGTTTTTCCAGTGAACCCGGGCTTTTTTTCGTTACTGCCCTCAGCCCTATGTATTCTACCATTTTAAGGTAACCCGGTCCTGTGTGCATTTACCGTCTATCTGCGCCGGGCAAGCAATTCTTTAATTATGCCGATAGCCTCCTCCACACTCTGAGCCCAATGCAAAAGGTTTTCCCCTGAATACATCTGAAATAGCGTGCGGACATCAAAATTTAGTAAGATTACAGGTTTTTTATATTTTAAGGCCAGGGCAATTTCAGAAATTGTACCAGCTTTACCGGCCATCGCTACAATTATGTCGCTGGAAAGGACGTTAATTACATTTCGTGCTCCCCCCATATTTGTTACAATCGCAATATCTATATAACGGGAGGCCTGCTCCGTACCGGCGCCGGGAAGAATACCGACAGTCAATCCCCCTCTCTCCCTGGCGCCCCTGGCAGAAGCATCCATGATTCCGGCATTGCGGCCCCCGTTCAGCAAAACCCAGCCCTCCGCAGCAATTAATGCGCCAAGACGGTAAGCCAGCCTGCAATCCTCAGCAGATGCCGACTCCCCGCCACCCATAACACCGATAACCGGCTTTCGCATTTAATTCACCCCGTTTTAACTTATTGATTATTTATTTATATTATAAATATAAAAAACATAAACCGCCCGGCTGCAGGCGATTTAATTTTTATAAAAAAACAACCGGTGAAACTTACCCGGTCCACGATCCCAGGAACTATGCCGGATGTTTACAATCTAAAGGCACGGACTAAGGCCCGCTGCTTAAGGCTCGCCCCGGAACAAGTGAAAATAACTAAAGGCAGGCACAAGCCCCATGCCCGTAAGTGAAGGACTTGCTGTTAGCGGCCTTTCCTAGGGATTCAGAGAAGATTCTCTGTTGTAGAGGAAAACATTCTCCACTTGATCTGCCCATTGTTTTTCAAAGGCAGTATCAGGCACAGCCTGCCCAACTTGCTCCTGAACCTGTTCAACCTCAGGCGGGAATTCCTCCTCCTGGTACATGAGGTCATAATACTCCCTGATCATCCGCTGTGATGAAAACTGCCAGTGGGCCATATCGATACATGAAAACATCATCTCAAGCCAGCGGGTGCGGTCGTTATAAAAGGTCTGGATAACTTCCCCTGTAAGGACTTCATAGAGCGCTTTCAAGTCTTCTTCATCCTGATCCAGACCGGGATCACCCCGGTTAGAACTCTCTATAAGCCAGCCGCTCACACCGTGTTGAGGCCCTTCCCCCACCCATCCGTCTACGATAGACAGGTTGAGCACACCGTTGACGGCTGCTTTCATACCCGAGGTGCCGCTGGCCTCCATGGGTCTTCTTGGGTTGTTGAGCCAGAGGTCGCAGCCCTGCACCAGCATACGGGCCACTTCCATGTTGTAGTTTTCCAGGAAGACGATACTGTCCCTGTACTTACGGTCCATTTCAATGAGAGACTTGATGATTTCTTTACCCATCCTGTCTTCAGGATGAGCCTTACCGGAGAAAACCAGTTGTATTTTTTTCTCCCTTAAGAGTGGAGCAATGATTTCTTCGTTTCTAAAAATTAAATCGCTTCGCTTATAGGGAGCAGCCCGGCGGGCAAAGCCGATGGTCAGGGCGTTTTCTTTCAACTTTGTACCAGTATGTTTTTTTATATATTCCAGCAGATTACTTTTTAACCTCATGTGCGGCTCCCAGATATCTCCCCCGGTTTTAAAAGCTTTTTTAATCCCCCGGTCCTGCCAGGTATCAATATGCACGCCGTTGGTAATGGAAATTATTGGAGAAGCATAATAAATACCCCTCCACATGTTTCTTGCCGTTTTACCGTGGGTTTTGGACACGGCGTTGGAAATCCGGGAAAGCCTCAGGGCTGCTACGGTGAGATTAAATGGATCACCGCCCAAAAACTTCATCTGGTTGTAATCCAGCCCGTTATAGGCGCCCATATGTTTGAGGAGTTCGTGATCATGGGACTCATTACCGGCCGCCACAGGGGTATGGGTGGTAAAAACAACCTGTTTCCGGGTCTCCCGCCAGGCTTCCTCGAAGGACATTCCCCCCTCGGCCATCTTTTCCCTGATTAGCTCGATACCCGCCAGAACAGCGTGGCCTTCATTGAAGTGGTACACATCCACAGCTATTCCCAATGCCCTCAAGGCCCGAACACCTCCAATACCAAGGATGATCTCCGCCGCCACCCTTTCCTGGGGCCCACCCGCATAAAGGCGGTTCGTCATCCAGCCGTTGGGACTGCCTGGAAAATTGGTATCCAGGAGATAGAGGGGAACGTTCCCATACTGGTCCACCAGGCGAACCTTACAGGGCACATCTTCACCACGAACCTGTACAGTAACTGTCACACCGGTATCCTTTAAAAACTTGTAATCCAGGTTGGGGAACAAATCATAGGGCATCAGGTCTTCGCCTATAAACTGGTGAGTATAGTCCTGCCTCCACAGAATTCCCAGCGCTACCATTGGAAATCCTCCGTCTTTGGCAGCCTTGATATAATCACCGGCCAGTACGCCAAGACCACCCGCGTAGATTTGAAGCTTCTCGTTCAGGCCGTATTCCATACAAAAATAAGCTACCCTTGGTAAATCACTGCGGTCCTGCGCCAATCTAAATTACCTCCCCGAAAAACCTCGCTGTTATATTTTGTGAAACCGTTTTTGGAGGCAAATGCTCTTAACTTTATATTCTGTTCAAGAGGCAATATTTATACCATTTTCTCTTCTGTGTAATATTTTTCGCTCATAATTGAGAGCTTCGGGTTCCCTGCTTTTAAAATATAAAATGGAACGCCCTGGGCTGGTTTGCAGGGCGTTTTGTTGACCTGGACTTTAAGTGCCTTTATTTCCTTCCAGTTGTTTACGATAGTAAAAAGCTAAAACTGTTTCAGCAAAGCCCACCATCCGCCTGGTCATGTTCCCCCCTACACGGCCGAGCTGCCGGGAGGTAAGCTCTCCTTTGTCAATAAGATCGTAATCCGGAATGCCCAATTCGGCTGCCAGCTCTACTTTGAACTGGTCCAGAGCCGGTTGGACAAACTTCTGTAATTCCCTGGGAACCAGAGCCGGATTGGTTATCTCCACAAGTTTGCCGGACAAAACCCATAACCCCCTTTTAAAGGATAAAAAAACATTATAACCATTTCTTAAAGCTATTATTCCCGGGATTTTTAAATAATATTTTTACAAAATCAAGATTTAAAACTATCAATTTCATCTTAACAGACGAAAGAAGCAACTTACTTGCCCCCCAGGGAAGGAATCCGTTCCTGTACCGTCTAAATTAATCTCAGACAGAAAACTTAAGGGGGGTTTTCCAGTTTTGAGATTTTGCACTCTTTCTTCCTGCAGCTATGCCAACAGTATTGTTGTTCAGGACCGGCAAACATGTGTACTGGTGGACTGCGGGCTAAGAAAGAGAGACATAAAACCTTTTCTGGCCGGAGTGGGGCTGACGCCTGGCGATCTTGACGCGGTTCTGATAACCCACTGCCATCTTGACCACGTCTACGGGCTCAAGTTTTTGCTTAAAGAAAGGACAATTCCGGTATACTCTTCCAACCCCGTTTTAAAACAGCTTCGCGCCAGGAGCTCATTCAGCGGACAACCGGACTTCCGCGCCCTTTCCCCGGTTACCCCGGAAAACATCGGTACCCTTACCGTGAATCACTTCAGGCTCTTCCATGATGTGGAGACAATCGGCTTTACCATCAGCGGCGACGGCGAAAAAATGGGCTTCATCACAGATACCGGATTTGTACCGGATTATTGCCTGCAGGCTTTTAGAACGGTTGATTACTTGTATATTGAATCCAACCATGACCCGGAGATGTATAAACACTCCCGGAAACCTCCTCATGTCATCCGCCGCAACCTGGGCTCCACCGGCCATCTCTCCAATGAGCAGTGCGGTCAGGCCCTGAAGTCCATGGGGCTTTCCAATTGCAAACTGGTGGTCCTGGGCCATCTCAGTGAAGAAGACAACGAACCCCGCCGGGCCATCGCCAGCGCCAGGCAATTCCTGCCCCCGGACATGCCCCTCCGGTGCGCTCCCCCCCGCCTTCCCGGCCCATGGTCCGGAGCGGACACATAAGCAATTAAGTTTTTGAATATTCAAAAACTTGGCAGACCGTAGCGGGTACCTGAGTTATTAAGTTACTGTTTTTATATTAAACCATTTGAACACCGGGCACCTTGATCAAATAAAAGTCCCCACCTTTAAAGAGTCGGGTGGGGACTTTGTTTTACTGGTTAGCGAAGAGGGTTAACTAGCACTCTTCTTCCTGGTAACGGTTTCTCTTCGTGTAATGGGTGTGCAGCAGTTCATGTGATTTATGACCCAGCGGCTTTTCCAGAAACTCTTTATAGAGTTCTTGAACTGCCGGGTTTTCGTGGGATTTGCGCAGAGCCATGCGCTCGTCTTCGGTATAGGTGGCGTCAATTCGCTTAAGGCGGATTT
>JAKPTB010000038.1 GCA_029555205.1 Bacillota bacterium
CCGCTATGTTACCGGCCACAACCTGATGGTCGACGGCGGGTGGTCCTGCGCCTGATTAAATGCCTATCGTGAAGGGCGCGGGTACATGCACCTGAACAGCAATTATGCCGTGCGGCCCGGGACCATGTTCCGCCGTGAAGATTTTGGCGGGATCGTGTACCAGCGTGCCGGTGACCGGCTTCACTTCATCAAGTCCCGCCTGGCCATGGAGCTTCTGGAACTGGCCGGAACCGGGACAGTGCTTGACATAGCGGCAAGGATATCAGCGGGAAGACCCGGTGAGCAGGCAATACGGGAACATATCCTGACCACCCTGCGCCGCCTGGAGGAGATGGGGATCGTCCATGAGCTGGAATATCAGAACGGAGCGCCTGAGGGCGCCCGTGTGCCTGACCTGGCAGATAACCGGTAGATGCAACCTGTCCTGCGCCCACTGCCTGGCCGGAGGCGGCAGCAGGCAAGATGAACTGCATATGGATGAAATCAAGGACTTCCTGGATGACCTGGCCAAAATGAAGGTTTTTTATATAAACGCCGGGGGCGGGGAGCCTTTGCTTCACCCGCGCTTTTTTGAAATCGTGGACTATGCTGACGAAAAGGGCATATATGTCCAGTTCAGCACCAACGGCACCCTGATCGACAGTGCGCTGGCGGGAGAAATAGCCGCAAGAGGCCTCAGGGTCCAGGTCAGCCTGGACGGCTGGCAGCCCTCCGTAAACGACCCCATCCGGGGTGCGGGAACATTTCAAGAAGCGGTTGAAGCCCTGCGCTGCCTGAAAGAAAAGAACGCAACGGTAGCGGTGAACTGTGTTGTGACCAGGGAGTCCGTGGCCGGGCTGGACAAAATGCTCGCGTTGGCTGCCTCATACGGCGCCGGCCTGCGGTTATCCAGGCTGCGCCCGGCCGGCCGGGCCAGGGAGCGGTGGCGGGAGATGGCGCCGGACCAGGAACAGTACCGGCACTTGTACCGCTGGTTGAAAAAGCATCCGGAGGTAACCACCGGGGACTCGTTCTTTTTTCTCTCAGCCCTGGGAGAACCCCTGCCCGGCCTGGGCTTCTGCGGGGCGGGCAGGCTTACCTGCTCGGTAGACCCGCAGGGTTACGTGTATCCATGTCCTTTTACAAACGACCCTTCCCTGATTGCCGGGAATGTCCGGGAAACACCATTGTCCCGGCTGTGGCGGGAAGCGGACTTGTTCAACCAGATACGGACAGACAGGCCCGGGGCCTGCCGGGATTGTTCCGGCTACGAAAAGTGCCTTGGTGGTTGCCGGGGCGCCTCTTTTTTGGCGTACGGCAGCTGGGACATGCCGGATCCCGAATGTGTGCGAGGAAAAGGGATGGTTAAAAACGACTAGGTTAAGACTTCTAGATAAAATTAAGATTGGGCCTGTAGAGCTGCCGAACCGGATTGTTTTTGGCTCTCACCCGACTAACTTTGCGGCCGGAAACCTGCTTTCGGAGCAGCACGCGGCCTATTACCGGGAACGGGCTAAAGGCGGTGCGGGTATGATCGTGCTGGAGGAACTGCTGGTCCACCCCTCCGACCTGCCCTATGAAAAAGCTCTCTTCGG
>JAKPTB010000041.1 GCA_029555205.1 Bacillota bacterium
AAATCCGAACGCAGAGAATTGACCTTTTCCTGAAGAAAATCGCGGTCCACTTTAAGCTGATTCACCTGGGATGCCAGAAGCTGTGTCCTCTGCACCGGTTCTGTTTTATTTATTTCACTGGTAACCCTGAACTGAAAGGCAAGCATAATGCCTAAAACCAGTCCTACAGCGGCGAGCGCCCATTGATAACCTTTCATTTAATCACCGGCCTTAGAAACACTTTTATAATATACCACCGGCTGTCCGGCATATGAGAGATCAATATAATTAATTTTCGCTCCCTGTTTGCGCAGTTCCAAAAGGACCTGTTGAAATATCTCTCCTTTTTCCTGGATCTCCTGGGGCAGGCCAAACCGGCACTGGTATCCCTCGGTAGTGTAAATTTTTATCTGGCCGTCCTCATCCACATGGACTTCCGATAGGTTGGTCGCGGACCCGGCCGGCAACCCTTTGATCACATCCAGGGCTGATTTTAGTTTCTCCGACTGAAAAACCTGTCCGGGGCCTGCCGCATCAACCTGGACACCGGTTATCACCGGCAGGCCCGGTGTCCCGGCGCCTGCCCTGGCCAGGTATACACCCTCTTCATCCACTTCAATAAACCCTTCTTTGGAAGGTAAAAGCCCCAGGGGTACACGCTCCAGCACGGTTATTACAACAGTTGAAGGCAGCGACCTGGCAACCTGAGCTTCCTTGATCATCGGGACTTGTTTAAGATTTGACGACACATCCGCCATTTTCAGTTTAAATATATTAACGCCCAAACCGACATCAGCCACGGAAAGTATCATTTCTTCACTTAAATAATAATTGCCCCGCACCAGAATCCTGCGCACCTCAAATACAGGTGAACTCAAAAGAATAAATCCTGTCACGAGGACAAGTATAATAAATATAATACTTTCAGTTACATTCCATTTCTTTTGTCGCCTGCGGCCTTTTAAGGGACCGGCCAAAACATTCACTCCACAATCTCAAAATAGTTTACCCCATATGTAATTATACCAACCACTTCTATGTTGTCTATATATAAACTAAAAAGAAAAATGAAAGGCTGCAGACATTTTCGCAGGCTGCTGTAACCATTTACTTCCTACAAGCATAGTATAACAAATCAAAAGGATATTTGTTATAAGGAGGGCAAAAAAATGGCATTTGGCGCTACTGGAGGGGCTGTAGGCGGAGGAACGGGCGGAGTCGGAGCTGGTTGCGGAACCGGAAACTGGGCTTTCATCCTCTTCCTGATCCTGATCCTGCTTGTTTTTGGCTTCGGGTTCTTTTTCATTTAGGTTTCAACAGTTACTAATTCGATAATGCAAGACAGGAGACCGCGAAAAGCGGTTTTCTGTTTATACAACGGCAAAGGATTGTGACTTGTCCCGGACAGAGCTAAAAAAAGAGCCACTAGTCGTGAACTCTCACTATTCTTGCCCCCAGGGCGTTATATTTTGTCTCCAATCGTTCATAGCCGCGGTCTATGTGCGCCACATTCTCCAGGATGGTCCCGTTTTCGGCTGCCAGTGAGGCCAGCACCAGGGCAGCTCCAGC
>JAKPTB010000062.1 GCA_029555205.1 Bacillota bacterium
GCCATGGCCGAGGCCCCGGCAAGGGCGATTAACGCTAGAGTTTTTCGAGCGTCAGGTTTTTTTGAGCTTTCCGTGCCAAACATTTAGATAACGCTCCTAAGAATATACAGGGGTAATTGTCGTATTATCCCTGATAATACCTTAAAGAGATTATATTGTCTCATGTTTAACAAATGCAAGAATAATATGTCAATTGTCAAAATATAATAGTATTTTTTATTCTCACTTTTGACTCATTCCTGGTGCTGATAATTAAAGCAAAGGCAATCGTCCCATAGGCCACAAAGCTCCTGAAGTATTCTCCGAGGGCGGCGTTGTGGAATAAATTCTGGCCTGCCTGAGGTGAAACAATAAAGAGAGTGTGGAACAAAAAAATCCCCACGATAGCATGCCTGATTTTTGCGCTCTTGATGCTGGCGCCGCCGGCCAAAAGGGCGGCGCAGGATATAACATCCGTGTTCATATGAGCCGTATACACGTCAAACATGCCGATATTCTGCAGGTATGTCAGCTGCCCCAGCGCGGCCAGGACCGTGGATATGATGATAACCTTGATCCTCAGCGTATTTACATTAACACCGGCAATTTCCGCTTTTTCATGACCGGACCCAACTGCCTTTACTTCCTGTCCAAAACGGGTATGCAGCAGGTAGTAGATCATACCCGCAAACAAAAGGACAACCAGGATCATGAACATGGGGATCTCTATACCCCCAATTTTTATAAGCCAAAATTTATCTATGGTATTGCGGTACATACCCAGGTCCACGGCATTTCTGACCCCGATACCCCTGGACAAAATGATCTCTTCATTTGCGACGGGAATAAAAGTCCCAAAGCCCACCAGGAACACTAACTGGTAGATACTGTTCGCCAGAAAACCGATGATAATGGTGACAATCATCTCTTTCCCTTTGACCCTGTTTAAGACATGGCCGATGGCAAAGCCTGAGAGAGCGGCTAACAGGATGCCAAGAAAGAGCACCAGCAAAATCCCTATCGCGCCTTCCACCTGGTAATTGATCACAAACAACAGAGCTGTTTGCATGGCCATGGCGCCCACAATAATGTCAAAATTCAGCCCCATACCGGCCACTACCGGGATAATTAGTGATAAGACCAGGATCCCGTCTCTGATAAACCGGGTGATGACCTGGTTTATAACAAACGTGCCGGTAAGTCCGGAATATAGCCAGGCAAAAAAGGACAGTACCAGAAACACGGCGGGTACCAGGTGTTCAATATTAAACAGCTTGTCTGTCAGCTCCCTGAACCTCATTGGACTACCCCCCGCCTGTCCCTGTGCAATAAGGCATATAAAATAATGCTGTAGGTAATAAAGGTCCTTAAAATTTCTGTAAGCTCGGGTATCAATACCTCATTTGCGATCGGCACTGTAAGCAGGTAGATGGTCTGGAGCAGATAAGTGCCTAAAACCGCCTCAAAGATCCAGGTCCTCCTGCCCGTGCTTCCTCCGATCAATACCGCCGAAATGGCGGGAAAAGCCATGGATAACGGTTCATCGTACAGCTGGATAAAGCCGTAGCTTTGTGAATAGACACAAATACCAATTCCGGCAAAAATTGTGGAAAGGATAATAGCGATTAAGCGTATTTTAGATATGTCGATGCCGGAGAGCCTGGAAAACGCTTCGTTCTCCCCCACGGCAATGGTGGCCCGTCCGACTTTCGTCCGGAAAAAAAGGTACAAGGACAGGCAAAGCAAGCCGTAAAAAGCGAGCAGCCCCAGAGGAATTTCTAAGCTGCCCATCCTGATCAAACAAAAATCATCCAGTACATTATAAAAATAGGGATCCAGGCTGATTTTCGGCCTCAGTCCCTGACCGCCGACGGGATAAAGCATCTGCCTGTTTTGAAAGGGGGCCAGTGTCCAGAAATAGTTCATCAGCGGGATCATGGAAAAACCAATGAAAGTACCGGCAATTTCCTC
>JAKPTB010000043.1 GCA_029555205.1 Bacillota bacterium
GCAGGAAAAGATTACTGACCTGGCGGTAAAAATGGAAAAAATGAAACTGGCTGAGTACGTCCAGCTCCTTGACCAGCCGTGGCGGCTGCTGTATATCAATTTTCTCGCGGGTTTGGGCAGGGGCGTGGGTATTGCGGTGGGGTTTACAATTCTTGGCGCATTTGTCCTGTATATTCTCAAGTACCTGGTTATGCTGAACCTTCCCTGGATTGGCGGCTTTATAGCGGAGATAGTCAGGATGGTGCAGCTGAAGGTAGGCACTTAATGATTGGGAGGAGCTTATTATGGATAGAGAGATGCAGCTAAGCTTTAGACGGCGACTTTTGCAGGAAAGGGAGAAACTTACCGGCCAGATTGATTTTCTCGATGAGCAGGGGCAGAGCGGGCTGGGGGTCTCCATGAAGGATTCGGTCAGTGAACTGTCTACTTATGACAACCACCCGGCTGACCTTGGAACGGAGGTTTTTGAGCGCAGCAAGGACTTTGCGCTCAGGGACAACGCCATGCTCACAGTGGCAGATATTGATAACGCCCTGGAGAGAATAAACAGCGGGACCTACGGCGCCTGTGAAGTTTGCGGGCAAGACATCCCTTTAGAAAGGCTGGAGGCTGTCCCTTCTGCAACAAAATGCAGGGACTGCAAAGAAGCGGAAGAAAAAATCCCGCACCAGAACGACCGGCCTGTTGAGGAAGAAGCGCTGGGTGTACCCTTTGCCAGGACCTTTAAAGAAGATACTGACGCGGTTGGCTATGACGGGGAAGACGCCTGGCAGGAAGTGGCCAATTACAGCGAGACCACTGATGAGTGGTCCAGGGGCGGCTCTTACTATGGATATTCGGATTTTAGCATTGAAAGGAAGGGCGAGGTGGAGGACGTGGATAATATCCCCTACGAGGTAGGGGACGACGGTATTTTCTATAAAAATTTCCGCGGGGTGGATGACGAAAAAGCTCCCTCTGAAAACGTGAGAAATGAGTCGTAAGAGCCGGGTTGGCTATAGACGGGTTAGCGGAAACATACAGGGCGGGATTTATTCCGCCCTGCATTACGTTAATCCCACGGGGTTAATAATTTAGGAATGAAGATTTACTACTCACGACCAACGTCCCACGACCCAAATGCAGCATCTCCTCATTTTTAGTTGACAGGTTATTTTTAATATTAGATAATCTTGTAAATAAACCTTACTTAACAGGAGGTTTTGTGGTGCAATATAAACTGCTTTTGGCTTCTGACGGTTCAGATAACGCAGTCAGGGCTGCCGAGTTTGTCGTAGAACTCCTTGCAGCCGCTCCCGCCATCAAGGTAACTGTTTTGGCAGTGAACGATATAATAGAGAAAATGAAATACTATTCACCTCTGCGTTCACCGGTCGTGCTTGAAGAAGTGGAAATATTTTTTAAAGAAAAGACCAGGGAAGCCCTGGAAACAACCATGGAGGTTTTTGAAAAGCAAGGTATTAAAGTCGACGGGGTGACCAAGGTGGGAAACCCGGCCCGGGTAATTGTAGATTACGCCCGTGACGAGGACGTCAACCATATCGTGATAGGCAGCAGGGGGCTGGGAAGCCTCAAGGGTATCGTCCTGGGCAGCGTGAGTTCCAAGGTAATACAGCTGGCGGGCTGCCCGGTCACGGTAGTAAAATAAAGCGTGTCAAGGGGGCCGTTCGAGACTGCTGTTCAAGTCACTTTTTAAAATTAACGGGGCCTGGGAGAACTGTAGGTGAGGCTTTAGCCTGACGTCTTTGGCGGGTTAAAACCCGCCCTACAAGGCTAAGGAATATCCCCGATGGATTGGCGGGCTGAAGCCCGCCCTACAGGTGGGCGCCGATCAAAACGCGGGTTTGCGGACATGAAAAATCAGAAAACAGGCCTTTTTCAGCAGTCTCGGATGGTTCTCTTGACACGCTTTTGCGGGAACAGTGTTTCAGTGCAGAGATTTTTTGGTATCATTGGGGCGGCTGTTTTCCAGGAGTTCCTTTAACTCCTGGTGTTGTTCTTCATTAATCAGGTCTTTAAT
>JAKPTB010000001.1 GCA_029555205.1 Bacillota bacterium
GCGGTCTGGCCCAGGCCGCAAAGGGAAGCATCGCGGATATCGTAGGACAGCTCCTCCAGCATTTCCAGATCCTCCATCTCCCCCTGTCCCTCCGTAATCCGGGTCAGGATATCCAGGAGGCGTTTGGTGCCGACCCGGCAGGGAGTGCAGCGCCCGCAGGACTCGTCCTGGCTGAACTGCAGGTAAAAACGGGCGATGTCAACCATGCAATCTCCCTCGTCCATAACAATCATCCCGCCGGAACCCATCATGGAGCCGGCTTCCTTAAGGGATTCATAATCTATGGGCAAGTCCAGGTATTTAGCCGGAATACAGCCCCCTGAAGGCCCGCCGGTCTGTACTGCCTTAAACTGCCTGCCCCCTGGTATACCCCCACCGATGTCGAAAATGATCGTGCGCAGGGTTGTCCCCATGGGCACCTCGATCAGGCCGGTATTGTTAATCTTACCGGCCAGGGAAAATACCTTGCTCCCCTTGCTGGTGGATGTTCCCTGCCCCTGGTACCATTCCCAGCCTTCCCTCAGGATAACCGTTACATTGGCAAAGGTTTCTACGTTATTAATTAAGGTCGGTTTTCCCCACAGTCCTTCCTGGGCAGGGTAAGGGGGTCTCGGCCGGGGTTCGCCCCGCTGCCCCATGATTGAGTGGAGAAGCGCAGTTTCCTCGCCACAGACAAATGCTCCGGCGCCAAAGCGCAGGCTTAAGTCAAAGTCAAAATCCGTACCGAAAAGACCCTTTCCCAGCAAGCCCGCTTCCCTGGCCTGGCCGATGGCAGACTCCAGCCTTTCCACGGCGATGGGGTATTCCGCCCGGACGTAGATGAAGCCCTGATTTGCACCGATACAGTAGCCGGCTATGGTCATGGCTTCCAGAACACTATGGGGGTCTCCTTCCAGGATGCTGCGGTCCATGAAGGCGCCGGGATCGCCCTCGTCCGCGTTGCAGACCACATATTTGGGGTGGATATCCTGCGCAGCCGTCAACTCCCATTTCCTGCCGGTGGGGAAGCCTGCGCCCCCCCTGCCCCGGAGCCCGGATTTTTTGATCATCTCGATAACTTCTTCCCTTTTCCTGTGCAGAATCACATCCGCCAGAGCGAAATAGCCGTCCCGGGCGATATACTCCCCAATCTCCTCCGGGTTGATCACGCCACAGTTGCGCAAAACAATTCTCCTCTGGGCCTGGAAAAAATGGATATCCTCTATAGTCGGCGTTCTTTTTCCAGTACTGTCGTTATGATACAATAACCTTTCTAAAACCTGGCCGCCGATCAGGTGCTTTTCCACCAGCTCCCGAACATCCCCTGGCCGAACCTGGCAGTAAAAAATTCCACCCGGATGGACCATGACAATAGGACCATACTGACAGAAACCGAAGCAGCCGGTCTTAATAACCCTGGTTTGTTCCTCCAGGCCTCTCCTGGCCAGCTCCTGCTCCAGTTGCAGCCGGACTTCCTGGCTTTCTGAGGAATGACAGGCCGTCCCGGAACAGACCATGATTTGAGTCAGGCCCAGGCCGTTCCGGTGACCAAGCCTCTGCTTGATCAGCGGCTCATACTTTTCCTTGACCCTTTTAAGATCTTCAATGCTTTTTATGATCAACACTTTCACCTTTCCGGCAAGTTTGGATAATTTTCTTGATCTCCCCCGGGCTGGCTTTTCCGTAAACATCTTCATTGGCCATCAGGATGGGGGCAAGACCGCAAGCTCCGACACAGCGTGTGCTCTTTATGGTAAAAACCCCGTCCGGGGTGGTCTCTCCCTCGTCGATTTTAAGCTCCTCCTTGAGCGCATCCATCAGGGCCTGGGCTCCTTTAACATAGCAGGCCGTTCCCATACAAACACTCAAGGTATATTTGCCTTTGGGCTCCGTTGCGAAAAGGGAGTAAAAAGTGACAACACCGTTAACCTCGCTCACGGGAATTTCAAGTTTTTCAGCAATATAGGCCTGTACCTCCTCCGGGAGGTAGCCGAAAATCTCCTGGGCCTTTTGCAGAATCCGGATCAACTGGCCCCTTTCCCCGGCATAAAGCCGGATCACCCGGTCCATATCAGCAAACTGTTTTGACCGGTGGTCTTCCTGGAGCAGGTCTTTTTTTTCCGGAACATCTTTAAAGGGCAACTCCTGAACTATAATCGTTTGCCCCGTTACGTTATGCTCAGCCACCCTTTCACACCTCCCGCCTTCTGCTCTTTATTGTTTATCTTTCCTTGCATTTTAATGCTAAAAAAACCCCTTTCAGGGGTTTCTAATAATGAGGAAATATATGTATTAAAAAAATACCTCTTAAATTCTTCATCCCGGAAAAATGCTCAGGAAAGATTGCTTGTGGCCCTTTTATTGCCCTCAACAAGGGCAGAATAACAACTCAGCAGCCGCTTCGTACAGTTGACTGAAGATAGCTCCTCCGCTTTGAGACTGGCCCGGCGGCCCATAGCTTCACGCATTTCCCTGTTTTTTAAAACCTGGCACACCCTATTAGCAAAATGCACAGGATCAGGATCGGTCAGGTATCCGTCCAGGCCGTCTTCCACCATTTCAGAAACACCATTGGCACCCACAGCCACCACCGGGAGCCCCGCGGCCTTGGCCTCGGCAATTACAATCCCCTGGGTTTCAGTAAGGGAGGTGAACACGAATAAATCAGCTCCCGCGTAGCAGTTAACAACTTCTGCGGAAGGTAGCGTCCCGGTAAAGACAACCTTTGCGGCAATACCCAGTTTGAGCGCCTTCGAACGCAGTTCTTCGGCCTCCGGCCCGCCACCCACAAGAACCAGGGTAGTATTATTAATTTCCCTGTTGACAAGCTGAAAACTCTCAAGAAGCATCCCGATGTTTTTTTCCTGCCCTAACCGTCCCACAAAAAGGAGAACGTAATCACTTGAGGGAATTTGATATTGCTGGCGGAGCCAGGCGGGATCCCCTTTTTGAAACTCTTCAACTTTGATTCCGGTGGGAACTTTTGTAATCTCAGTCACAACACCGATTCTACGCAAATAGTCTCCGACAATATCTGTGGGTACAATAACCATGTCGCACTGATTGCAAAAATCCCGGCTGACTCTTTGGGCCAGTTCCCTGGTGAAGGACTGGGCAAAGGGCACGTAGTGGACATACTGATCGTACAGCGTGTGGTAGGTAAAAACAAGAGGTATGCCTGCCCTCCGGGCGTACCTGGCGCCGAGTCGGCCCAGTAAAAAGGGGGAGTGAACGTGGATCAAGTCCAGACCCAAACCCTGAATAACCGGTTTTAAACGAAGGGAAAAAGGTACGGCGAGGGTAAAATCACGGTTTGTAAGCGACGGTATGGAAGCAAAGCGGAAAACTCGGGATTCCTTGCCGCAGTTTTTATAACTGGGCGCAAAAATAAATACATCGTGCCCCTGTTTAATTAACTCTTCCTTGAAGGTTTGGATAGAGCGGACGACACCGCTGGTGTAAGGAACATAACTGTCGGTGAAAATACCTATTTTCAAGAGTCGCCCTCCCTAATTCTTGCTTCAAGTCTCATTTTAGCACATTTAAGCAAGATAGTACAAGTTTGCCCAGGCCAGGGATAGTGTCAAGGCACTGTTTGATAAAGAGAGATAACTATAACCGTCTCAGAAAAGGACAAGTAATTCCTTATGATGTGATTGGCAAGATAAAAAATGTAGCAAACGGGAGTTAATTTTTAGAGCACCTCTGCTTCAATATTTACCATCTAATGGTAAAGTGTTTTTGGTATACTGGCCTGTACATTTACTTTTAAAGATAGACCGGCGGCCTTAACAGCCACCCTACGCGTGGTCACTTATTAGTACCGACGGGGCAGCTCCGGGAAACATAATCTAGATTGCATGTCCCCGTCGGATTAACAATTATACCACGCCTAGGGTACCCGTCTGTCAAGGCTACCCTTCGGCGCCTCCTGCTCTGTGACAATTACCTCAGAGGCCCACCAAAAAACATATTTTTTTAATCTCCCTATAAAAAGCTACCTTCGCAATTTGAGTAAAAATTTATAGGTGAGTTCATAAGCCGGTGACTGGGCCAGTGAACACCAGCAGGTGGCTATGATGGATAAGGATTAAACGAAAGCTAACGACTTCAAGGCTTCCCGGAGATAGCTTTTTGGTCCCTGGAGTATTGGAATATTGTTTAGCACTTCCCGGGTTTTTTGTAGTTTTTTACGTTGCTTTTCTAATATTTTTGGTTCGATAGTAATAACAGGCAGGTTTTGTTTTTGCCGTTGAAGTTTGTACTGAGCTGCGACAGATTGCCCATTTGCCTGACTAACTCGTACATAGGACATATGCCTCGCCCCTTTTTTACTCCAGCCCATGGGACGACTGCTTAATCTGGCTGAGAGCACATGGCTTACATGGCCTTCCACGCTGCAGCTCACTGTTTCTCGGTATAAGGCCCTTATCGCTTCCCAGTTGTTTTTAATGTATTTCCATGCATCCAGGATTCTTCGCTTACGGCTGGGAGTTACAGCCGCTTTCTCTAGCTCCCTAATTACGGCTTCGGCTTTTTCAATATGCCCAAAACGTATGGCATTCTTTAGTAACTGACCCTGCTTATGGGCCCCGCCAACGGCTCTACGAACATATCTCATGTAATGAAAGCGGTCCAAAACGAATTCGGCTTGCGGGAATACTTCTTTAGCACTCTGAATCCAGGCTGATCCATCTCCCATGAGATATATCTTTTCAACTTTTTCTAAGTCATATAGCTTGTCTGCTTCTTCCCAGACTCTTTCCCAAAAGATATGTGCCTCCTCATCTACGCAGCTTTGGTATAAGGGCTGTGCTAGCTTGCGCCGTTTTCCGTCCGCTTCCCAACCTTCATGTATATATACTAACCGGACTTCAAAGCTCCGCCCGTTTTGACAGGCCACATGGTCTTCATCAGCTTCTATGTATAGGGTTGCAACGCGCTTCCGCTCTCGTTTCGGTAATGTCGGATTTTCAAAGGTGTCTACTGCACGTTTTACTGTCTGCCCACTTATAGATACCTTCCCGCACTGCTCGCCTATTACCTGGCCGCTTTTCCGATAGGAGAGATCTGCGGCACAGGCAACTAGTTCTCCCTTAACATGATGATCCACCCGCAAATGGGGAGTGTAACCTACTTGCTCATCTACCAAATAGGCATATTTTTTTGTGTCTTTATGACGGTAGTATGTTCTGTGATAGGTCACAGGACCAAAGCGGGTCACTATCTCTTTACGGTCCCCTCTGCGCCATATCTGCCAACCCCGACGTTCAGCTCTTTTTTCTTTAATTTGCCGGTCCATCTCTTCCAACACTTGTCTGGTTATTTCGCGGCCTGTCTCGTTAAGTTTATCTGCCAGCTGATCCTGAAATTCACTAAAGTTCATTTTCCCACTTAAATTTTTTATTACCAGCTCTATTATTGAAAGGAGAATGGGGTTGAGGGATCGAATTATTTCCATGAAGATATCACCTCTCGAGTAGTCTTTTCGGAGATTACTCGTCCTTGGCAGGACGGTGATATCTTCTCTTTTTGTCTGTAAAACTCCTACAATAACTTTACACTAACCAGGCCAGGACGCTTCCAGTTATTAACAATAAAGGATTTTACCCATAACCACACAAATGTTTAATAAACACCCCTTCCCGGGGCGCTTTTATTTAATATTTACTATTTTCCAGGCCTGGTTACCTTTAACGAGGTGGTATTCTACGGTGGAAATAAAGGTAACACCGCTTAATACATCGGTTTCCAGGATTTCCGCCTGGACAGCAGCCATATTCTCTGTTTGTCTCAGTACGGTAATGCGGCCTAACCGGGTTTCATAATGCCAGTCTGTAGGTACGCTGATAAAGTCCCAAACTGCATCGCTCAGTTCTGAAAGGAGAGGCTCGCCATAATAAGCAGCCAATAACTCCCGTACCTCCTGACGGGAGGTTGCTGCCAGCCACCCTGAATCCTCAACGGCTCCCTTGAGGACGCTGGTTATTTCCTCTTCGCATCCCCGGGACGGGTAACCGGAAACCGGGTTCCCGGCAGCTGAAATAATAGTAAAACCACAGGTTAGAATGATAAGGAAGAATAAAGTGTTTTTTAACAAGCGACGGCACCCCGCTTTCACATTAAATATACGGTGCATCGCCTGTAAATTCCTTCCATATTTTGAAATATTACATATTCTTAATCGCCAAAAGATATCCCCACTTGTCTGGCCGTACGGACCAGGTCACCGTCAATGGGAACAAGCCGGAGTTCTCCCACGGCCTCCGCCAGTGCAACGGATTTGATCTCCGGTGTCCGCAGGCAGACCATTTCACCAAAGCGACCGGCCATAACCAGGTTTACTGCCCCGGCACCATAACGGGTTGCGAGTACCCGGTCAAAGGCGGTGGGCGATCCCCCCCTCTGAAGATGACCGAGAACGGTAACCCGGGCTTCCATGCCCGTCCCTTCCTCAATCTGTTTAACCAGCACATTCCCTATCCCGCCCAGACGCACAGGTTCGAAGCTATTAGGAACCATCCTTTGTACAACCATTTGTCCGCCTACCTCCCGTGCTCCCTCGGCAGCAACAACAATGCTGAATTTTTTACCTGAAGCCTGCCTGTCCATTATTTTATCGATTACTCTTTCAATTAAATAGGGAATTTCCGGAATTAAAATTACATCGGCCCCTCCCGCCAAACCGGATTGCAAAGCTATCCAACCGGCATAACGGCCCATAACCTCCAGAACCATAACCCGGTGGTGTGATTCAGCCGTAGTATGGAGTTTGTCAATAGCCTCTGTTGCCGTAGTCAGGGCGGTATCAAAACCAAAGGTCTGGTCTGTAGCCGACAGATCATTGTCAATTGTTTTCGGTACCCCTACCACCGGCAAACCTTTTTCTTCAAAAAGTTTTTTGGCAATGGTCAGACTGCCGTCGCCGCCGATAACTATAAGCGCGTCAATATCGTGGATGTTGATATTTTCAATGACGCGGTCCGAAACATCCCTGAACTCAGTCTTTCCTTTAATAGTTACCGGGTAGTGAAAGGGGTTGTCCCTGTTCGTGGTCCCAAGGATGGTCCCACCCCGGGGAAGGATGCCAACCACATCTTTCTCTGTCAGTTCCCGTGCCCTGTTCTGGATCAGGCCGCCAAAACCGTTTTCAAAGCCAATAACAGAAAGATTGTATTCCCTGATAGCTGTTTTAACCACAGCACGAATAACCGCGTTTAAACCAGGGCAGTCGCCTCCACCAGTAAGTACGCCAATACGCCTGATTCTTTGAGAAGCCACAAACCTACCTCCTTTTTACCAAAACAGGCCTGATTTTTTCCTTACAAACACCGGCACCTGGACCAGTAACATTGCATGTTAAAATGATCCAGGCAGCCGTATTATTATCTCTCTTTGCACTTTAAATAGTTCATTCTTCCGCCTGGCCGGCCAGTTCATTCAAAGTTTGCTTGAGTTTTGCCAGGGAATCACCATAGCCGGCCCAGTCTCCCGCTTTAAGCCTTTCCTGAGCTTCGTCGTAAAGCTGGTTTGCCCTTTGCGCCAACTCCCGCACACTGGCTGCAGTCTGCGGTTGTTCTACGGTGCCGGGTTCACCCGCAGGTCCTTGGGCTTCAGCACTTACTCCCTCCCCAAAGATTCTTGCCAGGGCCAGCTCAAGGGAGGGCTCCATGACCACCCTTTCCCCGTGGGTTACTATTACCCTGCGCAACTCGGGCATCCTGCTCTGCTCTGCCTGCAGGTAAAGCGGCTCGACATAAATAAGAGCATCTTTGATGGGAATGGCCAGAAGGTTGCCCCGGATCACATTTGAACCCCTCTGATCCCACAGGGAAAGTTGCTGGGATATGGTTGTATCCTGGTTGATTCGTGCTTCTACCTGCATGGGACCGTAGACCAATTCCTGTTTCGGGAAATAATAGGCCAGCAGCTTACCGTAATTCTCCCCATCCGAACGGGCCGCCATCCAGGCAATCATATTGTTTTTATTCTGCGGTGTAAAGGGTAGGATCAGGACAAACTCGGGCTCGTTCTGGCCGGGCAGCTTAATTATGGTATAGTAAGGTTCCATTGGCCTTTGCTCACTGGCATAGATCTCCATGGGCAGGTTCCACTTATCTTCCCTGTTATAAAATACCTGTGGGTCCTCCATATGGTAGGAAGCGTACATTTGGGCCTGGATTTTAAAATAATCCACAGGATAGCGCACGTGTTGACTCAGATCCCCGGGCATCTCTTCCATGTTTTTAAACATCCCCGGAAAGATTTTACTGTATGTTTGTACCAGGGGGTCTTCCGGGTCGCTGATGTAAAAATCCACCTCGCCTGTGTAAGCGTCTAGCACAACTTTTACCGCGTTCCTGATGTAATTATCAACATTGTTAAAGGGCTCGGAATAAGGAAATTTATCTGTTGTTGTATAGGCATCCCAAATCCAGAACAGCCTGCCCTCGCTTAAAACAATATATGGATCCTCGTCGTAACTGAGGAAAGGAGCTATTTTTGGTACCCTTTCCTGAATTTTGCGGTAGTACAGGACCCTGCTATTATTATCGATATCAGAGGCAAAAAGGATCTTGTAATCCCCCAGGGCGAAGGTAAACATAAGCCTGCGCAGAATATTCGAAATCTGGACGCCGCTCTCCCCAGTGTAGGTGGTGTAGACATTTTCCTCTCCCCTGGGATAGTCAAACTCCTGGGCATTGGTGTTTACAATAACATACTGGTCGGTTTTTTCGCCATAGTATATTTCGGGCCGTTCCACTTTTAAGTTGGTGTTTGTAACCGGGGGAATGTCTTTAAGGAAAAAGGTGGGTAACCCTTCACCGGTAAATTCATTGACCGGGCTCATGGCAATTCCGTAGCCGTGGGTGTAACTAAGCCTCTGGTTAATCCAGGTCTTGGCCTGGGGCTGCAGGTGTTCCTGGTTTAGCTCCCTGGCCGCCAGCATAACCTGGCGGTAATTGCCGTCTACAACGTAACGGTCCACGTCTATGTCTACAAACTGGTAATAGGGGCGCATTTCCTGAAGCTGGCTGTAGGTTTGCTGAAGAGGCTCCCAGTCCCAGAGCCTGATGTTTTCTATTGTATCCTGGTTGTTCCGGATATCTTCTGCATTAAGCACTCTTCCGGCCGGAAAGTCTTTCTTTTCAATGGAGTCAAGCTTATAAGCCATTCTGGTGAACTCAATATTTCGTTCCAGGTAAGGCTTCTCCATAACTATCTCATTGGGCTGCACCCTGAATTTTTGTACTATTCCCGGGTAAACACCGCCAAGCAGCACGGAAGCCACCAGCATCACAGCTATACTGTAAACCACCAGCCTGAACCGGCGAAGGAAAAGATTGATGATAATGGCCAGGGCACAGACAAGGGCAATGATGGTCAGGATGTTATAGGCCGGCAGCGTGGCGTGCGTAGCCGTATAGCCCGGACCCCATACCGCGCCGGTATGGGTAAAAAGTAAAGCGTAACGCTCCAGCTGGTAACCGATGGCTTTTAAGATAAAGAATAGCGCAGCCAGGAAAGAGAGGTGATAGCGTGCGGCAATGCTCTGAAACAGCCCGCCCGCAGTACCCTGCGTGAGGTTCACAAGAAAGTAGGCTACTGCCGTCCAGAAGGCAATAACCAATAGCGCCGCGCTGGCAACCTGGTAAAGAAACAGGAAGAAAGGCAGCCGGAAAACATAAAACCCA
This sequence comes from Bacillota bacterium, assembly GCA_029555205.1. Classification (GTDB taxonomy): domain Bacteria; phylum Bacillota; class Desulfotomaculia; order Desulfotomaculales; family Pelotomaculaceae; genus DTU098. Next base: position 9,675 of record JAKPTB010000001.1, read on the forward strand.
AGGTCCAGATTAAAGACCGGCTCACTGACCCCAAAGGATGTGGGGTGTAAAAATTTTTGCAGCGTAACCCAGTCGCCCGCTACCGAAAAACTGAAAAGAAAGGCCATAATCAGGCTTAAAGCAGCAAAGGCCGCAATTAAAAAACGGTTAGTTAGAAACCTGCTCCAGGGAGAACTCTGGATCGTCAGAAGATCGTCTTCTTTTAATACCGTAGCCCTTTGAGCAGCCCGAAGCAGGTGACCGCGGGTAAACATAAGGCTTGTGAATAACAGAATAAAAAATGCCACCCCGACACCAAGCCTGAGGCCAACATCGGAAAGAATGATGGTCAAAAAAACGCGCTGGTATTCGAGGGCCTGGAACCAGAGCCAGTCTGTGTATAAACGTGCTCCGGCTACTACAAGTAATAATAAGAGAAAAAGGACACCAAGAAAAGTGTAATATACCCGCCGGAAATTGTTCTGCAAGCAGTTTACCTCCTAAGAATATGCTGTGATTAGTATTTGTTATCCTGCTGTTTCTAATTTATGACTGTTAACGTAATATTTAACCTTTAAAACTTACATAGGTTTGGGTATTTTCTGCGCACCGTCCGCCTCGCGCTTGAGCTTGGCCTGACACATGAGACAAACCTGCAGGGGTTTCTTTTTGGGCAGATCATCGTCATATTCATCATCAAATTCGTCCACTGGTTCGTTGCTTACCAGTTCCTCTTCGATGAGCTTCCCGCAGAGCATGCAGCGTAATTTCATCATAATACCCCCCAAAATTGATTAGTTAACTTGATAAAATTTAATTTCGCTAAAACTCCCGGTGATTCCTGCCCGTTTTAAAAATAACGGTATCGTTTACTATTAAAAAGACGTCCGGTCTGCAGTTGAGACGGACGTCACCGGCCGGGGACTATTAGATTAATCCATTTCATTGATAATGATGACTCCCGAACTTGTACCCAGACGGTCGGCACCGGCCCTGAGCATGGCAAGTGCCGTAGATAAATCACGGATCCCCCCCGAAGCCTTGACACCCACTCCCGGTCCCACTGTCCTTTTCAGAAGAGCAACATCCTGCACCGTTGCGCCGGATTTTCCAAAACCGGTGGAAGTTTTAACGAAATTCGCACCCGCAGCCACGGCCAGCCGGCAGGCCTCGATTTTCTCCTTTTCATTGAGAAGACAGGTTTCCAGTATGACCTTGATTACGGCTCCGGGGTTTTCCCTGCGGGCGGCCCGGACAACTCCCTCCAGGTCTTTTAAGACCAGATCCTTACGCCCGCCGAGGAATAAACCGGCGTTCATTACAACATCCACTTCCGAGGCGCCCTCCCGAACGGCCAGGGCTGCTTCCTGTGCTTTCACATGGGGAGCGTTGGCTCCAAGGGGAAACCCAACTACCGTACAGACGGCGACGGGCGAGCCGGAGAGCAGTTCGTAAGCAGCAGGAACATAACACGGATGAACACAGACCGAGGCAAATCCGTATTCCCTGGCCTGACGGCAGAGCCCGGCGATGTCAGCCGGCGTAGCTTCGGGCTTCAAGAGGGTATGGTCAATCAGGCGGGCCAGTCCGGTTCTGGATAAATCAGCAATTTTGCTGCCCCGGGAATTCATTTTTCCAGGGCCAGCTTGACAATTTGATCCACAAGCTGGGGAAACTCGATCCCCGCAGCCCGGGCAGAATCGGGAAAGAGGCTGGTGGCAGTCATACCCGGCATGGTATTGACCTCAAGGATATAGACGCCCCCTCCCGGCTCCACCATAAAGTCAACCCTGGACAACCCCCGGCAGCCCAGGGCTTGAAAGGTGCGGACAGCCAGTTCTTTGATCATTGCCTGCAGTTCAACGGGAATCCTCGGAGGTATGATGTGATCGCTCATTCCCGGCGTATACTTGGCCTCGTAATCATAAACCCCGGTGGCCGAGACAATTTCAATCAGGGGCAGGGCCACAGGGTTGTCGTTGCCCAGCACCGGGGCTGTCACTTCTATGCCCTCGATAAACTGCTCCACAAGGGCAACCCGGTCGTAGCGATAGGCTGTTTCCAGGGCCGTAACAACATCTTTCCTTTCATGGACAAAGGAAGTTCCTATAGTTGAGCCCTGGGTCGGGGCTTTCACAACCAGGGGCAGGCTCATTTCCCGAAGCACCTTTTCAGCAGTTTCCTCCAGTCCCGCCTCTAAGGCATCCTTTTCCCTGACCTGCATAAAACGCGGTGTCGGCAAGCCTTCATAAAGAAGGATTTTTTTTGTGGCAATCTTATCAATGGCCAGGGCGCTGGCCAGCACACCCGGACCGGTATAGGGGATGTCCAGCATTTCCAGCAATCCCTGAATGGTCCCATCCTCCCCGTAACGGCCGTGCAGAGCCAAAAAAGCAAGCTCCACCCCTTCCTCCTTTAATCTTTCCACAAGATCAGAACCCACGTCAATTTTTACAGTGTCGTAGCCCGCCTCGATCAGGGCCTGGCAAACCGCCTCCCCGGTTCGCAGGGACACCTCCCGTTCGGCTGAGCGCCCGCCCATCAAAACACCTATTCTCGGTGCCATAGCCTCCACCTCGATTTATCCTGAATTAGTCTTAATTATATTCAATCCATTACCTGAAAATCCTGCGTCACAGGGTTTTCTCTTGACTGGAGAAGATATTTTTTATATAATATTTTTCGCAGGGAAAGAGAATACAGGGGTGTAGCTCAATTGGTAGAGCACTGGTCTCCAAAACCAGGTGTTGCAGGTTCGAGTCCTGTCTCCCCTGCCAGTTTTCTCAAGGGTCAGACCCTTGGGAATTTTTATTTTTTCATGGAGAAATAAAAAAAGGCGCCGAATAAGCCCAAATTCATTGCTAAATGGTTGGCCCCTTACTCAACGCCAGTTGTCAGGTTTTTTCTCCTGCAGGCAACAGGTTAATCCCATTTTGAATGATTGCTGCTGGTTCCAGGAAACAGTTCTTATTATTTTAATCAAACCGGCAATATAGTTTTATAAACCGGTGCCGGATACCCGGGTTCGTATCGACAAAAACTTACTTATTATCTATTTTTACAGCCTTTCCCCTTCCCTGGCAGGAGGTTTTATTAATTACTGCCAGGCGATTCTAGGCCTCAGCCTCAGCCTTGGCTTTTTTAATAATATCATCCGCGAGGCGGCCAGGCACTTCTTCATAGTTGCTGAATTCCATGGTAAAAGAGCCGCGGCCCTGGGTCATAGATTTCAAATCAATGGCGTAACGGTACATCTCAGAGAGGGGAACCATGGCTTTAATCACAGTTTGTTTGCCCATGGGCTCGGTTCCCAGCACGCGACCCCGTTTGGTGTTAAAATCACTTATTATATCCCCCATAAAGTTATCGGGAACCGTTACTTCCACGTTCATGATCGGCTCCAGAAGTACCGGCTTGGCCTGCATGGCGCCTTTCTTGAAAGCCAGGGAGGCAGCAATCTTAAAGGCCAGTTCTGAAGAGTCCACAGTATGGTAAGAACCGTCGTAAAGGGTTGCCTTAACCCCGGTGGTGGGGTAACCGGCCAAAACCCCTTCAGCCATTGCTTCCCGCAAGCCCTTTTCCACAGCCGGGAAATACTGTCTGGGGACGGACCCGCCAAAAATTTCCTCGGTAAAAACAAAATCTTCTTCCGGATTCGGCTCAAAACGAATCCAGACGTGGCCGTACTGGCCCCGGCCCCCGGATTGTTTCTTGTGTTTGCCTTCCACTTCAACCTTGGCCCGGATTGTTTCCCTGTAGGGGACTTTGGGGTCGGTCATAACAACATCCACACCGTATTTCCTTTTCAGCTTTTCCAGCATGATGTTCAGGTGCAGTTCACCCATACCGATAAGCAGCGTTTGCTTGGTTTCGGTATTTTTTTCAACCCGCAGGGTCGGGTCTTCTTCCAAAACTTTAAAAACTGCATCCCCCAATTTGTCTTCGTCATTTTTACTTTTAGGTGCAATGGCAACTGTCAGTGTAGGTGTTGGAAAATTAATACCCTCCAGAACAACCGGCTTATCTTTATCGCAAAGGGTATCTCCCGTAGCTGTATCCTGCAGTTTTACAACAACGGCCAGGTCGCCGCAGGGAACAACACCGGTCTGAACCGAGGTTTTGCCCCTAACGTAAAGGACATTGCCGATTTTTTCGTTCTTTTCTTTTTTACTGTTGTATACAACAGTATCACTCTTAAACTTTCCGCTGAATACCCGCAGAAAATTCATTTTGCCCACATAGGGGTCGGCAATGGTTTTAAACACCAGGGCCGCCATTGGACCATCTACTTCTTTGGGGGCAGGGAGGTAATCAGCCACCACATCCGTTAGCTGGGCAACCCCTGTGTTCTTTGTGGCTGAACCAGCCAGCACCAGGACAACCTTTCCCGCAGCAACTGTTTTCTTGAGGCCCTCTTTAATCTCTTCCGGAGTCAATTCTTCTCCTTCCAGATATTTCATGGTCAGATCGTCATCGCCTTCGGCTGCAGCCTCAACTAACTGTTCCCTGTATGCGGCCAAATCATCCGCCAGGTCGGCAGGTATTTCCGTTTCTTTACCTTTACCTTCCCCTGTATAGGCCTTTTCATTGATAACGTCCACTACTCCGGTAAATGTATTGAAAGAACCGATGGGGATTTGAACGGGAACAAAGTTTGCCTTGAATTTCGCCTTGAGGTCTTCGAGTACTTTGCCGAAATTGGAATTCTCACGGTCCATCTTATTTACAAATACAATCCTGGGAAGGTTATAATCATCAGCTATATCCCAGATTACCTCATGCTGCACCTCTACCCCGTCAACAGCTGAAACAACAAACATTGCAGCATCGGAAACCCTCAGGGCGCCCTTTACCTCACCAATAAAGTCTGAAAACCCGGGAGTATCCAAAAGGTTAATCTTGATGCCGTTCCACTCGCAGGGAACAAGGCTGGTATGGATTGTAACCTGCCTTGCTATTTCCTCCGGGTGATAATCGGAAACCGTCGTACCGTCCTCTACCCTGCCCAGGCGGGAAAGGACCCCGGTATTATAGAGCATCGCCTCTACCAGGGAGGTTTTACCGGCGCCACCATGTGCCACCACCCCCAGATTGCGTATTTGCCCGGTTACATAGTTCTTCAAAATATATGCCTCCTTTTGTAAATAATGGTTTCCCTAAATGTCTCTTTCTATACTTGCGCAGGTCACAGTGGGACATTTCCGGGTTTAAACAAAAAGAACCCCTGCAGGCCCGCTTTGTTTGCAGCAACTAAACGCCCCAAGTACTAGAGTATATAACTGGTATAAATACTTTTTAATTACTTCTACAGTGATATATTAAATTCCTTGTTTAACGAAAAATAAGTTTATCTGACTCAAATTGATTACTTTTTTACAGGCATAGGTAAATTAAGGATGCATAGATCTTAACTGGAAAGATCCCTTCCCCTGCCTGCTTGTGTTGCATGTGGTTAGAAGTCCTGAGAGGAAGTTTTACCTTGAACTACAGGCAATCCTTTTTACAGGGAACCCTGGTGCTGTTGACAGCCAACCTTTTTAACAGGGTCCTCGGCTTCGTCTACCAGATCTTTTTAATCCGGCTGATTATGCCGGAAGGGCTGGGTCTGCTCAACATGGTCTATCCCATTTACGTACTGGTGCTGGTCCTGGCCACGGCAGGCATTCCAGTAGCCATTTCCAAGCTTGTAGCCGAAGAAATGGCAGTTCACAATGTACGGGGAGCATACCGGATTTTTAAACTTTGCTTCTTGATCATGATGGTTAACAGCATCATTTTTTCAGCCCTGTGTTACCTTGGAGCCCCCTTCCTGCTTGAACATGTTTTCCCCAATCCAGGAGTGCACATAATATTCCTAAGCCTGATCCCCGGAATTATCATTGTGTCTGTTTGCTCCGCCTTCCGGGGCTACTTCCAGGGCCTGCAGCAAATGTCGCCCACCGCCCTGACCCAGGCCCTGGAGCAAACAGTCAGGGTGGTTTGCGGCCTTACCTTTGCCTCCCTGTTCCTTCCCCGGGGTCTGGAGTACGCGGCTGCAGGAGCCTCACTGGGGGTCGTAGCCGGCGAACTGGCTGGATTAAGCCTGATGCTCCTGATTTACCGCAAGAGGCGTCCACCTATGGCCGGCGTTGCGGCTAAATTCCCTGATGAACCTGCCGTCCATTCGGCCCAGAGGATCTTCAACCTGGCCGTCCCCGTCACCCTGACCCGTTTTGGGTCGACAGCCCTGATGTCTATTGATGCAGTTTTAATCCCCCTGCGCCTCCAGGCCGGCGGTCTTAACTTAAACGAAGCTACCTCCACCTTCGGACAGTTTGTGGGAATTTCTCAAAGCCTATTATTTACGCCGGGAATTATCACCATATCCATGGCCATTGCCTTGATTCCAGCAGTATCCGATGCTCTGGCCCTGGACCAGAGCAAGCTTGTCCGCAGCAGGTGTGAAGAGGCAGTGAGGGTCACCCTTTTGGCCGGACTGCCCTGTGCCGCCATCCTCTTCCTTCTTTCTGAGGAGTTGTGCGGCCTTATCTTCGGCTACCCGGAAGCAGGCGGCGCCCTGAAGATCCTGGCCCTGGGAGGTCCCTTTCTCTACCTGCAGCAAACCACGACGGGCATTCTTCAAGGACTTGGCCAGGCTTACCGGCCCTTTTACAATCTTGTTCTGGCTTCCATCTTTAAAATTACCTGTATCTATTACTTAACCGCCCTGCCTCAACTGGGCATCCGGGGAACAGCCGCAGCCCTGGCAGTGGGATTTATGATCATGGCCTGGTTGAACCTTGCCGACCTCCGCCGGCTGACCGGATTCCGTATGGAAGATTCCACCTATCTCCCGAAGGCTCTTCTGGCAACTGCAGGAATGGGACTACTCCTGATCTATTTCCAGCATTTCGTTTATAGCTGGACCCAGTCGGAGCTTCAGGCAACCTTCTCAGCCATCCTGGCCGGATTGTCCGGCTATGTACTCCTCCTAATCCTGACGGGCGGCATCAAGGGGAACGATTTACGGCGTTTGGCAAGAACCCTCAGCCCCAACTCCAGGCTTTAATTACCCTTTGGGAATCAGAAGCTTTCCAGTTTCAGGACCATTTTTTTTAATTTATCCTGGTACTGGTAGTCTGTCAGGTCAAAGTGAACCGGTGTTATTGAAGCATAGCCTTCCTTGACGGCAAAAACATCCGTGTCAGGGTCGTCTTCATCCACATCAAAGGGCTCCCCGGCCATCCAGAAGTAAACTCTCCCCCTGGGATCCGTCCTCTTGTCAAAAATATTTACATAACGCCTGTGGCCAAGCCGGGTAACCCTGATGCCCCGGGGCGGGCCCGGGGGCAGATTAATGTTTAAGAGCGTATGGGGAGAAAGCTCTCCTTTCAGCTTGGCAATTAACTCCCGGACCAGCTTTCCGGAAAAGGAAAAATCATGAAACTCCCAGCTGGCAAGGGAAACGGCAATAGCCGGGAAACCGTTGATCGTTCCCTCAATAGCGGCGGAAACAGTACCGGAATATAAAACATCCGTCCCCAGGTTCGGCCCTTGATTAATACCTGAAATAACAAGATCCGGAGGCCCCGGCAACAAAGCTTCCAAACCAAGCTTGACACAATCTGCCGGGGTTCCGTCTACGGCCCAACCTCTTGTTTTACTGTCCGGGTAAGACCATTCCTTGACTCTCAGGGGCCTGTGCATGGTGATTTTATGGCCTGTGGCACTTCTCTCCCGGTCCGGAGCAACTACATAGATCTCGTTTTCCTGGTCCAGCTCAAGGTCCATCCTCAATTGATTGATCCCTTTTGACTGGATCCCGTCATCATTACTGATTAATATACGCATAAAACCTCTCCGTTAAGTATCATAGCGTTAAGTTTCATAGATAGAAATGGTCATAGTTCCCTGCTCAATATTCTTGGTCAGACCAAAGATAACTCTCTTATCTTTGAGAGTTTTATTTAAGAAGTCCACCACCTTGTACATATCGTCGTATGATTTAAAAGTCTTCATAGAGATTAGCTCCAACTTGCCTGTGCTACTGTTTTCCACTTCCGTCCTCCTCAATCAATCCAGTCTTTTTTACGGCACCGGACTATTTAGCAAATGTCAACCCTTGATCAGCGAGAAGGCTTCTGCCCTGGTGGCTTCATTTTTTTGAAAATATCCTCTTACGGCCGAGGTCACAGTCTTTGAACCGGGTTTTTTAACCCCCCGGAAAGTCATGCACATATGTTCAGCCTCAATAACTACAAGGGCGCCAATTGGATTGAGCCTGTGCATAATGGCGTCGGCCACCTGGGAAGTCAGGCGTTCCTGCAACTGAGGCCGTTTGGCAAAGCCCTCCACCACCCTGGCCAGCTTCGACAACCCGGTAACATTGCCCTTTCTCGGAATATAAGCGACATGGGCCTTCCCGTAAAATGGAAGCAGGTGGTGTTCACACATGGAATAAAGGGGAATATCCTTCACAATGACCATTTCATCATGGTCTTCGGAAAAAAATTTCTGTAAATGCAACTCCGGGTCCTCCCGCAGGCCGGAGAAGATTTCTTCATACATCCGGGCAACCCTTAATGGTGTCTCCTTTAATCCTTCACGGTCCGGATTCTCCCCAATGGCCTCGAGGATCATTTTGACGGCCTGTTCAATTTTTGACCTGTCCATTGTTTTTTTTCCATTTTCTAGACTGTCTGTGCCCATTCCCTCTCCCGCTTTCACAGTAGAATACTTTAGTCTGGCTTTTTTTCACATTTTTTCTTTATAATAAATCGCGGAAAATAAGTTCATAATGGCCCGATCATTTGAGTCTCCCCTTGTACGGCACTGGCATAAGACTGGCGCGTACTTTCCAACCAGGTTATTCTAGTATAACTCTTATATAAATATTTTAAAAGATTCGATTTTCAATAACATCGTCCCGGCAGGAACTTTAAATTTATAATCTTTTTAATCTACCAGGTCATTTCCTGCCTGGGGATTTTCCAGCCGGTTAAACCCTGCCTGCCTGTTTAGTTCACTTCATGATTATGCCTGCTCCCTTTTGGTCAGGTCAAAAATCCAGTCCTCCAGCAGCATCACTTTTATAAAATCCGCCGGATGCCCGGCACATAAAAAAATGATCGTAATTTATACTAAAGCTAAAGGAGGTTTTACACTTGGCCAAAGACAATAAGGGTAACGCCTTTGTACGGGAAAAAACAGGTTCGGCCCCATTAATTAATCTGGACGGTCAATGGGAGCATGATTTTGTGGATGATCCAACGCCGGCAGGTGAAAAAATCCGGAATTCGGCCGAAAAAAAGGGTAAAGAGAAAAATGCAACTTAATTAAACATAATCTGACGGTTTAGAAGGCATATCCTTCACTTCCCTTAACATAAGAATAATTAACAAACTTTAAGGGGGTGTCGCGTTGCCTTCAATTAATAAGAATAACATTAAGGACACTGTAAATATCCTTGCCCTTATCCAGGGTACCATTTTTTCGATAGCAGTCTCCCTGCTTTTAAGCGCGGGCGCAGGTGCTATATATTACCTGTCTCCCATTACAGAACAGACCCTCCCCTGGTCCGCAGCCGTTATTCTTGCAGTGAGCACTTTTTCCGGTTCCCTGGTGGCCGGAAAAAAAGCAGGCAACAGAGGTCTTTACCACGGCCTGTTGATCGGTGCGCTTTTCTTTTTAGCGGTCTGGCTTACCTCGGGACTGTTTATGCCCGGCCAGGCAGTTTTGGGCGTTTTTCCTAAACTGGTGGTCTCCCTGTCGGCCGGGGCCGCCGGCGGCGTGTTGGGTGTCGGCTTCTCCTAAACCCTGGAGCGCCGTGACAGGCTTTCTAAAATGCCTTAGAAACCAGAGTACTCTTAAGTAACACCGGGATTGCAAAATATCTTTGACAACTTGTTTCATTTTTTTAAGCTCAATTCCCCGGAGCGTGAAAAAGCACCTGTAACCCGTAATTTAACGGGTTCACAGGTGCTTTTCTTTTACAAGCGTTCATAAACGTTCCTTAGAATTCAGGCGGCAGCTGCTTCAACTGGGCCAGGTTAAACACCGGGCCGTCGATGCAAACGTACTTGCTGCCGATATTGCAACGGCCACATTTGCCTATGCCGCACTTCATCTTCATTTCCAGAGTGGTGATGATCTGCTCATCGGCAAACTTCAGCTTTTCCATAACCGCCAGGGTAAACTTAATCATGATCGGCGGTCCGCAGATGATGGCAACCTTATTCTCGGGCGAAGGGTTGACCTCTTCCACATAATTGGGAACAAAACCTACGTGCCCGTCCCATCCCTCTTCCGGGCGGTCTATGGTGGTGTAAACCTTGGTGTTGGGGCATTTCGGCCAACGTTCGAAAAGGTCGTACTTAAAGCACAGGTCCATATAGGAACGGGCGCCGTAGAGTATTTCCACTTTACCGTAGTCTTTACGGTATTGATCGGATAATACAAAGTCAATCAGGGAACGGATGGGCGCCAGAGCAATGCCGCCACCGATGAAGAACAGGTCCTTCCCTTTCATCATTTCATAGGGGAACCAGTTGCCGTAAGGCCCGCGGACACCGATCTTCTGGCCAACTTCGAACTGGTGCAGAACATTGGTCAACCTGCCGACCCTTCTCACACTGAATTCAAGAAACTTCCCGCGGGTCGGAGCAGACGTAATGGAGATGGTGGCTTCGCCCTCTCCAAAAACCGACAATTGGGCTACCTGACCGGGTTTGTTGCCGAAATTTTCCATCACCTGAGGATCGTCAAATTCCACTGTAAATGTCTTGACGTCGCCGGTTTCGTCAACAATCTTGGTTACAGTAGCAGGATAGGGTGTTAAAGGAGAAGGATTATGCATTCTGTCCCACCTCCTTCAGGTCTTTTATAATTTGGGTGATATCAATATTCACCGGACACTTGGAAATACATCTTCCACAACCGACGCAGCCGTCAAGGTTATAGCGGTCCAGGTGATATTTAAGCTTGTGCATAAAGCGGTTGCGCACCCGCTCTTTCCTGGACGGACGGGGGTTGTGGCCCCCTGCCATGAGTGTAAAGTCCGGGAACATGCAGGAATCCCAGCAGCGGAAACGGTCTCCCGTAAATTCTCCGGTAACGTAATCGAAAATATCAAAGCAGTGGCAGGTGGGGCAGACATAGGTGCAGATACCGCAGCCCAGGCACTTCTTAAATACTTTGTCCCAGTAGGGCAACTCAAAGTTCTCGTCGAGTACCTGCTTGACCCCTTCCAGGTCCACCTTTCTCGTAAACTGTCCCTCCAATTTTTTAGCCTGTTCTTCTTTTGCCTTGGCCAGCCCGTCTGTATCCCCTTTGTTGAAATACTGGCTGTAAGCTTCTACCAGGCTGCTTCCCTTTTCTGTATTGACTTCCACGTAATACTTGTCGCCCAGTTCGGTAAACATCAGGTCGGTGCCCTTTCCGTCGCAGGGCCCGCCGTTAAAAGCAGTACAAAAACAGGTGCTTAAGATTGTCGAACAGCTGAGTCCGATGATTATCGTGTTTTTCCTCTTTTCAAGATAATAGGTGTCCAGGAACTTCCCCTCGAAAACAGGGTCCAGGGCTAAAATACTCTTTACATCGCACGGGCGCACTCCGAAGAGGATCGTTTTAGGGGGGTCGCCCGGTTCTTTCATTTCCAGAGTATCCCCCGTATAGGTATAGGAAATGGTTTTTTCCGTTTGTGGAAATATCCAACCCTTCGGGGAAACATCTGAAGTGATGTAATCCAGTTGGACTTCACTAGCGCCGGATACCTTTTTGAACAGCGTAACTGTCTCCTCTTCGCGAACCGGAGCAACCAGGGTATGGTCCCGCGCCAATTTGTCCAGCAATTCAGGCAGTTGTCCTTTATTTACAACCCTCGAGTCCATCTCAGTACCACCTTTTTACATAAACTCCTCTGGGTCGCCTGTTGCAAACTCACCCAGGGGTGATGCTAAACCTGCTTCGGATCCGGGCGTGGGAGCATTAAACAGGTCTCCAAGATCCTTCAGGATCTTCTGGTTCAATTTGCGCAGAGGTATATCAACCGGGCAGACCCTGTCGCATTCACCGCAATCGACACAACGTCCGGCTACGTGAAATGCCCTGATCAAATGGAATGCGGTGTTTTCGGATAGGTTGTTCCTCTTCGAAACCCACATGGGTTGCATCTGATCGAAAACACACGTGCGGCAGGTACAAACGGTACAGACGTTGCGGCAGGCATAGCAGCGCAGGCAGCGGCTGAACTGCTTGTCCCAGTATGCGCTTTTCTCCTCTGTTCCCAATTGTTCCAGCGCTTTTACTTCGGCAAACCTGTCCTCGTAATTCTTAACGGGCTGTTCTTTCCCGACTGTTATGTCGGACACCACTGGATTTGGGTTCTCACAAACAAGGCACCTGTGTAACATGGCTTCTTTTTTATCAAATTTGTAATCCCCGGCGTCTGTCTTTACCGTAAAGCTCTCCCCGTCGTCACTGAATCCTTTCAGCTTAGCTGCCGGATCCACGGTAGCGGCCACGATCTTCCAGTCCAACTGGCCGGAACAGGGCACTCCCAATACAACCACTTTGTCCCGGTTGATCTGGTGATCAGTCACTAGCCTGTTTACCGACCTGGAATCACATCCCTTTACAACAACCGCCACATTTCCCGGCAGGTTTTGGTAATCAGTCAGATATTTAGCCAGATTGTTGGCGCAGAGCGGACCCCAGGTCAGAGCGGACACCTCTTCCGGATTTGTAATAAATACAGGGGTTGTCCGGGCTAACTCCGTTCCTTCGCCAAAGCCGATTACCATTTCAACCTTTTTCTCTTCCAGGAGCTTTTTAGCCTGCTCCCTGAGTTGCTGAATAACGTCCATCATACGATATCATCCCTCATCTTTTTATTGGGACCCAGGGATTTTGTTTTTTCTGCGATATCCTTAATAGTCGCGGCAAATTTAGCTCCTTCCGAACCGGAAATCCAGCGGGCATGGAAGCGGCCTGGCTCAAAGCCCACATACTCCAGGAGCCGTTTAAAGACCAGGAAGCGCCTCCGCGTAAAATAGTTGCCACTAGCATAGTGGCAGTCCCCCGGGTGTCACCCTGAAACCAGAACACTGTCCGCGCCCTTTTGAAAGGCCCTCAGAACAAACTGAGGATTCACCCTGCCGGAACAGGGAACGCGAATGACGCGAATATTTGAAGGGTATTTCATCCGGCTGACCCCGGCCAGGTCCGCACCGGCGTAACTGCACCAGTTACAGGTAAAACCAACTACCTTGGGCTGAAAATCCTTTGTATCTACCGACACAGGGCATCCACCTCCGCAAGCACTTGATCGTTCGTGAATCCCTTCAGGTTTGCCGCGCCCGCCCGGCATGCCACCGTGCAGTTGCCGCAACCCTGGCATAGTCCGGTATTGACACTGGCAACCAACCTCTCCACGGGCTTACCGTGAACCCGCTCGGTGATTGTCTTCTCTTCAATAGCTTTATAGGGGCAGACACCTTTGCAAACCAGGCAACCTGAACACAGGGCTTCATTAATTTGGCTGATCATAGGATCAGTAGCGAGTTCGCTGTGGGATAAGAGCGCGCATACTTTGGCGGCCGCACCGCTGGCCTGGGACACCGTATCGGGAATATCCTTGGGACCCTGACAGGCCCCGGCCAGGAATAAGCCGGCGGTCATGGTTTCCACGGGCCTTAATTTGGGGTGGGCCTCCTGGAAAAACCCGTCCTTATCGGTGGGACAACTGACCAACTGGGCAATCTTATCAGATCCGGCGCTGGGAACCATGGCCGTGGCAAGAACCACCAGGTCGGCTTCCACTTCTACGGGCCTTCCCAGCAGGGTATCGGTACCCATTACAATCAGTTTGTCACCTGACTGATAAATTTTAGATACGCGGCCCCGGATATACTGCACGCCTTCCTCGACCGTGCGCCGGTAAAACTCATCGTAAGCCTTGCCCGGTGTCCGGACGTCCATATAGAAAACATATGCGCTGGAGCCTGGGATCTTGTCCAGAACCTGGTGGGCGTGTTTGGCAGTATACATGCAGCAGGCGCGGGAGCAGTACTCCTTGCCTTTGGCCTCGTCCCTGGAACCGACGCATTTGATGAAAACAACCGACTTGGGTTCTTTTCCGTCAGAGGGACGGATGATTTTGCCCCCGGTAAGGCCGGAAGCGTTGGACATGCGTTCAAAGTGAAGGCCGGAAATGACATCCTTATAGCGGCCGTACCCATACTCCCCGTAAGCCTCTTCCCAGTTAAAGAGGTCAAAACCGGTGGCCATGACAATGGCGCCCACTTTTTCCTGAATCAATTCTTCCTTCTGCTCGTAATCAACTGCTCCGGTGGGGCAGATCTTTTTGCAGATTCCACACTTACCTGTTTTAAAGTAACGGCAATTCTCCGCATCAATCACCGGCTTATTGGGCACTGCTGTGGGAAAGTCGATGTAGATAGCCTTTCTGGTACCCAATCCGAAGTCATAGGCACTGGGCACCTTGGAGGGGCATTTTTCAAAACATGTGCCACAGCCTGTGCACTTACTATGGTCAACATAACGGGCTTTCTGCTTGATGGTAATTTCAAAGTTCCCGATATAACCACTGACATCAACTACTTCGCTGTAAGTCATCAGCTTTATGTTGGGATGCTGCGCCGCAGCAACCATTTTAGGCGTGCTAATTCAGGCGGAGCAGTCAAGGGTGGGGAAAGTCTTGTCCAGCATGGCCATCTTCCCGCCGATGGTTGGTTCCCGCTCAACCAGGATGACTTCGTGGCCGCTGTCCGCAATGTCAAGGGCAACCTGCATCCCGGCAATCCCGCCGCCTATAACATGCGCCTTTTTAGTTACGGGAATGTATGATTCATACAGGGGCTCCACTTTGGAAACCTTGGCCAGGGCCCGCTTAATCAGGGCAATAGCTTTGGTGGTCGCGTTTTCCTTCTCATCCGAGTGAACCCAGGTACACTGTTCGCGGATGTTGGCCATTTCAAACATGTACGGGTTCAGGCCGGCCTTGGCTAATGTTTTACGGAAGGTCGGTTCGTGAAGCCTGGGTGTACAGGACGCCACAACCACCCTGTCCAGATTGTGTTCCTTGATAGCCTTAACAATCATATCCTGGCCCGGTTCAGAACACATATACTTGTAATCCGTGGCATAAACGACTCCTGGGAATTTGCTCGCTTCCTGAACGACTCCGGGAACATCTATAACTCCGCCGATGTTAGAGCCGCACCAGCAAACGAAGAGACCAATCCTTTTCATATTCCATCGCTCCCGTAAGGAATTAATTAACCAACTTTGCTCAGTACTTTCTGGGTGTCGGTAAAGTGCGTTTTAAGCCCAAGTTCGTCTTGATTTATCCCCATTGCCAAACCCAAGAGTTCGGTAAAATAAAACACCGGCATTTCATAGCTGGTACCAAGCTGTTTATTAACACTCTTCTGGTGCCAGTCAAGATTGAGGTGGCAGAACGGACAGGCTACAACAACACAGTCGGCACCGCTTGCTATCACACCTTTAAGGATCTTATCAATCAACTTAACGGCAATCCCCAAATTGGAAACACCCAGGGAGGCTCCGCAGCATTCGGTCTTATGGGCCCAGTCCAGCGCTTCCGCTCCGGCCAGCTTCATCATATTATCCATAAACATGGGGTTTTCCGGATCATCAAAGCCGGTTATTTTGGGGGGCCTGACCAGCAAACAGCCGTAATAAGCGGCAACTTTCAGCCCGCTCAGCGGCTTGACTATATGGGACTTAAGCAGTTCCTGGTCAACAGTGCCGATAGCCTCCACCAGGGATTTGACCTTAAGGGTTCCTTTGTATTCCCTCCCTGTTATCCTGTTGACCTTTTCCTTGATCTCCTTATTTTCAGTCATTTCTTTATGGGCATTGGCCAACTGCTGGTAACAGGCCGCACACCCTGTGGTTAAACTGTCCAGGCCCATATCTTCCGCTATGGCCAGGTTACGTGCCGGCAAAGCGACATTTAATAAATGGCTTTTACCATGTGCCGCGGTTGCACCGCAACAACTCCAGTCGGGTATTTCAACCAATTCCATACCCAGTTTTCTGGCAACTGCCTGGGTTGAAGACTCATACTCCTTGCCGGTGCCGTGGGAACTGCATCCTGGAAAGTAAGCGTATCTCATTTCACACCACCTTCCATTTTACGTACTTCAGAAAATATCCGGGCAATTTCATTCGCGCCCTTAACCTTGGACGGCGTCAGTTTGAGTTTGCCTTTCTGCAGCATGGGCATGCCCATGTCCGCGCCATTGAAGAGCTTCCCGCTTCTTAAATTGTTTTGAAGAACCAGGCCGACTTCATAGGTGCGTCCGTACTTCTCCACAGTGCTCAGCAAAGCGTTGTACATTACTTCCACGTACTTGGCCTTACCAGCAGGTGCCGTACCGCTTCTTCCCGCCATAATCCTGAGTATTTCCATCACTTTTGCTATTTCGACATTGCAAGGGCAGCGGGTTGAACAGGTGGAGCAGGAGGCGCAGATCCAGATGGTGTTGCTCTTAAGTAGTTCATCCTTCATTCCAAGCTGAACCATGCGGATCACCTGGTTTGGAGTGTAATCCATAGCAAATGCCACCGGACAGCCGGCAGTACACTTGCCGCACTGGTAACACTTCTGAACAGGCTGTCCACTTTCCTCGCCTATTCGTTGAATAAAGTCGGCATTCTTGGAAATTGACTGATTAAGATTAATCGACTCCATAATAGACTCCTCTTTATCAGATTAATTGAACATCATAAAACAATAATTAAACTTTTAACATTATTGCAGTCAAAGCACCCGCCAAATATGGCGCATGATTTATCACCCCTCTACTTCCGCTTGTCCGTGTCAGGGGTTCAGCAACTCCTCCATGATATCTGAAAATGCCTGAAACAATGCACATTTTAGCTTACCATTTTAATATATCACCCACTATTGTAAAAGTAAATGCTTTTCGCGAACAAAAACTCTGCAGTTTTATGGAAGGCAAAGACAGTTTTTTGCAGGGCAGAAACAGTTTTTGTAAAAAACGGGAGGCAGTTTTACCTAAGGCGAAGGGCAGACGATAAAGCCTGCCCGAGCTTGTTACTTGATGAATCTCATTAACAGTGTTCTTAAGAATGATGGCAGCCTGACAAAATATACACGCAAACTGTTCACATCCCTTCATTAAGTTAGCTGTTAATATAGTATTTCAATACATGTCTGAATGTGCTATTTTTTTTCACCTAATATGTTACCAGGTATTTACATCTGGAAGCACTTCTATCCAATCAGCGATTTTTTTAAGGATTAAATCGATGCCCCCCCTGAAGTGACTTTTTACAGGCAAAGACCTCAAGAAATAGCGTCCATAACTCTTATCCAGGATCCTCGGGTCCAGGACCACCACGCAACCCCGGTCATTACCGCTGCGAATCAGCCTGCCGAAGCCCTGTTTGAAACGGATAACGGCCTGGGGAACACTGAGAACCCGGAAACCGTTTCTTTCACGTCTGGCCAGATCCTCAAGGCGCGCCTCGATCACGGGGACCGAGGGGGACATAAAGGGCAACTTCACCATTACAACACAGGATAGGGCTTCGCCAGGCACATCCACGCCTTCCCAAAAGCTGGTAGATCCGAACAAAACTGTGCGCTCTGTTGATTTGAATTCCTCTAAAATTTTTGTCCTGCTGCCATCAAGGCCGTGACCCAATAAAAATATATCCGTCTCCTCCAGCCTTGGTTTCAGGCGCCTGTAGATTTCCCCCAGAACCCGGTGCGAGGTGAAGAGTACAAGTGTCCGGCCACCGGTAATCTGCAACAGTTTATAAATAGTATTTTCCAGGTGGTCCAGATATACCTGCTCAATCACCTCTCCCTGGGCGGGAAGATCACGGCTGAGGCAGAGAAGGGCCTGGCGGTCGTATTCAAAGGGAGAATCATAACTGGCCAGAATTATCTTTTCTTCTGCCACATGATTAAGGCCGGTCCGCTCCATGAAGTAATCAAAGGTTCCATTTACCGTCAAGGTGGCTGAAGTCAGCACTACGGTCTTTTTAGTTTTAAAAAACTTTTCGAAAAGCAGGGTACCGACATTTACCGGAGCCGCCATTAAGGATATCTGTCTGAAGGAACCCCGCATAGACTTCTCTAATTCCGCCCAGTAAGCAAACTCCTGGTCGCAGCTTTCGATGATAAAGAGCAGGTCGTCCGCCAAATCAGATCCTGATTTAATAATTTGATTGAGATCCCGGGCTGTTCCCGCCCACACCTCTTCAGAAACCGCCCAGGTTTCCACGAGCCCGGCGCAGTCCTTGAGCCGTTCCACAAAATTACGAATATATCCGGCGCTCCTTACGCCGCTGGCTACCAACTCTTGATAATCAGCATTTGTACAGGGCAGCCGGAGGGAGACCCGGGCGTAGGCACCGTCAGCTCCGGATGAACCGTCTGTTGCCAGTTCCCAGAGCAATTGAAAGAAATGTTTAAGTGCTTCCGAAGTTTCCAGCCTGGCTTTCTGGGCCTCATTATTTATTATAGACCACCGGGCGCCGTCACCGGGAGGAGCATTTTCGGCAACCTTGGCCAGGTATTTTCCCGCCAGTCCCAGCCAGCGGTAAACCGAACCCTGGGAAAACTGCCTCCCCAGGTGGGCAGTGGCGGCATCCTCCAGATGGTGCGCCTCATCAATTACAACAGGCCCGAAGGCCGGAAGCAGCCGGTTTTCAACCCGGACGTCGGAAAGGAGCAGGGAGTGGTTGGCTATGATCAGGTTGGCCTCCTCTGCCGCCTTCCTGGCTTTATTTACGTAACAGCGGCGGCTGTACCGGCAGCGTGATCCCAGACACCCTTCTGCTTCCCCGCATAGATTAAGCCAGTGGTCGGCATCACCAGGGAGCATGTTCAGTTCGTTCCTGTCGCCTGTGGCAGTTTCTGTCAACCAGGTTATAACGCGGGCATAAAAAACAGCTTCTTCTGGTTGGTGGGTACTGTTCAAAACCGCATCCCACCGGCGAAGGCAGATATAATTCTGCCGCCCTTTGGCCAGGGCAACCCGGAAAGGTTTATTAATCACACCCGCCAGAAGCGGAATATCCTTTGACCACAGCTGTTCCTGAAGGTTTATCGTATGCGTGGCCACCAGAACTCTTTCCTGGTTGGCGAGACCCCATAAAATCAACGGGATCAGGTAAGCCAGGGATTTGCCGACCCCGGTGCCCGCCTCCATCAGCAAGAATTTTTCTTCGTTAAGTGAGCGGGTGACCTCACGGATCATGGCCTCTTGCTGGGGACGGTATTCGTAGCCCGGCAAGAGGCCGGCCAGGGGGCTGTTTTTTCCGGCCAGGGAACATACTTCCTTTTCCTCCAGGACAACCTTCTTTTCCCCGCCGGTCCGGAGTTCCCCAAAGACCGGCGCGTTTTGTCCTTCCTGGGTATCTGCCCCGCTCCAATAAGGTGAAGTTGATATTTTTTGATCAGGGAAGGTCTTGATCCGCTCTTTAATTAAACCTGTTATAAAACTGTGCCAGCCGGAGCGTGCTTCTTCCAGCAGTATGTTCAACCGTGTCAGAACGGTAAGGTCCATTGTCTTTAGTTTTTGGATCAGGATATTTAAAAGGCTGCCTGTGCACAGCGCATCGTCCAGCGCCCGGTGGGTAGCGGCGGTTCCAATGTTCAAGAGGGCACAGAGCTTCTCCAGGCGATAGCTGGCTAAACCGGGAAAAACCAGGCGGGTTAACTCCAGAGTGTCATAGGCCGGGTTAGGTAGAAACTGCCCCCGGGCAGCCCCCAGGAAGCGCAGGTCATACTGGATATTATGTCCTGCCACTGCACACCCGCCGATAAAATCCAGGGCATCTGGAAGAACCTGGTGGATTGGCAAAGCCCGGGCAAGGTCATCGTCAGCCAGGCCGGTTAACCTTTTAATCCTAATTGAAAGGGGCTGCCCCGGATTAACGAGGGCGTGGAACTGTTGGGTGATCTCGCCTTCTTCCAGCCTGACCAGGCCAATTTCAATGATTTTGTCCGATACAGGGTCCAGGCCTGTGGTTTCAAGATCACAGACAACGAAGGTGCTTTCCATTTTCATCCCCAAGTCCTGCTGAAAACTGATTACTGCCCGGTTTGGTTCAGGTTATCTCCGGTATCACCTTTAAGACGTTCAATTTCTGCTTTAAGCTGCCGGTTGAGCCCGCTCAGTTCCCGGATTTGGAAAGAGGAGCGAATCTGCCTGGCCAGAGTAAGCAGAAAAGCTGCCAGTGCTCCCCCTGCGAAGGAAGAGATCATGATCATCACCAGGGATACCCGGGGAACCTTCCACCATAAAAACTGGATGTCCACCTGTACAGCGTTTTGAACTGCAAACAAAGCCACCAGCAAGGCAATTACCATAACTATTAAGATATACTTCAACATTACTATACCACCCGGCTTTATAATTAGATTTTGCGCAGATCAAGTGTTGTTTTATATTTCGCGCCTAAGAGATTATATCCTCTATACTGCCGTAAAAATCAAGCCTTTAAAAACCTTAGAAAAGTATCAAGCCGCAGCAGCTCACTGGCTACCTTAAAACACCTCTCCAGATAAAAATATAACGTCGAAAAAGACGGGTATGATTAAAAGAGGAGCGCCTAAAAAAAAGCCCGGCACAAAGATGTACCGGCCAGCGCTCTGGTTAGAATTCATGCTCGGTATTATAAAATTTTTATAACTCCAGGCTTTCTCCAGGAGGCAGAACTGCAACTTTACTTTCAGTTGCTGTTTCGACATCTTTTTTGAATTGTTCCGGATCCTGTTTAATTAACGGCCAGGTATTGTAATGCATAGGAACAACAAGCTTTGGCTTCAGCATTTGTATTGCTTTGAGGGCATCTTCCGGACCCATGGTATAATTATCGCCAATGGGCAGCAGGGCTACGTCTATTGGTTGAGCATTACCAATCAACTCCATGTCTCCGAACAGGCCTGTATCACCGGAATGGTAGATGATTTTACCGTCCAGCCAGATCAAAAAACCACAGGGTGTTCCCAGGTATTCCATAGGCCCGTCCCCAAAGCCTGACCCGTGCCAGGCTGGTGTGAGTTTAATCTTGACCCCGTCTATGGTATTGCTTCCGCCGATATGTAAGGCGTGTGTTTTAGCGCCCTGGCGGCCGGCGAAACCGGCTAGTTCATGAACCGAAACCACAGTGCAGCCGGATTGTTTGGCAATAGTAATAGAATCACCCAGGTGGTCGCCATGTCCGTGGCTGACCAGTACCAAATCCGCTTTAATATCCTCCGGCTTCGTTTTTGCTTTGGGGTTCCCTGTTAGAAAAGGGTCAATAACGATATTCTTACTTCCTTCCACAAGGAAACCCGCATGCCCCAAGAATGTTAATTTCATGCCTACATCTCCTTTCCAGTTATTTCTTTTTCTGATTATATCAATATGATAGCACATTTCACTTCTTTTCCAAAAAAAAAGTGCGAAATTTATTTCGCACAATTAATCACGGACAGTTCTTCTGAAAATCGGCACCCTCAATGATTTGTTTGACAATCATGCTCGATGCCGTGTAAGGATCCACTTCCCTGGCGGAAACCTTAGCCAGCATTTCACTAACCGGTCCCGGCTTGCCGAGATGCTGTCTTACCAGTCGATCCCACTGGTAGTTGATAATATCCAGTACTTCGTTGCTGGCCCTCTCCTGGCGCTTCTTTAAGAAAATACCTTTTTCGGACAGATAGGAACGGTGCTTCTTCACCGCATCAAGCAGTTCACCAATCCCCTGGCCGGCGTTATATGTGGAAGTTTTAACAACGGGAGGACGCCACTTGATATGATCATCCCGGAAGTTCAGCATTAACTGAACTTCCATTTCAATACTGTCAGCGCCGGGAAGGTCGCACTTATTAATGGCAAAGATATCTGCAATCTCCATAATTCCGGCCTTCATCGTCTGAATGCTGTCCCCTGCGCCCGGAGTCAGCACTACTATAGTGGAATCGGCGATATACATGATATCGAGCTCTGCCTGGCCTACGCCCACTGTCTCAATAATAATCCAGTCCATGCCAAAGGCGTCCATCACTTTGACAACTTCCTTTGTTGTCTTAGCCAGGCCGCCCAGACTGCCCCTGGTACCCATACTCCGGATAAAAACCCCCTGGTCCAAAGCATGTGTATTCATCCGGATCCGGTCTCCCAGAATAGCTCCTCCTGTAAAGGGACTGGTGGGATCTACAGCAACAATTCCAACAAGTTCTTTGCTCTTTCTAATTTCCTTGACCAGAGAATCAACCAGCGAGCTTTTACCTGCGCCGGGCGATCCGGTTACACCCAGGATGTAAGCCCCGCCGGTTTTTGTATATATCTCTTTCAAAATTTCGTCTTTTTCCGGCAATTCATTTTCTACTGTGGATATAACCCTGGCCAGCGCCCGGTGTTCACCGGCCCAAAACCTGTTCATGAGTTCTTTCAAGAATACACCCCCAGTTTTATAAAAGGTCAGAAAAATATGAATCTTTATTTAAAATTCTGCATCTATTATAAATTCCCTTTAAAAAAACGCATTCATTTAAAAAAAAGATCCTTAGATCTCCCCGTACCGCCGCGGAGCCGGTAAATCATAATAGATGAACCACTGGAAGTGTTCTTGTGGTGTTCTATGACAATTTAATTTCTTCCAGGTATTTTTCTGCAGCAACCGCGGCAATTGCCCCGTCCGCTACCGCCGTTACAACCTGTCGAAGAAGTTTTTGCCGGATATCTCCCGCTGCAAAAACACCAGGCCTGTTGGTGCGCATGTTTTCGTCCGTTATGATATAACCTTTTTCGTCAAGCTCAACAAGGTCTTCAACCAGGCTTGAATTGGGCCGGTAGCCCACGTAGATAAAAACGCCGTCCACATCGAGGTTTGTTGTTTTATGATCACGAACGTCTCTGACGGTCAGGGACTCTACCATATCGCCGCCCAGGATTTCATCAACCACACTGTGCCAGACAAACTCAATTTTAGGATTAGCAAAGGCTCTCTGTTGGATAATCTTTGTTGCCCTCAACTCTCCGCGCCGGTGGATGACAAAGACTCTTTCTGCAAATTTCGTTAAGAACATGGCTTCCTCTACAGCTGCGTCCCCTCCCCCCACAACTGCAACGCGCTTTCCCCGGAAGAAGGCGCCGTCACAGGTTGCGCAATAGGATACTCCGCGGCCGGTTAACTCAAATTCACCCTTTACCCCCAGTAGATTCGGCTGCACTCCTGTGGCTACAATGACAGCCCCAGCAGAGATCCTGCCATGATCTGTCTCCAGGATGATTTCACTTCCGGCGGGCTGAATTGCCCAGACATCGGCATACCTGATTTCCAGACCAAAACGGCGCGCCTGCTTTTCCATCTGGGCCATCAACTCAGGTCCACTGATACCGCTCTCAAAACCAGGGTAGTTTTCAATATGCTGTGAGCTGACCACCAGGCCGCCCGGAATCCCCCGTTCCAGCAGAACAGTTTTTAGAGCTGCCCTGGCTGCATAAATCCCGGCTGAGAGGCCGGCAGGACCGCCGCCGATGATCACAAGTTCGCATTTATCCATAGAGGTACCTCCCCAGTATTTTTGTAGCTATTATCTCAATATATTATCTTAAGAACATGATTTACGTCAACAAAAACACTGGTTAATGTAAAAATAAGGGGTGCTTAGCTAAAGCTACCCCTTACTATTCTTGCCAGGTTAATTTACAATAAACGGTTTTAAATTAATAGCGTAAAACAACCTTTTACCCCTGTGTAAATATTTTTTTGGTTCTACCTTAGTAATTCTCCTATCCAACACCCCCTTTTGTTTGATTTATTTATGCTATCTATATGCAAAGGAGGGGCTAATTTTCCTGGTAATATTATGATTTTATATTTTTTAGGGCCGTTACAATTTTTCTGGCCGTAATATGCTTATTTGAATTGAATCACTCCTGCATGATTTTAATTTATGTATTAGCGGCACCGTTAATAACTCTCTTGAAAAAAAAGGCCCTTTAAGGGTGTTCCCTTAAAAAGGCCATTGTCATCACTTGCCCAGGCTGGCCAGGATATCTGCCAGAACCTTCTTAATATCCTGGTCTCCGTTGATGTTCTTCAAAAGGTTCCGCCTGGCGTAATAATCAATTAAAGGCTCGGTCTTCGATTCGTAGATGTCCAGACGGTTGCTGACAACAACCTCATTGTCGTCACTGCGCTGGTAGAGCTCACCGCCGCAGGCGTCACATTTGTTTTCCACTTTGGGCTTGTTGTAACGAAGATGATAACTCGCCCCGCAGTTACGGCAAATCCGGCGTCCCGTCAAACGTTCCAGTAGTTTTTCCCTCGGAACTGCGATATTTATTACACCATCAAGGACAATCCCCATGGTTTCCAGCATATCCTCCAGGGCTTCCGCCTGAACTACCGTACGGGGGAAACCGTCCAGGAGAAAACCCCGCGCACAGTCGGGTTGAGACAGGCGTTCCCGGGTAATCCCCACCACCACTGAATCAGGAACAAGTTCACCCATTTCCATGTATTCCCTGGCTTTCTTGCCCATTTCGGTGCCTTGCCGGATGGCCTCCCGGAACATATCCCCCGTGGAAATATTTATTATCTGGAGTTCCTGCGCCAGCGTTTCAGCCTGAGTTCCCTTTCCCGCGCCCGGCGGCCCCATAATTAATAGATTCACCCGAATCACTCCCAAACTATTCATTTTAAAGTAACTAAAACAAGGGTATTATACCACGAAATTTGCTTTGAAAAAACCTCGGCTCACTGCTCCTAAGGGCAAACTAATAATTTGAAAAACCGGCTTAACAATCTGGCGCCCTTTTCTCCTTTTCTACTTCTGATTTTAAACTCCTCCTGTTTAAAAAGCATTTCTAAATTATGACCACAAAAACAAGGTCTAATAAAGGCCCGGTATGTTTTTACATTCCCGGGCCAGCACGCTAATCCTAAATTAAGTAACTATAAGGCATTCTATAAGGTATTACCGGGCTTATGCCGCAGGGCAACCAGTAACATGCAGGAACATATACAGTAAGATGCCTGGAGATGCATAGTAGGAAAAGGAATTGACCAGAATAATGACATGGGAATAATAGCTATCCATGGCGGGCTTGACACAAGCCGGGAGAAACCTTATCTGGAAGTTCTCCAGGAGGCGGCCCTGAAGGGTTATCAACTCCTGGACAGAGGATACATCCAGGCACTAGAGGCCGCCTTAAGAACACTGGAGGACTCCCCAAAATTTAATTGCGGCTATGGTTCGGTATTGAACTTGAACGGAGTGGTCGAAATGGACGCCTCCATCGTGGACGGTGCAACCGGCCGCTTTTCCGCTGTTGCCGCCATTCGTCAAATCCGCAATCCCATCTCGGTAGCCCGCAGACTAATGGAAAAGACCAGGCAGGTCCTTCTGGCCGGGGAAGGAGCCTTTGAATTTGCCAGAAAAGAAGGTTTTCCCGAGGGCAACTGCATCTCGGAGGAGCAGTTCAGAGCCTGGCAAAAGGGTAAGGACAGACTGGCCCGCGGCAAGTCTCCATCTCAAAACTTGTTTACCGGGCTGGAGTACCGGGGAGACACTGTGGGCTGTGTTATCTGGGACGGCGAAAACCTTGGCGCGGCATCCTCCACCGGAGGGGTTTCCTTAAAAATGCCCGGCAGGGTCGGCGACACCCCCTGTCTCGGCGGGGGCATCTTTGCCTCCCGGACAAGCGCTGTGGTCTGTACCGGTGTTGGTGAAGCCTTTGTGGAAACCTTAACGGCAAAATACGTTGACGAAGAAATTGCCGGGGGCGCCCACCCCCAGCAAGCCGTAGAACAGGCCCTGAAGCGACTGGACGAGCTAAGGGGCGCTCAGGGCGGGATCCTGGCCCTGGACTACCTGGGCAGAATCGGCTCTGCCTTCAATGCCGGACAGTTCCCTGTAGTTGTCATAATAGACGGCTTGATTAAAGAAAACTTCGAGCCTGTCAACCTGCGTCCCGTGCTTACAGGGAAATAAGTCACAAATTAGCAATATATGCAGGAATCTATCAAATAATATCTAATACTTCATCAAACAATATCGAATATTTCCTTGATTATTTAGTTGTTTAAGATCATCTTGACCGGGGAGGTAATCTGGTGTCCAAAAGGTTTTTCAGGTTTTTTTTACCAGTAATATTACTGATCTTGTTATTTTCCCTCAACGCAGTTGCTGAAGCTGTTATCCTTGAATCTATAAACGGGTTGAAAGCGCCGTCTGAATTGGAGTTGCTTAAAAATAATCAAAAGGCTGTACGGGAACAGCTAATCGACAAAAAAAGCAATCTTAAGGAAAGCCGTAAAAAAATCAGCTCCGATTTACTTCAACTAATTGATGAAAACTATCTGCCACCCGGCCAAACCAGGGAAAACCTGCAGAGGCAAATGCAGGAACTAAAACAATACCGGCTGGAAACAAGCCAGCAGCGGGGAACGGTAAGTGAAAAGAGTGAACTTGTTTACGTGTACATATACCTTGCCCCAGCGGTGGATACCAGGTATTTGGACAAATATGCCCGGGAAGTTACTCACCGGGATGAGGCCAATCACCTGGCAGCGGCCTGGGTTGAAGTGAAAAACCTGGAAGCCCTGGCTTCGGATGATGCCGTCAGAGCTGTCCGCACCGTTATGCCGCCAAGAGTTAAAACGGGCTCGGTTACAAGCGCAGGTGATCTTCTCCACAGGGCTGATCAGGTACGCGCTCTATTCGGGCAGGACGGCGCCGGGATAAAGATAGGAATTATATCAGACGGCGTCGACAACTGGAAAACCGCCCGGAACTCGGGTGATCTCCCGGCCAGTCTGACGGTTTTGAGAAACTCATTTATATATGGTGGGGACGAAGGTACCGCCATGCTGGAAATTGTCCACGACCTGGCGCCCGGCGCAGAACTATATTTTCACGATTGCGGCAACAATATAATCGCATTTAATGAGGCCATCAGCAACCTGGTGGCTGCCGGATGTCAAATTATCTGTGATGACATAGGCTGGATAACCGAGCCATTCTTTGAGGATGGAATTATCGCCGGCCATGTTGCTTCGCTGCTGGCGGAAAAAAACATTATTTATGTATCCGCAGCCGGCAACGATGCTCAAAGCCATTACCAGGGTATGTATTACGACCAGGGTGACGGCTGTCACGATTTCAGCGGGGGCTCTTCAGACTACAAAAATCTTTATGTCAGGATTCAACCGGGGCAAACTGCTATAATTGTCCTGCAATGGGATGATCAATTCGGCTCATCTTCCAACGACTACGATCTTTACCTGTGGGACTTAGCCTCCGTTATACCCCTGGGGATGAGTAATGATCAACAATCCGGTAATTCAGACCCCCTGGAATTGATTGTATATACAAATAATCAGGCTTCCTCAGTTGATTGTTTTATAGATATATACAAATTTTCAGGCAATCCAAAGAACCTGGAAGTATTTATATATAAATGCGCTACTTACACAAACAATCTCTCCCCAGCCGATTCAATATTCGGACACCCGGCTGTTCCCGGAGCGATTGCCGTGGGAGCGATAAACGCCGCTGCGCCGTCACAAATCGCCGGTTACTCCTCCCATGGTCCCGTGACAATCCGCTACCCGGTCGCAGAAACCAGAAACAAGCCTGACGTCTGCGGCATAGCCGGCGTCAGGGTTACCGGCGCAGGAGGTTTTTATAGCACATTCTACGGTACCAGCGCAGCGGCACCTCATGTGGCGGCCATTGCCGCCCTGACCTGGGCCCAGTACCCTGAAAAAACCGCCGCGGAAATTCGCGCTCTGCTCCTGTCGGGAGCAGTGGACCTGGGAGTTCCCGGCTTTGACTATATTTATGGCACGGGCAGGGCTGATGCCTTGAACTGCATCCAAACGGAAGACAGCACCCCGCCTGCCTACCAGGGAGCCGCCATCAGCGAGGATTATAAAACTGTGACCCTGACCTTTTCCGAAAACCTGACCGCCAACACAGCGGACCTCAAGGGGGCTGTCACCTTCGCTGCGGACGGTACAACTTTCGCTTCCCTGGGCATGGGCGATACTGTGTCCCTCAGTGACAATAAGCTCTTTGTAACCTTTAAAGCCGCACTTACCGGCAACAAGAACAGGCTGATGGTCGCAGCCGGTTCTTTAAAGGACGCAGCCGGCAACGTCCTGGCTTCCACGGTAACCACAGATGCCATAGAAGCCGGAATTAACGGTGATCTGAACGGCGATAATGTTGTTGATCTTAGAGATCTTCTTTGGCTGGCCCAGCACCTCGGCCTAAAAGAGGGAGACCCGTCCTGGGAAAGCGTCTGCATCGCAGATGTCAACAACGACCGGGTCATAAATATCCTGGACCTGATTTTAGTGGCTGAATTACAATAGGATCGCAGGTCAGCTTCCTGTAAAAAGGGGGGCTTCCCGGCTTGCCGGGTTAAGAAAACCCCTGCCCGGAAATGAAATAACCCGCAGCACCTGATAAATTAGGCCTGCGGGTTTATTGCTGGT
Organism: Bacillota bacterium; assembly: GCA_029555205.1. Lineage (GTDB taxonomy): Bacteria > Bacillota > Desulfotomaculia > Desulfotomaculales > Pelotomaculaceae > DTU098. The sequence goes on from JAKPTB010000001.1 coordinate 38,160, forward strand.
CGGGATGACACGACTTGAACGTGCGACCTCACGGTCCCGAACCGTGCGCTCTACCAAACTGAGCTACATCCCGTCATCCGGCAGATTAGACTTAAGAAAACAACAATTCTCCTGTTGATTGACAAAATATATTTTCCCACAGTCCATAGAAAAAGTCAAGGAGAATCATCTACATTTGTGTTTGTCCAGTGACAATCTCAAGCCCTGAATATTTCTTCTCAAAGCCCTGTTATTAAGCGTCCAGTTTTCCGCTGTTGCCGCCATTGGTCAAATCCGCAATCCTATCTCGGTAGCCCTCAGACTAATGAAAAAGACCGGGCAAGTCCTTGATTCACCCAAACCAACCGGGGAAGAATAATCTCTGCAAAGGCGGAATTAACTTTCCGGATTTTAAAACCGGTTACACTTCTTTTCTTTTTCTCCATAAAGTGCATTATTAATGAAATAATTCAGGCAGGTATGAAAGTGCCTCATGTCGAAGGTATTTATGTCGCTATTGAGGTGTTAATATGATTGTAGCATGCCTATACAAGCTGTTCCGCTCCTTCCTTTCGGCTTTCTACACTTTCTTAGGCGGGTGCCTGCTGGAGTCCGTTGGGCGCGATACGGTTTTTGAAGGGTTTGTGGATGTTCCGATATCCAACAAGGTCCGGATTGGTGAACAGTGCCACATCGCCACAGGAGTTTCTTTCCTGGTGACAGAAACGGGCAGTATTACCATCGGTAACAGGGTCTATCTAGGCAGAAACTGCGTGCTCGCCAGCGACTGCAGCATTATTATCGGGGACAATACAATGCTGGCGGAATTCGTAAGCGTCATCGACGCCAATCACGGTTTTGCCAAAAACGGACTTCCGATCAGAGACCAGAACTTATGTGCGGCTCCTATCAAGATCGGCAGCGATGTCTGGATTGGTCGCGGCTGTGCCATACTCAAAGGCACGCAAATCGGGGAAGGTTCGGTTATCGGCGCCAACAGTGTGGTAACCCGGGACATACCACCCAATGCCGTAGCCTGCGGAGCTCCCGCAAGGGTCATAAAATATAGAAAGTAAAGCAATTTGCAAGATCCCCGGTTAAGCTGAGGCCGGATGGATCTTCGTAATTTAATTTAGAAAACCAAGCATCTGCACTTATACTTCTACTTTATGGAACAAGGAGTTGATTCTGGTACTTATGAGCAGCCCAATCACATTCGCCGTGATTGCCAATTACGCGCTGCTGGCCCTCTTCGGGGGTTCGGCCGTCTGGGTCTTCCTGGACACAAGAAAGAGGGGCAGACCGTTATCCGAATCTATAGCCTGGGCCCTTTTTATGGGCATGATGTTTCCCCTGGCCATTGTGACATACGTTTATTTTCGCCGTAAAAAATTATTATAAACCCAAAATGGTTATTTGGCCTGCCGGTGTCCTCTTTCAAGGAGAGGGCCTTTCTTTTTCCTGAACATAATGCCTGTATTCTAAAAAGTCAGGCAACAACTCTTCAAGTTCGAATAGACCCGGTTCACCTTCTGGAAAGAGGGGTGCTGCCTGGTAAGGCAGATAATAAACCGGCCCGTAGCCGTAGCACGGGGATATTGGTTCAGTACCCTGGACGAAGACCGCCTCGATGACCCGGGTGTTGAATTCTCCAGCCAGGAGACCGTCATCCGCACAGATTTTAACCTTCGTCACACCGTCCGGTACAGGAAATTCCGAAGGGGACCTGCCTTCCAAAGCCCCCCTGATGAAATCAGCCCAGATTGGCGCGGCAACATCAGCCCCGGTAAGGCCCACTGCCCTGCTCTTGTCGTCATAACCTACATAGACCGCAGCCACAAGATCAGGCGTGTAACCCACAAACCAGGCTTCTCTCAAGTTCTCAGTGGTTCCCGTTTTACCAGCCGCCGGCCTGCCCAGGTTTCGCCCTGAATTGGCTGCTGTGCCCCCGGGTTGAAGCACAGCGGTGAGCATATCAGTAACGATGTAAGCCGTTTTTTCATCCAGGACCCGGGTAAGTGAAGGCCGGCGCTCCTCCAGGACCTGTCCGGTTCCGCTGGTGATTCTTTGAATGAAGTAAGGCTCGCTTTTGATGCCCCTGTTGGCCAGGGTCCCGAAAGCTCTCACCATTTCCAGGGGCGTAACCTCGGATGTCCCCAGGGGCAGGGAAAGATAAGGTCTAAGGGGAGAATCGATACCCATCCTTTGGGCATAACCGGCCATGACCTCTGGTCCCAGCTGGGCATTCAAGCGGACGGCTACAACATTGTCCGAGGTATACAGGGCCTCCTTCAGGGTAAAGGGACGGTAGTGGTAATCACCCTGGTAGTCCTCCGGCATGTAATCTTCCCTGCCGGCCTGGGGAAAGCTGACGGGTTCGCAAACAATGGTCGTGCCGGCCGTAAACCCCAGGTCGATGGCGGCAGTATAAAGAAAGGGTTTGAAGGTCGAACCCGGCTGGCTCCTGGCCAGAACGCGGTTCAGCTGGGATTTGTTATAGTCCCGGCCGCCAACCATAGCCCTGATCTGGCCTGTTTTTGGATCCAGCGCCACCAGCGCTCCTTCAAGGTCCGGATTCAACCTGGCTAACCCCCTGGTCAGAGCTTTTTCTGCGGCTTCCTGCATTTTTAAGTCCAGGGTGGTATAAATTGACAGGCCGCCTGAATATAATGTTTCCAGCCCCTCGGAATAATTCTGTTCATAATACTTTACTATTTCATCGACAAAATAAGGGGATTTCCTGACAATCGCCGGCGTTTTGGCTGGCTGCAGGGGCTCAGCCCCGGCCTGCCCGGCCTGCTCCCCGCTGATCATGCCCAGTTCCACCATCCGGTCCAGCACAACGCCCTGGCGGGCTTTAGCCGCTTCAAAATCTTGCGCCGGATTATAAATGCTGGGACCCCTGGGAACCCCGGCCAGCATTGCGCTTTCAGCAAGGCCCAGATCCCTGGCCGGCTTCTGAAAATAAGTCCTGGCTGCAGCTTCGATGCCATAGGCGCCCTGGCCGAAATAAATCTCATTTAAGTACATCTCCAGGATTTCACTCTTAGTATAGGTTCTTTCCAACTGGATGGTCAGGAAAAGCTCCTGGAACTTGCGCCCGATGTTCCGGCCGGGATCAAGATACAAATTTTTTGCCAGTTGCTGGGTGATGGTACTGCCGCCTTCAACGATCCTGCCGGCCTGAATGTTCCTGAACATGGCCCTTACCAGACTTACCGGGTCGATCCCCCTGTGTTGGAAAAAACGGGCATCTTCAATGGCTACAATGGCATCCTGCATATATTTGGAAACCTGGTCCAGGGGTACAGGTACCCGGTTTTCGTCGCTGATTAAGGTTATGGTTTCACCGTTGACGTCTAAAACCCTGGACGGTTCCGGGACTTCGGGACTGACCAGAGCGTGCGCCCTGCAGCCTGCCCCGGCCAGAGCAAGAACCAGGACAATTAATAAGATTGACGGGATAACCGGGAAAACAGCTTTTTTTATGCTCATGACTTAAACCCTTTTTACAGATTCTTCTTCCAGCTATGGTTCTATTATCCCCTTGCTCCAGCCCGTCTATGAACTATTAAGAAGTGTACTGCATAAACCTATGACTTAGGAATATATTACAGTGTTTTTTCTTGACTATTTCCTGGGGGATGAATAAGCTAAGGATGAAAAAGGTAATGATCTTTTGATAAAGTAGGTGTCTTTTTTGGAAGTATTCGCCCTTGTAGGCCCCAGCGGCACAGGGAAAAGCCACCGGGCAACGATTGTCGCCCATCAATTGGACGCCCAGGCAATCATCGATGACGGCCTCCTGATTCAGGGTAACCGCATTCTTGCCGGAGTTTCCGCCAAGCGCCAACCCACCAGGATTGGCGCCATAAAGTCTGCCCTTTTTATGGATGAGCAACAAGCGAATATTATAAAATCTGTTCTTTCAGACCTCGCTCCCGGCAGGGTGTTAATCCTGGGCACATCTGAAGCCATGGCCGAAAGGATTGCGGAACGCCTCGGGTTGCCTGCCCCGGCACGGTTTATTCGGATAGAAGAAGTTGCCAGTGAAAAAGAAATGCGCAAAGCAAAATATCTCAGAACCTGTCACAGCAAGCACGTCATCCCCGCCCCCACCCTGGAAGTCAAGAAAAGCTTCCCGGGCACGCTGGTGGATCCCCTCCAGGTCTTTCTGCGCAAGAAGGGTGTACCCGGAAAAAAAGACTGGCTCGAACAGTCGATGGTCCGGCCGACCTTCACCTACCATGGAAAATTGACCATAGCCAACAGCGCCCTGACCGCCATTGCCGGACATGCCGCCGCCTCAGTAAAGGGGGTAAGCAGCTCCGGAAAAATTACAATCAAAGAGGAGGATTGTTGCGTTTTTATCGATATCGCACCCACCTTTACCTTTGGCTGCCGCCTGCACGAGGTGGCCTCAGAAATACAGCACAAAGTCAAGGAGGCCATCGAGGATATGACCGGACTACAGGTTAAAGAAGTCAACGTAAACATCAAGAAACTCAGTTTTCTTAAGGAAAAGACAGAGGCGACCGGTTGACGGCCGCCCTTTTTAGGTGCAAGTCAAGATAAATCCCATTATACCTGCTTCCTATAAGCAAGTCGCAAATACATGCTTTCCAATCCGGGTCACTACCGGCAGCGTTCGAATCCACCGGTCTGAACTGAGCTCCGGGTTGTAAAAAAACAGGGCTCCTCCAGTGGGATCTTTACCGGAAAGGGCCTGCAAGGCCGCTTCCAGGGATGTTTCATCCGGCTCCAGATTAAAGGAACCGTCAGCCACCGGCGAAAACTGGTAGACCCGGTTGTTTTTCTGGAAAATGACTTCCGATATGGTTTTTGGAAAGTGCGGGCTCTCAATCCTGTTCAGGACCACGGCGCCCACCGCAACTTTTCCTTCAAAGCTTTCACCCCGGGCTTCCGCGTGAATAATTTTGGCCAGAAGCATCAGCTCCTCCCGGGAAACCTTCCCCCTGGACAGGGCTATTTTAGCTTCAACCGGTTCCGGCAGTTCCAGAACATCACCGGGCCTGATTAAACTGCCGGTCAAATTGTTGAGTTTCATCAACTCCCGTAAAGAAACCCGGTGTTCCTGGGCAATTCCGTATAGCGTATCCCCTTCCTGTACTGTATAGCTTACCGCTGTGGAACCGGAGCAGAACTCAAACTGAGTATCTGAGTCCTGAGCGCGCTTGCTTTCAAACGCCACAGCGCCCCCGGCCAGGAACGCCGTCAGGGCGACCGCGGCCAGGATAAAAGCAAGCCTTGGAACAAATTTACTCATTTTTCCTCCTTTCCCGACTCCAAAAGGTATTCTGACTCTTAAAAACACTTATTATACTCTCAAATTTAACTACCAAATAGAATTATTAACAGATTTGACAAAAAAAATACCCGCTAGCTATCCAGCGAGTGTTTTCCCCGGGTTGTTTTCCTCCCTTGCCGGAAAGATCACTTCCCCCTCCGGCTGCTTTTGGAACGGCCCTTAAGCCCCGGTCTTCCCTATTCTGCCCCCCGAAAGGGGGCCCTATCCAAACTTATATAGCAACTTTTCAAAGCTAAATTGTAAATTGAATTAGCGTATCATTCTTGAATCCTTCTCTTTGCGCTGCACCGCCCGGATGTCCAGATCGACAAGAAGACGGTAAGGCCTGCACATTTCCAGCAACCGGGAGGTTGTTCTCTCTCCAAGATACCCTTCCAGGTTTTCGGGGCTGATGTTGGTGGTGGCAATCACAGGTAAACGGTGATTCAAGCGGTAGTTGATAATGGAGTAGATTTTGTTCCGGGTCCAGTCCGTATAATTATGAGCTCCGAGGTCGTCCAGCACCAGCAGCGGCGCCTGCCTGGCCCTGTCCACAAGGTCGAATTCCGTTGGTTCACCGGAACTCCTTCCCGGATCATATGTGGACCGGATCTCGTCCAGCAAATCAGGTACTACCGCAAATAGAACACCCTTACCCTTCTTCAATAGTTCATTGGCAATACAGCAGGCCAGGTAGGTTTTTCCACTGCCCACCTGTCCGGTAAAAAGCAACCCGTCAGTATGGGGATCTTTAATAAAGCTGGAGGTAAAACCTCCGGCAGCCTGAAAGGCAAGCCTGGCAATATCGTAATGAGAAAGGCCGGTTTCCAGATCAACACAGCTTTTTGAGTAATACTTAAAGTTGAAATTATCCAGAGTGCATTTTAAAAAGCTCAGGGGCATCCGGGAGTCCTTGATAAGCCTGGCCATGGCTTTTTCTTTAACACACTTACAGGAAACCGCCCCCTCACCCTTCAGGATAAAGCCGCGGTCCCCGCAAAAACGGCAGCTCACGCTATACTTACCTTCCTCTCCCCGGTCTTACTAAATACAGCTAAATGTAGAGCGTCCGGATAAATGCCTTTTTTTTAGAATCGGTTTTGCTGTCTTCCGGAGCAGGGACTTCACCAGGCCCGGCACTCCTCTTTTTTAAGCCGGCCCGGCGTTTATGAAAGTCTCTGTCGTACTGTTCAACGGCTTCCAGGGTCCTGATGTTGTTCTTTTTCCACTCAAGAAGAATACTGTTGATGTATTTAAAGTTGTGTTTGCCTCCCAGTACAGCCCTTCTCAATGCTTCCACAACAAGGGGCGCGTCCGTCCCGGCAGCCCATTGCTCAATTTGCTCCACTTCAATGGGCGAAAGCGGCCTGCCGAACTCCTTTTCAAAGCAGTTAATCAAACCGGTCACCTTGCTGTCAAACATGTCCGGGGCAAGCTCCTGGGAATTGAGTAGTTTTTTAGATTCCTCAATCTCCCTGGCCCGGATTGCAGCCCAGATTTCTGAAATCTTCGAAAAAAGCGGTTCAAAGTCATAGCCGCGAAATATAACCCGGCGGTGGCAGTCGTAAAACTGGCTGACAGCAATTATTTCTTTATCCAGCAGGTCCTTCAACTCATGCTCAAGCCTGGCAGGTTCCGACTCCATGACTTCGGCAAGCATTTGCGGGGAGGGGTAATACTCCCTTTCCTCCACGTGGAAACGGATTAATTGGATTAATAGAAGCATTTGAAAATCTGAAATACCCACATGGCTGTATACCTTTAAAAGGATGTTTGGAATGGCTGTAAAACCTTCCAGCACCAGATCGGAGCCAAAGGTGGCAGTAATATCGACCTTCTGGTCGCATTTGACTATCTTGCCGCTATGATGCAATGCCATAAGGCCATACTCCCCCCTCATTCACTATTAATTGTATGGTAAGGCCGGATTTTTGTCCACCACTTTCCTGCCCCTGCAGGGCTTCCCCAAACCTGCAGGCACAAGGCCCGGCGACCTGTCCAAAGTTTTCTTCCAAGCCGTCTCCTTTATGTCCATGCTAAAAGATTTAAGCCGGAAAAAGTTTAAGTTTAAATCTCAAAAAAAGTCCGGTTTATTTTTAATACCTGTGCCGGGTGACCCGCCGGACCTGTGCTAACATGTTTTAGCAAGCTTAAATCATAGTGGCAGGAGGTAATTTACAACCATAATAAAATGGATAACACTGCCTCCGATAACAAACAAGTGAAATATCTCATGGAACCCAAAACGGTTTGGGAAAAAATCCAGACACTTTGTTGCGTAGATAATACCACCCACAGTATAGACAACACCACCCAGGATCATTAACATAATTGCTCCCAGGGGCAGGCTTTTAAAAAGCTGCAGGAAAGGTACCAGGGCAATCCAGCCCAGCGATATATAAAAAGCCGTTGAAAGATAACGTGGCAGGTTAATGAACCAGAGCTTCAATAAAATGCCGGTTATGGAAAGGACCCAGACCGCGGCCAGCATTGACCACTTCCATAAGCCCTGCAGCCCGTAGTAAAAAACCGGTGTATATGTACCTGCAATGAGCAAATAAATTGCGATATGATCGATTTTTTTCAAAACCAGTACTTTACGCGGAGTTGTTCTCAGCCAGTGGTATAGCGAGCTTGCGCCGTACATCAGGACAATGCTGACCCCGTAAACCGTCATTGTCGTAAGTTTGGAAATGTTATATCTTGATTTGGAGATTAAAAAGGCCAAACCCGCAATTGATACAACGAAGACTGCAAGGTGGGTAAGTGCGTTGACCGGCTCTTTTATCCTTAACAAATTTTTCATGATAATCACTACTACTTTCTATAAATAAATAAAAAATAAATAAAAACATAAAAAATGGGCTATTTAATACCTGCAAGTTTATTTACATAATCCAACCCGGCCTTTATTACAAATAACTTAATAACTCAGTACCCGGTACCTGAGTCATTAAGTTATTAAAGCAGTCGTTCACTTGAGTTCCCGTTTTTAAAACTATTCCTCAAAAACTTTAACTGCTTCCTTGAGCATAGAGCGAATAGGGATATTTTGGGGGCATTTTTTCTCACATGTCCCGCATTCTATACAATTTGAAGCCTTTTGTTCGTCGCTGCTCATATACATTTTATAAAACATGCGGTTGGTTTTAATTTCACCAAAAATATACATATTATCCAGCAGGGTCAGGCAACCCGGAATGTTTACTCCGATAGGGCAGGGCATACAGTAACGACACTGGGTACAGTTTACTTTAGCTCTCGATAGATAGAATTCTTTAGCTTCTTCAATCAGTGCTTTTTCTTCCGGGGTAAGAGTATTGGGCAAAGCCTGCCCGGCGATGCGGACATTTTCCACCACCTGTTCCATCCGGCTCATACCACTTAAAACGACGCTAATACCGGGATGATCCCAGAGGAAGCGAAGCGCCCACTCGGCCGGACTTCGTTTTATTTTCGCCCTGCGCCAAATTTGTTCAACCCCGGGTGGAACATCGCTGGCCAGTTTCCCTCCCCTCAGAGGCTCCATAATAACTACACCGAGCCCGCGTTCAACAGCGTACTCCAGCCCTGCTTTACCTGCCTGAAAATTTCCGTCAAGATAATTATACTGAATTTGGCAGAAGGACCAGTCATAAGCGTTGACAACTTCCTTGAATAACGGAAGCTCACTGTGGAAAGAGAAGCCAGCATAGCGAATCCTGCCGTCAGCAAGGGCGCTATCCAGAAATTCGAATAAATTGTTTTGAACAAGACCGGGCCAGGAATTTTCGCTTACAGCCTGAACCAGGTAAAAATCGATAAAGTCGGTTTGCAGTTTTTTTAGCTGCTCATTCAGGATCCGGTCCATATCCCCCCTGCTCTTGATCTGACGGCCGGGCATTTTAGTTGCCAGATATACCTTTTGACGGTAACCGTCCTGCAGCGCCCTGCCCAGGAAAAGTTCGCTGTTGCCGCTGTGGTAGGGGTAGGCTGTATCAATGTAATTAACCCCGTTGTCGATTGCCCAGCGAAGAATTCTGGTGGCTTCCGGCTCATCAATTTCAGCATTGCTGACAGTAATTTTCTGTTCCGATTTAACAAGGGGCAGTCTCATACATCCGAAACCCAATATTGAAACATCAACGCCGGTCTGACCCAGTTTCCGGTAAAGCAATTATGTCATCTCCTTTGTCAGTCAATAGATTAATTATTATGACGATACGCTTACCAATATTATAGCTTAAAGTTGTATGATATCATAACCCCGGATCGAGCTATTTTTTGAAATGCGTCCTTCACTTCGCTCGGAAGGCCCAGGGCTGCCATTTCAGCGACAAACCTGTACTTCACGCAGTTGAAGTGAACCGTGGTCTCGACCAAAGGTATTATCGTTTCAATCCACGCGCCCGCACGGGGCGAGACGGCTAAAGATCCCGTCCAGCGCAAAATTGATCAACTGAAAAAAGAAGTAGCAATATAACAAATAGACCCGTACATACAGGGTCTATTATTTCTTAAAGGTTTTGTTTGATAATCTCCTAAATATGTTAAAACAACCGGGTGCGCAACTTCACTTAAGAAATTCCCAGGGGCATAATCTTTTTTCCAGCCAGTCCAAAAACAGGTAAAGGATGAAGCCCATGGAACCCATGGCAATGATCCCGGCAAACATCTCATTCCAGGCCAGCCTGGCCCAGGCATCCATAACATAATAGCCGATGCCCCCATAGCCTCCCCGGTTTGCAATTGTTTCGGAAAAAAAGAGAACAGCAATGGCGGTCCCCAGACTGATCCTGAGGGAGGTCAGGATCTTGGGCAGGCAGGCTGGATAGATAACACTGCGGTAAATCTGCAGTTCTCCTGCTCCCAGGGAGATAACGGAGTCCACCATACCTTTATTAACCTGCCTTGCCGCGTCACGGGTGGTTACCAGGATTTGAAAAAATACGATTATCGAAATCAAAAAAATTTTGGAGAGGTCGCCTAAGCCCAGGAGCGTGATCACAACCGGCAGAAAGATGATTTTCGGTACAGGATAGGTTAAATAAATCAGAGGAGCGGCATACCGGTCCATGCTCTCGAACCGGCCCAGGACCATGCCCAGGAGCACAGCGGGCATCAGCGCCGCCAGCAGGCTGGCTATAACCCTGGCGGTGCTGACCAGCAGGTGCGCACCCAACTGATCGCCCAGTTCCCTGGTGAAAGTTGTAAAGGACTCAAGGGGTCCCGGGAAAAAGGACTCGTTCAACCAGTATGACAGGAGTTCCCACATTACAAGCAGGACGACAACGGCCAGAAAATAATCAAAGGCAACCATTAGCTTATGTCTATCCAAACTCAAACCCCTCCCTCAAGAATCTTTCTGACCCGGGAACAGCGTTCGTAAAAGAGGGGAGATGTACGGTAATCGGATTCTCCCATTTCGTCATTCTGAATGGTATGGAGGATTTTGCCGGGGCCGGACGAAAAAATCAGGATTTTTTGGCCAAGAAAGACCGCCTCTTCTATGCTGTGGGTAACCAGGAGCATGGTGGCCCGCTTTTTCTTCCAGAAATCCAGCAGGGTATTTTGCAGACCCTCCCGGGTCAGGGCGTCCAGGGAGGAAAAGGGTTCGTCCATTAATAACAAATCGGGTTTCAGCGTTAATGACCGGGCAATTGCCACGCGCTGGCGCTGCCCTCCGCTCAACTGGGCCGGGTAATGATTCCGGAACTCCCAGATGCCCAGTTCTGTCATAGCTTCTTTAACGGCAATATAACACTCCTCCCGGGGAACTCCCCGGATCTCCAGGCCGAGGGAGGTGTTCTGCAAAGCCGTCTTCCAGGGCAGGAGGCCGTAATCTTGTAGAATGAGTGCAGTCTCTTTTCTTTTAGGCTGCAGGGGCTTGCCGTTCAGCCGGACCTCTCCCCGGGTCTGTTTGAGCAACCCGGCCAGGACATAGAGCAGGGTACTCTTGCCGCATCCGGACGGGCCGATAATCGCACAGGTCTGCCCGCTGTCCAGGCTGAAGTCCACCTCACGGAGCGCCAGAACCCGGGTGTTTTTATGGGTGTAAGCCACCTCCAGCCCTTTGACTTCAACCATTTAATCCCGGGGCAGGAGACCCGGCCTGGTCAGGTCACCGTACTCATAGTTCTGTTTCAAAAGACCCTTCTCCAGCATCCACTGGACCACTTTTTCCACCTGTGCTTTTTCCGGCAGGCGGGGCGCCGGATAGTGGTCCATCTTAAACACGCCCAGGGCCTCCTGGGGCACACTTGCTTTTTCAACCAGAAGGGACCTGTAATTGTCAGGATTCTGGTTAATTTCTGCAGCTGCCCTGGCGTAGGCCTTTAGGAGTTTTGTAACGTTCCCGCTGTTTTCGTCGAGATAATCGTTTCGGAAATAAATAACGGTCTGGGACAGGTTTGAGGAAGTATCATCTATGATCTTTTTCGCCCCTCCGCTTTCAGCCAGGGCGGCCAGGGGGTCCGGGAGGCACGCCGCTTCTATTTTATCCTTCATCAGGAGGTCGTAGCGTACCGGTATTTTGGGTATGGCTTCTTTTTTGATCTCCTCCGGCTTGAGACCCTGCTCCAATAACAGGTTATCAGTTACATACTCGATAATGGAATTAATTGAAATGGCCACAGGTACGTTTTTTAGCTGCCCGGGAGTTTTGATGGCAGATCCCGGGGAAGTCAGGATGGCAAACCTGCCCTCTTGCCCGGTTTCACCCAGTCCCAGGGAGACGATTTGTGTTGGTGTACCGGCGTTGTTCAAAGCAGCCACGGCCAGAATATCACCCAGAGTACCATCGATTTCACCGGCTTGGACTGCACCGTCTCTTTCCAGGGCACTGGCAAACTGAATAAATTCGACATCAAGGCCCTCTGCCTGAAAATATCCTTTTTCTTCTGCCACAAAAAAGGGGAGGGCATCAACGATGGGAAGCAGTCCAATCTTCATCTTTTCATCTGCATTCCCCGTACAGCCAGGGCTCAGAAGTGTGAGCAGGAACAGTAAAGAAACGCTTAATAATCTTTTCCAGTTCACAGAAAACCCCCTATCCGTTGGTTCTAGTTCTATTTCTAGTAGAGATTCAACCTGATTCGCCCGGATCCTGCCTATTACGTCAAAAGAACACAAAAACCGCAAATAATAACAGCGGCCTTTTTCAAATTCGCCGGCCCTTAATCAAAATGCCCACGAAGCCCCCGCTGGAAACGGGGTACATGGGCTTTTTATTTTTTATCAAGTACATAACTTGCTTCAATACATTATAAACCCTAATATTATAACAAAAACAAGTGTTAAAATTTAATATTAATTTTGTTTATTACTGCCTCGAAAAATCAAGAAAAAACCCTGTTTTGATTACAGGGTTTTTACCGGTTCCAGAATAGTTCGTATAATTTCTTCATTCAGTCCGGGATACTTTTTCAACCAGCAGATCCTTTCCTGGCGAAGCCTGGCTACGCGTTTCTGGTACTCGCTTTCAGTGAAATATGTGGCCGGGTTATACTCGGTTAGATCAATTTCAGGTATCTCCAGCGGGACTTGATAGCTCCAGTCGGGGTCAGTTGCCCATTTAATTGTGCCCTTGGCAATATGCTTCATAATTCCGGTAGAAACATTGATGGATATTTTTTTCCCGGGCTTGCTCCCGCCCTTTCCGACGCTTCCTGTATTTAAAAGATAGCATTCGATATCCGGGTTTTTTCTCAGAATATGTAACAGCCGGTTCCCTTCATCCGACTCCCTGCCGATCATGAACGGATTGGTACCCACTTCACGCTTGGATTCGCCCGCGCGGGTGGGGTCCCCGGCAGAGGTCTCTATGGATTCGCCCAGCATAAAGTAAGCGGCGGCCTGTTCCGCGTTTAATTTTGCCACAGGTGGGATAATATCATCCCGCCGGGTTATGAAAATGATCTTATCGGCTTTATCCAGGTCAATTCTGTCGTCGGTGCCGGCCACTTCATTACGGAGGATCACACCCCTGCCGTTAGAAGTAAGCTCCGTGTTATCAAATAAAACTGTGCCGTCGTCCAGTACTTTTACGTTCTCCAGAACTGCATTGGGCGACGTCGCTGCATCGTAAAGGACCCTTTGGGAATGGTCCAAACCCTCGGTCTTGATGTAAAACCCGTTTTCCGTGCCGCAGCAATAACCCTTGTCGTTCATCATGACCATGTCGTCCTGACGGATAATAACCCTTTCCTCTCCCTGGAGGCCATGATCATGGATGGTCAGTGTTGTTTTACCCGTTCCGCTGAGGCCGAACATAATAAAGCCGACATCTTTAAGAATTCCTTCTGCCGTGCGGACTCTGAGCACTTTACTGCCCGCGTGAAAGCCGATCCCGCCACGTTTTTTCCAATAATAGAGGGCCATTCTCAAGAAAGATTTTTTATCTTCTCCGAAGTAGTCGGTACCCAGGATATAGGTAATCCCTGCTTCAGGATGGACAAATATAAGCCGTTCCGGCCACTCAGGAACATGAATACTGACCAAATCAGGCTCGGCTTTGGCAGGATCCGGCTCAAACAACATATTGTGCCACATATATGGAAGCCGGGCAAATTCTTTAGTTACGTAAAGACGGCAGTTCAGGCTGAAACATTGGTGTTTTCCCATCCGCCGGTCCAGGCGGATCACCTCGCGGGTTTTCAGGTATTCATGTACTTTTGAAGCGATTTCCTTTTCTTTTGCCAGGGGTATTCCGCGTTGATCCACTCCAAGGTAATCCCCGTCCAGAATAAAAGTGTTTTTGGCGCTACGGCTCCTTACCCTGGTAACATAGCTGGCACTACCATAGCGAGTTGTTTTCTCTTCGAAGCGAGCCATCTCCCTGAGCTCATTCACCGGTGGATTTGCAATCAGGCGCAGAGCCTGAACAGGTTGGTTAAACGGGTGGCGCATGAAAGGTTCACCTCTGATAACAGAATAGTAAGAATACTTAAACGGGTATACTTTCTACAGTATACAGTTTATCGCTGAGAAATATCAAGTGATCTACCTATTTAGTTCATAAATGATACAAAATAGGATATTATCAACACTGTTGGGAGAATAATATTAATCCTGTAAAAAATATATTATAACTCTAATGGCATATAAGGAGTAACAATCCTGAACCCTAAGCATCCCTCAATTTACCAACCAGCCTTATATAATATTCATTTATAAAAAGTTAAAACTTGTCTTACAAAAAAAGCTGCTCCAAAAACAGCTCTTTTATTTTAAAAGAAAGCTCTTTTATTTTTTAAAAAAATTCACTGACTTGATATTTCCTTAACAATTATTTTGATATTATACGACTGCACCTTTTCCCATTGCCCTGAAGGCCTAATTATTCCAGTGAATTTCAGGCTCATCTGAATGATTATATCTATATTCCTGTGGGTACGCTAAGATTGAAGTTTTAAGCCGCAGGATGTACACTTTGCTTAAAATAATTTGACAATAAAAGGGGGATTTGCACAAATGGCAATAAAAGTGGGGATTAACGGTTTTGGCCGGATCGGACGCAATGTCTTCAGGGCCGCCATGAACAGAGATGATCTGGAAATCGTCGCCGTAAACGATCTCACCAACGCCTGTACCCTGGCGCATCTTCTTCAGTATGATTCTGTCCACGGCACCCTGGAAGCCGACATTTATGCCAATGAAGAGAGGGAATTCAGGGTTAACGGCCGCGACATCAAGGCCTTCGCCATTCCGGACCCGGGTTCCATTCCCTGGGGTGACTATGGGGTGGAAATTGTTGTTGAGGCCACCGGCCGCTTTACCGACAGGGAAAGCGCCTCTAAACACCTCAACGGCAAAGCAAGAAAGGTGGTCATCACCGCCCCGGCCAAAAATGAAGACATCACTATTGTAATGGGAGTTAATGAAGAGAAATACGACCCGTCCAAACACCAGATCATTTCCAACGCTTCCTGCACCACCAACGGCCTCGCGCCCATGGTGAAAGTAATCCACCGGGAATTCGGAATTGTGCGCGGTCTTATGACCACCATTCATTCCTATACCAATGACCAGCAGATCCTCGATCTTCCCCATAAAGACCTGCGCAGGGCCAGGGCAGCTGCCATGTCCATTATCCCCACCACAACGGGCGCGGCAAAAGCCGTTGGTCTGGTTATACCCGAGCTGAAAGGAAAACTCAACGGCATGTCAATGCGGGTGCCCACCCCCAATGTTTCGGTGGTGGACCTCGTGGCAGAACTGGAAAAACCGGCTACAGTGGAAGATATAAACGGCGCCCTTAAGGCAGCCGCCGAGGGGGAACTCAAGGGAATCATGGCTTACAGCGACCTGCCCCTGGTATCCAGGGACTACAACGGCAACCCGCACTCTTCCATTGTGGACGGCCTTTCCACCATGGTCCTGGACGGCAAGCTGGCCAAGATCGTCTGCTGGTACGACAACGAGTGGGGTTATTCCAACAGGGTTGTCGACCTTGTCGCCTATATCGGAAAACGCGGGCTGGGCGCTTAGGAGACCCGGTTTACTCAGGGTGGAGCCTGGGCTTTCAGCACTGCGGCCGGTTTAAACCTGACAGCCGGATAATTTCTACCACGGATTCCTCCCAGTTGATGGCCATGATGTGAAAGCCGGAGATGCCCTTGATGTGTTCCCGGATGTATTTAATCTGCTCGGCACAGATGGCTAAGCCCTCGGCCTTAGGGTCTTCAGCCTCCTTCATCCGCTGGACGATATCTTCAGGCACGATCATACCCGGCACTTTCGTCTGCATGTACCGGGCTGCGCGCCAGCTTTTCAAGGGGTTTACCCCGGCCAGGATGTAAGCCCGCTGGTGCAGGCCGCGGGAAACGCAGAGCTCCATAAAGCGGGAAAACCGCTCCATGTCGAAGATGCATTGGGTCTGGATGAATTCAGCCCCGGCGTCGATTTTTTTCTCCAGGCGGTCTACCCGGTACTCAAAGGGGTCTGCAAAGGGGTTTGCCACGGCGCCGATGAAAAACCTGGGTTCTTGCCCCTCAATGGGTTCGCCGGAAAAAAACAGTTTCTCGTCCCGCATCCGTCTGGTCAGCTGGATTAATTGAATAGAGTCCAAATCGTAAACGTTTTTAGCCGTGGGATGATTGCCGAATATCTGGTGGTCCCCGGACAGGCAGAGTATGTTTCTGATTCCCAGGCTATAGGCGCCCAGTAAGTCGCTCTGAATGGCAATGCGGTTGCGGTCCCGGCAGGTCATCTGGAAAACCGGCTCCAGGCCGTTATGCTGAATATGCAAACTGGCCGCCAGACTGGACATCCTTACCACCGCGGACTGACAGTCGGTTATATTGGCAGCGTCAACATAATCTTTCAGCAGGCGGGCAGTGGCAACTATCCCCTCCGGGGAAGAATGCTTGGGCGGACCTATTTCAACGGTAATTGCCAGACGTCCGCTTTTCAGAGTTTGCTCGAGCTTGCTGCAGGCGTTTTCCATTAAATCATCACATCCTCCCGGATCACCCTGCGGGGACCTCCGTCCCTGGCTTTGGACCAATCCTTCAAGGGGGCCACTTCCTTCAGTAGATCCAGGCGCCCCAACCTCTTCAGGCGGTCATAAATCAACTGCCAGGCGCAGTCGAGATCCCGGTCAATTTCACATTTGCCCTTCTGGGAACCTCCACAGGGACCGTTCAGGATGCTCTTGGGACAGCGAATCACCGGGCAGATCCCCCCGGTCCGGTGCAGGATACAGTCGCCGCACAGGCCGCAGTACTCCTCCCAGACGCCATGGGCTCTGGAGCCTCCGGCAAACTTTGTATTTTGAGCCGGGTAAACCGGTAGATCGGGATAACGTTCGGCCAGGTACTGGGGCCCCACCCCGCAGGCAAGTGAAATTACTGCGTCCACTTCCCGGACAACGTTTTCCATGGCCTCGATAAACTCCGGATCGCACTGCCTCGGAGCTGTGTAAGTAACAGTTTCAAGGGGCCTGCCTTCAATCCTGCGCTTGATTCTGAGGGCGCTGGCCAGGATTTCAGCTTCCTTTTCACCGCCGGAAAGGCATACGGTTACACAGCCACCGCAGCCTGCTACCAGGACCCGCTCACAGTCCTTGATGAAGCCGGCAATTTCGGCAAGGGGCTTTTGTTCGGCTATAATCATCCAGCGGCACTTCCTTTCATTTCCTTCTCAGCGGGCTGGGCCCCAGGCACCTGATCCGCCTGGTCATTTCATCGGCAATTTCCGCAAACCGGTTTCCCATGGCTGCGGACAGATTGAACATTTCCAGGCGTTCCCCGCCCAGACCGGTCTCATCCAGAATTTTCTGCAGTGCCTTCACCCGTTTTTTAGCCCGGATATTACCAACTTGATAGCGGCAGTCGCCTTCCAGACAGCCGGCTACAAACACCCCGTCCGCCCCTTCTTCAAAGGTCTGGAGCAGAACCCTCTGGTCGATGGCCCCTGTGCAGGGAATCTCTATAATCCGGACGTTGGGAGCATACTGCCGGCGCATTGAGCCGGCCAGGTCGGCAGCTGAATAGGCACAATTCAGACAGCAAAAGGCAACGATTTGTGGTTCAAACCCTTTCATCTTCACAGCTCCCCCGGCATAATTCACTGGACATGGCGAACAGGACAGGGTCTTCGTAATTGAGCAGGGTAATGGCCTTGTTCGGGCACTCCCCGGCACAAATACCACAGCCCATGCAGAGGGTGGCTTTTACTTCAGCCGCCCCCTTCTTAATTTCAACCGCTTTATAGGGACAGAGGCGGACACAGGTCAGGCAGGCCGCGCATTTTTCCCGCTGGACCACGGCCACGGATCCCTGGGACTCCAGGTGGGTCCTGCTCAAAATGGTGGCAGCCCTGGCTGCCGCCGCTTTGGCCTGCACTATGCACTCTTCCAGGTTTTTAGGCCCATGGGCAAGCCCGGCCATAAAGACCCCCTTCGTGGAAAAGTCCACCGGGGACAGTTTTACATGGACCTCGTGGAAAAAACCATCTTCGTTAAGGGATACCTTAAACAGGTGCGCCAGTTTCAGGTTTTCCTCCGGGGCAACCGTGGCGGCTGCAAGCCCCACGATGTCGGCCTGGATTTCCAGGGGGCGGCGCAGGATGTGGTCTGTCACAGTTACCTTCAGCCGCTCGCCGGTTGCCTCTACCAGCGGCTTGGCATCGGTTTCGTAACGGATAAAGACAACGCCCCTGGATCTGGCCTCCTGGTACAGATCCTCGTAAAACCCGTAGGTGCGCAGGTCGCGGAAGAGGACATAGACATTTGTCCCGGGAGCCTGGTCTTTTATTCTCAAGGCCAGTCTGACCGACTTGGTACAGCAAACCCTGCTGCAGTACATCCTTTCCGGCTCCCTGGAACCCACACACTGAATCAAAACCACCGTTTTCGCCCCGGCAACCGCCGGCTCCCGGCCGGCCAGGGCCTTTTCCAGTTCCAGCAGGGTCAGCACCCGGCTGTCCTGTCCGTACAGGTATTCAACAGGCCGGTACTCTGCCCCGCCGGTGGCAATAATGACCACACCATGCCGGATTTTCCTGCCGTCGCCCAGGGTTGTGGTGAAGTTGCCTGCAGATCCCTCTACATTTTTAATTTCAACCCCCGTGAGCACCTCGATCTTCGGGTGTTCCGCCGTTGCTTTAATCAGCCGGGATAAAAACTCCTGCACGTCCTCTCCCCTGAAGCCCTGCACCATACCACCGGCCAGGCCGCCCAGGCGGCCTGTTTTTTCCAGCAGGCTAACCTGGCAGCCCCGGTCCGCCAGGCTTAAAGCCGAAGTCATCCCGGCGGCGCCGCCGCCAATAACCAGGGCCCGAGGGTTTACCTCAGAGAAAAACGTTTCCACCGGCTTGATCCGGGCAGCCCTGGCTACAGCCGCCCGGACCAGGTCAAA
>JAKPTB010000014.1 GCA_029555205.1 Bacillota bacterium
TTTTAGTTTCAATAACAGGCTGCGGGCAGGCCAGGCCCCTGCAGTCAAGCAACTTGCCCTTCATAGATATCTCCCTTTCCGCTGTTTTGTCCAATGTTGAGTTTATTCAAGTTTTAATAATAAATATCCTTCATGTTAATAATCAAATATTATTATTAATGCCTGGCTTTAAATAAAGATTAATTATAGCTCACTTATCATTATTTTTAATTCATCCGCGTCAAAATTATATATTTCTCCGCAAAAATGGCAGCGGACTTCAGCTTTATCCTGTTCCTGGTAGATCTTTTCAATCTCGTCCTTCCCCATCGCCGCAAGGATATCCTTGACCCTCTCCCTGGAGCAACCGCATTTAAATTTGAGCGGTGTTTTTTCCAGAAATCGCACTGCCAGGCCCCCTACCGCCCGGGACACAATTTCTTCCGGCGTCATGCCGCGGTCGACCAGGCTGCTCACAGGATCCATCTCTTTAAGGCTTTTTTCTATGTGGCTAAGCACATCTTCTTCCGCATCGGGAAACAGCTGGATCAGCAAACCGCCTGAAGCTTTTACCCTGCAGTCGGGAGCAACAAGAACGCCAAGCGCTACAGCTGAAGGGGTCTGTTCCGAGGTCAGAAGGTACCGGGCCACGTCTTCGCCTATTTCACCCGACTCCAGTTCAACGCTGCCGGTAAACGGTTCTTTCAGACCCATATCTTTGGTGACATGGAGGAAACCCTTTCCCACCGCTGCTCCAACCGGCAGTTTGCCTTCCACCTTGCAGGGCAGGTCTACATGAGGTTCCTGGACATACCCTCTGACCTCTCCCGATGCATTGGCGGTAACCACTATAGCTCCTGCCGGCCCGTCCCCGTATATCCGCAGGGTCAGCAGGTCGTCGCCTTTCAGGTTGGCGCCCAGCAGCAGCCCCGCTGTTAAAGCCCGGCCCAGTGCCGCGCTGGCCACAGGCCAGGTATCATGCCTGTGCCTCGCTTCTTCAACCAGATCTGTAGTGGTGGCGGCAAATACACGGAACTGGTTATTGGCGCCGACACCTCTTACTAAATAATCACTCATTTAATGGCTCCTTTTGTTAATATTCCCCTATCATTATAAACCAAGTCAGGCACTGGTAAACAATGCGAATCAATAACCGGCCCGTAATAGCGAGCCGGTTTAATTCGGTGCCGGTTACCAAAGATGATCAAGTAATTATTTTTAGAAACCGATCCAGTGGATTTTCTCGCCTTTTCTGGGCGGAGCGGGCGGGTCCTGGTCAGGGTAGCCTATGGGGATTATTGAGACCAGTTCCTTGTCTGTAATCCCCATCTCTTCATTGATCTGGTCCTCGGCGTTTTTCGGCGCGGTCATCCAGCAGGTGCCCAGTCCCTTTTCTTTAGCCAGCAGGAGTATGTTTTGTATTAAAGCAGCCGCGCTGAGTGTATTGGTAAAGCGGGCGTGCTCGGCCTTGTACTTTTCTAAAGAACTCATATCCGGTCTTATTTCATAGGTTACTTTTGGCATGTAAACCAGCAGCAGCACCGGTGCCCCGCCAAGGTCCCTGAAAAAATTCAACGTAATGTTGACCATTTTTTCAGGGAACAGCGTTTTTAGCTTGGGCTTAAATATTTCGCCGGCCAGCTTTACGCTCTCAAGCAGTTTATCTTTCTTCTCACCTCTTACCACATAGATATCCCAGTTCTGCCTGTTTGTGCCCGATGGCGCCCAGAGTGCGTCCTCGAGCAGTTCACTTAATACCTCACGCGGGATATCGCGGTCAAGGTACTTGCGTATGCTGCGCCGCTCCCTTATAATTTCACTGAGATTCAATATTCTGCCACCTCGCTTTGACTTTTTACATCATTATTTTAACATTCTTTACATATAAAAAACATTATCTTAACTATTTTCAATGGGAGGTATATG
>JAKPTB010000018.1 GCA_029555205.1 Bacillota bacterium
TCAAAACACGGGTTTGCGGACATGAAAAATCAGAAAACAGGCCTTTTTCAGCAGTCTCGAACCGTCCCCGTGCTTTCCCCCCCTCTCTCCCGTGATTTACCTTGTTAAGTAAGCATCATCATTTCCCCACTAAAAAACCGGGCTCAGTTAAAGAGCCCGGCTTTTATTCAGCATTATTTTCCTGTCCACTCTTTTACTTTCTCCTGGTTTTCGCTTACCCACTTGGCAGCTGCTTCAGCAGGTTCCATGCCGTTTTCAATGTCAAGCATAACTGCCTCCATATCGGAAGCGGCCCAGTTGAATTTATCCAGTATAGAATAAACCTCAGGCTTGTCCTCCTTCAACCCCTTGCGCACGATGGTGTGGATGTATTCTTCGGCGCCGAAAGTTTCTTTGGGATCCTCCAGGTATTTCAGATCCCACTTGGAGAATTTCCAATGGGGAGTCCAGCCGGTTACAACAATCCAATCCCCGTTGTCTTCAGCTTTTTTCAGGGCGGCTGCCATGCCTGCGCTGCTGCTGCTCTGCAGTCCGAAATCAAGGTTATAATCCTCGATTGCTTGTTCCGTAGCCTTCATTATACCGGCTCCCGGTTCAATTCCGGTTATTATTCCCTGGAATTTATCCTTAACGCTATTAAGTTCTTCAATAGAATTAATCGTCACGTATTCCGGGACCACCAGGCCGATCTTGGCTCCTTCCAAATTGGGGCCCAGGTCTTCCACTTTGTCCTTGACCTGCTCGTAGTAATCCTTGTGGGTCGCGGGCAGCCAGGCGGCAACGATGCCGTCAAAATTTCCCTCGCCTACTCCCAGCCACATGGGAGAAGCATCTACCGCGGTGATTTTTACTTCATAGCCTTCGTTTTCCAAAACCTTTTTCACTACATTGGTGCTTGCGATTTCAGAATCCCACTGCACATAGCCAAGTTCCACCTGTCCCTTGGTTTCCTGGCCTTGTTGCTTTGCCTGCTGCCCGCAGCCGGCTATTATCCCGGCAAACAGCGCCATGGCAGTTAACAGTACGACCAGCTTCGAAACCTTTCTTAACATGTGATTACCTCCTAAACTTTATTTAAACTTTCATCTTGCGCTTTTCACTTAAACCCTGCGTTATCCGGTCAAGAATAATGGCCATAATAACAATTGCCAAGCCGCCTTCAAATCCCTTGGCAATGTCAAGCCTGGAAATACCCGCCAACACCTCCGATCCCAGGCCGCCGGCCCCGATCATGGCAGCAATGACAACCATAGAAAGAGAAAGCATAATGCACTGGTTGACACCCGCCATAATAGTAGGCAATGCTAGAGGTATCTGTACCTTGGCAAGCTTTTGCCATTCTGTGGAACCAAAGGCATCAGAAGCCTCTATCAGCTCAACCGGCACCTGCCTTATACCCAATCCGGTGAGGCGTATCGTCGGCGGCATGGCAAACACCACCGTGGCAAACAGGCCCGGGGCTTGGCCCAGCCCAAAAAACAATACTGCCGGAATCAGGTATACAAACGCAGGCATAGTCTGCATGAAGTCCAGCAAAGGCATAATTATTCTGTGCACAAGTCCGCTCCTGGCGGTCAGGATACCCAATGGTATACCCATCAACAGCGCCAGAGAGGCCGCTGCAAGGACCAGGGCCAGTGTTTCTA
>JAKPTB010000037.1 GCA_029555205.1 Bacillota bacterium
TTATAGGCGTTAAAATTCTTCTGCTATTCTATAAAAGGCTTTATATAGTAGAGCGTCTTTTCGAGAAGGGCGCCCGCGCTAAGCGATAATGAGATTGACAGGACCAGCATAAAAAATATTAATATTTTTTTCTTTATTTACAACACCCCTCCCTGCATATGTTAAATTATGTAAATTATAACATATGCTGTCAACCGCCGGCTATTCGCCTTTTTATAGTATAGGAGCGAATAGCTGAAATCAGCTCCCCATATCTTCTTCTGTCTCAGTTTTTTTGGTATGGCGCACTGAAAATAATAAACCTCATCCCCCATGAGGTTTCCAACAGTTCCACAGATCTTTCAATTAAAAACTCATGGTGCTTGAAAGACGGTCTGTCGCCTTGCTCAGCAAACTTAGGGAACGGAGATACACCTCTATTTCAGGCATTCCTGCATGTGAGGAATGTCCCCGAAATATATTATTCGTCCGTCAGGACCCTGGCCACCGCCACCACGTAGTCGCCCTGTCCAAGCCTCATCAAGGTAACGCCCTGGGTAGCCCGGCCAATTTTGGAGATGTCCTCGGCGCTGAACCTGATCGCTATCCCTTCGGCGCTGACCATCATAATTTCATCCTTGCCATTGACCACCTGGACAGCTACCACATGTCCGTTCCTCTTGTTTACTTTAATATTGATAACGCCTTTGCCGCCCCTGGTCTGGGCGCGGTACTCGGTGAGCAGGGTCCGCTTGCCAAAACCGTTCGCCGTCACAGTGAGCAAATAAGCGTCAGGCCGCACTGTTTCCATGCCGACGACCTCGTCGTTGGCGGCCAGGCTGATACCCCTTACCCCGCGGGTATTGCGTCCCATCGGGCGCACCTGCTCCTCGGGAAAACGGATGGCCTGCCCTCTTTTGGTGGCCAGGACAATCTGTTCTTCGCCGCTGGTAAGTTTTACATCCACAAGCTGGTCCTCCTCATTAAGGGAGATCGCAATGATGCCGTCCCGCCGGGAGGTGTCGTACTGGTCAAGAGACGTCTTTTTGACCAGGCCGTGCCTGGTAGCCATGAACAGGTACTGCTCTGAGTCAAATTCTTTTACCGGTATTACTGCCGTAATTTTTTCATCACCGCCAATGTACAGCAGGTTAACGATTGCGGTGCCCTTGGCCTGCCGCCCGGCTTCCGGAATTTCATGCACCTTGAGGCGGAATACCTTGCCCTGGTTGGTAAAAAACAAGAAAAAGTGGTGGGTGGTAGTCACAAAGAGGTGCCGCACGAAGTCCTCCGTCTTGGTGCCCATGGCCATTACGCCGCGGCCGCCCCTGCGCTGGTTGCGGTATGTGTCCAGGGGTATTCTCTTTATGTAGCCCTGGTTTGTGATTGTTATTACCACGTCTTCTTCGGGAATCAAGTCCTCTGTTCCCAGCGCCACTACCTCATTAGATATAAATGAACGCCTCGGGTCGCCAAATTTTTTCTTGATCACTAGAAGTTCTTTTTTAATGATATCAAGGACCTTCTTCTCGCTTTCCAGAATGGAGCGCAGGTAAGCAATTTTACTGACGAGCTCCTTGTATTCCTGCTCGAGTTTCTCGCGCTCCAGGCCGGTCAGCTGCTTAAGCCGCATTTCAACAATAGCCTCGGCCTGCCTTTCAGACAGCCCGAATTTTTCACACAAAGCTTTCTTCGCCAGTTCGGTGTTGCGGGAAGAACGGATAATTTATATA
>JAKPTB010000082.1 GCA_029555205.1 Bacillota bacterium
CCCATGCGGTTGCCGTAGTCTCTGACGCCGGCTACAACACGCCTCAAAAGGTAATGAGGGTGGAGGCAGCCGGGTGGTATTTCTTCTGCGGGCAAGTCCGGTGGAGCGAAACAAAACATATCTGTGGACGCGACTACCTTGGCGCCGAGACCGGTGCCGGCGATATCGCGAAAGACGCCTCCGCTGCCTGTCATGGCCCCGCCGTATGGTTCAATGGCCGAGGGCGAGTTGTGGGTTTCCACCTTGCCGCAGATGGCCATACCGTCATAGAATTCCATAGCCCCCGAGTTGTCCACAAACGCTGAGAGCACCAGCGGGTGCCCGCTTTCTTCCGTGGCGTCGCGCAGTCTTTTCAGCAGGGGCTTTTTCTCTTTTCCATCCACGATCAGCCGGGCTTTAAAGGTCTTGTGGCCGCAGTGCTCCGACCAGGTCTGGGCGATAATCTCAATTTCACAGTCGGTGGGGTCCCTGTCTATTGATATGAAGTAATTCCGGATTACCTTCATCTCTTCCAGGTTCAAAAACAGCTTGTCCCGGCTGAGATCAACCAGCTGCTGATCATCCATGGAGCGGATGGGAATAATCTCTGTACGGCCGGGGCTGCCGTGTATAATAAGTGTCCTTGGGCTTTCCTCAACAACGTATTCCACCGTGGCGTTAACCAGCAGGCTGTTGACTATGCGTTCAATATCAGCTCCGGTGATATTTTTGCCGTAAAAGCCATACTGCCAGGCTGAATCGGCCGCGGCCAGGCCGTCTATCCCCAGGTCAGAGGCTGATTTCATCAGGGAAGCCGCTTCCGGGTTCATAACACCCGGCCGGTAGGCTACTTCGATTACAAAAGCAGCGTCGTTGATTACCTGGCTGTTTACCTTGAAGGTCTGAAATATTTCTTCGGCCAGCAATCTCTCGGCTAGAAAACGGGCATCTTCTTCCCCGATGCCTTCAAAACGAAAAACCTTTGCTGTCCTGACTTTCTCCACGCTTTTAATTCCCAGGGCGTGGTGGATCTCGTAAAGGACTTCGTCTCCCTTGCTGTCCGGAATACCTTCTCTGGCAATTACCCGTACTTCCTGGATCATGTGTAACCTCCTTTCCTATGGTTGCTGTAAAAACAAACGGTTTATACTGATGTAGATTAGATATTACAGTGATATTATATTTCCTGCTTTAACGATGTCAATAAATCAAATAAAGAAACCGCTATAATTGCGGTTATAAATCTATTGGTCACCGTTTAACGCCCCTAGTTTACTATGGCATTTATCCACGCCCTTCTTCTATTATAAATGTCATATTAGACTTTGCATAGAGCACTTTGCCAAAACAAAATGGCAGAGCGCCCAAATTCCTGATATGCTTGATTTTGATGGTTTACTGCCATATAATTTAAAAAAGTTGAAGGAAATACAATTTTATTAGCGGAGGCTGTATGGACGATAAATATATTCAAAGAAGCCTCAGGCAGCTGCCGTCGGTAGACGAAGTGCTGAGAGACGGCAGGATGGTGGAAATGCTGGAAAAACACCCCCGCAGTGTAATCATTGAGGCTGTCCGGACTGCAGTGGCTGACGAGAGGAAGGAAATATTAACGGGCGGTGTCACGTCGCGACAGGGTATAAAGGAAGAAGACTGCCTGAGCAGGGTAGTTGAAAAAGCTGCAGCGGCGGTGCAGCGCTCAGTCCGTCCGAACCTGCGCCGGGTGATCAATGCCACCGGGGTGGTACTGCACACAAACCTCGGGCGCGCCCTCCTGAGCGACCGGGCCAGGGAAGCTGTAAACATAGTGGCTGCAAATTATTCCAACCTTGAGCTCGACCTGGAAACGGGGCGCAGGGGATCCAGGTATTCAGCCCTGGAAAGCCTGCTTTCATCGCTTACCGGCGCAGAAGACGCCCTGGTGGTGAATAATAACGCCGCCGCGGTGCTGCTGGCC
>JAKPTB010000059.1 GCA_029555205.1 Bacillota bacterium
GAACGGCCTCTCTCACCCAGGAGGCGGTTAAACAGACCCTTAGCATCGTTTTAAAGAATAAGGAGGATATCGACACTGTAGTCAGGGAGGTCGGGGTAAAGGCACTGGCGGCCGGCGCCGAAAGGTTATGATTATTGGTTCTCCCGATTATGCCGATCCGTATTTACCCGGTTCAGAAGAAGTAACTCAGAATAAAATTTTATACAGCCTTGTGAAATTTATTAACATACTAAGGCGCCAGGGGATCCGGGCCAGTGTGTCGGAAACCAGGGATGCCCTTGACGCCCTGTCCCAGGTGGACATTCTGGACCGGGACCAGGTAAAGGTCGCCTTGAGCTCGACACTTATCAAGAATTTCCATGACCGCAATACTTTTAACAGGGTTTTTGACGATTATTTTTCTAACCCGGAAATCAAAATGCAGGGTCCGGACCCGAATGGAATTGGGTATGCCGGTATGGGAAGCGCTCCGGAAGAGGCCGGGGACGGGCCGGCGCCCGCGCAAAAGCAGCCTGAGCGGGACTGGGGCAAAGAATTTCTTGACCATGCCCGTCAGGCTGTGGAGCAGAATGAAAAGATGGCGATCAAGCCAGGCTGGACTAAAAGGCAGAAAAAGCAATTCCTTGAGACCATCAGCCGCATGCGCGGTGAGACCGGCAGTCCCGGCACATCCGCGCCCCTGGCCAGGAAGTCTGAAAAATCCCTGGACCTGTGGCATGAAGAAGTGAAACGACAGGTCGAGCAAAGCGGAGTGGCGTCTCCGCAGGACTTCCACTCGGCCATTAAAGATAAGCTCAGTGATACTCATGCTTCCCTGGCCCCGCGTTCCGGCGCGCGGAGTGACGAAGAATCAATTCTCTTCACCGATATGAAAAAAATATCCGACAAGGACCTGCCCAGGGTAATTCTTTTAATAAAAAAGCTTTCACGCCGCCTGGCCACGCGCATTTCAAGGCGCTACCTGAAGAGGCGCCGGCAGGGCAGGCTGGATATCAGGCGCACGATCAGAAGAAATATCAGCTTCGGCGGGACCATGATCGACCTGAAGTTCCACTCCAGGAAGGTACAGAAGCCGCGCATAGTTCTAATTTGCGATGTGTCCGGTTCAATGGCCCGCTACGCCATATTTGTAATCCAGTTTATTTACGGCCTGTCAAACGTGGTCAGGGGAATTGAAAGCTTTATCTTTTCCGAGGACCTGGAAAGAGTGACCCCTTATTTCAAGAAGGGGGCGGGTTTTGTAAGCACCATGTCCTCCCTGGTTGAGAAGAGCAGCCAGTGGGGCCTTGGGACAAACCTGTATGAATCACTGGAAACATTTTTGGAGAAAAACAGACGCCTGCTTTCGCCGTCAGTATTTGTCCTGATCGTCAGCGACGCCCAGACGGTCCAGCCGTTGAAAGCTGCAGCGGATTTAAAAGAGATAAGAAGCAGGGTCAAGGATATAATCTGGCTTAATACCATGCCCCGTGAGGACTGGCGCTGGGCTCTGGGAATTGATGAATTTCAGAAATACTGCCGCATGTTCGAGTGCTCCACCCTGGCCCAGCTGAATAAAGTTTTGAGCAGCCAGATGCTCTCAGTTTAGAAGATAGGAACGGAAGGTATAATCGCGGCAGCGGGTGGTTAGAATATAAGGATACAAGATAGACTTGTATCTTGCACAATAAAGGTATATAGTTATATCTGTGTGATTCGCCGAAAGGTAAATTTAGGAGGTTAGGTTAGAGCATGCAAGGTAAGGTAAAATGGTTTAACGCTGGTAAAGGATTTGGTTTTATTGAAACCGAGGAAGGCAAAGATGTTTTTGTGCATTTTTCCTCAATCCAGTCAGAAGGTTTCAAAACTCTGGATGAAGGTCAGGACGTTGAATTTGACGTCGTCCAGGGTGTGCGCGGCCCTCAGGCCGCAAATGTTGTTAAATTATAAAAAAAGTG
>JAKPTB010000066.1 GCA_029555205.1 Bacillota bacterium
TAATATCTTTCAGCCCCTCCGCATTCTCGAGCTCTATAGTATAGTCATTATCCGCCTTTTTAATTTCCCACTTTGTTTTGGCGTGGCGCTGCAAAAAAGCAGCAAACGAGCTCATGGGCGCTATTTTTATTCGTCCTTCGCTTTGCTCGGCGAGAGCTTTTTCTTCCAGGGCCTTCATTGCTTCCAAACAAAAAAGGGTGTCGGACGGGTGGGTGTAGACCATCCTGATTACTTTTTCTTCAGCCGCGAAATCAATTAAGTCCTCTATCCACTGCTTAACTTCTTCCTCCGGCACATGGCCTCTTTCCATTTCCTCCAGTGAAGCGTACTGGCGGTACGGCGTGATGGGGAACGCCCATAAATTCTGGCTGGCGTAACTTTCATATATGCGCGGGTGGGAAGGGCTTGAGCCCGAGTCTCCGGCATAGTAATACGAATTTACACCCATTTCCTCCAGTTTATTATCCACCCAGAAAGGATGGTTGCCGCCGGGCGCGCTGTACTCGATTACCTTTTTACCCGTTACCGCCTCCAGCGCCCGGGAGTTCCACTCCAGGAGCTGAAAGGCTTTGCCCCGGGGCAGGTATTGAAGGTTATAGGCAAAAAAGTTATGGGCCCACCCTCCGTGGGAGCCGATCTCACCGTAGTTTTGGAGCACTTCCAAAATTGGCCGGCCTCTATATTCGCTTTCGGCATAGAAACCCATGTTGTCTCCCAGTTTGTATGTGTCAGGCCCTGCCGTAATGTGGATCGATAACGGCATGTCGCCGTTAAAAAGCCCCTGCATCAGCATCACTGTCAGCGCCTTGAAGTAGGCACCGCTGCAAATGTGCAGGTTGAAAACAAAACCGCCCATGCCGTCCGGGCTGTTTACCAGGCGGGGGGTTTTTGCGTATTCGATCAGGAATGTACGCAGCACAGACCTGGGCAGGAGGTCGTCCGACCTGAGTTTGCATTTGGCCAGGGGGACGTTGGCATAAACGGCGCTCCCGCCGCTATCGTAATTTTTTACAGTTATAACGGGCACCTCGACGCCGTTAATCCTGTCCAGGGCAGCGACCTGGGCGTCAACGTTCAGCGCCCTGGTATGATCAAAGTCTAATTTGCCGTAAGAGTATGTACTATAAGCGTTGTCCTGGTCAAGCTTCCCGGGTGTAATCCCCCATGCCCGCCCGCTCTCCCGGTCCTTAAAATACAAGCTGCCGGAATAGGTAGATGCCGTGCCGTCAGGCGCAGGCAAATTATACTGCACACCCAGCAAATCCTCCAGCAACGGCTCCGGCTGCCGGACCCCGCCGGCATCAATAGTAGCGGGATCCAGGGAAAAGAGCACGGGACCGCCCTGGTCCCTGACATAAGATGATATAATATCGGCTGTTTCCCTGGTCATCGCGGAATTAATAACTTCAGGCGCCACAATGGCCTGGTAGCGGCTTTTCAGTTCTCCCGGGGCATACCGTGTCAGCTCTTCCGGCCATACAACCCGGTAAGGAAACCCTTCTTCTTTTAAAATCTGCTCATATACAGCCAGAATTTCCTTATCCTGCTCCGAACGTATTTCTCCGGCCAGCAGAGCCACCTGGACCACATTATTAGGCTCTGCCCATGAATAATGGAGGAAAAAAGTCATAACTATTAAAATTAAACACATAGCGGCGGCGACCAGGGCAGCATACTTGATTTTTCTTTGTCTCATCAAAAGACCTTCTTACAGGTAAAAGTTACTATAACCGAAATATTTTACTTGATATCCTGACAGATTGTAAGGCTTTTTTAACCAGTACTAACCGGCCTGTACTGCATATTAATTTAACGGCATGTCAAACCAGTTGTACCTTCGCCCCACTCGTTGGACATGCCTCTGGGAGCGAACTTCTCACAGGGCTTGTCCTTTGGGTCTACCGGTAACTTTGTCGCCTCGCACATAGCGGCTCCAAAGGATTTCCAGGTTTTGAAAA
>JAKPTB010000087.1 GCA_029555205.1 Bacillota bacterium
CGCCGTCTGGTTATTGATTCGATTTACGGTTTTTTCTCCCGCATAGACAACGCTGCTGTTCTCCATGAAAAATTCTATTGCCTGGTTACTTATCTTAATAGTCTCAATTGTACCAGTTTGTTAATCAGCTCCGCCTGGGAACTGTCTGACAGCGGAAAAGTAGAAGTAATCCATTCGGTGGTCCAGGGAACCATCCTGCTTAAATCCATCCTCCTTAAAAACCGCAGGGTCAGGCAGCTGGAAATCTATAAAATGCGCGGCGTTAATCATGCCATGGGCAATCATTTGCTCGAAATCAACAACTCAGGTATACAGGTATTCCCCCGGTTGGGAGGTTAGTTTACATGCGCAGAGCCTATTTTGGAGTGGAAGGTCTGGACCGGAACCTGGAAAAGGGCCTGATGTATGGTTCCCAGATTATGGTGGAAGGGGAATCAGGCATAGGCAAATCCGTACTGGCGGGGGAATTCATTAAAGAAGGGCTGCGCTGCGGTGACACCTGCATCTATGTGGCCTGCGATGAACCACCTGCAGCAATGCGGGAGCATCTTTTAAGCTTTAAAGTCGGCACCCCCGCCTATGAAGAGGCAGGCAGGCTGATCTTTGTCGACGCCTACGAAGAAGGAGAGAGTGTGGAAAAATACGCCCTTTCCGACCTCCGGAACCTGGACAAGTACTTTGCCCTGGAAACAGAGATACTGCACGGCTGCAGCGGACGGAGGGTGAGGCTGGTGGTGGACAGTTTGAGTACCCTTTTCACCTCGATGGACGCTGCCGACATCCTGGACTTTCACCGGACCCGGATTAAGCAATTGCGTAAAAGCGGGATCATAGCAATGGATATTTTTGTGAGCGGGGTTTTAGATGCCAGGCTGATGACTATCAGCGGTCACCTCTATAATTTTATTCTGAAAATGAATTTCAGCGGTTCCAAGTACAGCCCCATGCGGGTGATGCAAATCGGCAAGGTAAAAAGCCAGCAATTTGTATCCTCCCGGCACGCTTTTACGATCAGTCCCGTTTACGGCATTCTGGTATCGTCTGAAATGGGGGGGAACCAATGAAAACGAGAGAATTTTCCAGGGAATTAATAAACTTTATGCAACTGAGCATGTGCAAGACAATGAAACAGCTCCCTTTCAGCAGTAGCCACTGGCTGGAGCAGTTTATGATCAGTACGGCGCAGTATGTCCTGGAAGAACACCTGGATGAAATAAAGTTTGAATCAAAGAATCCCGTGCAGGCCTGCCTTGCTTTTCTCAACTTTATGGACCGGGAGGGGTTTTTAAAGGCAGGGGATTACCGTTTGGAAGATTCCGGAGATAGCTTGCTGGTACAAGTCGATCGCAACAACTGTGTCTACCGGGACTATTGCCTGAGAGCGCCCATCGAGGGACTGCCCCATTACTGTGCCCGCCTCAGTTCATTTCAAGCAGTCCCGCGCCACGTACGCGGCATGGATTATTCCACTTCAATGAAAACAGATGAGCATGGGGTATGCCGCGGCAGGCTGTTTCCCGCAACCCGTCCCAATGGTGAGATTGTTACCCGGGAAGGACATATCCTGAAGGTTGCCGGGCGGAGGGCCATCCTGCTCCCTCAGGAAACATACGCCTCCCTTTTTATGTCGATCAAAGAGCATGCCCCCCATGCTATAAAACACGTCCTTTATGACGCAGGCTACCGGTCGGCTCTGTATCTGGCGCACAGAACCAAAACTGCCTACCCGGACCCTGAGGAATGCCTGCATCTGCTTTTGGAAGTGATCAAAAATGACGGACTGGGTAATTTGGAACTGGTTTCCCTGGACCTGACCCGGGGCAGGGCCGGGATCCGCTGTTATGATTCATTTCAGGTATCAGTTGAAAATGAATACGGCAGTCTTTACCGCTCCCCCCAGGTTACCTGCGACCTGCTCAGAGGAATACTCGCAGCATACTTCAGTGTTTTGCTTGAGCAGGACATCATTTGTGAAGAGATGCGCTGTCAGGCAGTAGAGGGTGATTACTGTGAGTTCCTCACCATGCCGCTTCCGAAGAAATTGTGGGAGGGGGAGCCCCGTGACGGAAAAGATTAATGAAGACCTGGATCCTATCCGGCAATCGGTTATCCGGATTGAACTGCTTGCCTTTTTTCAAGCTAACCCCCATACGCGGGACACGGCCAGGGGGTTGGCCCTCCGCTTACACCGTCCCTTTCAACAGGTGGAGCCGGCTCTCCAAACTCTCTGCGCTCTCGGACTCCTGGAACCTGGCGGTACCAGCAAGGTAACTGTTTACCGCCTGCGCAGCGCCAACTTGATAACCGGCTATCTCCAGGAACAATGCAATATATAATCATATAATCAAATATCCTCTTTAATACTATCCATTCCCTTCCCCGCGGAAATTAAATCTTTGCCTTTATCCTGATTGTGAGGTGACCCTTTATGGTAGAATCCCTGGTGTACTGGCTTCAACTGGTTTTTCATCACCTCCCCCTGGGAGTAATAGTTATTGACCGGGGAGGGCAGGTCCGGTTGTTTAACAATAGATTATCTATATTAAGTGGTTATAAAGAAGAACGCGTTTTAGGAAAGCCGTTCTTAGAACTAATAAATAATCAGGATTCTGAATACAACAAGCTACTGCAAACCCTTGCCACAGGCAAGGAGTATCAAAACCTGATGCCTGAGTCAGTTATTATGCTCAACTCCTCTACTGATTTCCGGGCAAACACATACGCCATTAAAGACAAAAGCGGGGCTACGGTGGGGGCCATGGCTTTGCTTATACCAGCGGGGCGGCAGCAAGAACTGGAAAATGCCATAATAAAAGCTGAGAAACTTGCCATATTAGCAGAAATGATCCACGAGCTCAGAAATCCCCTTACAGCTATCAGCGGCTTTGTGCAATTATTACAACAAAAGATAAGGACAAACAGCGAGCTGGAATACTTAGACATTATTTCAGACGAGCTGAAGCGTCTAAACAGGTTAATCTCAGATTTTTTATTACAGGCCAAACCGGGCTATTGTAGCCGCACCCAGTGCTCAATTAATAAGTTGCTGACAGATGTGGCTGCGCTGGTAGAATGCGAAGCATCCCTGCGCAATCTAAAAATTAACCTGGAGATACCGGAAGACCCGCCACCCATCAAAGCAGACAGCGGCCAGTTAAGACAAGTCTTTTTAAACATTATCAGAAACTCCTTTGACGCCCTGCCGGATGAAGGACAACTCTTTCTTCAGTGCTCCGGGGACGAACAGCTGGGAATCGTACGAATAGTAATTAGAGACACGGGAAAAGGCATGGACGGGCAAATCATGGCCAATATGTTCAAACCCTTCTTTACTACCAAAAAAAATGGTACCGGTCTGGGCATGTTTATAAGTAAAAAAATTATCGACAACCACGGCGGCAGTATTGATATTCAAAGCGAGCCCGCCGGGGGTACAACAGTTACCGTAACGCTGCCGGTGGCTTAGCTGGCAAGCCCGCCTTATCTTAAGGAGCATACTTTTTTGATTAAAATGGTATAGCAATAAGTCCCTTGAATTCTAAAATGTTGTGTTTGCTTATTCAGCCAGCTTTTCCCGCAGCATTGTATTGACCACTCCGGGATTGGCCTGACCCCTGGTGGCCTTCATAACCTGACCCACTAAAAAACCGATGGCCTTTTCCTTGCCGGACTGAAAATCAGCCACTGATTTGGGATTCCTGGCGATAACTTCAGCAATAATCCGGGCCAGCTGGCTCTCGTCGGATATTTGGGACAGCCCCTTTTCCTTTACGATCTGGTCCGGTTCCTTACCCTCCTCAAACATAACTTCAAATACTTCTTTGCCCATCTTATTGCTGATGGTGCCTTTTTCAATCAACTTCAGCAGGGAAGCCAAACCGCCGGGGGTAATCTTAGACTCACTCAGCTCCAGATTACGGGCGTTCAACAAGCGCAACAGCTCACCCATGATCCAGTTGCTGACGGTTTTAGCATCGGGAAACTCCTTCAGCGCAGCGTCAAAGAATTCAGCCAGGGCCAGGGAACTGGTAATTACACCGGCATCGTAGGCCGGCAGTCCATGCTCCTCAACCAGTCGTTTCCTGCGGGCGTCAGGCAATTCCGGGATAGCAGCCCGGACCTCTTCGATCCATTCCTGCGTTAGCTCTACCGGGGCCAGTTCATGCTCCAGAAAACACCTGTAATCCGGATTTTCCTTGCTGCGCATGGC
>JAKPTB010000096.1 GCA_029555205.1 Bacillota bacterium
ATGCTATCATCATTACGTAGTGGTGTCAAGTTTAAATTATATGCAGCTTATCTTTTTCCAACCAACTATCTAGTCAGATTAGTGTCCCCTATGGGGTGTTAAAATCAATTTGGGGAAATAGCATTAGCGCTATTTACCTGAAATGATAATAGTGGAAGGGGGATAAATCGATGTATAACGCCAAGATTATCGAGCAGGAACTCAATTTGTCCTATTTTGAGTTATTCAACCTGGAAGCAGCTTTGCAGGAAGTTCTGCCCCGCTATAACCTGGTTTTAAGTGGAGAAAACGGGCAGGTCAGGCATAGCCTGGAAAGTGTTGGGGGAAATATTCCCGTGCGTTTAAAGGGGTTAAAACTTATACCCATAAATCAACCATCCGATACGGAAATCAACCTTGATTTAGGGACAGAGCATGGCTTACAATTGCTTATGTCCATGCCCTCTGCGGTTAATACTGCCTCCCGGAAGCTTCTCTCCTCATTGGCTCATGATCTTAATCGTGTCATACGGGAAACCCCACCTCGGCGCTTTATTTCGGTGGAACATCTGGAAAGTTTCCTGGGTGCTAATTGTGAAATTGAACTGCTGGAATTAACTGATGCTTTGCTCTGGCCAGCCCTGCAAACCAGTGCAAAACTATTTCATGATTTTCAATTCCTGGGAGAGCTTTCCTATCAGTATGACCTTCATTGCAAACCGGAGAAAATGAGGGTTGAGAGCCGGGATGGACGAGGCCGTTTTGTTAATCTAAACATCTTTAAAGTCTTCAGTAAGGATGAAGTCATTGCGGCTATCGGCATTAAGAAGGAAAAGGGATTTGACATTAACCACTATATGTTGACGGTCCTTACTGCACCCCAACACTGCGATTATATATACGATATTTTTAACCAGAATTTCGAGCGCCTGCTGATGGAAGGAGCAGAGCTTACTGGTGGTAAGTTTACCGGAGAACCTCGCTTAATTAAGCTACCGCGGCAAATTAATTTCTCCGACCTGGTCCTAGACGAGCAGGCTGAAGCCCTTGTCAGGCAGGAAATTTTCCGTTTCTTCGAACTGGAATCCCACTACCGTTTAGCCGGCTTACCCTACAAACGCGGGGTTGTTCTCTATGGACCTCCTGGTACCGGAAAAACCACCCTGGCCAAAATCATTCTTTCCCAGGTGGAACAAACTGTAATTTGGGCACGTCCCTGTGACCTGGTCAGTCGCGATGCTATGGAAAGATTGTTCTGGTTGGCGCGGGTAGCCCGCCCCTCGGTACTAATACTGGAGGATGTAGACCTTTATCTGGAAGACCGTAATTATCACCGGGGTAACGATTTTGCCCTGGCTGATATAATGGCGCGACTGGACGGATTGGAGGAAAACGACGGGGTTCTGGTGATTATGAGTACCAACCGCCTGGAAGTGTTGGAGCAGGCCATTGTAGACCGCCCCGGGCGTATAGACAGTAAAATCTACCTGGGTGAGCTTGGCGCCGATAAGATAGCTCTATTGTTGGAAAAACGCCTGGGAAACTTTCCCCGTGATTTTAAAGATTTTTCCTCTATTATACCACCACGAACCCGCTTGACCGG
>JAKPTB010000128.1 GCA_029555205.1 Bacillota bacterium
ACAACCGCCTGGCCGCTGATGACATCCTTAAAGCAAAGTCACAGCACCCCCGGGCGCTGGTGCTGGTTCATCCCGAGTGCCGCCCGGAGGTTGTGGCCCTGGCCGACACTGTGGCCAGCACCACCGGGATGATCCGCTTTGCCGCAGGAAGCAAGGCACGCGAGTTTATTATCGCCACAGAAAGGGGCATCCTGCACCAGCTCCGCAAGCACTGCCCGGACAAGGAGTTTTACCTGGCATCGGAGGAACTGACCTGCCCGAACATGAAGCTGACCACCCTGGAAAAGGTTCAGCGCGCCCTGGAAAGCCTCGAGCCCAGGGTGACTGTTCCGGAAGAAACCAGAAAGCGGGCGGAACGCTGCCTGGAGAGGATGCTGGAGGTTACGTAGAGAAGGTTTCCTGCTGCAGGGCCGGTGAGGTTTGCAACTGCCCTGCACCGCTGAAACTGGAAGTTGCCTAAGAGGAGGATTTCCTTTGCCGGATAACTACATGTTGAATTTCGACACCCGGGAGCTGCCCCAGGAAGATGACGAGTACATCGTTCTGGGAAGCGGAATCGCCGGGTTGTATACTGCCCTTGCCGCGTCCCGGGCAGGGGGATCGGTAACAGTTTTGACCAAGCAGACCATGATGGACACCGGCACCGACAAGGCCCAGGGGGGTATCGCCGCCGCCCTGGGGGACACGGACTCGCCCCTGCTGCACCGGGAGGATACCCTGGTGGCCGGGGCCGGCCTGTGTGATGCGGAGGCGGTGGCAGCCCTGGTCAGCGAAGGCCCCGACCGGGTCCGGGAACTGATCGGCCTGGGCGCCATATTTGACTGCGACAGCCAGGGCCTGTGCCTGACCCGGGAGGGAGCCCACAGCCGGCGGCGAATCCTGCATGCCAGCGGTGACGCCACCGGGGCGGAGATCCAGCGGGTGCTGACCGGGCGCGTCCAGGAGGACAATAACATCAAAGTGCTGGAAAACCACTACGTTGTGGACCTGCTGGTGCGGGAAAACACCTGCTACGGAGTGCTGGCCTACGACAGGGACAGGCGCTCCTTCCGGGTCTTTCGCGGTAAGGTGGTGGTCCTGGCCACAGGGGGCCTGGGCCGGCTCTTTGAGCATAACACCAACCCGGAGATAGCCACGGGGGACGGCATAGCCATTGCCTTCCGGGCCGGGGCGGAAGTTATGGATATGGAGTTCATCCAGTCCCACCCCACAGTATTGAACCTGCCCGGCGCCCCGCGCTTTTTAATCTCCGAGGCGGTCCGGGGGGAGGGAGCCTACCTGCGCAACTGCCAGGGGCAGCGCTTCATGCCCCGCTACCACGACCTGGCCGAGCTGGCGCCCAGGGATATCGTGGTGCGGGCCATTTTAAAGGAAATGGCCGTGACCAACTCGAACATCGTTTATCTCGACCTGACTCACCTGGACCCTGAAGTGGTCAGGTTGAGGTTTCCCAATATCACCAAAACCTGCGCCGCCTACAAGCTGGACATCACCGTGGACCCGATCCCGGTGGCCCCGGCCGCCCACTACATGATGGGCGGTGTCAAAACCAACCTGGTGGGTGAAACCAGCGTCCGGGGTCTCTACGCCTGCGGCGAGGTCTCCTGTCCGGGCGTGCACGGCGCCAACCGGCTGGCCAGCAATTCCCTGCTGGACGGCCTGGTGTTCGGGGGCCGGATTGTGGAGGAGACCAGGAAATTTTTGAAAGACTACCAGCCGCGCCGCCCGGAGTTTGCCTGTGACTGGCTCCTGGAGCCGGCCGGGATCGACTACGCGGCCCTCCGCAAGGAACTGGAAGTGCTGATGGGGGACAAGGTGGGGCCGGTCCGCAGCGGCAGCGGTCTCAAGGAAGCCCTCAAGTTCTTCGACCACTGGGGCTACCTGTTCCGGCACGGGGTTGAAGACGCGGGACAGATGGAGGTCAAAAACATGCTCCAGGTGGGCGAAATGGTGGCCGAGGCGGCCCTGGCCCGCAGGGAAAGCCGCGGCGGGCACTACCGGGTCGACTATCCCGACACCCGGCGGCGCTGGCAGAAGCACATTATTTTCAGGCGTTGAGCTTATTTTAGACGGGTAGAGTATACCCGCCTTTTTTTTGGCGCCATAATACTAAAATTCTTTTTAATTTTTTGTTCAAACATGACAGGCAGTTGCGCTGATGGTAAAGTATAGTAAGAAAGACAGCATAGCAGTATAGGGGTCAGGCTTGAAATATTCACTTATTATAAGTGAATATTTCAAGCCTGACCCCGGCCTACGACCTGACCGGAAGGAGACGACCCATGAGCAAAATTCAGCTGATCGCCACGGCTACCTTTGGCCTGGAGGCCGTAGTGGCGCGGGAAGTAAAAGAGCTTGGCTACGAAGATATGATGGTGGAAAACGCCCGGGTTACCTTCGCCGGGGACGAGGCCGCCATCTGCCGGGCCAACCTCTGGCTGCGCTCCGCCGACCGGGTGCTGGTCAAAATGGGCGAATTCCAGGCCCGCAGCTTTGAGGAGCTCTTTCAACAGACCAAAGCCCTGCCCTGGCCGGACTGGCTGCCGGAAAACGCCGCCTTTCCCGTGGAGGGCAAATCCGTCAAATCCCGGCTGCACAGTGTGCCGGACTGCCAGGCCATCGTCAAAAAGGCGGTTGTGGAAAAGATGAAGCAGGTTTACAGGCGGGATTGGTTCGAAGAAGACGGCCCCCGCTACACCATTGAGGTGGCCCTGCTCAACGATCTGGCCACCCTCACCCTGGACACCAGCGGGGCCGGGCTGCACAAACGGGGTTACCGCAGGCTGGGCAGTCCCGCCCCCCTCAAGGAGACCTTGGCCGCTGCGCTGGTCCTGCTGAGCCGCTGGTGCCCGGACCGTCCCTTTATTGACCCTCTCTGCGGCTCGGGCACGCTGCCCATCGAGGCCGCCCTGATTGGACTGAACCTGGCCCCCGGTGCCAACCGCTCCTTTGCCGCGGAGAAATGGCCCGCTGTTCCCGCATCCCTCTGGAAAAAGGCCAGGGAGGAGGCCGCGGACCTCGCCCGGCGCGACCGGCCTGTCCGGACCCTGGGTTCCGACATCGACGGCGGGGTGCTGGGCCTGGCGCGCTACCATGCCCGTCAGGCGGGCGTGGCGGAAAATGTGTTTTTTCAGAAGCTGCCCGTGGCGGAACTGCGTTCGGCGCATAAGTACGGTTACCTGATCTGCAACCCGCCCTACGGCGAGCGGCTGGGGGACAGGTCCCAGGTGGAGGGGCTCTACCGGGAAATGGGGGCGGCCTTCCGGGAGTTGGACACCTGGTCTTACTATGTGCTCACGGCCCACCCGGATTTCGAGCGCCTGTTCGGCAGGCGGGCCGACAAAAAAAGGAAGCTCTACAACGGCCGGATCCAGTGCAACTACTACCAGTTTTTCGGACCCCGCCCGCCCCGCAGGGATGTTCATTAACATGAACCACCGCGCCCTATCGCAGGCCGGGGTACGGCAGGGGAACGCCGGGAGGCAGTGATGCCGCGTTGTGCTGTGCAGCCGCTTTTCCGGGAATTATTCGCTAATTAGCCGGTTTGTAATACCTGCAGCGCCTTCACGGTCCGGTAATTAGCGCAAACAGCGCCGGGCCGGTAATCATCCGAAAGCCGGGTGAATATACTGTAGGCGTGTGGTTTCCTGAACGTTGGAGGCGCTGCCTTCAAGAATGCCCCCGGGTCTGTTGACACAGCGTCCAGTTAGATCTTTGCTGGAATTACATATTCATACAGATTAAAGAAATATCTAAATATGCGGAGAGAGCAGGCACACTTCCTGATTCTTCAGCGCTGGCACCTCGCCACCGGTTACGCAGCAAGGGCTGTTCGACACATAAATTATTGACAAGGATAACCGGACTGGGTAATAATTAACTTGTCCTGCTACTAACATTTCCCAGAAGAAGTCAACTTGAGCCGCGCCAGTAAATATGTTCACAGGTATTTCTGGGTTACCCGGCTTTTGTTGCTGGTTGCAACACAACAAGCAATAATTTTTATCGTGGGAAGGATTCATTCCGCCTTGTGTCGAAATGGGTTAAAAAAAATATAACAAAGTTGACCAAAACCGGCAGAAATAATTGCATAGAGGGAACTTTTTACTTCACATTTGAGTCTAAAAAAGAGAGTCATAACCAGGGTTGTTTGCTTACCCTGGTTGGGTTATTGATTTCGCATCCCAGAAATCTTGAAAGGGGTGATGTCCGTCCCCATTTGAGTAACCAATTAACTAAGGTAGGAAAGGGGTGGGTAATAGGAAATTTAAGGGATTCACCTTAGTTAACGATATGTTAACTTAGAAATTAGATTTAAAAGGAGGGAATTTTTAGTGTCAACATGCAGTTTTAAGTGGCATAAGGCAGCAGTGCTTATCGCCGTGCTTGCCCTTTGCTGCTTTGTGTTTGCCGGTACCGCTCTGGCCGGTGTTACGGTAACCGAGCCGTCACATGTATTAAAGGCGGACCACACCTACGATTTGACAATCGAGGGCAGTGGTTTCGAAGTTGACCTGAACACATTTTGCAGTGATGTTCCTTACGGTCACCCAGGGTTTAAAGGCTTGATTATCGATTTCCCGTGGACGGGTACCAATAACTATAACTTTGAATCCGATAACTTGAAGGGTGCCGACGGGAAGCAGATACCTGTCTATCTAACCATTGATGGAACTGAATACATGGTTCCCGTGGTGCCAGTCGTTGAAGAAGGTGAAGCCGCCTGCGACAACCCTGCGTCGGTGGCCGACCGGGTTTACCTGGTTATTGAAAGGCAGAGCCTGGCTCTTGCGGGCAACGCCAAGGTAACAGGTTTCAAAGTCGAGGGGTTGGAGGTTTTAACCCCAAGGACCCCGAGTGCAAACTATAATCTGTGCGTCAGCCATACCGTTACCAATTGTTTTGCTCCTATGTGCACCGTCCTGGAGGTTGTGCCGACGGTTGAATACCTGGAGTTGGAGATAGTTGAGGACAGTTGTCTGGTTGCCGGCAGTGTTGTAAGTGTTAGAGGCCAAGTTTATAGCACCGAATACCCTGCAGAAGGATCTTGCGAAGAGTATGCTCCCTGGGTCGGTAAAAACTCGTGGCCTGTGGTGATCTGCCTGATGGAGAGGAAGACAGATTATGACTGCAATCAAAATCCTGTCTATACTTATAAGCCCCTCGTCAGCGCGGATGATGCAGTATGGACAATGGATCCCTGCGGCAAGAATCAAGTTTGTAAGGACGCCTCTAGTGGTGATCCGATCCCGTGCGTAGCAACCTCTGTTGATAAAGACGGCATATTCAATGCTACCCTCGAATTGCCGGCTGCCGGATTAAACAAGGACATTGTAGTCTTTGCCCGGACAATTGAGGCGGCGGACAATAATGAGGATAGCTGCTTGAGGTATTTCGTCACCGTACCTGAACACCAGGTGGCGGCCGAGTCTAAAGAAGACATTGCCAATGCGATTGAAGCTGTCGGAGGTCTAGATGCTGAACGCAGACATATCGTTTTGGGTCTCTATGAACCGGCTTGCGCGGACCACGCCTGGGTGGCTTCTAAAGATGTTGAAGTTAAAATTATCGCGGGAGCGCCCTTTGCAATCAGGGGGCCGGTACTTCCCGACCAAATCGAAATAGCCAATCCCATGAACCCGATTTGTTGCGCAGATGAGTGCAGGTCTTACGAGATCGATGTTACATTGATTGACAAGTACTGCAACGTAACTGAAAATGTGGATTCCTGTGAGGGATATGACGCCCACAACATCAAGGTAGACCTGAAGGCTTACTACCTTGAGAATGGGAAGCAAAAACTGGCCGGAATCTTCTATGACGATGATCCTTGCCTGAAAGATGCGAATCAAATTGACCACACATTCATCCCGGTAGGTAAATCAGTTGCTAAAAAAGTATACTTTATGCCTACTCACCCGGGTTTAATTAACATGCAGTACAGCGCCATCATCAACGGAGTAAACAAGATCTGGGAACAGTGCGGTATTGAAGTCAATTACAACGCCTGCATGCTGGAAGTGACCCCGCTGGTGCTCGGCGATGGCTGCACACCAAAGAATGAAACTTGGTCAGACTCTCCGCGTGACGGCTGGCCCATTAAGGTTTCCGTCCACTACGACGAGCAGGTGGACCTCCGGGTGGAAATCCTTGACCCGGTAACTCGCAAGCCCTTTAACTTCAAAGGCGGCCCCGACGACTTCCTGGTAACCTGGGACACCGAGGCCTACGCTGAAAACGGCGTCCTGGAATTTGAAGCCGAGGGTCGTTACGGTCATGGTGCCTACCTTGAACATCCCAACGTGCCTTACGACGGCAGCAAGAGCGACTTCTTCGTGTACCCGGTGAACGCTTGCGGCAAGTCCTTCATTATCAAGGTTGTCGACGAAGCTAACAACATTAAGGACGAAGCATTAATCGGACCTCTGGCGTCCGCAACGGAAATGGTCCGGATCCTGGAGCCCAGCAAGTGGCAAGTTCTTTCCACGCCCAAGACGCTGGCCGGCAGCGGTGACCTGCTCTCCCTCTTTGACGGTGAGACGCCTTACAACGAAGCTCTGACTTATAAGAACAACCA